>CACMQQ010000004.1:167500-214368 GCA_902615915.1 uncultured Fidelibacterota bacterium
TTTTAAAATATGCTGCATTTATTAATTGATCGTTAGGGTACAAATAAACAAATTGAAAATAATTTAACAATGCATCTTCATATTTACCTTCATTGTATAATATATTCGAGTGATTAATTAGTTCACTTTTTTGAAATGAGGTGTATTCACTCCATTCATTTTTTATGTCTTCTTTTGATAAATATTTTTGTTGTGAAAAAATTTGAACTGGAAAAATTAAAAGTATAAATATGAGCTTTCTCATGTTATAAGTTACGCAGACCCTTTTTGTTTAATTTTTTTTAATTTTTCACCTTTTAAAACAAATTCTTTTGAAATGATAATTTTTACAATTCCTTCTTTTTTCAATTCTGGTAAATCGAACATTACAGGCAACAAAATATTTTCCAAGGTAGATCGCAAACTACGCGCACCGCTATTTTTTTTAGCTGAGATTTTAGAGATTTCATTTAACGCAGATCGATCAAAAGAGAGACTTATGCCTTCTATAGAAAATAATTTTTGATATTGTTTTATTATTGAATTTTTGGGTGTAGTTAATATCTTTTTTAAATGTTCAATATTAAGCTTTTCCAATATTGCTAAAATAGGAAGCCTTCCGACAAATTCAGGAATAAAACCAAATTTAACTAAATCTTCAGGTTCGATAAAATTTATAAAATCATCTTTTTCAAAATTATTTTTTTGCAATTTTGAAAATCCTATGTTTGAAATAGTAATACGATTTCTCACTATTTCTTTTAAACCATCGAATGACCCTCCACAAATAAATAGAATATTTTTAGTATCCATTTGAATAAGGCTTTGCTCAGGATGCTTCCTTCCTCCTTTGGGAGGTAAATTTGCTATGGTTCCTTCTATAATTTTTAATAAAGCCTGTTGAACCCCTTCACCCGAAACATCTCTAGTAATAGATGGACTGCTATTTTTTTTGCAGATTTTGTCTATTTCATCAATAAAAATTATTCCTGTTTGAGCTTTTAAAATATCATAGTTCGAATTTTGAAGCAACCTTACTAGAATATTTTCAACATCTTCACCCACATAGCCAGCTTCAGTTAAACTTGTTGCATCTGTAATTGCGAAAGGAATATTAAGTGCCTTTGCAAGTGTTTTTGCGATTAATGTCTTGCCTGTGCCAGTGTCACCAATCATTAGAATATTGCTTTTTTCCAACTCAATCTCGTTCTTCTGAAGCAATGTAATTCTCTTATAGTGATTATAAACAGCTACTGAAAGTCTTCGCTTAGCATCATCATGGGCAATTATATACTCGTCCAAGAAAGACTTTATGCTTTTTGGGTTAAAAAAATTAGAATTTTTCATTCATTAAAAATTGAGTTTTTTACTTTCTTTCGTTTAAGACAGCATCAATTAATCCATATTTTTTAGCCTCCAAAGAACTCATAAAAAAATTTCTATCCGTATCTGTTTCAATTTTTTTTAGAGTTTGCTTTGTATTCTTAGCTAATATTTTATTCAAGTTGGATCGCAATCTTAATATCTCATCCGCTTGGATCTTTATATCTGAAGCTTGACCCTCAGCTCCCCCCAAAGGCTGATGAATCATTATTCTTGCATTTGGAAGAGCTGATCTTTTTCCTAATGCTCCACCAGCAAGTAAAAAGGCTCCCATGCTTGCTGCCTGACCTAAGCATATAGTTGCAACATCAGGTTTAATATAATTCATTGTGTCAAAAATCCCCATTCCGGAAGTAATTATCCCTCCAGGTGAATTAATATAAAGATAAATATCTTTTTCGCTGTTTTCTGCCTCTAAAAATAGCAACTGAGCAATTACCAATGATGCAATGCTGTCATCTATAGGAGTACCTAAAAATATTATTCTTTCTTTCAATAATCGTGAGTAGATATCATATGATCTTTCAAATCTTCCAGTCTGTTCCACTACCATCGGAACTAATTGATTAGTTATTTTTTTATCCATTTTGAACTCTTTGGGTTGCATTTTTGCGAAGGTCTTTTGTTAAAATTTTAACATCTTTTGCCTTAACATATTGAAGCAAAAAATCTATAATTTTTCTCTCTAACATAGAATCCTGTAATTTCTTTTTATTCTCATTTTTTTGAAAATGTTTTTCAACATCAGATGTTTGGCTTTTGTTTTGAGATTTTAGTTTCTTTATTTCGCTTTCCAATTCTTTACTTTCGATTTTGAAACCTTGCTCTTTTAAAAGTGCATTTCTAATTAGATACCATTTTATATTTTTTTCAGCAATTGGCTTATAGGTTTGTTTAGCTTTTTTGGGATCTAGTTGATTATTGCCGTTTTTTTCCAAATCTTCTAATATATTTGATAAATATGAATCCAACATGGAAGATGGGCAGATTGGGTCAATTTTTTTTACAAGAGCATCAATGATATTATTTTCAAAAATCTCATCAGCTTTCTTTTGATAAGATTCGTCGATTCTAACTTTTATTCTTTTTTTATAGTCAGATAAATTCTTTGATTCAGGATCAACGATTTTTACAAGTTTATTATCTATTTTAGGAAGTATTTGACGTTCTACATTTTTTACCGTTAGCTCAAAACGTCCTAAATCTCCAGACTCATTAATAGGGACATCAATAACAACTTTATCATTTTGTTTTAATCCTGTCAATTTCTTTTGATTGTTTCCATCAAAGGGTGGTTGTCCTATTCTTACATATCTTGTTTCTAGCTTTTTTCCAATAATGGGCACTCCGGATGTGTCAACTTCTTGTAAATCACATATTATAAAATCATCTTTTTTTGATCCATCATCGATACTTTTTATCTCAGCATTGTTTCGTTGAGCCTCTTCTAGAGCCATTTTAACATCTTCCTCGTCGGATACGTAACTAGGTTTTTCAACTGGAAACAGATTGTTTTTCCACTTCGGGAGTTTTATATCAGGCTCTATTTCAAATTCCACTTTAAACTCAAGATCATTCTCAAACTTGAACTTAACATCAGATATACTACCTTTGTTTATCGGATATATCTGCTCCTCTTTTAAAGCATTGAGATAATATTTATTTATAGAACTTTCAATAAAATCAGCTTCTATTGAAGTTAAAAATTTGCTCATCAATACTTTTCTTGGGATCTTTCCTGCCCTGAAACCAGGTAGTTTTATTTTTTTTGAAAACTGCTTCATTGATACATTGAAATCTGGCTCAAGATCTTTCCATGGAATTTTTAGAGACATTTGCCGATTAAAAGAACTTATTTTTTTTATTTTTATATTCATCTTTTCATTTTTTCTAAATTCATAATTGTGCTTACTAATAGCGATTTGTAATTTAAAAATCTAAGATCTTAATACTACCCACAAAAATAAAATACATACCGATTATTTGAAAAACATGGAAGAGGTCATTATGATTAAAATGTTTGTGTAAACTAATACGTGTGAAAACAAATGATGTGCCAAATAAAGATATTATTAGTCCAATGAGAATCTGCTTTGCATCCATGTTTGAATTATGGTACCATGATAAAAACATTACAACAGCACTTATAAAAGATATTGGATAATAGATTATTGCAGCATTTTTTATGTCGTCATCGTAAAAAATTTTAATTGTTGAAAAAAAAATAACACCATAAGATAAAATTTGTAAAAATTTTTGAGAGTTATCATTTGACGAAATACTAAAAAATATGATAGCTAGAAGCAGTGTCACCGATGATAGCACCATACAGATCATTATCATTTTCCAAAGACCTGATCTAAAATTGTGGAATTTTGTTTCTACAGCATGATAAACTGAACCAAACGAAGCACCTATAGCTATTGACAAAAAATAAAATGAAAAGTATTTGTGAACTTCCATTTGTGAATTGAAGTAAAGGCTTTGTAAAAAATGAGCGCAGTAGAACCCGAAAATTGCAATTACAAGATCCGTAATTATTGTCGTGGGTTCATTTGTAAGTTTTAACAAAGCTTTTGTTAGCTTTTTTTTGTGTCACAATAGGGGCATATGTTTCCCGCCTGAACATTGAATGAACACTCATGGCATTCCCATTCTTCTGTTTCTATATCATCATATATAATATTATTACTTCCTTTGCTAGCAACCAAAAATAAAAGGACGGTAAAAATAAAAAATATGATAAAGAATAAAAGTAAGAGGTTCATAAAAGTTCATTAACTGCAAAGCAGCATTAAATGAAAAATAAATAAAATAATAGGTCTTTTAAAGAAATTGAAGAGCAAATAATATGGTTATACAAACTACTGCTTTAATCTATATACTACGCCTTCAACAGTCCCTAAAAACTTATCAACCTGGGTGTATGTATGGAATAAATATTCCATATTTTCGTATGAATCAGAAGGATAGGATTCATCATCATAATCTCTGAGAAAATTTGCTTCTAGCTTAACAATCATATCTCTAAGAACTTGATTCGGGAGGTCTTTTTCACGGAGAAAATTTATCTGAAGATTAAGCTGTCCGTCTGAGGTCATGTGAAAAAGCGGAAGAGTGCCAAAGTCTGAGTCACATCGAAATGTAAAAGTTCCATGCTCGTCACCTCTGCCCCAAGATAGTTCGCTAGCAAAGTCTTCAGAAAAATCAATTATTTTTTCTCCGATTTTCGCTATTTCTCTTGAGCATGAATTTCTCAAATCCTCAACAAATAATTCTTTATTCCACTTGGTCATGTGAGATGAATCCTTGATTAATTATTCAGTGATAAGTTAGGAATTTAAATAAAAATTGTAGATAAAAAAAGTGTACTAAATCTTACAGTTTAAACAAGTCAATGATTTTTAAGCGTAAGAGGGTGATTTAACTTTTATATTAAATGAATCTCTTTTAGTCTTTCTAGCGTTAATAGTTTCATTAATTGCAAAAATCAAATAATCTATATCTTGGTAAGTGTGCTTTGGAGTAACTGTTATCCTTAGCCTAGAACTATCTTTAGGAACAGTTGGATAGAAAATAGGTTGTACATAAATATTATAGTCTTCCATAAGTTTTTTTGATATTTCTTTAGATCTATTTGCAGATCCAATTAGAACGGGAATAATGTGACTTTCACTGTCTATATATGAAATATTTTTTTCAGAAAGTTTGCTTTTGATATAATTTGCTTTTTTAAAAATATCTTGTCTTAAATCATCTGCGTTTTCAATAATATTAAGACTAGTCTTAGCCGCAGCCGCAACAGCAGGCATAATTGATGTCGTGAAAATAAAACCTGGTGCTTGATTTCTGATGAATTCAATAATATCGTAATCTCCAGTGATATAACCACCAATTTGACCAACAGCTTTAGCTAAAGTGCCATTTATAATGTCAATTTGATCAGAAAATCCACATTCGCTAGCTACCCCTTTACCTTCTTTACCATACAAGCCAACAGCATGAACTTCGTCAAGATAGGTCATGGCATTGTATTTTTTCGCTAATTCAACATAATTACCAATTTTGGCTTTTGTTCCATCCATAGAATACAACGATTCAAAAACAATCAGCTTGGGGGTTGATTTATCAAATTGAGACAAAAGCTTTTCTAGCTGCATAGTATCGTTGTGTGCGAAGATGTGACAATTAGCTCCAGCATTTTTAATACCTTGAATTAAAGATGCATGATTTAACTCATCTGAGAATATTTGGATATTGGGAATTTTTTTACATAAGGTCCAAAGTGATGTCTGATTTGCAAGATATGCAGAATTGAAAACTAATGCTTTTTCTCTGCTATGAAATTGTGCAATCTTATTTTCAAGCTCAATATGATAAGGGGTTGTGCCTGAAATATTTCGTGTACCTCCAGAACTTGCACCCACTTTTCTGATCACATCTATCATTTCTTCAATTACAACTTCATTTTGACTCATATTTAAATAATCATTCGTACACCAAATTTTTGTCTCATTATTAAACTGTTCATCGCTACTTGCTTCATGCGCAATATAGGAAAATGGGAATGTTTTTCTTTCGCGAATGATAGGAACAAATTCTCTGTAAAAACCAGACGCTTTAGTTTTTATAATTTCTTTTTTGAAAAAATCTTTATAATTCATTTAATTTATATTATTCTAATTAAAAAATATTCTTTAGACTCAGCAGTCGAAATTATGAATCATAAGTATAATATAAAATAATTTTTGTTTTTATTTTGTTTAAAAATTCAATAAAAATCATTTCTAGAAAGAGTGCTCTTGCTCGAGTACAAGCCATGATGGTAGGTAGCGAGCTAGAAAAAAATTTTCCAAAAATTTCAATAGAATACAAAACTATTACATCCTCTGGTGACAGAAACATGAACGAGGACTTAGCAAATGCATCTGAAGAGGGAATATTTACTAAAGATATAAGCAAATCTATCGAAATAAAACAAAACGATATAGCTGTTCATTCATGGAAAGATGTTCCCATTAACCCATCAAAATCATCGCAAATTTTTGGAACGCTCAAAAGAGGCGACCCAAGAGATATCCTTTTTTTAAAAAGGTCTACTTTAAAACAAAGAACAAAAAAAGAAATTACTCTTTTAACATCTTCTCCTAGAAGAATATTTAATGGCAAAAAAACATTGCCAAAATTATTGCCATTCAATAAATACAGAATTAAAACTAACCCAATCAGAGGTAACATAGAAACCAGGCTTGAAAAATTTTTAAACAGTGATAATGATGGAATTATTATTGCTAAAGCTGCATTTGATAGGATGACAACATATAGTGATATGTTTAATTTTGATGTTTCTTACTTGATGGACAATACAAAATGGATGATTTTGCCATTATCCATTTTTCCAACAGCGCCCGGACAAGGAGCTATTGCTATTGAAGCGCATATTGAAAATACACATTGTATTAAAATGATAAACGATATTAATGACAAAATCGGTTTTTATCAGGTTGAAGAAGAAAAAGAAATCCTAAATATGTTTGGAGGTGGCTGTCATCAAAAAATTGGAGTAGCTAGCTGGAAAAGAAATAAAATTGATTTTTTATCCTATGTTGGAAAAACTCCAGATGGAAAGATAATTTCCTATTTCGACAGACAAAAGAACAATTACATATCCAATTCAGAGAAAGTTAAAAGTAGTAGCGCTTTTCCAATTAAGTTAAATGATGCAATTCAGGTAGAAAGGAAAATGATTAAAAATGATCAAATAGTATCCTCACTTAAAAATAGTTTCATTTATTTAAGTAGGAAAAATGTCCTTTCAGAAAATGTAAAACTTCATGAGAATAATATTTTATGGACAAGTGGTTTAAGATGCTGGAAAGCTATGGCAAAAAAAGGATATTGGATAAATGGTTCTTCTGAAAGTCTAGGAGAAGAAAAGAACTTTAACATACAAAATCTAATGGAAGATCAAATTGATCGATATAAACTATCTCATAAAGATGCGATATCAAATACCATGAAAATCATTCCAAGTTATGAAATAACAAAAATCCAAATAATGGAACAACTGGATGATAAAACGCATTTCTTCTGGATGAGTCCAATGGTTTTCGAAGCTGCAATCAAGAAAAGTCCAAACATTTTAGATGGATATCATGCTTGTGGATATGGAAAAACTTATGATTACATCAAAAGTAAGATTAAAGATAAATCAAAAATCAGTCGATACTTATCCCTTAATCATTGGAAAGAGAAATTAATTGAAAATTAATAGAATTTTATCAAATCAAATTCTTCAAAACATGTGTTCAGAATCCGTCTTTCTTCAGGATCAATTAGTTCAACCCATCTTTATCAAAGAAAGTAATACTCAGTCTAATACAATTTCAGGTTTGGGCGACAACAAATTGTTTAATCTAAAAGACGGCATAAAAAGGATTGAAGATGATCTAAATCTTAACTGCAAAAATTTTATTTTATTTCCTGTGCAAAGTGAAAAAAATAACAAAAATTTTAATGTAGACTTCACTAATTATGCTATTAAATCTATCAAGGATAATTTTGGATCAGATTTGTTCATGTGGATTGATCTATGTATTTGTTCACTTACTAAAACGGGTCATTGCTGTATTTACAAAAAGCAAAAAATGGATATACCACTAACTCTAAAAGCTTTAACAAAAATTGCAAAAGAATATTCAACTTCGGGAGTGGATGGTATTGCGCCAAGCTCCATGACGCCTGGAATCGTAAAAGAAGTAAGGAAAATGCTAAATAAAGAAAAAAAAGAGCTTATTCCGATAATGTCATATAGTACAAAATTTGCTAGTAATTTTTATGGACCATTTCGTGAAGCTGCAGATTCAGCTCCACAATTTGGCGATAGAAGAGAATATCAGTTAGATGTGAAATCTAGAAAATCAGCAATTTCATCAAGCATAGCTTACGCTAATGAGGGAGCTGATCTATTGATGGTCAAACCTGGCCTAACATCGATTGATTTAATTTCTGAAATTCGTCAAATCACTAAAAAACCAGTTGGCGCTTACCACGTAAGCGGTGAATTTGCTAGCTTAAAGATTCTAGATAAAAGTAAATTAATTAATTTCGATAAGGCAACATCTGAAGTTTGGGATACTTTTAAAAGAGCAGGTGCTCAATACATAATTAGCTATGCCGCCAGACACGCAAAGAGGATATATTTCAATGGGTAACATACTTTTTCAAAACGCATTAAAAAATCAAAATATGGATAGACCGCCAATTTGGTTTATGAGACAAGCTGGTAGATATCACTCCCACTATCAAGAATTAAAAAAAGTTCACACTTTTGAACAATTATGTAAAAATCCATCTTTAGCAGCAGAAACAGCGCTTGGGCCCATAAATGATTTCAATTATGATGTTGCTATTCTGTTTAGTGATATATTATTTATCCTTGAATCTTTGGGTATGAATCTGCATTATAACCCAGGGCCAATTTTTGAAAAATTTTTCGACGAAAGCCAAATAAACAACATTAAAAGACCTAAAGAAGTAGCTGAGGATTTACTATTTCAATATGAAGCAATTTCTCTCACTAGAAAACAACTTCCTCAAAGTAAAAGCCTAGTGGGATTTGTTGGTGGCCCTTGGACGTTAGCTTCTTATGCTACAGGCTTAAACAAAGAACAGTTTTTAACTCCGAATTTTTTTCACGAAAAACTTGTTTTTGATATTTTAATACCAGCACTAAAAGAGAATATCTCTTTACAATTACAATCTGGCGCTGAGGTAGTTTATATGTTTGACACAAATGCTGTACAGCTTGAAAAGGATTATTTTTGCAATAGATATTTGAAACAAATCAAACAAAATATTTTTGATATGTTCCCAAAGAAAATCGCTTATTTTAGTAAAAATAAAAATCTGGCATTAATTGAAAATATTAATGAAAAATTTAGCTTGTCAGGGTTCGTTCATAACCCAGAAAGGAATTTCACAAAATCTCTCAAAAATAATAAATCTGGGTTTGTGCAGGGTAATTTTCCATCAGAAAGCCTAGCAAAGGCTCATATTGATTTTAAAAAAGATTTTAAATTGTTCTGTAATAGAATGAAACGAGTAGAAATTCAAGAAAGATTGAATTGGGTATGCAGCCTAAATCATGGCGTGCTTCCCAAGACACCTGAAGAAAACGTCAAATATTTTATTGATTATATTAGAGAAAAATTCTAATAACATGGAAGATTTTGGAAAAAAGTATCAAAGCAAGATTGGTGTCATTTTAACAAACCTTGGCACACCTAAGTCTCCTGTGAGAAAAGATGTTAAAAAGTATTTAAATCAATTTTTGCTTGATCGGCGAGTAGTAGACATTAATCGATTACTATGGATTCCATTATTAAAGTTAATAATATTAACCATTAGACCTTCAAAATCAGCAAAGTTGTACAAAAAAATCTGGATGAGTGAAGGATCGCCTTTACTTGTTTATATGAATAAAATAAAAGACAAGGCTGAGCGCTTTTTTAAGATAGAAAATTTCAAAACTTTTTTTGAAATTGGAATGCGTTATGGAGAGCCTTCTTTGAGTGAGGCTCTAAAAAAAATGAAGGAAAACAATGTATCTAAGATAATTGTTCTTCCATTGTACCCTCAATCAGGTTCTCCCACAACCTCCACAACTTATGATGAGATATCAAACATACTTAAAAATTGGACTTGGGTGCCAGATCTCGTTTTTGTTAGCGGATACCATGACAATCAAGATTATATCAATGCTCTAGCCAAAACAATTAAACAATCCTTTAAAAATAATGGCATGCCTGATAAAATTCTATTCAGCTATCACGGAATGCCAAAACGATATTTAGAGAATGGTGATCCTTATTACTGCTTTTGCCATAAAACTACCAGACTGGTAGCAGAAAAACTCAAACTGAATAAAGAAAAATTTGATATGAGCTTTCAATCTCGCTTTGGAACTGAAGAGTGGTTAAAACCATACACTGATGACATGCTATTGGATTATGGTAAAAATAAAATTAAAAACATCCATGTAATCTCACCAGGTTTCAGTGTTGATTGTTTGGAAACGCTTGAAGAGATTGAAATTCAGTACAAAGAACTTTTCCTGGAGAATGGTGGAGAAAAATTTCATTATATACCGTGTCTCAATGATAGTGACGAGCATGTTCAGTTAATCAATAAAATCATAGAAAAAAAATCTAAGGTTTGGTTTTGAATTTTGAATTGTACAGAGAATGGTTTGAAAGTTTACGCGGTTTAATTCTAAATGACTTAAAATCTATTGAAAATAAATCCTTTATTGAGACAAAATGGAACCATTCACAAAAAGGTGGTGGCTTAATGACAAAAATTAAGGGTGACATCATTGAAAAAGGTGGCGTAAATATCTCAACGGTAGGTGGGGAATTTTCTGAAAATATGCAAAATCGAATTCCAGGAGCTGATAAAGATCCCAAGTATCAAGCGACTGGAATCAGCATAGTAATCCATCCTAAATCCCCATTGATTCCATCCATGCATTTTAACACACGTTATATCAAAACATCGAGCTCCTGGTTTGGCGGAGGGATGGATGTAACTCCAAGTAATGATTATGAAGACGAATCCAAATTCTTTCATTCAGAGTTAAAAAAACTTTGCGACAAACACGATGAATCCTATTACAAAAAATATAAAGAATGGTGCGACAAATACTTTTTCTTGCCACATAGAAATGAACCAAGAGGAATTGGAGGGATCTTTTTTGATTATTTAGATTCTGGAAAACCCAGTGATGATTTTAAATTTGTCAAAGATGTTGGTTTGTTTTTTAAAAAATATCTAATCGATATCATTTTGAAATACAAAGATATGCCCTGGAATGAAAACCATGTAAAAAATCAGCTTATCAAAAGGGGTCGTTATGTTGAATTTAATCTGCTGCATGACAGGGGGACTAAATTTGGGCTTGAAACTGGGGGCAATATCGATGCAATTCTGATGTCAATGCCTCCTTTAGCGATGTGGAAATAAAATTGGGAAATATATATTTATGGATTAAGGTTTTACATGTAATGTTCATGGTTGCGTGGATGGCTGGGTTACTTTATACACCACGATTATTTGTATACCATGCCGAAAACATAGACAAACCTGATCTTGTTGAAACATTTAAAACAATGGAATATAGATTGTACTACTATATAGCCTCGCCTTCAGCGCTTATAGTTTGGATAACAGGTCTATATATGTTTCATGCTTTAGGTATTTATAATTGGCTAAATATCAAGATAGGGTTTGTTATCATTATGACTGTTTACCATTTCTATCTAAACAAATACTTAAAAGAATTTCAAAATGATATTTGTAAGAAATCTGCGAAATTTTTCAGGCTAATAAATGAAATTCCATTTCTTCTTCTATTTTTCATCATAATATTGGTAATTATAAAACCAGATTTTTAATATATGGGTGCAATCATGGAGGATGATTGCACCCTATAGCCAACTTTTCTCGCTCTAGGACTTCGGAGGGCAAGTAGTTAGTTGGTCATTTAATTTTTTAAGTAGTCTTGATTTGAGATAATCGAACTAACTTCATGAAAGAGTCTTAAAAAATCATCTATCTTAAGCTCAATTACCAAATTATTCTTAACAAGAGTTAGCTCAATTTTATCGCTCTTAAAATCAATATTCCTATGAATTGATGATAGATATGTTTTAAAGTGTGCAAATCTACAAACTCCCATTCTCATTTTTATATTACCAATCACTATATTAAAGTGTCTCCCTTTTCGTGTCTTAAAAACGGAGATGGAATTTTGAACTACATATTGCATTTTACTTATTTAAACTCATCTCTAATTAACTCTGCCCAGATGATCAATCTTTCTTCTGTTTCTTCTTCCTGATTATCGTTATCCAAACCCAGACCTAAAAATTCATCACCATCCAAAGCAACTGATCCATCAAATTCATATCCTTCGGTTGACCATCTACCAATCAAATTGCCCCCTTTTTCCATAAAAGGCTTGGCTAACATTCCAATAGCATCTAAAAAATTATCGCTATAGCCCACTTGATCACCACATCCAAAGAAAGCAGCTGTTTTTCCTGAAAAATCTAGCCCCTGATAATCGTTATATACCGCTTCCCAATCCTCTTGCAGTTCTCCAACATTCCAGGTCGGGCATCCTATGATTAAGTTTGTATAGTCTAACATCTTTTCTGGTGGAGTTGATTTGATGTCGAAAGAATCAACTTCGAAACCTTCAGATTTCATATAATCCATTAAGTATTTAGCAGCTTCTTCTTGATTTCCTGTGGTACTTCCCCAGAACATTCCAATTTTTTCCATTTTATAAAAGTCCTTATTAATTAAGTTATTTAATTTATTGATAATGAGTCTCAATTACAAACATTTTTGTAATTTTTTTCATTATTATTATATCTTAATTTCACAATTAATTTTATAAAACTAAAAGAGGAAAAAATGTCAAATTTAAACGAAATAGCTCCTGATTTTAATTTAAAAAATACAGAGAAAAATGATATTGCTCTGTCTAGCTTTAAAGGAAAAACTGTGGTATTAGCTTTTTACCCTGGAGCATTCACCGGCGTATGTGATACTGAAATGTGCTCATTAAGAGATAATATGAATTCCTTCAATGATTTAAATTCTACCGTATTAGGTATCAGTGTTGATTCTCCTTGGGCCAATGCTGAATTTGCTAAAAAATATGAAATTAATTTTAATTTACTATCTGACTACAATCGAGACGTATCCAAAGCGTATGATATGATCTTTAATGGGTTGGGAGGTTTGGAAGGTTATGAATGCTCTAATCGCGGAGTTATCATTATAGATGGGCAAGGTTTAATACAATATAGGTGGGTAGCTGAAAATCCAGGTGTTGAGCCAAATTACCCTGAGATCATTGAAAAAGTTAAAAGTTTGTCATAATTTAGGTACCTAACTTTTACTATTTCAAATGAACGAGATAATAGAAAAAAAAACAACAAGATATTTATCGCACCACGAGGCATACATTGTGCCAGTGCTGGTTTACATACTGAATAAAATAAAATTAAGAAAAATAAATTAAAGGATTGATAAATGAATGAAATAAATGCTTATGCTCATTGTGATGGTCCATGTGGAATATATGATCCAGCTAGCGCAAGAATTACTGGGGAAGCAGTCTTGTCTATGACTAAGAAGATGTTGGAATTAAACTGTCCTGATACTTCTAATTCTCAAGCCATGGCAAGTTATTTAAATACTATGTCAAGATATGCATCTGTGAAAGAAGAACAAGCGACAGAATGTAAAAGAGAATTGTTAGTTTTGTGGACTGATTATTTTAAACCTGAGCATCTTGAAAAGTATCCAGATTTACATAATATTTTTTGGAATGCAGCAAAAGCATGTAGCTCCTGCAAGGTTGAAGTATCTATTGACCATGCTAACGAACTAATGGACATGATAAAGAAAATTCACGAGATTTTTTGGGAAACAAAAGGACGTGAAGTTCCCTGGATAACAGCTGGTTAAAAGATACACACTTATCAATGTTAATGTTGTAGGCTCTAGTATGGAGCCCACATTCAAAAACGGAGATAAGCTAACTTTCAAAAAAATCATGAGCGATACAAATATAGGAATTGACGATATTGTATTGTGTACTCACCCCTTTAAAAAATTAAAAATTGTCAAAAGAGTTAAATCGATAGATAATGGTCTTTATTTTTTAAAAGGCGATAATCCAAATGTCTTAGATACCTCTGATAGCAGAACATTTGGCCCACTAAAAATTAACCAAATAATAGGAAAGCTAGTTACATGCTAAATTTAAAACCTTTTCAATTAAGCTTAATAAACGCCTTAACTCTCATTGCGTTTGGCGGATATGGATACATTCAATCCGAATCTCCCTCTGCTACCGCTTTAATTCCTGTCATCATTGGAATTTTATTGATCGCAATGAATAAAGGCGTTAAAAATGAAAATAAAATTATTGCTCACATAGCTGTGACCTTAACTTTATTAATTATATTAGGTTTAATCATGCCACTACTTGGCTCATTACAAAGATCAGATACAGCTGCTACCATTAGGGTAATTTTAATGATAGCAACTTCTGTAATTGCAATGGTTGGGTTTATAAAGAGTTTTATTGCAGCTAGAAGGTCTTAAATAGTTTAAGTATACTGCTAAATTCCTCTCAATGCGTAAGCTTGAGCGACCCTATCTATTGCTACTGCAAATGCAGCCATCCTCATTGAAGTCTTTCTTTGTTCCATTAAGATACTAACCTCTTCGAAAGCAGAAACCATCTTTTTCTCCAATTTTTCATTTACTTCGCTTTCATCCCATTGCAACTGCTGCAAATTCTGAACCCATTCAAAATAAGAAACAGTCACTCCGCCTGCATTTGTAAGTATGTCTGGAACAACATGAATATTTTTTTCAAATAATTTCTTGTCTGCTGTGGGTGTTACCGGTCCGTTTGCTGCTTCAACAACGACCTTGCAATTCAATTCGTCAACATTCATTTTATGAATAACACCGCCCAAAGCAGCAGGAATGAGAAAATCGCACTCTAATCCAATTAATTTTTCGTTCGAAATAGCTGAACCTTGACCGCAGCCCTTAACCGTTCTATTTTTAGAATTAAATTCTATCAAGGAGGGTACGTCAAAACCATCCGGTTCATATAGGCCTCCGTTGACATCACTGACCGCAATTATCTTAGAACCCATTTCATCTAGGAATTTCGCAGTATAAGATCCTACATTGCCAAACCCTTGAATGACTACATTTGATCTACTTAGATCAAGATTAAAAAAGTTTGCACTTTCTCTAGTTATAATAGCTGTTCCTCTTCCAGTAGCAGCTTCTCTTCCTAAAGATCCACCTAGCTCAATAGGTTTGCCAGTTACTATACCAGGAGTATGCCCATTCATCATTCCATACTCATCCATAAACCAAGCCATAATCTGAGCATTCGTGTTTACATCTGGGGCAGGTATATCTCTATTTAAACCAATTATAGGATCGATAGAGCGAAAGAAACGCCTAGATAATCTTTCTAGCTCCAAAACTGATAAATTATTAGGGTTCACTGTAATACCTCCCTTACCTCCTCCGTAGGGAATATCAACAAGCGCAGTTTTCCACGTCATTAATGCAGCTAGAGCTCGCACCTCATCAAGATCTACTTCCTCATGAAATCTTATCCCACCCTTGAAAGGTCCTCTAGAATTATTATGCTGGACCCTGTATCCACGGAAACTTTGAATTGAACCGTCATCTTTTCTTAATGGGACTTCTACCATTAATTCTCTATCTGGAGCAATCAATGAAAGTCTTACTTCCTCATCCAAACCTATAAGATCTGCTGCTTGGTTAAATTGATCATCGCTGGCTTTTTTATTGTTTACTTTAAGTGACATGATTTTCTCCTAGTATAATTATTTCACAACTAAAATTGGGCAATTACATTTTTTTAGAATTTTAATTGGCGTACTGCTTTGAAAGAAAGTTTTTATAGGTCCTCTGCTTGATGAGCCTATGACTAAAATATGATCATTTCCTGCTTTTTTTGGGATAACATCTACAGGATCGCCTTCCTCAAATATAATTTTGTTTTTAATATTAAATCTTCTTAAAAATTTTGAAGCATACTCAGTTATATTTTGATTAGCTTTTCTCAATTTTACATCTTTTGTTACTGTAATGATCTCAACTTCAATATTAAACGCATTAGCAATACCTACACAATGTTTAATTGCCTTTTTTGACCCTTTTGAAGAATCTACTGCTAGTAAAATTTTGTTTTTTTTCTGAGTCTGAAAGTTTTTTACAATAAAAATTGAGCTTTCAATGTATTGAACCATATCAAAGGATAGGTTTCCGCTTTTACTGCCTCCTAAAATAGTAACATCATAATCACCGGTTTGAACTTCGTTCCTTAATTCTTCAATGATTTCTCCATTTCTAATGATTAAGCTAATGTTTTTAGCTTTACCTTTTTCTAAAAAAACTTCTGATCTTCTGCTACTATTTTCAACTAAGGTATTTTTGGGAAAGCCTCTTTCAATGCTAGAATCGTTTATCAGCTTTTCTTTACATAAATAATTAAAGGCCCATTCTAAAACATCAACCCCTGGTCTATCAAAATTCCAAGATTCAATTCTTTCTCTAGCCATATACACTTCTTTCATACTGAACTCATTAATTTTTTCACCAACTTCAAGCACGGTTGAGGAAGCGCTAAAAGCGTTCGCAACCTTCATACCAGCTTTTAATGTAGACTCAGAGTGATGTTTGCTGCTTATTGCAATTAATACATTCATGATAATATTGGCCAATAAAATATTGAGATTAGTAACAACAATGTTATTGAAATAATGAAAAGTTTCCAACCTGCTTTAATATAATCTTTGGAGCTTATAAGGCCGGTTGAATAGATGATCATGCATGTTGGTGATGCAACAATAGTTAAATATGCGAAAGCAGATGCAATCGATGTTGACATACCCAAAATAATGGGGTCTCCGCCCATTTCAAGTACAATTGGACCTAAGATAGCAACCGTTGCAGCATTGCTTAAAAGATTGGTCATAATGCCGCTAACGATTACTGAAAAAAACCATCTTAAATTAGATGGATCATCTATGCTATTGCTTAATGAATGCAATATAAAATCAGCTAACCATTTAGCAGCTCCTGTTTCATTCATTTGTATACCAAGCGAAATGACAGATCCAAACAATATAACAACACCCCAATTTGTTCTTCTTGTCAAATCGTGCCAATCTATCAGTCTAAATGAAAGATAAAAAAAGACACCCATAAGCGCAACAATACCCAAACCAATGGAAGGGCTCAAAAAAATCCATGAAAAGAATACAAAAATAAAAATAATCATGGACAGTACTTGATTAGATGATAGCTTACCATCTTTTGCTACGCTAACCTTTAATTTTCTAACTGCTGAATCCAAAATTTTCTTTTTAGGTTTGAAGGTTAACCATAAAATTAATGAGGCTATTGGTACCTCAATCAACATCATCGGATATGCATATTTTATCCAATCCCAGTAAGAAATCTTAGTAATATTAAATTCTGAAAAATAACCAATCATAATTGCATTTCTGCCTCCGCCAGATGGTGTTCCGATAGAGCCAAGAGCACAACCGTAAGCTATTGAAAACAATAATAGGCTTGATAAATTTGATGTTTGATGTGGTTTTTTTCCAGAATATCTCAGTAATGCTAGCGCAACAGGAAGCATCATTGCAGCAACCGTGTGTTCCCCAATGAATGAAGACATTAATGCGGAGAAAAATACGAATCCAAAAGCTATCCTCCATGTTTTGTTTCCCGTAACATTAATTATAGACAAGGCTAATCTTTTGTCTAAACCTTGATGCACAATGGCAACAGCAAGCATTAAAGACCCCATAATAAAAAAAACTGCATCGTTCATGAATGATGATGCAACACCATCTGCAGTATCAACGCCTAAAACAACCTCCATTATTAAAATTAACATAGCTATAGCTGGCAAAGGTATGGACTCGGAAACAATTAAAATTAAAGCTGTAATAACAATAATTAGCGTACGATGCGCATCTGAGGTTAAACCCTCTGGGGTTTCAACATAAAAAAGAGAGACACTAATAAAAAAAGCTATGACTAACCATTTTTTTCTTGAGAGCCAAAATAGAATGTTTGATATAAGTTGATTAGTAAGATTTGACATTTTTAATTAATATAGATTAAAATAGCTAATCTATTTTAATTCATTTAATTCAATTGATTTAAAAAAACATTTATATATTTTACCTATGAAGACAATTATCCTTTTTAGACACGGGAAATCAGATTGGAATGCTCATTTTGAAAATGATCATGATAGACCAATAAATAAAAGAGGAATAATTGCAGCAAAAAAAATGGGGAAACACTTAGCTGATATAAAAGAAATCCCTGAATTATTAATTTCTTCAACAGCTCTTAGAACAAGAAAAACTATAGAATTAGCCGCTCAATCTGGAAATTGGAATTCAGAATGCATTTTTGAACCAAGGATCTATGGAGGCTCCCCAAATGTTCTACTTGAAATCATAAAAAATATAAATGAAAAATTCAATTCTGTCTGTTTAATTGGACATGAGCCCAATTTTTCATTATTCATTTCTAGATCCTGCAACGAGAAGCATCTCAGATTCCCTACTGCATCGATGGCAAAAATTGTTTACAATAAAGATAAATGGATAAATGTAATATTTGGATCAGGAAAATTGGAGTGGATCAAAAGACCTAAAGAATTATAGTTATGAAATATCTAGCTTTTTGATTCTCTGAATATGTCTACCACCTTCAAAAGGCACTTTTAACCAAAGATCTATAATGTTAAAAATGGCTTCCTCTTTGATAAATCTTGCACCCAAGGACAATATATTAGCATTATTATGTTCTCTTGAAAGCTTGACAATGTCCTCAGGACCACCATAATAGACAGCAGCCCTAACTTTTTTAATTCTATTTGCAGCGATTGCTTCGCCTTGGCCTGATCCTCCAAGTATGATTCCTTTACTTTTTCTGTCTAAAGACACTGCTTTTGCGCATGGTATAATAAAATCTGGATAGTCATCCAAAGGGTCGAATTGATGAGCACCGTGGTCATGGACTTGATGTCCTTTTTCCTCAAGATATTGTTTGATATTATTTTTTAATTCTAAACCTGCATGATCAGTTGCTATGTGAATCTTCATTTAAAATGTTATTAACTATAATAGTTTTTTTAGATGGTTGATGATTTTTTCTGAAACTTTTTTAGGGGTAAAGCCAAATTCCTCTGCAAGGTCTTTGCCAGGGGCAGATGCTCCAAAACGATCCAAACCAATTGATAAACCATTTGGACCAATATATCTTTCCCAGCCCAGAGTAATTCCAGCTTCAAATGAGATTTTCATAGCTCCTCTGCTAGGAATAATTGAATCTCTATATTCCTTAGGTTGGGCATCAAACAACTCCCAGCATGGCATACTTACAACTCTGACTCTTTTATCATTCATTAATTTCGACACTTCCAAAGCAAGGCTAACTTCTGAACCTGTAGCTAAAAAAATTAATTCAGGACTATCATCATCCTTAATTATATAAGCACCCTTATAAACGCCATTATATACCATCTTCTCTTCTAAATTTAATATGGGTATTCCTTGCCTAGTTAAAAGTAAGGCGCAAGGTGTATTAGTTTGTTGTAAAGCTATTTTAAAGGATGCTGCGGTTTCCTTTGCATCGGCGGGTCTAAAAACATTGAAGTTTGGAATGGACCTTAGTGCCATAGCATGTTCTACAGGTTGGTGAGTTGGTCCATCTTCTCCAACCCAAAAAGAATCATGAGTAAATTCATGAATTACTCCACATTGTTGAATAGAGCCCAAGCGTAATGCAGGTCTTTCGTAGTCAGCAAAAACTAAAAAAGTGCCACCAAAAGGAATGACTCCACCATGCAAAGACATACCATTCATGGCTGCTGCCATAGGAAATTCTCTTA
The DNA here is from genome assembly GCA_902615915.1 of uncultured Fidelibacterota bacterium. Lineage (GTDB taxonomy): Bacteria > Fidelibacterota > Marinisomatia > Marinisomatales > TCS55 > TMED144. The sequence goes on from CACMQQ010000004.1 coordinate 187,425, forward strand.
CTCCGTAAGCAAGGTTGCGCCCTTCCCTTCTGTTTTTAGCAAAATCCCCATAATTATTAGCAAAATTCGTAGTATAATTTGATGGCTCTAGATCAGCTGAACCTCCAACTAGTAAAGGTGTTTGTTCAGCAAATTTATCTAAAGTTGCTCCAAATGCTTTTCTGGTTGCTAAGATTTCACCTGATTCAAAATTTGGCAATGCTAAATTATCTAGGTTAGCATTAAAAGTAGAATTCCAGATCTTTTTAAAATTATCATCCTTCAAAGCCATTGATAGTAAAGATGAATTAGAATTGACCATTTCATCAAGGTCAGAAAATTGGTTTTGAAAAAAATCAATCACTTCATTCGGCAAATAAAATGGTTCTGGTGGCAAACCTAAAGCTTTTTTTGTTTGATCAATCTCATCTTGAGGCAATGGAGCTCCATGTGTTTCATGGTCATGTTCCATGTTGGCTGAGCCTTTAGCCATGATGGTGTTTCCAATGATTAAGCTTGGTTTATCTGCAATCTGTGCTTTCTCAATCGCCTCTCTAATTTTGTCATGGTCATGTCCATCAATTTCTTGAACATGCCAACCAAACCCTTCAAAAACCTTTAAATAATCTGTTGAATCTGATCTACCAACTTTTCCAGAGATCTGAGCATTGTTTGAATCATAGTATACAATTAATTTTGATAATTGCCAGTGACCAGCCATAGAACCAGCTCCAAGCGCTACGGGTTCTTGAAAATCTCCATCACCAGCGAGCACATAGGTGTAATGACCTAGCAATTTATTTACATCATCACAATAATTCTTGAAACGAGCTCTTAGCATTGACTCAGCGGTTGCCATTCCAACAGCCATCGCTAAACCTTGACCTAGAGGCCCAGTGGTTGCTTCCACGCCTGGTATTTCAACTTCAGGATGACCTGGAGTCCTGCTGTGCAATTGCCTAAAGTTTTTAACATCATCCATATTTAGCCATCCAATTTGCAACAACAGTGAATATAAAAGCGCCGACTCATGACCTGCTGAAAGAATAAATCTATCTCTAGGAAACCATTCAGGGTCTTTGGGATTGAATTTTAAGTATTCAGTAAACAAAATTTGAGCAAAATCACAAGATGAAAGAGGACCTCCGCTATGGCCAGAATTTGCTTTTCTAACCATATCAAGAATCAACCCTTTGGTAGCTGATATAGAAAAATGAACTTTTTCTTCACTGGTCCAATCTTTAAAAGAATCTAAATCATGAAAAGATTTCATCTGATTAAACCTTATAAAATTCTTTTATAGTTTCAACTGGATCTGGTGTATTGAAGATCGCTGAACCTGCAACTAAAATATCAGCACCAGCATCGATAACTTTTCTAGCATTATGCAGTTTAATGCCTCCATCAACTTCTATTAATACTCTATCTTGCAAACATTCTTCCTTTAATTTGGTCTTTATAGCTTTTATTCGGGAAGTTGATGATTCGATATATCCTTGTCCACCAAATCCAGGCTCAACGCTCATTACTAAAACTAAGTCTAAAAGTTCATAATATGGTTCAATTTCAGTTAGTGGAGTTGAAGGCTTTATAGATATTCCGACTTGACAACCTGCAGATTTAATGAGATCAATTATTTCCTTTGGATTATCAGTTGCTTCTATATGAAAGGTAATTAGATCTGCTCCAGCTTTTGCAAAAGGCTCTACTAATTTTTCAGGGTCAATCACCATCATATGCACATCCAAAAATTTTGTTGTTTTAGGCCTTAAAGACTTAACCACCGGTGGTCCAATAGTTAAATTTGGTACAAATTGATTATCCATAACATCAACATGGACCCAAGGAGCACCTCCTGATTCACATTGTGATAAAGCTTGGCCTAAGTCTGAAAAATCAGCTGATAATATTGATGGTGCTAGTTTGAATTCCGAGGTCATACTGCTAAATCTAAATTAAATGAGCATTTATTTTAATTCAATACAGAAAATTGTTTTTTTTAAAATAATTTGAAAAAAATTAAATAATCTTTTGACGTGGCAATTAACAGCAAGTTTTATTAGAATTATAAATTATAATGTTTAAGTAAATTACATACTTCATCGTTAGACAATATTTTATTGTAAGGATAGAAAATGATAAAAAATTTGTTATTTATTGCTGTTTTTAAATCACTAATGTGGTCACAGGTAGGACCACCTGACGATTTGCGATCAAACCCGCCTCGGTCATGGGCCTTAACGAATGGAGTTATTCATACTTCTCCTACAAAAACAATAGAAAATGGCACAATTGTCATTAGAGATGGTCTAATTCAATCTGTAGGCGAAAGAATAAAAATTCCAAATCAAGCAACGATCATTGATTTAAAAGGTAAGCATGTTTATGCAGGATTCATTGAAAGCTGGCTTGATGTAAAAACATCTGCTGACGACTCGAGCATTGTATCGCATTGGAATTCTAACATGCGTTCCCACCTCAGAGCTTCCTCATTTTTTCAATTAAACGAAAAAAATATAAATGAAATGAGAAAGTTAGGCTTTACGTCTGCACATATTGCTCCCAAAGGCGGCATCTTTCAAGGCACTTCTGCTCTAATTCAACTTGACAAGAATTCCAATGTATTAAGTGAAAATATTTCTCAAGTTATTGAATACTCTTATGGAGGATGGACTTCTTCAGAATACCCCACATCTCTTTTAGGCGCTATTGCTTTTATCAGACAAGGATTGATTGATGCAGATTGGTATGCAAAATCAAAATTTATCCTAGAGAAATATCCTGATGAGAACGAACCTGTAGCAGTTGATCGTTCACTTGAAATTTTAGGAAACGCAAAGAATGATAAAGTACCATTTATCTTTAGAACCAATAATGAGGTCTATATTGACAGATCTATCAATATAGGCAAAGAGTTTGATTTGGATGTTTGGATAAAAGGCAACGGTTACGAATACAGAAGAATCAATCAATTGCCAAGAGCCTTCACAATCATTCCTTTAAACTTTTCATCCAAGCCAAAGGTAGAAGATCATCAAAATGCTCTTCAGTATTCAACTGCTCAATTAAAACATTGGGATATGGGTCCTGACAATGCAAAGAGATTGTCTGAGGCAAATATTCCATTCTCATTAACAAGCGATGGGCTAAAGAAAAAAAGTGATTTTAGAAAAAATTTATTGAGAGCTGTTGAAAGAGGGTTGAATAAAAGGGATGCTATCGCAGCGCTAACCACCATACCTGCAGAAAAGTTTGGCCAGTCTCGTAGACTAGGTAAAGTATCTAGAGGCTTTTTAGCAAATTTAATTGTAATGAGTGGGGATTATTTCGAGAACGATTCAAAAGTAACCTCTTTATGGATCGGTGGTAATGAGCATCCTATTTCTCCAGATAAGATGGTTACTTCAGATGGCAAATGGACCTTAAAAGAAGGTGACAACGTTTGGACCTTATCCATTGATAATGGAAAAGGGAGCATAGAAAAAGATGAAGTTTCATTTAAACTTTCCAACCTAAATCTTGATCAAGATAGGATCACTTTCACTGTAAAAGCAGATACAATTATGATGGATGGAGTTAATAGATTCAAAGGAACTATTAGGGACAATAGCATCCTTGGCCAAGTAATATATAGCGATGGATTATCAAGAGGCTGGTCGGCAAATTTTAACAGGTCTAATGAAGAAAAAGTCAAAAAGCCCAATTCAAAAGAAGAAGCCAGCAAATTAAATGTGGTATTTCCTGAAGGATCTTACGGTCTCGATTCAAAAGTCTTATCTCCAGGATCAATTTTAATAAACAATGCTACAATATGGACCTCAGGACCACTAGGTATCCTAAAAGATCACGATATTCTTTTTGAAAATGGTAAAGTCAAACAAATTGCTAAAGACATCGTGATTCCAAGAGGTAACGCATTAGTGATCAATGGCAGCGGAAAGCATGTGACTCCTGGCCTAATTGATGCTCATAGCCATATGGCAGGTGAATCAATCAATGAAGGTTTTCAAAACATAACTGCGGAAGTACGCATGCAGGATGTAATAGATCCAAATGATGTTGCAATGTATAGAGCTTTGGCAGGAGGGTTAACAACAATAAATTTAATGCATGGGTCAGCAAATCCAATTGGAGGTCAGAACGTAATTATGAAGCTAAGGTGGGGCTCATTTTCAAATGATTTGATAATGAAGAGAGCGCCCCAGGGAATAAAGTTTGCACTTGGTGAAAATGTAAAAAGAAAACGCTCATACGGAAGATATCCTGAAACGAGAATGGGTGTAGAACAAGTAATTAGAGATGCGTTCAATGCTGCTTCAGACTATAAAAGGAAATGGAACACTTACAGAAGAGATGTCAAACTACAACGCTCAATTGTTCCACCTAGAAGAGATTTAGAGCTTGAAGCGTTAGTAGAGACAATGGAAGGCGATAGGCTACTACACGCTCATTCATATAGACAAGACGAAATTTTAATGTTAACTAGAATAGCAGAAGATTTTGGATTTACTATTTCAACCTTTCAACATGTATTAGAAGGATACAAGGTTGCAGAAAGATTAGCTGAACACGGCGCAGGAGCATCTACTTTCTCTGATTGGTGGGCATATAAGTATGAGGTTGTTGATGCAATACCCTATAATGGAACTTTGATGGCAAACGCTGGAGTAAACGTCTCATTTAATTCAGATAGTGATGAATTAGCAAGAAGAATGAATTTAGAAGCTGCTAAAGCTGTTAAGTACGGGGGAATGAGTGAAGAAGATGCATTAAAACTGGTAACTATAAATCCAGCTCAACAGCTAAAAATTGATAAATATGTTGGTTCTTTAGAAATTGGAAAAGATGCAGATTTTGCAATATGGTCTGGCCACCCATTATCAACCTATTCTATTTGTGAAGAAACGTGGCTTGACGGCAAGCAATATTTCTCAACCCCTCAAGATAAATATTTTAGACAAAGGGATAACAAATTAAGGAACGATCTTATTCAAAAAATATTGAGCTCTGATGATAAAGGTGGACAGCCAATGAAACCGCAAGGTATGAGAGGAATACGATTCCACCATTGTGATGCAACTGAGGCATATTTTTTTGGAGGAGAACACTAATGAAGAGATTAATATTTTTTATTTTTGCTGTTTTTTTATGGTCCAACGATCAAATACCTGCCCCTCCCCAAGCTCAACCTATCTTACTGAAAAATGGATTTATTCATACTGTATCTGATGGAACGATTGAAGGTTCAATACTATTTGACAAAGGAAAAATCATCGCTGTTGGCGAATACTTAGCACCTCCGGATGATGCAAAAGTTATCGATCTTAATGGAAAGCATGTATACCCAAGTTTTATATCAGCTGTATCAGGGATTGGACTAGTTGAGATCAATGCTGTTCCTGTTACCAATGATCATTCTGAGAGAGGTGATTTTAATCCAAACGTTCGTGCTAATGTAGCATATAATCCTGACTCCGAAATCATTCCTACCACAAGATCAAATGGAGTCTTGATAGCAAATGTCATTCCTGGTTCAGGTCTTGTTTCAGGTCAATCCAGTATAATGATGATGGATGGTTGGACATGGGAAGATGCAACGCTTAATCACCCAAGCGGGCTTCATATAAATTGGCCCCAAATGGGGATACGGACTAGCGGATGGTATTCTAATATTCCTGAAAGTAGGCAAAAGGAGCGTATGAAAAAGGCTTTAGAAAGATTAGATGAAATAGTTTTAAAATCAAGGGCCTACTCCAAGCTACGCAATGCTAAATCACAAAAATCTACTGATTATCACAATATTGATTTACGATGGGAGAGTATGGAGCCATATGTTAATGGGAATTTTCCAATTTATATCCATGCCAATGAGGTAAGACAAATTGAGGCAGCCGTAAATTGGTCTTTAAGGCACCAGTTAAAGATTATCATTGTCGGTGGAAAGGATGCCTGGAGAACAACTAATTTATTGAGAATCAATAAGATTCCTGTTATCTACGAAAGCGTTACCTCACTTCCCTTACGAAGGTTTGAAGATTATGATCAAGCATATAAAGGTCCAAAGCTACTTCATGATGCTGGAGTAACGTTTTGTATTGCAAGCAGTGGATCTGCTAGTGGAGCATATAGAGTAAGGAATTTACCCAATCATGCAGCTATGGCCGCTGCTTACGGCCTGCCGCCTGATGAAGCACTTAAGTCTATCACTTTGTCAGCAGCGCAGATAATAGGAATTGGCGAGGTAGCTGGATCACTAGAAAAAGGGAAGGACGCAACCCTATTTATTTCAGATGGAGATCCGCTAGAAATAAGAACAATTATTCTTGAGGCTTATATCCAAGGAAGAAAGATTGACATGGGAGATAAGCATAAATCACTATATTCCAAATATCAGCAAAAGTATAGGCAGCTAGGAATTCTTAAAGAAGATTAAAATTAAATAGTAATTGAGACTCATTATCAATAAATTGCCATCCCTTATTAATCTACAATTGGACAAGGTATGATCAAAAATTTAAAAAAAAATCATTTTTTATTAGCATCTTTACTCGTTTTAATTGCTTCTGCGCCTATTAGCGCACAAATCAATTTATACACACATCGACATTATGATTCCGATAAGATTCTTTTTGAAAAATTCACTAAAGAGACCGGAATCAAAATAAATGTAATTAAAGGAAGTGCTGATCAATTAATACAACGAATGATTTCCGAGGGAAAAAATTCTCCTGCTGACATTTTATTAACCGTCGATGCCGGAAGATTGCATCGGGCGAAGGAAGCTGGCGTACTGCAATCCATAAATTCAAAGACTATCAATAAAAACGTTCCAAGTGAAATGAGAGATCCTGATGGTTTTTGGTACGGCTTAACCGTTAGAGCTAGAGTCATTGTCTACGCAAAAGATAGAATTAATAGCAATGAGCTAAGCACGTATGAAGATCTCGCAACTGCAAAGTGGAAAGGTAAAATAGCCATACGATCTTCAGGTAATATTTATAATCAATCATTGATGGCATCATTGATTGAAGCAAATGGCTCAAGAAGAGCATTAAGATGGGCCATAGGTGTTAGAAAAAATATGGCTAGAGCCCCCAGAGGAAATGATAGAGATCAGGTAAGAGCAGTTGCTGCGGGGCTTGCAGATATTGCTGTAGTTAACACCTACTATCTTGGTATTCTTGCCAATTCTAAAGAAAAAAAAGATAGAGACGTTTTCAATAAAGTATCTGTCTTCTTTCCAAATCAAAATAATAGGGGCACCCACATTAATATTAGCGGAGCTGGAATAGCAAAATACTCGAAGAACAAATCTGACGCCATTAAGTTTATAGAATTTTTAACAAGCCCTGAAGCGCAAGAGACTTTTGGAAAAGTGAATTATGAATACCCCCTATTTATTGAAAATAATAAATCAGATTTGTTAAAAAGCTGGGGCACTTTTAAGGCGGATAAACAAAATCTTTCCATTTTGGGAATAAGAAATTCAGAAGCTGTAAAATTATTTGATAGAGCAGATTGGAAATAAAACATGTAAAGAATGAACTCCTTTTCAAGACGAATAGCTGGACCTTCATAGCTATTCTAATAGGGCTCATCATATTCTTACCTATTTCTGAAGTCTTTATTCAGCTTTTCAATCCATCTGAATCATGGCCTCACCTCAAAAAAACTGTTTTTTCAACCTATTTAATCAACACAATTGTCCTAACTATAGGAACTGGATTATTATCAACATTGATCGGAGTTTTTTGTGCCTGGGTAATTGCTTGCTGTGAATTTCCATTAAAGAAATTTTTTGAGTGGGCATTGATTCTTCCATTAGCTATTCCAACTTATGTATCGGCTTACGCTTACTTTGATATACTTGAGTTATCAAATCCGATATTGATTTGGGTTCGTGAAAACATCAATTTAGAAGCCATGCAATCTCTAAACTCTTTCTTTGTTTATTTTTTTACAATTCTTGTTTTGTCATCGGTCTTATATCCTTATATCTATCTTTTAGCAAGGGCGTCATTTTTGAAGCAAGGCAATCAATTAATTGAAGCAGGTTTAAGCTTAGGACATAACATAAATGAAATTTTTTGGAAAATTGCACTACCTATGGCTAGGCCAGCAGTTTTTGCTGGACTAAGCTTAGTGATCATGGAAACATTGAATGATTATGGCGCTGTTAAACATTTTGGTATACCCACTTTTACATCGGGAATATTTAGAACATGGCTAGGAATGGGTGATATGTCAGGAGCGCTCAAACTTGCTGCTTACCTAATGCTATTAATATTGATTTTGCTTTTGATAGAAAAAAAGGCACGATCAAGAGCTAGATATCATGAGAATTCAGGCTCGAATAAACCATTTAAAAAAATAATTCTTAGCAGAAAAAAATCGATCGTAACAATTGCGCTATGTTCAATTCCTTTTTTATTTGGCTTTCTAATTCCTGTATTTCGCTTATCATTGTGGGCATTTATTAGCCAAGATGTAATTAGAAATATTTCTTTGTTGAGCTTGGTCAAGAATTCTCTTTTTCTTTCAGTCGCCGTAAGTTTGCTGACAGTTGTTTTGGCTCTATTATTAGTTTTTTCCGCAAAGTACTTTCAAAGCAAATTAACGAGCTTTACTAATAGATTTGCTATTCTTGGCTATTCTGTTCCGGGAGCAGTAATCGCAATGGGAATATTGCTCTTAAGTGCGCAAATTAATAAGATTTACGTTGACATAATACTGACTGGTAGTTTATTAATATTAATTTTTGCTTTTATAACCCGTTTTTTTGCTGTTGCATGGCAACCAATTGATTCGGGAATGGAAAAAAATTGTAAAAATATTAACGACGCAAGTCGCTCTTTAGGGATTCCTGCAATATTTTCATTAATAAAGGTTAATATTCCTCTTATAAAAAATACGTTGATCACTGCATCGATTTTGGTGTTTATTGATAGCATGAAAGAGCTTCCTCTCACTCTAATATTGCGCCCATTTAATTTTAATACACTTTCAACTGCAACTTTTGATCTATCATCGCAAGCTCAGATTGTTGAATCATCTATACCAGCTTTATGTATTATTATGATCGTTGCTATTCCACTAATTTCATTGAACCTAAAAGGTAAAAATAAGCTTCAATGATGCTATCTTTAAAAAACATATCAAAAAAATATGACGATACAACGATTCTCGAGGATATTTCGTTTACTTGCGAAAAAGGTGATATAGTAGGTCTTATCGGCAGTAGCGGTAGCGGTAAAACAACCCTTCTTAGAATTATATCTGGCTTAGAGACACCGGACTCTGGAACCATAAAACTTAATAATGAAATGGTTAACGATAAACTGCTTTGCAAGTCTCCTGAAAAAAGGGACTGCTCATTAGTATTTCAAGATTTTGCTCTTTTTCCAAATATGACTATAAGTGACAATATCTTTTTTGGGAAAGGTTCAATTAAAAATAATGAATTAATACAAGAACTTATTAAATTTTGCGATCTAGAAAATCTTCTAGATCGTTATCCCCATGAAATATCAGGAGGCGAACAACAAAGAGTGGCATTAGTGAGAGCGTTGTCAATTAATCCATCGCTTCTTTTGCTCGATGAGCCTTTAAGCCATCTTGATAACGATTTAAAACAAAACATAAGAAATGAACTTATCAAAATATTTGAAAAGGTTAAAACAACGACTCTTTTTGTATCTCATGATATTGAAGATGCAATGACAATGGCAAATAAAGTGGTTGTATTAAAAGATGGTTTAGTTGAGCAAAAAGGATCTCCAAGCGATATTTACAGTCGACCTTTGAATAGATATGTTGCAAAATTATTCGGTAAAACAAACATAGTTGCAGCGAGTCATGCTCCTAAATCGTATCATCGATTTTTTGATGAATTTCTAAATGAAGATGCAGTCTCTATTAGGCCACATCAAATTGAACTAGTCACAAGCAAATCATTGAAATATAAAACTGCTATCGATGGAAAAATAATATCAAAAAAATTTTACGGCAGTTTTCAAGAAATTATTGTTAAATCAGAAGAATTAAGTTTGGCAATACATCTTGAGCCTGAAAGGAAAATAAAAATCGGTGATAAAATTAAATTTTGTATGGATTTATAAATTATAACTCTGAATATTTAAACCTTAAAATCCAATCATCGTATGAGAGAAATTTCAACTTAAATGCTCTTTCCGATGACGTATCATAGATAATGAAACTATTTTTAGATACCTCAATACTTTTAGTTCCATAATCATAAACAAGAACTTCATAATCACCTTTGTATGATAATTGTTTTTTCCCTTGAAAAAAAAGTGTAGATGAAGGAGCAGAAACTATATCATCAAATGCTATTGTTTCTTCAACATATAATAATATTTTATCACTCAGGTCTACACTAGGCAGAATCAGGCTTTGCTCAGCAATCTGAGTTGAATAGGAAAGTTGCCAAATATCATCTCTTTCCTCATTTGTTAAAAAGTTATAAAAAAATGTGTTATCATTTGGATCTGAAGTAACAACTTCAATGATATCTATATCTTGATCAAGATTTATCTGATTTCCATTGCAGGACAAAAAAATGCCATAACACAATATAATTGACGTAAAATATTTATCAATTTTTATTTTCAAATCATTGAAGGTGTTTTAAATAAATTCAAAAAAAACTAATCCGAGCTATAATTACCTATGAAAGTAGATATAAATTCTTCCATAGTTTCCCTCGACATTTGTTTCTTATCATTTCCTAAAAAAAATAGGCCATGGAATAAGCCACCAATAGCTCTCATCATAATATCTGATCGCATTTTAGGAAATTCATTTTTCTCGATCCCTTCTTCTAAAAGGCTCTGAAAAACACCATACATTTTATTTTGATAATTTTTCCAACTATTTTTATCATCAGAAAAAGCTGTAGGCATCATTTGGGGGGCAGTAAAAAGAAATTCAAATAAGATTTGATTTTTTCTTACCAAGCCACCTATAATATTTAACGAATTGATAAATGTTTCTTTAGGCTGATCATGATCGTGGACCTCTTCCTCGATTGATTCCCATATCATTTTCCATCCATTATTCAAAATTTCTACAAAAATTTCCTCTTTTGAATTAAAATAATAATAAAGGGTGGCTTTTCCAAAATCAGCATCTTTTGCAATTTCATCCATCGTAGAGCCCTCAAAGCCTTTATTTTTGAAAACCGATAATGCACTATCAAGAATATTCTGCTTTCTGAGTTCTCGTTCTTTTATTTGTCTTTCAGTTACCATAGTAAAGAAAAATTAACTTATTTTTTACAATGAATTATATTTTATTTATAAAATAGCAAATAATTCAGATTAACTATCAAATCTAATACCGAAATTAATAGATCGAGGTAATGAAGGTCTAAGCCCCGCAGGTCTCCTAGAGACAACAGATTTAGTATTAGTGAAATTAGATACAGAAAAGAAAAAATTTAAACTATTATTGATTTTATATAATCCAAAAAAATCAATCAATCTTATTTCATCTGTTGAAAAATTCTTATCCAAATTCCCTTTTCCAGCTATTGTTCTCATTCTGCTAGAATTTTTAAGCCTAATATTAAAATCAAGTTTTGAATAGGATAATCCTGACTCAATAAACAATTGATGCTTGGGCAAATAAGGAAGTTCAAATCCTTCTTCAACCGTACCCCATGGTTCATAATCACTTTCAAAGCTAGATTTAAATCGTGAAGTGGTTAATGTATAACTTAATTGAAAAGGTATTATGAATTCCTTTATAAAAATTTTGTTTGTAAAACTTAATTCTAACCCTCTAATATATACTTTACCTGCATTGAATTGATCATAAGTGCCAAGGCCTGCAAATTGCGTATCGCCACCTAATAGATTCTTATAATCATTTATAAAAAAAATTGTTTTAAAAGAGTTTAATCCTGAAGATATATTAGCACCAAACTCAGTATTTAAACTTTCTTCTGGCTTAACATTATCACTTTGATTGCTACCAGGGCCAGGAGGAGAAAACCCTTTATGAAAACCAATAATTGTATTTATGTTAGGTAATAATTCATAATTAAAACTTACTCCTGGCACAAAAACGTTAATTGATTTATTTTTGATTTTAGGGGTTAAGGTTCGATCAGGGTCATTCCATGATAAACCACTATCCGTTACATCAAGATTCCAGTCTTTCCTTTCAATCTCAATAAATTCATTTCTAAAACCAGTCGTTACAATTAAATTTTTATATGTAAACTGATCTTCAACAAAAATAGATTTTGAACTAGCTCTATCAAGTCTATTATTCTTTGAGCCAACGCCCCATTCACCGCTATCATTTAATACTAAGTTACCGCTTGACATTTTGTAATTATCTAATTTTTGAAACCTATCCATTTCATCATTGTGCTTCCTGAATCCTATTTTTATAAAATGATTTACAAATAGATTATATTTTATATTGGCAACAAATTGAATTCCATTAGAAATATAATCTCTATTATTAGCTTTTATTTTATAGATATTTTCAGGTGTATCAATAGATGTCAGAAATTTGTAATACTCGTGATCATTGCCCTCATTTAGAATCGAGCCTATCGACGCTTCATTTATTTTTGAAAGTTTATACCAATTTCGATTAAAAATATTATTGTAAGAAATAAAACTTAAATTAAAATTGTCGTTCAATCTGATTGAATTTGAGAAAGTGACTTGTAAATGGTCTGCTATCATTTTATCTTTTTGAGAGGAATTATACCTTCTGTAAGGATTCACTTCAAAATCTTGTTGGGTTAAACCTAGATAAGTTTCATTGCTTACTTCATTAGTGGAGCTCAGTTTTAGTTCAGATGCATTAAAAAATTTTCCATATATTTTTGAGCTGTACCTTAATTTTCCAAGAAAATCTAATTTTTTGTAACCTGTAGTTGAACTATTAAGATCGATTTTTTTAAATCCATCATTTTTATCATAAAAAGTTTCAAATAAATATCCGAATTTTCCGTTATTAGAACCGATGCTCGCTTTAATAGTTTTACTGTTAAAATTACCAGTTTTAAAATTCATGATAGTTTTAAATTTTTCGGGAATGGGAGTTGAAACATAATTTAATGAACCTCCGGTAGAGTTTGGTCCATACTTAATTTGAGATGCACCTTTACGCGCTTCAATGGCATGCATTCTGCCAGCAGTTGGCGAGTAATATGCTGCTGGTGAGGAATAAGGCGCAGGTGAAATTGGCACACCATCTTCCATAATGTTAATCTTAGAACTTCTTTCTACACCTGTTCCTCTCATACCTATATTGGGCCTCAAACCAAAACCATCTTCTTCTTGAATGTATACACCAGGTATACGCGATATAATTCTATTTATATCATTATCATTAAATCTTTTTAGCTCTATACTGCTAACCACATCTGAGGAGCCAGGAGTTCTTAAAAAGGGAGTATCAATCCTAGACAAATTTTTTAGAACAACAATAGGATTCATTTTTAAAATTTCTGGCGATAATTCAACATATAAAATGTCTATATCTTTTCTCATAGTAATTTTTTGTATTACTTTAGCAAAACCAACTGCACTTATCTCTAGATTAAAATTTTTAATATTGCTAGGTATATTGATTTTAAAAAAACCATTATTATCCGTTGCAGCACCAATATTAAGTTCTGGTATTAAAACATTAACATCAGATATGGGGTTATTATTTTCTATATTAGTGATTTTGCCAGCAAGAGAATTTTGACCTAAAAGCATTGTAAATATCGAAAAAGAAAAGGCTGCTCTTTTCACATATTTCAATTCAAGTTTTCTTAAATACATCATTAAAATATTCATTCCTTAAGTGTTTTTAAAGTAGCCTTTAAAAAATCCTTAAAGGCTACTTTTACACGCTTCGAAAATAAATTAAGTCTTTTTGTTATTGAGACTTAATCTCATTATCAAAATTAAAACTATTTCTTTATATAAACAAATAGTAAAATTAAAAAAAATTTTCTACACACTACGTTTTTTTGCGTAATATTAATATGAACTTACCAATACGTAATATAGATTACCTATGAGTAAACCTAGATTTTATATGGGGGACATAATAAAATGAACAACGTACACCAAAAGTATTCTCAAGGGGGCGATTTCGTAATATCGCCGATTTCCGAATTAGATATTTTTACCAGAGAAGATTTTAGCGAAGAACACAAAGAAATCTATAATATGGTCATGGACTTCGATAAGGATAGGGTCCTTACACAGAAAAAAGAGATTGAATCATATAACCCTGAATTATCAAAAAAATTACTTGATGAAATGGCTGAACTTGGTTTGCTTGGTATCGATATACCAGAGGAATTCGGGGGTATCGATCTTGATAAAATCACTTCTGCAATCGTTGCTGAAGCGCTTGTTTATAGCCCATCTTTTGCCGTTACATGGGCTGTACAAACCGGCATTGGTTCTTTGCCATTGATTTGGTTTGGCACACAATCTCAAAAAGAAAGGTTTCTTCCAAAGATAGCGTCTGGAGAAATAATATGTGCTTATGGTTTATCAGAACCATCTTCCGGATCAGATGCTATGGGAGCCAAAACAACAGCGACCTTATCGGAAGATGGAAAATCATATATTCTTAATGGAGAAAAAGTTTTTATTACAAATGGTGGCTGGGCGTCGCTCTTCACCGTTTTTGCCCAGCTCGATGGAAAGCTGACTGGCTTTTTAGTAGAATCTGGCACTGAAGGATTCTCAATTGGAGCTGAAGAAAAAAAATTAGGTATGAAAGGATCCTCTACTGTTGCATTGAATTTTCAAAATGCTAAAATCCCAGCTGAGAACATTTTATCTACTCCTGGTAAAGGTTCAGAAATAGCATTTAGTAGCTTAGATATGGGCCGATTTAAGCTTGGATGTTCATGTTTAGGCGGTTCGAAAATGGTGATTAATCGCGTTGCTGAATATGCGCAAGAGAGAAAGGCTTTTGGTACTTCGATCTCGAATTTTGATGCAATTATCAAAAAAGTTGCTGACATGACCGTACATACTTTCACATCCGATAGTATGATTTACAGGACAATTGGCTCAATTCAAGCTGAAATAGATTCTATAGAGAAAAGTGACGAGAATTATCTTAAGAAGATGATTGGCGCTATGGAGAAATTTGCGATTGAAACATCAATGGTTAAAGTGTATGCCAGCGACACCAGTCAATGGGTCATAGATGAGGGCTTGCAAATTTTTGGTGGTTATGGATTTTTAGAAGAATATCCCTTAGCCCCAGCCTTTAGAGACAATAGGATCAATCAAATTTGGGAAGGAACTAATGAGATCAATAGAACAGTTATCATTGGTTTTTTTATGAAAAAAGCACTAACGGAAGAAATGCCTATATACGATGCGATCCAAGATATTGAAGACTTTCTTAAATCAAATGATTTAAATAGTAAAGATGAATTGCTAGACAAAGAATGCTTTTCACTAGAAATGACGAAAAAAGGATTTTTATATTTATTCAATGAAGCTTTGAGCGTCTTTCAGCAAGATCTACAGCATGAACAACAAATCACAGAACTGCTTGCTGACATAATGACAAATATCTATAATGTTGAAAGCACGATAATTCGCGCAAAAAAAATGTATGCAAAAAGTCAAAATATACAGGCAATTAATATCGCAAAAATTTTAACAAGCGAAATGGTTGACCATTTGACATTATCATCAAAAAATATTTGTAACTATTTAAAAGGTCATGAGATGAAAGATGATTCTGAAAAATTTTTAAATGAGATAATTTCGAAAGCACAGCTAGACACGAATACAATAGATTTAAAAAGAAATATAGCCAAACATATTTTTAAAGAAGGTAAATATCCTTTCTAGGAGATAAATATGAACAAATCACATATTATTGACGGAGTAAGATCACCAATTGGAGTCAAAAATGGACAGATTGTAGGACTTAGACCAGATGATTTAGCAGCGCAAGTTGTAAAGAGTCTTTTAAAAAGAAATTCAATAGATCCTAACTTAATTGAAGATGTTATTGTAGGGTGCGCATATCCGGAGGGTCCGCAAGGTCATATTATTGGAAAATCAGTTGGGGTGCTTGCTGGTTTGCCAATAGAATCTACTGGAAAAGTTATAAATCGTTTCTGCGGTTCTTCTATGGATGCGGTTCATCAGTTAAGTACCTCTATTGAAGCTGGCGATATAGATGCTGGAATAGCAGTTGGAGTGGAAGATATGTTTTCAGTTCCCATGGGAGGGTTCGCTCCAGATTTTCATCCAGAACTAGCAGAGCAGGAATTTTATATTGGTATGGGAGAAACAGCTGAGAATTTAGCCAATGATCTTAATATATCAAAAGATGACCAAGAAGAGTTTGCAATTTCATCACATGAAAAAGCGCTAAAGGCTTACGAAATGGATAAATTTTCAAATGAAATTATTCCTATTGTCAATAGCGAAGGCGCAACAATAGAAAAAGATGAAGGCCCTAGAGAACCCAATCATGAAAAAATAAAAAGTTTAAGTCCTGCTTTTATAGAAAATGGCACTATTACTGCTGCAACAAGTAGCCCTATATCCATTGGAGCTGCTGCAATTTTAGTAACAAGTGAAAAGTTTGCAAAAGAAAATAACTTGGATAGTAGAGCTACCATAAAAGCTCGAGCTGTTGCGGGAGTACACTGGGATAGGATGGGTATGGGCCCTTTACCTGCTACAGAAAAGGCTCTTTCCAAATCAAATTTGAAGATAGATGATATTCAATCCATCGAACTTAATGAAGCATTTGCTGCTCAAGCTCTTTACGTAATAAGAAAAGGTAATTGGGACATTGAAAAAATAAATTCATATGGAGGTGCAATCGCTTTAGGGCACCCCTTGGGATGCTCAGGAGCAAGGATCATGGTTACTCTTATGAATGTAATGGAAGATCATAAAACCAATCTTGGTTTAGCAACAATGTGTATCGGCAGTGGTCAAGGTATAGCCACAATCATTGAAAGGTAAATACCGTGCAAAATAATTTAAACAAGATCGCGGTTTTGGGTTCTGGCACAATGGGGTCCCAAATTGCTGCCCATTTCAGTAATGCTGGAATTCCTTCGTTATTATTTGATATTGATGAGAATACTGTTCAAAAAGGAATTGATACGCTAACTAAACTTAAACCTGCACCATTATATAATCCCAAAAATATCCAATTGATTGAAGGGTGTACATATGATAAAGACATCACAAAACTAAATCAAGTTGATCTTGTTATTGAGGCCGTAGCTGAGAATATCAACATCAAACATACAGTCTATGAAATGATTTTACCTCAATTAAAAGAAAATGTCATATTAACTTCAAATACCTCAGGCATTCCTTTAACGGATTTAACCAAGGTCTTGTCAAAAGAATTAAGAAAAAATTTTCTTATAACTCATTTTTTTAATCCCCCCAGGTACATGCGCTTGCTAGAGTTGGTCAAAGGCCCTGAGACTGATATCAGTACCTATGAAAAACTATCTTCGATCGGTGAGGACTTACTTGGCAAAGGAATAGTTCATGCTAAAGACACTCCTAACTTTATTGGTAATAGAATAGGAATTCACGGCGGTAACAACGCTATTAGACTGGCAATTCAGATGGGGTTATCCGTTGAAGAGGTTGACCTTCTCACAGGAACACTAATTGGAAGACCAAAAAGCGGTATATTTAGAACAGCAGATATCGTTGGCTTAGATGTTCATGCTCATGTATCATCAACCAGCTATGATAATCTTCCCAATGATGAATCTAGAGATATATTGCAGACGCCAGATGTAGTATTAAAGTTAATAGATAAGGGCCTTTTAGGTCAGAAATCTGGGAGCGGTTTTTACAAAAAAACTGAAGATGGAATATTGTCAATCGACTTAGATAGCCTGAAATATAAACCACAAAAAAGAGTTCGATTTGACGGAGTTCGCCGTGCAAAAGGTTACAAAGATATTAAAAAAAGAATAAAATCTCTTATTTACAGTGACGACAAAGCAGGTAAATTTTTGTGGGAAATAACCTCTGATTCTCTCATTTATTGCGCAAATAGAATCCCTGAGATAAGCGATGACATTGTAAATATTGACAATGCTATGAAATGGGGGTATGGATGGGATATTGGTCCGTTTGAAATATGGGATTCAATTGGTATTGAAGAATCCATTGAAAAAATGGAGGATCAAAACAAAACTGTGCCTGAATGGATAAAAACTATGGTCGATAATGGTAGAACATCCTTTTATGATCTTTCAAATGGAGAAAAAACCTTTTTCGATACCAAATTATCAAAGATTAGTGCAATCAAACCAGGTTCAAAAAACATCAATCTCAACATCGTTAAAAGTACGAAAAATGGCCTTATCAAAAGAGATTGGAGTGCAAGCCTAATAGATTTAGGTGATGGAATTGTCAATGTTGAATTTCACTCAGCACTTCAACCGACATTAAATCCCATAGATACTTCAATTGGTAAAATGATAGAGAAGGGATTAGATCTTTTGGAGAGCGATAAATTCAATGGAATGATCATAGGCCACCAGGGTGCAAACTTTTGCGCTGGTGCAAATCTTGCAAATATGATTCAAGTTATTGAATCTGGTAATTTTAAAAAATTAGAAGATGCTGTTAAAAGCATTCAAGATCTATTACAAAGAATTCGTTTCTCTAATCAGCCAATTGTTGCTGCTCCACATCATTTAGCGCTTGGAGGTGGTTTTGAAATTGCTGCACCTGCTGCTCACAGGGTAGCATCTAGTGAATTGTATATTGGCGCTGTTGAAGTTGGCGTAGGTTTAATACCCGGAGCTGGAGGGAACTTAAGAATACTACTTAATCAAATGGAAAACATTGGAAGCGGTATGATGAATTCTTTTCAAATTGCTCAAAAATCCTTTGAGACAATTGCATTTGCAAAAGTCTCAACCAGCGCAGATAAAGCTAAGCATTTAGGCTATCTTTTGAATACAGATACCATCCATATCAATAACGATCAACGTATTTGGAAGGCTAAACAAAAATTAATTGAAATCATTGAAGGGGGATATATAAAACCAAAATACAGAGACGATCTAAAACTCCCGGGCGCTGGAGGACGCACAGCAATGGCTATGGCTGTTAAAGGTTTTAAAGCTCAAGGAAAGATATCAGCTCATGATGAATTAATTGCGAAAAAATTAGCATATGTTCTTACTGGTGGAAATAAAGGAGGTCTAACAAAATCTGTAGATGAACAATATCTATTGGATATTGAAAGAGAAGCCTTTGTATCTTTGGCAGGTGAAAAATTATCTCAAGATAGAATTCGCTTTATGCTCAACAAAGGTAAGCCACTGCGAAACTAACAAATGGAAATAACTTTTAATTTTCGTCCTAGATGAATAAAGTATTAAAAGTTTTCTCTAACAGTTCGTTACTCAAAATTACTGCTATCCTTGCAGTTCTTTATTTATTTCTAGTAAGCATAGGGATGATAGGAGCCGCTTTCAAAGGCCTTGGAAGTGGATTTGCTAAAACATTATTCACAACTCAAGCAAGTCCATTCGTAGGGTTGTTCATAGGAATATTAGCAACTGGTCTTTTTCAAAGTTCTTCTACAACGACATCCCTAGTAGTAGGTATGGTAGCAGGTGGCATATTTGGAGATGACCCAATTATAGCTGTTTCGGCTGCAGTACCCTATATAATGGGTGCCAACATTGGTACTAGCATAACGAATACGATTGTATCAATGGGGCATATTGGAGATAAAATTGAATTTAAGAGAGCTTTTTCAGCATCGATCGTTCATGACTTTTTCAATATTCTATCAGTTGCGATTCTTTTCCCATTAGAAATACTGTTTGGAATTATTAGCAAGTCAGGTATCTGGCTATCCACAATCCTAGTTGGTTCTGCTGAAATTTCTTTCAATAGTCCAATCAAACTTTTAACAAAACCAAGTGTGAATTTTATTAAGGAATTAACTAATAACCAGCAAATCGTGAATGAAAATTTCTTATTATTGTTACTAGCTATTTCTTTCCTCTTTTTTTCACTCAGAAATTTAACCAAACTCATCAAGTCGTTAGTCATGTTTAAACTTGAAGCTTTTTTTGATACACACATTTTTAAAACTACAATCAGAGCAATGCTTTTTGGAATTCTAATAACTTTTTTAGTTCAAAGCAGCTCAATCACAACTTCATTGGTAGTGCCTCTTGCCGGAGCAGGCATTTTAAAGCTAAGACAAATTTTTCCTTATACTTTGGGAGCGAATATTGGAACAACCATGACCTCTATACTAGCAAGTCTAGCAACAGGAACTGTTCAATCGCTATCTGTTGCATTTGGGCACTTACTTTTTAATATTTTTGGTATTGTTCTAATTTGGCCTATCCCCCAGCTTCGCAACATACCTATTAAACTTGCATCGCAATTTGCTGAGCTTGCTACCCAAAATAAGGTATACCCATTTTTATATATTTTTATAGTTTTTTTCGTTATTCCCCTCACTTTAATTACTATAGTAAGGTAACTATTATGTCCATTTTTAAAAATATCATTAATGCTTGGAAATCAGATGATCTTCTATCTCAAGCTTGGGAAGAATCATTATCTATGCTAATCTTATCACAGAAAATCTTTGTGAAATCAATTAACTACCTAAACTCAGGCATTGACATTGAATCAGTAAAAGATCTCAAGAAAAGAGATATAAGCATAAATGATTATCACAAATCAGTTCGCAGAAAGTTAGTTACTCACTTTTCTATAGGTGAAAACTCTAAACACATAGCAAGCGGATTTATCTTAGCTGAAATGACAGTTGATATTGAACGCATTGGAGATTATTGCAAAAATATTTCAGATATTACTATTGTTACAGAATCAAAAATTAATTTTGATTCTGTAACAATTGAAATAAAAGAGATAGAGAAGGAAATATTAAAAAGATTTAAAGAAACTATTTATGCTATAGATAATCAAGATGAAAAAATTGCTTCTGATATTGTAAAAAACTATAAACCCTTTGTTGCTAAAATGTCCGATGATATTGTTCATAATATAATCTCCAATACTACCAAAGTTAGTAGTGAATCTGATGCAGCTACAATTGTCTTATATGCAAGGTATTTGAAGAGAATTGGCGCTCATTTAAAAAATATTACCACTACGGTTATCAATCCATATGATAAGGTGGGCTATCAAAACGATTTAAACTTGCTTTAAGATTTGAATTATCGTAGAAAAATAGGAATTCATTTTCAAAATTTTTTTGATAGAAAAGATCCTGTCCCTAAAAAAGATCCTCCTAAGGAAATAGAGAGTATTTTTGTTTTAGCGCAAGAAAAATTAGGAGACGCAATCCTGCTTTTTCCATTTTTAAATCATTTTCATAAAATGTTTCCAGAAACAAAAATTGAAATTGGCTGTACATCTTATAATCGTAAAATATTTGAACAAATCTCCTTTGTAAATAAATGCATTAGCTATCGACCAATTAATTATGATTTTATAAATTTAATAAAAAAAGAAAATTACACAGTTTTTTATAATCCAAAGAGCGGACTATCTACTACTTTTCAACGCATAGCAAAAACTATTCAAGCCGAGCACAAAATTTGCTTATCAAACAATGACCATAATCATCTCTACTCATTTCACCTTACCAATTCTAAAAAAAAGCACATTCTTCTTAAGTATTGCGAGCTTATTCATTTTTATAATAAAAATGAAAAAATTAAAAATTGGCTTCCGAGTCATTTTTATGATGAAAAAAATTCAATTAAACTAAAAAATTACGTTTGTTTAAATTTAAGTTCAGGCTCTAGAAAAAGACGATGGAAAAGTGACAGATGGAAAGTTATTGTTAGATACATTCTTAATAAATCTAAGAAAATCCAATTAGCAATTTTTGCTCAAAAAAAACAGAATCGTCTTGCAAAATCTATTCAAAAAATAGATCCTGAGAGAATACATTATCCGTTAAACTCTCCAAGTATTATGGAAGCTTCAAAATACATTCATAAATCCAAGCTATTAATTTCTTTGGACACTTCTTTAGTCCATATTGCAGCAGCTCAGCAAACGCCTATCGTAGCGCTGTATACAAATGATGAATCCAATTATATTAGATATGCGCCTTTTAGTGAAAGAAAAAAAGATATAATATCCAATACTTCTTTAATCGAAGATATTGATCCTCATGAAGTAATACATGCAGTTGATACACTTCTTTTTAATTAAGAATTTTGAAAATAGCCTACATAACTAAAACGCCTTGGGGTGAAAACAGTCCAGGCTTTGTTTTTTCATACTTTCAGTCTAAAGGCTTTGCTGAAAACGGACTTAATGCCTTTCTTTTAATGAAAGTAGCAAAGTCTAAATCAGATGATCAAAAGCGTATTGATAAAAATCTAATTAAAAATCATAAGGTAAAATTATTCAAAGACAATTTCGGTTTTATCAAAAGCAATGAAATATTTTATAAAAGAGTAAAAAGATATATAGAAAATAACAATTTTGATATTTTATTTTCTAGGGATCCTGGATTTTTACCTTATTTAAGTAAATTGAAAAAATCATTAAAAATTAAAACTTTTTACCAGTCTCATAATTTTTATTTGGATTTCAATCTACATGAGTATAAAAACAGCCTCAATAGGAAGAA
Source organism: uncultured Fidelibacterota bacterium (assembly GCA_902615915.1). Classification (GTDB taxonomy): domain Bacteria; phylum Fidelibacterota; class Marinisomatia; order Marinisomatales; family TCS55; genus TMED144. The sequence goes on from CACMQQ010000004.1 coordinate 210,069, forward strand.
ATTTCATCATAATGAAAAAGAATTTATCAAAGATTTGAACTGCTTGTTTACTTTAAATGATCCCCAAAAAAAGCTATATAAAAAATATGTGGATACGCCTATTGCAGCATGTCCACCTGGATTAGATCTTAAAAAAAATCTTATCAATAATTTTAAAAAAAGAAAAGTTCTTTATAGCGGTAGCTTTCAAAAGATTAAAGGTATTGATGATATTATTAAAATATGGAACCAAGGAAATTTTCAAAATGCTACCCTATCAATTGTAGGGGGTCGAAACAAAAAAGAATTACAATATGCTAAATCATTAATTAAAAATACAAAAAACAATCTTTCTGTTAAAAGTTGGTTGAGTTACAACGCGCTGATAAATTATATGAAAGAGATATCAATAGGGCTAATTTTTTTACCGGATGATTTCTATAATCGCTACCTCACAGCTCCAACAAAAATGTTTGATTTCATTTCATGTGGAATCCCTGTAGTATGTACTGAATTGCCTTCTACAAAAAATTTAATACCAGAAGGACATCAAGGAGTAAAATTGATTAAATCTAAAAAAAGAGTAGAATACATAAATGCCATAAAAGAATTATTAGAAGATAAAAAAAAATACGATATTGCACATAAATCAAACATCAATTTATCGAAAGATATAACTTGGAAAAAAATGAGCAAAAACTTTATAAAATATTTTTAGCATGAAAAATGTTGCTATCATAACTGGACATTTTCCACCATGCAAAGGAGGAGGCATTGCGGAATGGGCTTTGGGAATTGCGCGTGAATTGCCAAAGATTGGATATCAAACTTCGGTGTACGCAACAAATCGAAAAGATAGAGTTCTAACAGTTCATAAAGATGAGTCATTTTCATGTGTTACCATGTATGGAAGAAATTGGCATGAATTCCACAAATGGTATTCAATGTACTACATGTGGAAAATTTTAAACAAGAATCCAGAAACGATTTTCATTGCCACAACTTGGGGTATGGCAAAATCATACAGCTATCTAAAAAAGAAATATCCACTAAGTAAAATGATTGTTGTTGCCCATGGACTTGAAGTTACGAGATTGAAAGAAGGTAAAGAATTAACCACATTTAAGAACGTAGTTAATGATTCAGATTTAATTCTATGTGTCAGCAAGTATACAAAAAATGAAATAATTGATAGAGTGGATGGCATTGAAACGAACCATATAAAATTCCTACCTAATGGTGTAGATATCAATAGATTTTTTCCTGTAGAAAATACCTCTGGGTTTTTAAATCGTTATAACATTCCAGAAAATTCAAATATCATTTTAACTTTAGCGCGCATAATAAGGAGAAAGGGTCATGATACAGTAATTAAATGTTTACCACTGTTAATAAAAAAATTTCCAAATATTCAATATGTGATAGCTGGTCCTCACAGAAAAAAAGATACCTATCTGGATGAATTAAAGCTATTAGCGAAAGAATTGTCTGTTGAAAACCACATAGTTTTCGTTGATTATATTCCTGATAGCGATTTAAATGAAATTTACTCTCGAAGTCAAGTCTATGTAATGGTAAGCCGAACCTATAATGACATTGGTGATAGCGAGGGATTCGGTATCACATTTTTAGAAGCAAATGCTTGCGGTTGCCCTGTAATAGGAAGTACTGAAGGCGGAATTCCAGATGCTGTTGAAAATAATAAAAACGGCCTACTGGTTCCAGCAGATGACATAAAATCGCTCACGAAAGCCATTGAGAAATTTTTAGAAGATCAAAGTTTTAGAAGAAAAATTATCGATCAGGGGATAGAAAGAGTAAATAATGATTTCACGTGGGAAAAATTAACAATCAAAATGGTTAAATACCTGAGTGATATTAAAAATTAGCCTGTATTTTTTTTCCAGTTAAGGATTTATAAGCCTTTTCATATTTTTTAATTTTTTTAAGATCTATTTTTGATTTCTTTTTATTTGATAATCTACTCGAGTAATTATCTATCAAATCTTCTAATTTTACTTTTATAGCCAATTTGTTTTTTTTTAATCTATTGATATAATCATCATATTTTTCCCATTTGCGTCTCGACAAAGCATCAACAGTTTTACAAACACTTTTTCCAAAACCTTGCGCTGCTAAATCATCAATGCTAATTTTTTCTGTTTCGACAACATCATGCAAAACTGCAACTATTTTCCCTTTATTTGATTTCATTTGATTCATAACTCTGATTGGGTGCAAAACGGCTGGTTCGTTATTCCTGCCTTTCTTGCCTGAATGTATTTTTGCAGATAAAATAATAGCTTTATTCAATTTATTCATTATTCACAAATATTTTATAGATTATATTAATTAACTATCGACATAAATATTCAAAATCTAACCTTTAATTGAATCTAACTCAATAATCAAAAATGGAAAAGAGTATAAAATTTGCCTCTATTGATATAGGCAGTAATGCTATGCGACTTCTATTTTGTAGAGTTATTAAAGACAAAAAAAATAGACATACATTCTCCAAAGAAGCGCTATTTAGAATGCCTTTAAGGCTTGGCGAGGATGCTTTTTCGCTTGGATTTATAACAGATAAAAATATTGTAAAACTTCAAAAGACATTAAGCGCGTTCAAACTTTTGGTAGATGCATATGATCCTATCATATACCGGTCCTGCGCTACTGCCGCATTACGAAATGCAGAGAACGGGCATTCAATAATTGAAAAAATTAATGAATCGATGAACTTGAATATCGAAATCATTTCTGGTGAAGAAGAAGCAAAAATAATTATGTCTAACCATATTGAAAAGCATCTTGATCAAAGTAAAAACTATGTTTACATAGATGTTGGAGGAGGTAGTACGGAGATAAGTTTTATTACCAAGCTAAAAAAAACTAAATCAAAATCCTTTCCAATTGGATCGGTAAGGTTATTAAAAAACACTATAACTGATAATGATTGGTCAAAAATGAAAAAGTGGATTATTAATAATAAAAAAGACATCGAAAGTGAAATCATTGGTATAGGTAGCGGGGGAAACATCAATAAAATTTTCTCTTTAAGTCAGAAAAAAAAGGGTGAAGCTATTTCTATTAATACCATATATAATATCATTGAAAAAATAAAACCTCTATCTTTTGAAAAAAGAATGACCAAAATGGGAATGAGATCAGATAGAGCTGATGTTATAGATCATGCAGGCAGCATTTATTTATTTATTATGAAGTACCTAAGAATAGAGAAAATGATTGTCCCAGAATCTGGCCTTCCAGATGGAATCGTTCGCGAACTTTATAAAAACTATTTAGACACAAATTAAAATTTCAATAAAAACTTTTCTAGCTTCTCTATCATTGTATCAATTGTAAAAGACTTATTTAAAGTTTTATATCCCTCTATTCCAAGCTTTTTTATATTACTGTCTAAGGCCGAAGCTTGGACAATTTTTTCATTTATATCTTGTTGTTCAGGCTCACAAATTAATCCATTAAAATTATGTTTAACAACTTCACCAACACCGCCAACTTTTGTCAACACTACTGGTTTTTTAGCATGCCAAGCTTCAAAAAGCGTATTAGGAATTCCCTCGCTACGGGAAGGAATAATTACAATGTCTGACTGAGAAAAAAACTCTGTAACATTTTGAACTTCACCAAACAAACTAATTCTATCTTCCAATGAATTAGTTTTGATCATTTTTGATAATGATTTTTTTTCAGGTCCATCTCCAGCTATTTCTATTACAAAATCTTTTTTTTGAGCTTGAAGTGCTCTTGCTGTAGAAATTAAGAAATCATAACCTTTTTGAAAGGTTAGTCTTCCTGCTGCGCGAAAAATTATTTTTTTTGATTTTAGCTTTCTTCTAGTTTTAACTCTTGGAAATTGATATCCATTGTAAACTGCTAGAATATTATCTTTTTTAATATTTTCACTTACAAATGAATAATCTAATAATTCATTTTTAAGTGCTTTTGCATTTACAACAATTCCATCTACTCTTTTTTTAAAAAGTCGCCTTTGCAACAAATCTCTTTTTAAAATCTTTCTTGAAATACCTAATCTAATAACATGAGGTATATTCATTTCTTTTTTAACTCTTCCACCAATGAAATAGTCTTTTCTTTTTGTAGACAAAATCAGATCAATTTTGTTTTTTTTTATACATTTACAAAGAATCATTTTTGTTTTGATGCTTAGCTCATTGGTGAAAGGAGCCTCAAGGATTTTTATCTTTTGATTCAGATTTTTCCAATGCTCAGATCCTTTTCTTATGCATAAAAAAACTGAGTGCTTTTTTTTAATTAATCCATTTGCTAAAGAAAC
>CACMQQ010000005.1 GCA_902615915.1 uncultured Fidelibacterota bacterium
AAATAAAAAATCTTACCCAAGCTACAAAAAAGCTTAAATCGAAAGTAAGCTCTCAAAATAATTTTAATCTAAACAAAGAAAATTCTCAAATAGATGGCTCATTAGATAAAAAATCTAATCTTGTAAAAGATACGGTTTCTAAAAATACCAACAGCATTTCAAAAGGAAGTCAAGAAGTTAAATCTTCAGAAAATAGATCCAACCAATTTCAGAACGACTCAGCTATCAAAAACTTTGAAAGCATCAATGTGAAAGCTACAGAATCCTTAAAGATGCAAGCAGTAAAATTGGTGCCAAGAATCACAAATGTTATAGTTCAATATAGTGAAACTAATGGCATGCAAAAACTTGAAACAAAACTTGATGGAGGCGAATTAGGTGAAATTAATGTCAAGCTATTTCAAGAAAAAGCGGACTCAAAAGCACTTATTGTAGTAGAAAGTGAAACCGCAAAGTCTATCCTTAAAAATATTGTCTCTACTATTAAGGAAAATTTATCTCAAAAAGGTCTGTCCTTTGAATCTTTTGAAGTCGAGGTTGATCAAGGTAAAAATAAAGATAGCAACCCTAGAAACAATAGATCTGAAAAAATTGACATCGTAACTGATGTTCATATTGAAGATTCAGAATCTGCTCAAACCAGCAATAAAAGAAATTTTGGTTACAATTCAATTGAAGTTGTAGCGTAAAAATAAGGAAGGAATTATGGAAACAACAAATGTAACATCAGCATCCAATGGAGGAATGATAGGAGGATTAAATGCTGCTAAAATGGGTAGAGATGAATTTCTCAAGCTTTTAGTTACCCAATTACAACATCAAGATCCTCTTTCTCCCATGGAAAGTCAAGATTTTGCTGCTCAGCTTGCTCAATTTAGTCAACTCGAGCAATTGACTGGCATGTCTGAAATGATGGAAGAAAGTATGAATGTTGATTTGATGCTGACGCAAGCAATTAATAATACAATGGCTACTGCATTTATGGGCAAGACTGTTACAGCTGTGGGAGACAAGGTCACTTTTAATGGTTCAGACCCTGTTGAATTAAATTTCAAATTAATGGGACAAGCTGAAGATGTTACAGTTAAGGTCGTAGATAGTTCTGGTAACAGTATCAAAGAATTTAAAATGGGAGCTTTAACTGGCGGTACTCATCGTGTTGATTGGGATGGTTTTAATAAGCACGGTGAAAAGCTTAATAGCGGAAATTACAAATTTGAGGTTGTAGCAAAAGATGCTAAAAATGCTCCAGTGAGTGGAGTTGCCTTAATTAAAGGAGTTATTAATGGAGTAAGATATGAAAACGGTAATGCTGTTTTCTTAGTTAATGACTCTGAAATCCAGTTCAATAAAGTAATGGATATAATGACAACAGAGGAGGTTAGTGATTCATGAAAGTAAGTGAATTACAAATTCAAAATCAATTATCTCAGTTTGATATTGGTAGAGTTCGTTCTAATGACTCTACTGTTAATAAACCTAATCAACCTGTAGATAAGAGTCAGAATTTCTCTGATATTCTTGATAAAAAGATATCTGAGGATAATTCTGTTCGTTTCTCTTCACATGCTAGCAAACGCTTAGTAGAGCGAAATATGCAAGTGGGAGAAGATCAACTTCAGAGACTTGAAAATGGTATGTCGCGCGTTAAAGAAAAAGGTGCTAAATCAAGTCTGTTTCTAATGGATGAGATGGCCTTTGTGGTAAGTGTTAAAAACCAAACAGTGGTTACTGCGCTTGATCGCGAGGCTGCAAGAAGCAACGTATTTACTAATATAGATTCAGTTGCAATAGTTTAAAACATAAAACAACGGACCGGTCCTTATTTAGGGGGTCCAACCTGTGGAACGATCGAAGCAGGTACAACTAAAGAAAGGATAGCTAAAATGGCTAATTCAATTGTAAGTGCTTTTACCAATGCATTATCTGGTATGAACGCACAACAAGCAAAAATGGAAAATGTTGGTAACAACATATCTAACATGAACACTGTAGGTTTCAAAGCAAGTAGAATTACATTTGCTGAAAACCTAGAAGGAACAATGGGAGTTAAATACACTCCATTTACACAAGGTACTTTTCAAAGTACTGGAGTAGTCACAGACCTCGCGATCACTGGAGATAGTTTCTTTGTATTGCAAGGCGACAATGATAAAAATATCTATACTAGAGCAGGTAACTTTAGGTTTGATGGAATCGGACGTCTAGTAAATCCTGATGGTTTTCCAGTTCTTGGTTATATGCTTGCAGGTAATAGCGGTGCTGCTGGTTCTCAATCTGTAGGCGAAATTAAGATTGATAGTGACGTAGTATCCGCTGCGGTAGCAACTAAAAATGTTTTTCTTTCAGGAAACATAAATGCTGGTGTTGACCTTGTGCAAAATGTTGTTGAAATGCAGGGACAGTTAACTGACGATACTTCAGAAAGTGGTAAAGCAACTGCCGCTTCAACATTAAATGGTCTTGGACAGAATACTACAGATTATGTAGTTGGTGATACTATTATAATTACTGGTACTGGTCCTGATGGAGCAGCTGTTAACGCAACCTACACTTTTCAAGCTGGTGACACCGTTCAAACCCTAATGAATGCTATTCAAACTGCATACGGATCTTATACTGAAGGTAGGTATACTGGTCAGAATAAAGTTACAGTTGATATAGATGAAAAGGGTAAAATTCAACTATCTGACGTCATTCATGGAGATAGTGAAACATCACTTACTTTAGCTGATGGTGTTGGAAATACTGGTGCAACATCATTTGCTCAGTTCTCAGCTAGCACATCAGGTTTTTCTCCAACATCATCCACGTCTTTTGTTGTATTTGATGCTCAGGGTGGATCTCACGAAATGAACATGACATTCACAAAACAATACACCCTAGATAATGAAGAGCCATTATGGTCTGTTACAATTGATTCAAGCAATGGTGCAGATCTAGTTAATACAGCTGTTGCTGAAGACAGTGCAGAGAGATTGACTAAAAGTTTAAAAATTGGTGAAGTAAGATTCAATAGTTCTGGTCAATTTGATGACTTCATCTTTGATATTGGTCTAACTAATATCACGGTTAATCCAAATAACGGTGCACCAACTCTAAACATCAATCCTAACTTTGAGGGTAGAGATGGTATTTTCGCTGGTATCACTCAGTTTAACTCTGCAACTTCATTAAACGTAAGAGAGCAAGATGGTAGAGAGACTGGTCAATTAGCTAATTTTATCATTGATCCAGATGGCACTATTAATGGTGAATTTACCAACGGGCAAGTTGATAAGTTAGCTAAGGTAGCTGTTGCTCAATGGTACGATCCAAGTGGTTTAAGTTTGGTAGCACCTAGTGTTTACGAAACTACTGCAGCCACAGGTGAACCAACCATCGGCAAACCTGAGGATCTAAATACAGAGATTGAATCTGGATCTCTTGAGGTGTCAAATGTTGACCTTGCTGATCAATTTACAAAACTAATTGAAGCTCAGCGTGCGTTTCAAGCCGCATCAAAGATGATCTCAACACTTGACGAAGTATTACAAGAAACTTCAAGATTGAAGAGATAGTTCTTATATTGGTTAAAATAGTAGTCGAATTAGGGAGCAATGTATTTTTCATTGTTCCCTAATTTTTTAAAGTGAATATTTTGTTAAAGATTATTTATTAAGTAATTTTGTTTATATGGGTAAGGATTATAATTCATTAATTGGTTTGTTAGTAGCTTACGCTCTTGTATCCTTAGCTATTTGGGAACCTGGATGGTTTCTTTCCATATCGAGTTCATTCACTCAGTTTTTCATAGGAATAAATCAAAATCTTGGCATATTCTTTGATCTTCCTACTTTCATGATTGTCCTGGGAGGTTCATTCGGTGCAGTCGTAACCAATTTCAAACTTGATGACATTAAAAAACTGGGCCCATTGACTGTTCAAGCTGCCTTAGCACCCTCTGAGGGAGATGAAGCGGAAACAATAAATCAGATTGTAGAACTTTCTCAAGAAGCAAGGGTCAATGGATTGCTATCCTTAGAACCAAAAATTAAAACTATTGAGAGTGATTTTTTAAGAACAGGGTTGGAAATGGTAGTAGATGGTACTGATGTTGAGGAGATTCGAAATAGCATGGAAAATGACCTATCTTTTATGCAAAGAAGACATCAAAAAGGTCAGCAAATTTTTTTACAATTTGGCATGTTTTGCCCAGCATTCGGAATGGTTGGTACCTTAGTTGGTCTAGTGAAAATGATGACTGATTTAACTGACATTGTGCAAATAGCTGCTAATATGCAAGTTGCACTTTTAACAACTTTTTGGGGGTCGCTTATAGCAAATACCTTATTTTTGCCTGTTGCTGGAAAATTACAAGTATTGTCAAATAATGAAGTTGTGATAAAAGAAATGATGATTGAAGGTGTTTTGTCAATACCTAAAGGCGAAAATCCTAAAGTGTTAAAAAAATATTTAGAAACGTTTATAGCTCCAAAAAGAAGAATCGATGCCTAAAAAGAAATCTCCTGAACCACCAGAAATGCCAACAGCCCCATTTTTTATGGGAACCTATGGGGATATGGTAACATTGTTATTTGCATTATTTGTTATTTTATACTCTATGTCCAATATGGATCCTATAAAATTTGAAAATGCCTCAAAGGCTATGAAAGGTGCTTTTGGTATTTTAGAAGCACAGGAATCTCCAGTCAAAAGCAAAGCAATAAGAATAACCGATATTGAAGTACAACGACGAATGAGCGAATACGAAAGTATGCTTGATATGGAGCAAGTGATCAAAGAACTAGACATGGTTGATAAGATAACCGTTCAGCAAACCGAGCAGGGTGCAGTCATAAGATTCTCAGACGAAGTATTATTTAAAAAAGGAAGCGCCAAACTAAGACCAGAAGCTTTTGATATTCTTAGATCCGTAGGAATTAAGCTTCTTGAGAAAAACCCCAAATCAATAGAAGTGGAGGGACACACCGATAGTACTCCTATCCGTTCAAGACAATTTCCGTCCAATTGGGAATTGTCTTCAGCCAGAGCAACCTCAGTTGTAAAATTTTTAATCACTATTGTTAATATAGATCCATCCAAATTGCAAGCAACGGGGCACGGCGAGTTTAAACCTATCGCCCCAAATAATACTCGTTCCAATATGGCTAAAAATAGACGGGTTGAAGTGGTTGTAACGGATCGTTCATTTTCTACAAATATATTGAAATAGAATTTTTTTCCCGATCTTAAAGAATTTTTTTCCTTTTTGTGATATAGCTCACATTTCTTTTTTAACTTTAACAGTTGGCTATTGATAATATGGCACAATTATTGAGGTAAATATTTATTATTTAATAAATTAAGTTATGGCCGAAAAAGAAAATAAAGACGATAATAAAAAATCTGAGAAAAAATTTCAGTTCAATCTCAAAAAAATGGTACTTATCCCATTAGCAGGGATCATTTCAATATCTATAACTATTTTTTTAGCATTATTTATTGCGGGAAGGTTTGTAGGGGTAGGACCACTTGCTCCACCACTCTCGCTAGAAGAGCAAATTGCTGAAGCAGAAGCACTTGAAAATTTAGATATTGAGGAGGAGGCTGAAGAGCCAGAAGAATGTGAAGACCTTAATAGAACCAAAGAAGAAATGTCTCCTCAAAATGCACAATATTTATCTGCTCGAACAAAGTCTATCAATGACGTTACTGTGAATATCAAAGATACTAATGGAAGAAGATTTATAGTAGCTTCAGTCGCTATACAAGCCTTAAATAAAGAGACCATAAGTCAATTGGATGAAATTGAACATTGGATTCATGAAAAAATAATAAGTGACCTGAGAGCCAAAACCCTTGATGATGTTTTAGATATGGAATTTCAAAATAAACAATCGAAATATTTTAAAGAAATGATTGAAGATTTTATGAATTTAACGGTGACCGATCCCGAACAGCCCTGCTTAGGAATAATAGATAGTGTTATTTTTACTAAGTTGATGATACAGTAATGTCGAAGGTCGTATCCAAAGAGGAGATGAGCGCACTTATGAATGCTACCGCTCCTAAAGATCAAGCTGATTCAAAAAGAGTTTCAGGTTATGACTTTAAACACCCGTTTTTAATTTCTCGCGAACAATTAAGATTTATTTCTACCATGCATGAAGGCCTAGCAAGGAAGTTTACAGATTACCTGTCTGAAAAATCAAATTCATCTATTAGCGTTTCTATTGGCTCATCAGATCAAATACAATTTTGGGAATTCATTAAATCTTTAAAAACACCCGCAACGATTTTCCATGGCACAATTAAATTGCCTGAAGCAAAGATCATGGTTGATTTTGATACTAAGCTCGCACTTGTTTTAGTAGATAAAATTCTCGGTGGTACAGGTGAAGTTGATGAAGAGAAAACCAAGTTAACAGATATTGAAAAGAATATCCTTACAAAAGTAGCAAATCAATTTTCTTCTGAATTGTCAAAAGCTTGGCTCCCGCTAAGAGAAGTTAACTCAGAGCTTTCCAACTTTGAATCAGATCCTGAATCTGTTCGAATAGCACAACAATTAGATCCTGTGGTGACGGTAAATATCAAAGTAAAAATGGATGATGAGGATAGTAAAATAACCTTATGCTATCCATATAACTGGATTCAGAACATTCTAGCCTCACCGGCTGCAAAAAATAAGGTTATTTCTACAGAGAAGTCATCAAGTGATGATGAAAAAGCTACTATGTCAGAAAATTTACAATTAGTAAAGGTCCCTATGAAGGCCAAGCTAGGAACTGCAAAGCTATCTTTTAAAAATATCATAGAATTGGAAGAAGGTGATCTTGTGATCCTCGATAACAAAACACACGAAGAAATTGATATAGAAATGATAGACAAACTTTTATATACAGCATCGATAGGTGTATCCAACGGGAAGTATGCTTGTAAAATAAATAATGTAATCATCGGAGGTAAGTAATGAGCAATTACGAAAATTTTAAAACACTTTTCGACTCAGGAGTTGAGAATACAAAAAGCGCCCTAGTTGATAGCATAAAATCTGTTTTTTCGAAAGAAAATGTAACAATTGACGTATCTTTGAAAGATGAAGAAGCGAGCAAGTCCGTTCCTTCAGAATTAAAATTTCCACTGTATAGCATAGAACTTTCAGATCAAAACCATCATCAATTACTGATGGACATTGATTCAATTAAAGCACTTTCTGCATTTGTAGATGGCGTTGAAGACGATGCTGAAATTAACGATGAAAGTGTTCAGAAAATCCAAGCTTCGCTAAGTGAGATACTTAAAGAATCAAAAATTTCTTCTAATGATCTTTCACTGGCAGTTATTCAGGAAATGCCTCAATCTTTAAGTGAATTTAATGGTTTGAGTTCTAGCATTGTCCTTGACATTGAGGGCTCTAAAATCAATGTAGTTTATTTTACTTCTGCGCTAGATGCAGATGAGAAAGTCGATGTAGCAAACCCAGAGTTTTCTAATTTGACTGGTGATGGCCCATCTGGACCAACTCATAACATGCAAATGCTTATGGATGTTGAATTAGAGGTTCAGGTTGAATTAGGCAGAAAGAAGATAAAAATTCAAGATGTCATGTCACTTGGCAAAGGATCTGTCTTAGAGCTTGATAAAAATGCAGGAGAACCGTTAGAATTGTATGTCAATGACACAAAATTAGCAGAGGGAGAAGTTGTGGTTGTAGAGGATCATTTTGGTATAAAAATTACACAACTTATTTCACCAAATGAACGTATGAAGTCTTTAAGCTAAAATATTGAATTTGAAAGATTTAAACTTAAAGAAGGTTAAGTCATATAACCGAAATATCTTAATTGGAGCACTTCTTCTTTTAATTTTATCCATTGTTATTTCTGGTTCGATAAACAAAACTGAAGTATTGGATAAAAATATATCATCTGAGCAAGAAAGCAATAGAAATTCTCGTCCTAATTACCCAACATTAATTGTTAGAGTTACTCTTTTAACTGCAATTGCAGGTTTATGCACTTATGTATTTGTAAAATATTACAGAAACAAGATTCAGCCATTAAATGCTTCTGCGAATATTGAGGTTTTGGGAAAGCATTATATCAACACTAAACAGCATTTATTGATAGTAAGAATTGATAAAAGAAAAATGGTTTTAGGTGTTTCTGATAGTTCAATAAATTTTTTAACTGAATTAGATTCTTCAAACGAACCTGAGAAGGCAAAGTCAAAGCCTAGACAGTTCAAAGATGTTTTAAATAAACTAGATCCTAATTAGAATGAAAAAAATACTATTCATAATATCTGTCATCATATTATGCTCATTTACAGATAATGTGCTTTTTGGGCAAACACCTCTTCCTAAAATTACAATCGGTGTTGATGAAGCTCAAAACCCTCAAGATTTTGGCCTAACGATTCAGATATTATTCTTAATCACAATTTTATCTTTAGCACCATCAATTCTGATCATGATGACATCTTTTACACGATTGCTTATTGTTTTTAATTTTATACGCTCAGCTTTGGCAACGCAGGCTGTTCCATCTAACCAAATCTTAATTGGTCTGTCTTTATTTATATCAGTTTTCATTATGAAGCCAGTATTTTTAGAAATCAACGATACAGCTTTACAGCCATACTTAAATGAGCAGATTACTCAAGAGCAAGCTTTAGAAAATGCATCAGTTCCTATCAAATCTTTTATGCTTGATCACACGAGAGAAAAAGATTTGGAATTGTTTATTGATCTGCAGGCAGATTCTGAACCATCTACCTTAAGTGAATTATCCATCTTTACTATAATTCCAGCCTTTATGATTAGTGAATTAAAAACAGCTTTTCAAATAGGATATTTGTTGTACCTGCCAATGCTTGCAATTGATATGATAGTAGCTAGCATATTGCTTTCAATGGGAATGATGATGCTTCCACCTGTTATGATATCTTTACCTTTTAAATTATTAATTTTTGTACTTGTCGATGGGTGGTACCTGATTGTAGAGTCAATGGTTAAGAGCTTTTCTTAATGACAACTGATCTTGTAAGTTTTGTTAGTAGAGAAACTCTCTTTGTTGTTGCATATGTTTGTGCTCCAGTTCTAGGGATCGCTCTGCTTGTTGGTTTAGCTGTAGGTATTTTTCAGGCTATTACCTCAATTCAAGAGATGACCCTTACATTTATCCCAAAGATCTTAGCTGTTGGTATTGTTTTATTAATTTTAACCAATTGGTTTTTAGACTTATTAGTCAATTATACAGAACTGATTTTTAGCGAAATAAGCAAAATGTAATTAAATGTTTGATCTCATTGATAATATTGAAACAATTCTTCCAGTTTATCTCTTAGTTTTTATTCGATTGACAACAATGATGATTATAATGCCTATTTTCAGTCACGCTCTAATTAACAATAGATTTCGAAGTTTGATAGCTTTCTCTTTTGCTCTTATTATAGGTTCTTCTTTATCAAATTCAACTGATTTAAACATTAATTCAATTTGGGAATTTGCACTTCTTGTTATCACCGAATCCTTACTTGGCTTCATACTGGGTTTTGGCACTAAGATTGTTTTTGAAGCATTCTCTGTAGCTGGATCAATGATTGGATTACAAATGGGTATAGCATATGCAAACATTATAGATCCAACCACAAGACAGCAGGTGCCAATTGTAAGTCAATTTTTAATGTTATTGGCTATATTATTTTTGTTTGCAACTGATGGACATTTATTTTTAATTGAGACTATGGTTAGGCATTTCGAAATAATTCCATTGGGATTAAATCAATTATCAGATCAAACTGGACAAGCGATTATTAGTGGTGGCTCTATGATGTTTTTAAAGGGTTTGCAATTTGCTGCACCCGCAATGATCATGCTTTTATTGATTGATACAGGAATTGGTTTTATGGCAAGAGTAATGCCTCAAATGAATATTTTTTTTGTTGCACTGCCTATTAAAATAGGTGTTGGAATTATAATGCTAATTTTTTCTGTTAACATTTTTCAATCCATGTTTGATGTGATATTCAACGATTTAACTATAATAACAAATGAACTTATTTCAAGTTTTAGGATCTAGTTAAATGGCTGAAGAGCAAGATAAAGGACAAAAAACAGAGAAGCCTACCCCGCGGAAAATACAAGAAGCAAGAAAGGAAGGCAATTATGCCAAAAGTACGGATGTTAACTCTGCAGCTGTTCTAATCTTTGGTATACTTTCACTAGCTTTTTTTGGCTCCGGTTTATTGTCAGCAATCGCAGGTTTATTTAATTCTACTTATATGAATCTTCATTTGACAAATGTGTCTGCAGATAATTATTCTTCTCAGGTAACATCTGGATTTATTAACTTTTTCTTCATGTTATTTCCTATTCTTCTAGTAGTAATGTTAGGAGGTCTCATAGCAAATTTTGGGCAAGCTGGTTTTTTAATTAGCTCCAAAGCATTACAACCAAAACTCTCTAAAATTAGCCCCCTCAAAGGCCTGAAGCGCATTTTTTCTATGCGTTCTATTGTTGAGCTCATCAAAGGGATTTTAAAGATTTTAATTGTTGGAGGTATTGCTTATACAGTCATCCTCTCAACGGTAAATAGCTTGGACAATTTAATATTGTTGTTACCTCAATCCATTGTCAGTTTTTTTGGCGAGGTAATGCTTAAAATCACTCTTAGAATCGTAGTTTTTCTAAGTTTTGTTGCAATAGCGGATTATGCGTGGCAACGATACGATCATCAGAAGAAACTAATGATGACCAAACAAGAAATAAAAGATGAACAAAAGAGATATGAGGGTAATCCTGAAATTAAATCACGTATTAAATCAGTCCAGCAAAGTCTCAGTAGAAATCGTATGATTCAAGAAGTACCTGATGCAACTGTAGTGGTAACCAATCCTACTCACATAGCTGTTGCTTTAAAATACGAGCAAGGAAGTAAAGATTCTGCACCAAAAATTGTAGCGATGGGACAAAGAAAGATAGCTGAAAGAATAAGAGAAGTTGCTAGAGAAGCAGGTGTCCCAATAATTCAAAATAAGCCCTTGGCACGAAATTTGTTTAATTCTTTGAAGGTAGGCATGGAAATACCAGCGATTTTCTATCAAGCAGTTGCAGAAATTTTAGCGAAAGTTTTTACAATGAAAAAGAAAAGATAATAATATTAAATGGCACAGAACGAAAAACCATTATTAAATAACCCTCTCAACAATACTAGCAATATCATTGTTGCTGCTATTGTAATGATGATCATTGGCATCATGATCCTTCCTATGCCAACCTTCCTAATGGATGTTTTTCTTGTTATGAACATAACGGGAGCGTTAGTTATTCTTTTTGTTTCTATGTATGTGAATAAACCTCTTCAATTCTCAGTATTCCCAAGCGTTCTTCTTATCATAACCCTTTTTAGGTTGTCATTAAATGTTGGAACCACCAGACTAATCTTAGGAAAAGGTTATGCTGGTGAAATCATTGAATCATTCGGTAGTTTTGTAGCAGGTGGTAATTATGTGGTTGGTATTGTAATATTTTTAGTTTTAGTATTGATTAACTTTGTTGTTATTACTAAGGGTGCCGGAAGAATTGCAGAAGTTTCAGCAAGGTTTACCTTAGATGCTATGCCTGGAAAACAGATGGCGATTGATGCAGACCTTAATGCAGGGCTTATTGATGATGTAGAAGCCAAAGAAAGAAGGGAAATTATTTCCCAAGAAGCCAGCTTCCACGGCGCAATGGATGGAGCAAGTAAATTTGTCAGAGGGGATGCTGTAGCAGGCTTGATCATGACAGGCATTAACATTGTTGGCGGACTACTCATTGGTGTAGCGCAGATGGGGATGACATTTTCAGCCGCAGCACAAAAATTTACTCTTTTAACTATTGGTGATGGTTTAGTTGCTCAATTACCAGCGCTCATTATTTCAACTGCTGCTGGTATCATTGTCACTAGAGCAACAGGTGATTCAGATTTTGGCGAAGACATACGTTCCCAGATATCCAATCAACCCAGAGCAGTTATAGTATCTTCGGGCGTGCTAGGAATATTGGGCTTAGTACCAGGCTTACCTTTTTTACCATTTGCTATTATGGCTACAATTGTTGCTGTTGGTGGATTCCTATCTCAAAATGCTATAACAAAGAAAATAGAACTTGATAGTCAAGAAGATGCAGAAGAAGTGGAGGTTGAGGATGAAAAAATTGAAAGCTTTTTACATCCAGATCCTTTCGAAATTGAGATCGGTTATGGATTGATACCTTTGGTGGATGCAAGTCAAGGAGGAAATTTACTTGATCGTATTTCAACGATTAGAAAAAGCCTTGCTATTGAACTTGGAATGTTAATACCTCCGATTAGAATAAGGGACAATATTCAACTTGATTCAAAAAAATATATATTCAAGATACATGGGATTGAAATAGTGAGCGGTGATGTAATGCTCGACTATTATATGGTTTTAAACCCAGATCCTGATTCAAATATCACAGGTGTTGATACGATAGAACCAACATTTGGCTTGCCTGCAAAATGGTGCACAGAAGAGCAAAAAGAAATTGCTGAAGCTTCTGGTTATACTACAGTTGAACCTCCTGCGGTAATTGCAACACATCTTATGGAAGTTCTTAGAACGCATGCTTATAAATTGTTAGATAGGCAAGAAACCCAAAAAATCCTTGATCATCTAAAAGAAACCCATGCTGCGGTAGTAGATGATCTTATTCCTGATATTCTACCATTAGGCACCGTCAATCAAGTATTAAAAAATCTTTTAAAAGAAGGCATACCTATTAGAAATATTGTCATGATTTTAGAGACACTTGCTGATAATTCAGCAATAACTAAAGATCCTGAGATCCTTACGGAATATGTAAGAATGGCATTATCAGCTACGATCACCGAATCATTCAAAAACGACAATGACGAAGTATTTGTATCTACTTTAGATCCATCGTTAGAGGATCATATTTCTAATTTGATGAAAGAAGGTGGGCTAAGTCAGCAAAATTTAGGATTTGCTCCCAATCAAGTTGAGAAATTATTTAAATCCATAAGCGAAAATGTAGGTGACATGGTTGGTAATGGTGCAAAGCCAACATTATTGGTATCTCCTCAAATTCGCAAACAACTGAAAAAGTTTGTTGAACCGGTAATGCCTGAACTCTCTGTATTATCTTATTCTGAATTAAACCCAGATACCAACTTAAGATCAGTTGGTTCAGTGCAGTTTCCTAACTAGAAATGCAGAAAAAAGTGATTAGAGCAAAAAGAAAAGAAGATGCAATAAAGCTTGCTCAAAATACTTTAGGTAATGACATTGTCATTCTAGATTCAAAATTAGTTCAGAGTGAAAAAAACCCAAATGAAAAATTATACGAAGTAACAGTTGGTCAAAATGCAAATTCGAATGCAATTGAAAACCTTCAAAGGACAATCCAAACCTACAATAAAAGCGGTAAACCAAAATCATTCGACAGCATATTAAGTAGTGCAAAGAAAAACATTCCTGATAATCAAGATATGGCTTTAACTAACAGATTAACGGATGATATCAAGTTTTTGCGTGATGAATTAAGCGAAATGAACAAAAGATTTAGAAGGATAGCTTTGCCTGACTTTCCTGACAATTTTTCTTTAGTTCATGAAAAATTAAGATCTTTAGGCTTTACAGTTGAGCATTCTGAAAGCCTAGTAAGGAAAAGCTATATTAAACTTGCTGATAAAAGAGATGTATCTGAAAATGAGATACTAAATGTTATCAAGAAAGATATAGCAGCATTATGCAAACCAGAAAAGCTCAAAAAAAAGAAACAAAGATTAGTATTATTTCTTGGAGGAACAGGATGTGGTAAGACATCTATGATTCTCAAGATGGCGGCAAGTGAGAAGTTCTATGGAAAACAAAATGTAGGTATTATTTCTACAGACAGTTTTAAGTCTGGTGGCTATTATCCAATAGAATCTTTCTCAAAGATCAGCGGCATTGAATCCAGACTAGCAGAAACCGCTGGAAAACTTCCACTGATAATGGAAGATTTTTCAGATAAAGATGTCATATTGGTTGATACTCCAGGTAGGGGCATGAACTTTAAAAACAAGGTATCTGAGATTCAAAAAATAATCGATTTGCTGAAACCTGATGAAAAAATCTTAGTTCTACCGGCAAACCAAGATGTCGATGATCTATTTTTTCAATCTGTGATTACTCGGTTACACGGTATCACATCATTATGTATTACTAAATTAGATGAAACAGTCAAGCCTGGCAAAATTGCATCTGTTATGAATGAAATAAATGTTCCAGTTAAAGCCTTATCGAATGGTCAAGGCATCCCCAAGGATATTATGTTGGGTGATTCAAGTAACGTTTTAAAATCAATATTTGATAATAATTAATTATGAATAACAATTCAATATTCAAGAAATCTTTGATTGGCAATGGCCCTGAAATTTATGCAGTTACCAGCGGAAAAGGCGGGGTAGGTAAAACTAGTCTATCTGTTAATTTATCGATTTTAGCATCTCAATTAAATAAAAAGGTTCTTTTGGTAGATGCAGATATACACCTTGGAAATGTTGATCTTTTATTGGGTATTCAACCAAAGTACACCATTGCAGATGTCCTAAGTGATAAGGTTGAATTAAAAGATATTATTGAAAAAGGACCTGCTAATCTTGATATCTTGCCGGCTGCAAGCGCTGTGGACAACCTGCTTGCTTCAGAAGACAAGGCCTTAAATAAAATTAGAAATTCATTTTCTCAGATTGAAAAAGAATATGATATGATTTTTATAGACACTGCAGCAGGTATTCATAACACGGTTATGTCATTTGTGTTAGGTGCAGATAAAATCATATTGGTTGTTACTCCTGACCCATCATCCATTGCAGATGGCTATGGAATGATAAAAATTATTAAAAATAATAAAATAGAAGCTCCTGTTATTATGATATCAAATAGCGTTGAGTCTGATGAATCGGGTTGGTCATTATTTAAGAAAATGAACTTGATGGTTCAAAGATTTCTATCTTCTGAGATTGTTTGGGGCGGCTCATTGCTTAAAGATGAAGAATACGCGAGCGCAGTGAGAAAAAGATCTCCTTTGGCTATTGATAGCCCTCAATCATCATCTATTAGTCATATGAAAGTTATTTTAAGACATATTCTTGAACTTAAAACCGATTCTTTAACAAATAAAAATTCTAATTTATTTGATAGATTTATGCAAAACAGACATTTTGAGATAGGAGCTTAAATGGGAAAAATACCTTACTTATCTGCTGGTTTTTTGGCATCAGTCACACTATTGGTTAATCTTGTTATGCAGAACAATTCACTTAGTTTTTCACTGTTTAGAGCTGCTTTTGTTATGTTAGGTGTGTTATTTATTTTTTTTAGTGCTGGATTATTCATGCGATGGGGAGCCTATCTTATGTTTCCTAGAAAGAAAGACTAAATAAAGAGTGTCTATAAATAATAAAAAGAAAGAAGATGGGCAAAAAATGGTTATGGATTATTTTAATGATCCATCCAATGAAAACAAAGAAAAGGTTGTGCTTGCTTTTCTTCCTTTAGTGAATCACGTGATAAATAAAATACCTATCGATTCTTACCAAAATATCCTAACCAAGGAAGATCTATTTCAAAATGGTGTAATGGGTTTGTTATCTTCGCTTGATAAATATGATCCAGAATTAAATACTGCATTTAAATCTTATTGCTACACCAGGGTGCACGGAAGCATCATCGATGCAATCAGAAAAAATAATACCATTTCACGAGATCAGATAAAAAAATATAAAACTATTGACCGGTCAAGAGATGCTCTATCTAAGAAGCTATACCGCGAACCATCAGTGAATGAGATTGCTAATGATATCGGAACTTCAGTTAGCGATGTGAGCCAAGCAATTAATAATTACGAGCTCAATTCTAATATTTCTCTTGATTCTCCCATTGCATCTAGCACTGATGAAGATGCTCTATCCTATCATGAGATGCTACCATCGAAAGATGACTCCCCAGAAATAAAACTAGACAAGAAAGAGCAAAAGTCAATTTTAAAAAATTCTATTGAAGATCTTCCAGAAAAACAAAGATTAGTATTAGCTCTTTATTACTATGAAGAATTAAAGATATCTGAAATTGGATCTATACTTAATGTATCTGACGGAAGGGTTTCTCAGATTCTTAAAAGCACATTAGAATTATTAAAATCAAAACTAAGCTCATTGAAAACAAACAAAAATAATTTTTCTATTGTCTAGATTTTTAATAAATCTTTTATTTTTCTCATTCTTGACTTCACAAGAGAATTCTTCATTATATCAATTTTTTACTATAAAAGAGGCAAATTTAAATTTAAAAGAAGTAGGTATAGAAACGCCAGCAGGGAGAAAGATAAAATCTATAATTGACGAAGCATATAGAATTAGCGGAACAAAGACAGCGCGGGGCTGGCTAATTGATTCAGTTTCCTTTCAAAAAAGGGATGAAGCAATTCGCCTTTTAACATTTAAAGAAAGTATAAGAAATTCACCAACTAGAATAGAATCTATTAAAGAAACTAAAGAGTCCGATGCAGCACTTATTAGCAATTGGGAGAAATCTATACAATTTAAAACCTATAGAATTGTTAGTATTATTTTTATGTCTCTAATCATTTTATTAGCACTTATATCTTTTCTTTATGGATCCGTGTTGTTAATGAAAAAATATTTTTCAACAAGCTTTAACCAGAACCTATTTATTTTTATTGAATCAAAAATCAATTCCTTTACTTCAAAATTTTTAATAAAAGATAAATCGAATTCAGAAAATATATCAGATGATAAAGAGATAGATGATGATAAAATTTTATCATTTGAAAAAGAACTCGAAGCTTTTTCAACAATGTCTAAAGATGAGAAATTAGATTTTATAATGAAAGATCAAGATCTCTCCTACGATCAAGCAGTTATGTATCTTGATTATAAGATGTATAAAGATGAATGATTATAAATCAAATATTGCATCAAATGATTATGCTGTTACTGTATCTATTTTAGAATCATTAAATGATGCTATATTAATCTGTAACACCAAAGCAGATATACAATATGCAAATAGATCGGCTTTAAAATTATTTCGTACTGATTTTAATTCATTGCATAAACAAAATTTATTGAAGTTGATTTCCGATAACGGTGATAATGGCGAAGAATTCAATCAACTAAATAAAGGTGATTTTAAAACAAGAATTAAACCGTTTTTGTTTGATTTTACTTTTAAAGTTAATAATGATTCCGTTGATACTAGAATCGGATTTAATCCAATATTAAATACATCCAATGTTATTGAATTCGTTATTGTAACTATAACAAATACAACCTTTGAAAATTTAATAACTAAAGAAAATGAACAGTCTCGCTATGTATCTATAACAAAAGAAAATTTGAATCGCTTTAGCGATAGCCTTGTTAGCCTTGTTCACGAGATCTCACAACCACTATTAGCATTAAATCTTAAAATTGATCTTATTACAAAAAAATATGCTAACACAGATAAACAATTATCTAAAGAAATTGATGAATTGAAAAATTATTCACAAAGAATAACTGATGTGGTTGATTTAGCTAGAAGCTATTCTCAAAGCGCAGAAACCAACGACTTCAAACAACTTGTCTTAAATGATATATTAGAAACAATATCTAAGAACCTAAATTATGAATTCCAAAAAAATAATGTAAAAGTGCATCTATCAATTCCAAATGAGGATATATATTGTTTAGCTAAAACTGACCTATTGATCGATTCATTTACGAAAGTATTAAACAATATTTTATCATACAATGAGTTTGATAGCCAGAAAGAGCTCAAAATAAAACTAACGAAAGAAAATAGTAATATAGCCTCTATTATATTCGATAATAATTTTATGAACCAAGATTCCAATTTTTATGATAATTGCTTTAATTTTACAAATATAAATAAAGGTTCAGGGAGTATAAGCTTTCCATTGGCTAAAGAGATTATCGAAGGTTTTGGCGGAACAATCACAGCTAGAAAAAAACCACAAGGTTCAATTTTTAGCATCAACCTTCCTCAGTATGTTTCCAATGAAAGACAGCAGTTATTGAATCTTATGGATATTCATAACAGTAGTGATTGAATTAAATAAAAAAGAAATAATGGATTTGTTTAATGCATTGAATGTGAAAAATTCAAGCGAACCTATCGATTGGAAAACCTTTTCCGCATCATTTAATCGCTTTGTTGATTTCGATGGTATCTCTATTTATCAATATATTGATAGCAATAAAACACATGTGTATTCAAGCACCATAGAAGAAGTACAGCTTCTTCAGGATCTAACAATCTCTGGCAGTGGTGTAAATCTTGATTCGAATCATTTGTTAATTTTAAATGATATGAAAAAGCCAATAGTTATAGATGGTCATATTTATAGGTCTTTTATGTCAATACCTTTTATTTATAATTCATTTAAGATTTGTACGATTAATATTTGCACAAATAAAAAAGGGTATTCATCGAATGAATTACAAAATGAGATAAATCTATTTCGTAATTTGTTTTCGCCCTTATTATACTTAAAAACACAGCAAAATATCAAACAAACCTATGAAAAAGATTTATCGATCGACAAATTTTCACATGAGTTAAATGAATTAAAAGATAATTTCAAAAAAATACACGATCTAATTGATTTTCTATCACTAGCATCTAACACCATTGATAGAAATAAAATATCTATGACCCTCAAAAAGATTTTGACCAAAAGTAAAGACTTGATGGGTAGTATAAACAATATAGAAAAAAAGCTTTAGCCTTTTATCGGGAAAAATATTCCCAAAAAAAAATAAATCTTTTCCTCTCTTTTATTCATTAGAAAATTAATTTAAGTCAGCATTTATATATTATAAGTGTAGTAATAACTGAAGTTAAAAGAATAAAGTTCGCTTCATTTGTATTTGGCATACTAATTGTTTGTTTACAAAGTATGGAAATTAACCTAGATACTTTAAAACAAAACATGACAGCTCTTTTAAAGAAAACTGATGTTACTGCGAATAACTTAGCCAACATTAGTACCAATGGTTTTAAGAAAGACCATTTCTTTGTTCAATATCTAGAAGAGAATGATAAATCTTCATTTCCAGAAACTGTCAAAACAGATTTTAGGCCGGGAACCATGAAAGAGACAGGCAATCCTTTGGATTTAGCAATTGGCGGCAAAGGTTTCTTTTCACTTATGGACCAAGAAGGAAATAGTTCATTTACTAGAGATGGGCATTTTAAAATTGATGAAGAAGGCTTTTTGATTACCCTTAATGGTGAGACGGTTATGGGTAAAAAGGGTTCTATAAACCTAAAACCTAGCGAAGAAGAGAAAATAAGCAATATCAATATCACTCAAGTTGGTGAGGTATTTTTGAATGACAAATTCATTGATCAATTATTGATTGTAGACTTTAATGATTATGAGAAAATAAATAAATCTGGCAATAGTCAATACACAAACAATGATTTAGAAAATGTGATAGAGCTTGAGGATTATAGAATTATTCAAGGAGGTCTTGAAGGTTCAAATGTAGACCCAATGGTTGAGATGGTGCAATTACTAGAGACCCAAAGAAATTTTGAGAGCACACAGCGTGCGGTTCGAAGCATAGATGATGCTTTGAAAAAAGCCACTAATGAAGTTGGTAAATACAGATAAGAGGTAAAATATGTTAAGATCATTAAAAACAGCAGCATTGGGAATGTCAGCACAGCAATTAAATGTTGACAACATTGCTAACAATCTTGCTAACGTAAACACAACTGGATTTAAAAAGAGCAGTGTTGAATTTCAAGATTTACTATATGAAAATATTGAATCAGGAGATGCAAGTAAAAAGGATGGAATGGAAAAGCCAGCATCTATTCAAATTGGACTTGGAAACAAGCCAGTTTCAACATTTCGCTCTTTTTCCCAAGGAAATATAGAGGAGACAGGTAATCCATTAGATTTGGCAATTGATGGTAAGGGATTCATTCAGGTTCAACAACCCGATAAGACTTTTGCTTACACTCGTGACGGTTCATTGAAAATCAACAGTTCTGGTGAAATTGTTACTGGTACAGGTTTAAAGCTTTTTCCTGAGATCAATCTTCCTGAAAACACCTCATCTATAAATGTAAGCTTAGATGGAGTTGTGTCAGCTGTTGTAGATGGCCAGGTACAATCTATTGAAGTAGGACAATTAGAATTAGTTAGCTTTGTAAACCCTGCCGGTTTAAAAGGCTTAGGTGGAAATCTTTATGGAGAAACTGAAGCTTCAGGACAACCTCTTTTTGGAACTCCAGGAGAGGATGGCTTAGGTCAATTAAATCAAGGCTATCTTGAAAAATCGAATGTTGACGTTGTAACTGAGATGATCAATCTTGTATCCGCTCAAAGAGCATATGAGGTAAACTCTAAGACTATCAAAACTGCAGATGAGCTCTTGTCAATGACAAATAACCTAAAAAGATAATTTTTAATGAGCATAAAAAAGAAAAGCATCTTTTTAATCACACTGGTATCCACTTTGTTGGGTTCAGATGTTGATGTAAAAAACAAATTAAGATATTCATTAAAGGACATGTTCTCAAAGAATTTCAATGTTGATACATCAAATGTTTTTATAGTGATTTATCATTATCCTAAAAACATGACTAAAGGGAAATACCATTTTCTTTTGAAGAACTCATTAAAACTTGGTCATCAAACCTTAATGGCAACTACCAATGGTAACAACCGGTTGCCTGTTACTATCAATGCAGCTATAAAAAAAGGTGTATATGTTGCAACAAAACCTGTGAAATACAGAAAAATCCTTAATAAAAAGGATTTTGAACTAAAAACTTTATTGCTAGATAGAAACTATAATGAATTTGCTATCAAATTTCCAATCTCTAAAGATCTTGAAACCATTCGCTTTATTCCTGAAGGCACTATACTTAAGAAAGCTATGTATGAAAAAAGACCTGATCTTCAACGCGGAGAAGTCGTCCAAGTCAAACTGAAAAATGGAAATATTACTGTCATACTTTCTGGTAAAACACGTAATAAAGGTAATATAGGAGAAATAATAAAAGTAGCGCTTGATAATAGCCGTCAAACTTTTTCAGGTACCATTAATTCTGACAAATCAATACTTGTGGAGCTAAATAAATGAAAATTATATTGATCATTACTGTATTTTTGAACATATCATATAGCCAAAACTTTCAATCTTTTTATCAAGATGTAAGAGGTAGACAAGCTGGAGATGTATTGACAGTTTTAGTAACTGAAACATCGAATGCATCCAGGGAATCCCGCACTAATGTTTCATCCAATGCTGGAATGTCATTGGATGGTAGTGTTAGTGGTACATTTTCAAAATACCTTCCATTGTTTGGAGCGCAAAGTTCTACTTCTAGTAATATGGATGGCAATGAAGGTTCTCAGATAAAGGATAGATTAGAAGCAAAAGTATCTGTTACAATTTTAGAAGATAAAAAAAATAGATTAAATCCTGGGACATTCAGGATCGAAGGAAAAAGAGAAGTAACAATTAATGGTGAGAAAAATTTTATTAGAATACGTGGACTGATCAGAGAAAGAGACATTAGCACTGACAACACAATATTTTCATACAATATTGCTGATGCTGAAATTGAATATTTAAAAGGCAGTCCTTTAAAAAATATCGTAGCACCTCCAAGGCGCTTTAGAAAGCTAGGTACTGCTATTTTGGGTCTTGCAATGGTTGGATTAGCGATGCAATACCAAAATGGTTTACCATCTGATGATCCTAATGCATCAGAAACAAATGATTCTTCAGATGATAATGCAGGAGCATCTCAATGAAAAAAATTATATTATTATTAACTACATCTATAGCACTAAGTCAAACCTTTAGTGAGGTAAGGATAAAAAATCTGACTTATGTTGAAGATACGGGTAAAAAACAATTAATTGGTTATGGCTTGGTAGTAGGTTTGGATGGAACTGGCGATAGAGCCACTGGAACTCAAGGAGCTATATTTACTGTACAAACCATAAGCAATATGTTAGAAAATTTTGGTATCACTGTCCCAAATCAAAGATTAAGAACAAGAAATGTAGCAGCTGTCATGGTAACCGCAGAATTACCATCATGGGGTATGATAGGTTCGCAGTTTGACGTTAATGTTGCTTCTCTAGGAGATGCTACTAGCTTGCAGGGTGGCGTTCTTTTAATGGCTCCTTTAAAAGCAGGTGACAATCCGAGTAAAATATGGGGAATGGCACAAGGCCCAATTTCAATAGGTGGCTACAATGCAGACTCTGGTGGTGGAGATCAAATCAAAAAGAACCATGCATTAACTGGAAGAGTTCCAAATGGTGCTTCATTAGTAACAAAACCAGACAATATGGACTTCTCATCGGAGAAAAAATTGCGTTTTATACTTCACAATCCAGATTATAATACCGCGATTGATATTAAAGAAAAAATGATTACTTTTACTCCTGAGGGTGCAAATGTACCAGTTGATGCTAAAGTCCTCAGTTCAGGTGTAGTTGAAGTCAATTTAGACGAACAACTGTTAGAAACTAACCCAAATTATGTTCCTGGATTAATTAGTGAATTACAAAAGCTGAATGCATTTGCATACACCGAAGCTAGAGTAATCATAAATGAAAGAACTGGCACAGTTGTCGCTGGTGGTGATGTGATTTTAGAACCTGTAATGGTATCTCATGGTAGCTTAGTTATCCAGATCAAAGAAGAAGAAGAAAATGCTATGCAAATCAACCAAACTGGACCTGGAGCTACTACAGTTGCTGCAGGTACGCCTGCTACAACTACAAACACTACTGCAGAAGCTACAGAAACAGTTCAGCCGGTGGAATTCTTTAGAAAGTCTACATCCGTTCAGGATCTAGCTAATACTTTAAATGGCGGGATGGTGTTGAGTCCAAGAGACATCATTGCTATTTTTCAAGCGATCGATCAAGCGGGAGCTTTAAGAGCAAAGCTCATAATAATATGAACGATATTAAGATACACAATCAATTATCGAATACTCCTACAGATCAAACTAATCGATCCAAGGATATTAAGCTAAAAGAGAGTACTGAGAAAATGGAAGCAGCTTTCTTGAATTTTGTTTTCAAGGAAATGGAAAAAACCATCCAAAAGGTAAAGATCGATGAAAGTTCAGACAATAACCTTTCCTCTATGATGTTTAGCACAGTAATGGCTGACTCTATTGCAGAGCAAGGTGGTTTTGGATTATCTGAAACAATCTATACAAGCCTTGCTGAAAAATCTTTCGGGTCTGATCTTGAATCGTTGAAAAACAATGCAGACAACTTTATAAATGTAATTGAACTAATGAAATTAAAAGAAATGAATTCAAAATGAATACCATTAACATACAATACGAAAACATTACAGCTGTTCTTTCAAAGGAATTAGCTGTTTATGAGACCATAATTGATCTTTTTAGACAAAAACAAGAATGTATACTCAAAGGAAATATAGACAATTTGAAATCCATTGTTGAAGAAATTCAAGCTTCCTCAACCCTAGCTAGGAAATATCAAACTGAAAGAGATGCTATTACAAAGCTAGTATTAGATGAAATGAACGATAACGGTCCCCATACTATGAAAACACTCATGAAGGCTTTTGACCCCAAAAGATCATCAGAGTTAGAGATGCTTCATTATAAATTAAAATCTTCTGCGATGAGAGTAAACGAGCTTGGAAGAGAAAACGATTATCTGCTATCAGCATCTGTTGAGCATATTAAAAACTTAGTTTCCTTGTTCATTGATAAAAAAGATAGTACTTCTATTAATTATAATAATGATGGCTTACTTAGAGAGTCTAAGTTAGAACATAAGGTCTTGGACATACAGGTTTAAAATGTCTATTACAAGCATATACGAAGCATCAAGAAGGTCATTAAGCAATCAGCAGGCAGCAATAAATGTAACAGCTCAAAACATTACAAATGCCAATAATGAAAATTTTTCAAGAAGAAAGATTGATTTTAATTTCAAATCAACTGGGATCTCTAGTCAAAACGTAGAGAGAGTTCATGATAAGTTTTTAGAAAATCAAATAAGGCTTGAAAATCAGGAGTATGGCAGGGCAAATGTTCAAAGCTCTTTATTTAAAAATGTTGAAATTATTTTTGGTGAGCCAGGCGAAAGTAGTCTCTCAAGTGTTATGGAAAAATTTTGGAATTCCTGGGATGAATTATCAAATGATCCAGAGAGCGAAGTAAAGAGAATACTGGTAGGTAATAGTGGTGAACAACTAGCTAACAGCTTTAATAGCTTAAATGATAGAATGGAAAATTTATCTCGAGAATCTGCATCAATGGCACAAGATAAAGTTACCAAAGTAAATGCTTTAATCGATCAACTTGGAGTGGTCAACAGAACAGCCAATAGATCTGCCGAATTGTTAGATAAGGAAGATATAATTATCAATGATCTTTCAAAACTAATTAATATCCAAATTAAAGAAGATGAAACAGGAAGAAAATCAGTCAGAAGCGGTGGATACAGTCTTATAAATGGGTCTGAAGTAACAAAGTTTAGTGTTAGCTCTGTTAATTCAGATTCTTTACAAAAGTTAGAGATAACTACTGAAAGAGGGGATAAGGTTAATATCAATTCAGGCGAATTAGGGGGTGTGCTTGAGTTTAACAATGAATATTTAAAATCATATAAGAATGATATAGATGTCATTGCTAAATCAATTATTGATAAAGTAAATGAAAAACATTCAACTGGTTACGGATTGAATAATTCTACCGGAAATAATTTCTTTGCAGGTACTAAAGCTAAGAACATTCAATTAAATAAAAATTTAAAAGATGATTTTTCCTTAATAGCAACATCCTCTGCTCAAAACACTATTGGTGACGGATCAATTGCTCAAGAGATTGCTAATATTAGATCAACATTAGATGATGAAACTGGAAGATCGATTGATGATAATTATCAGATTTTAGTTACAAATGTTTCTGTTGATGGAAATAAAGAGAATTTTATAAGTCAAAATCAAGATAAGATTATTACTCAACTCAGAGCACAAAAAGCTTCATACTCAGGTGTTTCGCTTGATGAGGAAATGACGAACCTGTTAAAATATGAAAGAGCGTATCAAGCAGCCGCTAAAGTAGCTCAAGCTGTTGACGAAATAATGAAAACTATCTTACAACTTGTTTAATAGGATATTAGTATGCGTATTACCCAATCCATGATCTCTAAGAATCTTATCGAAGGATTAAAGAATAATAGAGAGCAATTAAATGAATCTCAGCGAAGAATTTCGACTGGAAAAAAACATGCAAAGATTTCAGATGATCCGGAATCCTTTTCAAAGGCTAAAAGATTATCCAAACAAATAAATCAAAATAATCAATATTTAAAAAACGCATCTAGTGCCAACGCTTGGGTAATGACAACAAGAAATGCTGTTGAGAATCTATCAACGAATGTATCCAAATTGAGAGAGATTTCTCTTCAAGGTGCTAGTGATGATTTAACTGCAAGTGGTAGGCAAGCGTTATCAGATCAAATTCAATATATCATTGATGATACAATGGATATTCTGAATCAGTCCTATCTCGGTAAAAAACTATTTGCTGGAACAAAGACCAAAGTTGATAATGCTTTTAGCGTGGCTAATGATGGATCGATTTCATACAATGGCAACGCATCTGATATAAATAATAAGCTATCAGAAAATTTGTCGCTCGCTATTAATGTATCAGGGCAAGAAGTGATGGATACCAACATTTTTACAATTGCAAAAAATCTGAAAGCAGCTATGACAGATGGATCTTCTGAGGTGAAAGACGACCTTGATGATGTAAATACACTGTTAGAAGATATAAATCAAATCTCTACATCCCTGGGCTATAAAGAGAATCAAATCTATCTTTCTCAAAATAGATTGGATACTGCAAATATGAATCTGTCATCATTGTTATCTGAGACTGAAGACGTGGATCTTGCGGAGGCAATTACGGTTTACAATTCACAAGAAATAGCTTACAGAGCTGCAATGCAAACCGCTGCAGATGTGTTGAAACTAAATATAATGGATTACTTACGTTAATGGATAAAATTAAAGTTTACCAAGATGTATTGAATGAAGGGCACTATAAATTACTTAGTGATAATCTAGAAATTATTAAAAAAGATGATTTATTATTATTTGAAGAAGGTATTCCAGGATTTGAAGATTTATCAGATTTTATCATAGCTCCAATTAAAAATTATGAACCATTCATGGTTCTACAATCATTGCAGAATCCTGACATAGGAATGATCATTCTGCCAGTTAAAAATAATTATTTAACACCCGCAGAAATGTCTATGGATGATTTATTAAGCATTTATAAAAATTATATTTCTATTGAAGATAGCATATATTTTATTTGTCGATTTAGCAATAAACAAGTAACTATAAACACCAAAGCACCTTTAGTTGTAAATAATTCATCAAAAACAGGCTATCAACCCATTATTGATCATGATGATTTAAAAACAAACGATGACGCGACCCTAAAGAATAATGAGGAAGGAGTTGCGTCTTAAATGCTAGTATTAAGTAGGAAAAAAGGTGAAAAGATACTAATTGGCAAGGATATTAAAATAAGTATACTGGACTTAGATAAAAATGTACTGAAAATAGGTATCGATGCTCCAAGATCCACAAAAATATATCGTTCAGAATTGTATGATGCAGTTCAAAGTTCTAATGCTGATTCCATCTTTTCTAGCAAAGACCAATTTCCAGATTTTCTAAAAAAATAAATTATTTATTTAACCTAGCGCTATAATCTCACCAAACTTGAATCAACTATTTTTTTATAATTAGTTTTATTAAAAAACTGAGTTTTTTTGGGTTCAATTATAACTGTTTGTTTGATTTTATTTTCAAAGCCAACACTATTTCTTCTTTTAAGTTTAATATCTTTATAAAATAAATCTAATCCCACTTTAATCACGGGTTTTGTTAAAAAAGTTTTTGATTCTATTGATAGCTCTTTATGGTTAAATGATTGAATGGTTTCATTGAGTTCAAATTGATGATATAAACCAAACTGGTGATTAATTGATAATAATAAAAACTGCTCCTTTTGCTCAATATTAATAAAATTATGCTCTTTAATTTTTATTTTATTGATTTTGCTTCTATAAAAACTATAACCTTCACCATAATAGTCATCATCTAACGCTGTCAAAATTATATCCGTGTCTTTATGAAATTTGGCACCCCTTAAATTAAAATGAGGATTAAGTTTAGTCACATCAAACTGAAGATCGCCTCCATTTATTATATCGGCTAGCCCAACAGAACGTTGTTTCTTAATTTGCTGTAATTTAGAAAAGATATCAGAATGGATCGGATATGCTTTAATGTCAAATACAATACCCCTTAATTCACATATTATCATGGTCAAAATTAATACTCAATATTTATATATTTTATATAAATACTTAAATTTTGACTTTAACTATGTAAAAAAATTAAACTTGATAATTATAATGAAAAAATTTTCCAAATTTATAATATCGCTATTTTTATTTATAATGTTTATGACTTATCTGTCAATTTATAATGAATATTATGGATTCTTATTTTTTGCTTTAGTGGTTTTGGCGCTGTATTTATTTTTTTCAAAAAAAAAGGTGGATGAAAAAGCAAGGGTTTTGCAAATAGAGCCTAAAATTGCAAAAGAAATGGCAAAAAAAATTATATCTGATGCGAAAAAACACAGGTTTGAAAGAGAGCTGTGATCTTATGCTAAAAGATTCAATTAATTATATTTTTTCTTATTAATTTTTAAAATTAATAATTACTAATTATTATCAAATTTTATCAAAATAATTTATCCTTTTATTGTTCAAAATATTCTTTTGGAGTCTTTATGCATTTTAAAACATTTCTAAATATTTTCATTTGTTCTTTGGTATTTATTGCTTGTAGTGATAATAAAGAAGGATGGGAAAAACATGTTCGCGATAAAGATGCCTTAAGTGCACAGCTTTCAATAACATCCTCTAGTCTAGAATCGCATATCACAACTTTATCTTCCGATAAATTTCAAGGGCGTTTTCCTGGAACTGTTGGAGAAGTAAAAACCATTCAATATCTTATTGATAATTTTTCGAATATGGGATTACAGCCTGGAAATCCCAATGGAGAATGGATACAAAAAGCTACAATGACAGGTGTCACTTCAGAACTGCGAGCTCAATTTATTACGGATAAAGAAAGATCGGTTTTGATGACTGGTAAAGACATTATTGGAAATTCTTTTGTTAAAAAGAACAAAGTCAATCTTTTGAATAAAGAAATAATTTTTTGTGGTTACGGAGTATTTGCTCCTGAGTATGAATGGAACGATTTCAAAGATATTGATGTGAAAGGCAAGATAATAGTCGTATTGGTCAACGATCCCCCTGTTACGGAAAATGGTGAGCTTGATAATGACTATTTTGGCGGCAAAGCAATGACATATTATGGTAGATGGTCTTATAAGTTTGAAGAAGGTTTGAGGCGTGGAGCTGCTGGTGTCATTGTTGTTCATGAGACTGAAGCTGCCGGATATCCATTCAGCGTTCTCCAAAATAGCTATAAAGGTGAACAATTGACGATAGTTGATCCATCAAAAACGCCATTATCATTTCAAGGTTGGATTCCTAAATCAACTGCAAATAAACTTTTTTCTATGAGTGGGTACAATTTTGATGATCAAAAAGCATTATCATCGAAAAAAGATTTTAAACCGATAGTGCTTAATGCAAAGTTTACTAGCAGAATTAATAATAGATCTCGAAAATTTAGTTCTAACAATTTCGTTGGTAAATATGAAGGCAATGATCCTGTATTGAAAAATGAGTATATCATCTATACCGCACATTGGGATCATTTAGGAATAGACAGATCACTTAATGGGGATCAAGTGTATAATGGCGCTAATGATAATGCGCTTGGCACAGGTATTGTCATTGACGCAGCTAAAGCCTTTTCTAAATTAAAGAATGGAACTAAGCGTTCCATACTTTTTCTTGCTTTAACAGCGGAAGAACAAGGATTGCTTGGTTCAAATTATTACAATATTAATCCACTATATCCATTAGAAAAAACTGTTGCGGTCATAAATATTGATGCAATGGGAAATACTTATGGAAAAACAAAAGATTTAATAGTCGTTGGTAAAGGTAATTCTAATCTAGATCAAGTTTTAGAATTCGCTGTTAAACAAGATAGAAAATATCTAGTACCTAACCCCTCACCTGAGAAAGGCTTTTACTATAGATCTGACCATTTTCCTTTTGCTAAAAATGGAATACCATCATTGTATGTTGGTGGAGGCGTTGATGTTGTCGGTAAGGGTAAGGATTTTGGATTAAAAATGCAGAACCGTTATAATTCTGATTTTTATCATCAAGTAGGTGATGAGATTTTAGATGATTGGGATTTTGCAGGAACTGAGCAGGATGCGAGAATTTTATTCAGAGTTGGCTATGCAATTAGCCAACACACAGAATGGCCACAATGGTCAGAAGGTAATGAGTTTAGAGCGAAAAGAGAAAAGATGTTAAGTAAGTTAGATTAAAGTCTATTCTTTTAAACCTATTTCTTTTAATCTATTATTTAAAAATTGATCAGCCCTTGTATTTTTATCTAGCATTGCATCGCTATTGGGATGTATGAATAAGGGCATAGAATATCTACTTACATTTTTATTTTTAGAAGGGTTTATAACCCTGTGTGTGGTAGATGGATAATAATTATTAGTAGCTAGTTTTAGCATATCACCGCTATTAACAACAATATTATTTTCGTTGGAATCAACTTTGTACCACTTGAGATCATTTCCTAAAACTTCTAAGCCAGGTTCACTTCCTGCAACTAACAATGTAATAAGATTAATATCTTCATGTTGGTGTGCTCTAATTGAATCTAAGTTTGAATCTTTTGGAACAGGAGGATAATGTAATATTCTAAATAAATGATTTTTGCTATTATGGATCATATTTTTCATTGAGCTATGAAGATTCTCTTTTACGGTTTTTGGAAAATATTCTTCAATAGAGCTCAAAATATCAGAACCTAAATTAACCAATTGATCATAAAGAATTTTGGTTTGATTGCTCATAGAATCAGGAAACTGGCCCCATGGATAATAATGAAAAAACTCTTTCAGGTCTTTGCTTTTACTGCCTTTCGCGTTTTCAGTTAAATAAGGAAAAAAACCATCCTGCTCCTTGATATTGAATATATAGTTATGTTTTAGTTTTGCAGAAAAAAAAGATTTCCACTCAAAATAGACGTCTTGAATTAAACGATGTGAGATAGGATGATTAGTAATAACAGCAAAACCTGTTTCTCTTAAGGATTTCTCAAGAAGCTTCGCACAGTTGTTGCTTTGATAGTCAATACAGAGAATATCGACAGACATTAAATTTTACTTTAGTTGACAGAAATCTTTAGATTTTAAATCTTCACTTGTAAACTGCCATTGGCAATGATGACACCACCAGGGTTTTCCATAATAATGAGGTAAATCCTTTTGCAGTTGAAGTGGCTCATTTTTTTTTGGACAAATAATTTCAGTTCCTTCTTTTGGCCACTTATAATCAGGTTTAAATTTAACAGGGGTATCTGAATTACTTTTATTCATAACAATAATTTAACAATTATTTTAGTATCCAAACAATAATCAGATCATCCAGTTAAAAGCCAAAGCTGAATTAAAAATATAAAACTGAGACCGATACCGATATAATTAGTATTTCTGTATTCTTTTTTAACATTCTCAAGGCTTTTTTCTAAGAGATCTGTATTTACAAAAACATTAACAGTATCACCACTAAAAACATAAATTTGCCTCATATCCTTAATTTTACCGTATTGTATAAATGGGTCTCTAATAGATGGAGGTTGATGGCTGACTTCATGTGTACCTTGCAAGACAGGGATTGGTTTTTCAATAGGGGTATGCCCAACTAACACTCCATCAACATAGATTGGAACCATTGTGGTATCAGAAGAAATTTTAATATACCCGGGGTCAGTCTGAAAAATCGACGATTGAGCTGACAGGCATTTTAATAAAAGAAATAATATGATTGATTTTTTGAACACTATATATTTTAGTTTGTTTACATTAATAAATAAGCATTTAATATAAAATTTTTTATACAACTATCATAAATAAGCATTGAAAAAATTCCTATACTTGACATTTTTACTAACTATCTCATGTGCGAGCATGAAAGGGTACTTTAATACATTTTACAATGCTGAGGATTATTTCAGAAAAGCTGAAAAATTAAGACAAGCTAATAATGGTCTTGTGGATAAAAATTCTCAAAATTTATATGATAAGGTAATATTGAAATCCCAAAAAATTATCGATAATTATCCGCAATTTAAATACAGAGATAAAGCTCTTTTATTAATAATACAATCTTATTATCATAATGAGGATTATTACTTATCATTGGATTTTTTAAAGAAACTCAATATCGAGTATGGTTCTAGTTATTTGTATAATTATTGGAATGCGATGGTAGAGTGGAAACTGGGGAAAACTCAGTCTTCGATCAATCAATTGATTAATTTATCAAACAATGAAAAGAATCCTAAAGCAATAAGATCACAGTCATTCATGGCAGCATCTAGAATTTATTCTGAGCTAGGGCAAGATTCAGTTGCAATGACATATATGGAAAAAGCAGCAAACTTATCGTCAAACAAAGAACAGAAAAGTAGAATCTTCTATGATATTGCTAATAAAAAATATAATTCAAATAATCTCTTAGATGCGTTAGCTAGCTATAAAAAAGTCATTAAAAACACAAATATAAAATTACTTGCAAATAATT
Organism: uncultured Fidelibacterota bacterium; assembly: GCA_902615915.1. GTDB lineage: Bacteria > Fidelibacterota > Marinisomatia > Marinisomatales > TCS55 > TMED144. The sequence goes on from CACMQQ010000005.1 coordinate 31,910, forward strand.
CTAACTTAAGGATCATCCAGATAAATAGACAAATTGGAGAACTCACAAATGCTGAACAACTTATCAAGAAACTTCTGCTTGATGAATCATATAAATCAATATATAGCGATTTAGAAATAGAACTAGCTAAAATTCTCTTTGATCAAAAAAAAATAAACGAGGCTAGAAATAGATATATATCGATCACTGAAAATTATCCAAGATCTCTTTCTTCAGCTGAGAGCATGTTTCAACTTGGGAATCATTTTTTGATTATTGAAAGAAATCTCATAAAGGCAAAAGAATATTTTTCAAAAGTACAATCCGAAAACACTAAATCTTTATTTATTAGTGCCTCAAAATCAAAGATCAAAGAAATTGATGTCTTTACTGAATTAAGCAAAAGTTATGCAACTTGGAAAGATTCACTATCAAAGGTTCATAGTGAATACGATTCAGTGGATTTTAAGCGATCAGCTGTCTTGTACGAACTTGGCGAATTAGAAGCCTTTCATTTTCAAAATCCAAATGAAGGCTTAAAATATTTTATACAATTAATAGATTTCTTTCCAGAATCGTCAAAAGTATCTCAGGCGCTGTATTCAATTTCTTACATTCATGATAAAAATAATGATAGAATAAAATCAGACAAGATTAAAAAAAAGCTGATAACAAAATATCCGCAAACTATTTATTCTGAAGCTATACTAAAGTCAAATGATGAATTTATTTTAGAGAGATCCATATTTGAAAAAAAATTAGTAGAAGCTGAAAAATCAATGAATGTAGATGAAAATGCTTCGATATTAAAGTATACAAATATCGCTTTAGCGGATACGATTTCTAATGCTAACATGATTGCAATTTTTTTTCTTGCGAATTATTATGATTTTAATAGATCAAATCCAGATAGTGCTTTAAAATATTACTCAATGACACAAAATAGTTACCCTAAAACGAAGCAAGCAGAATTTTCTAAATTAAGGATAAGTAATATTAATTCTATTTTATCAGATTCATTATCAATCAATATGTACAATATCATTCAAAATTAATAATTTAAAACATGAAATATTCTAACGATACTCTATTCTTTATAGCTGCCCCATTTGGTAATTATATAAAATTTAAAAAAAAGGCCAATGTTTTACCCGTTACTGGAACATGGACCTTAAAATATAGAGGCGGGATAATAAAAAAAATTTATAAAATTGCAACTACTTTGCGCTACAAAAGAAAAAAAGAAGGATGGGTAAATAAAATGGGTTTACCTAACGTAGGTTTAAATGTTGGGCTAAGAAGAACAAATAACAATGAAATACTTTCCATTGCTGAATTAGAAAAAGGAGATTTTGAAAAGATGTCTTTTTTAATACCAAAAGACCAATCTATTGAGATCAACTTAAGCTGCCCAAATGTAAAAGGCGGGGAAAAACTGCCTTGGAATGATGTTCATTTTTTCAATAAAGAAAATTCACAATTACGAAAATATTGTATCGCTAAGATTTCCCCTTATACTACAGAAAAAGAGCTAGAATTTCTAATTGACGATCAAGGTTTTAATTATATTCATTGCTGTAATACGCTACCGGTTGAGGAGGGGGGATTGTCAGGTAAAAAACTTAAACCCTATGTTGAGGATTTAATAAAAATGATCATCTCCAAATGGGGTAAAAAAGTCGAAATTATAGCTGGAGGTGGAATTTCCAATAAGGAAGATGCCTTACACTATCTTGAGCTAGGCGCTAAACATCTTTCTTTGGGGACTGTATGTTTTACACCTTGGAAAATTAAAAAAATACTTTCTTAATCTTGAATATTGTTAAATCTATAATATTTTTTTTGATTTTATTTTTGATAAGTTGCACTAATTCTCCAAGATATCAATCTGGTCAAACAACAAAACAGTCTACACCAAAGACTAAAGCCGTTAAAAAAAATGACATAAAAAAAAATATCAAACATAAGAAAGTTATGAAAGGTATCAGCTCTTTTTACGGTCTAAACGATGGTTTTCATGGTAAATTAACAGCCAATGGTGAGATTTTTGATATGTATGGTTTAACTGCTGCTCATAAGACACTTCCTTTAAATACTATAGTGAGAGTTACCAATTTAGACAAAGAAGATAAATCGTTGATTTTAAGAATTAATGACAGAGGTCCATATGTTGGGAAAAGAATATTGGATTGCTCCTATGGAGCAGCCTATAAACTTGATTTTGTCAAAGAAGGAACTGCAAAAGTCAAGATAGAGGTCATCGAGTGGGGCGATAATAAATATATGAAACATAAGGACTAGTATTAAGTTTTTCATATTAATTAATCCCTATAGCGGAAAAGGTGTAGGTAGTAAAATATTTCACACTGTATCCAATGAGTTAAAGGCTCGAAATATTCCATTTGATTTCAAATTTTCTGAAAAACCAAACCACATCTATTCAATAGTTAAAAATTTAAAAATCCAAGATTATGATAGAATATGTTGTGTTGGTGGAGATGGTTCAATACATGAAACAATCAATGGTTTGATGGATCGCACAGATAAGAAAAAACTCCCATTATCCTTTTTTCCTGGAGGAACAGGAAATGCGTTTGTTAGAGATATAGATTTTTTGGATACAAAAAAAGCGCTTTCAAGAACATTAGAAAATAAAAAAAGAAAAATAGATATTTTCTTATGTAAAACTCAAAAAAAACAATTTTACTCATTTAATATTGTTGGGTGGGGCATTCCCTCAGACATTAATTTTTTAGCTGAAAAGTTACGGTTTCTTGGAGGAATGAGGTATAATGTTGCTTCATTGATCGAAGTTTTTAAAAAAAAACAAAGATTTGCCAATCTTCAATTCAATGATAACACTATAAAAGATAATTTTGGTTTTATCATGGCTTGTAATACAATACATACTGGTAAAGGTATGAAAATAGCACCGTTTGCAAAATTAGATGATGGCTTAATAGATTTACTTGTAGTAAGAAATGTAAAAAGATTAAAATTATTAAGCTTATTTACAAAAATTTTCAATGGAGATCACATAAAAGATACGAAGGTTGAATATTTTACAACCAAGCAATTAAGCATTAAAAGCGAAAAGGAATATCCGCTCAATATAGATGGCGATAACAAAGAAACAAGTCCCATTACAATACAAGTTCTACCCAAAGAAATTGAAATTTTTAATTAAATGAAAAATTTTTTCCTAGAAAGACTTTTAATTTCATTAATTGGAATACCTGTACTACTGTATATCATTGCTAAAGGGGGATTTTTATTTTTCGCTTTGGTAGTTATTATATCGATCGTATCAATAAACGAATTTTATAATTTTCCTAAGTCTTCGATCGATATAATAACAAGATTTTTCGGTACAATATCATGCATTCTGTTTGCACTTAATTATTCTACCGTATACACTCCAACAGAATATTTACCCTATATTAATAAGGACTTAATTATAATTTCATTAATCATTGCATTTATTTTATACATTATGATTGAACTTTTAATTCCTAACAGAAGATTAATCGAGACAATATCCTATACAGTATTTGGAGTTATATATATTCCATTTTTATTATGCTCATTAATTGCTATTAGCGATTTTGATCATTTAAATGGATCAAGATTTACTCTTTTACTTTTTGTTACGGTTTGGATGGCAGATTCTGCTGCTTATTACGTAGGTAATGCTTTTGGGAGAACAAAAATGATAGAAAGTATAAGCCCCAAAAAGACCATTGAAGGCTTCATTGGTGGTTATATTGGTTCTTTGTTATCTGTTTTTATTTTTACTTATTTTGAATTACTTAAATATTCCCTAACCACTCTTCAAATTATTTTAGTTTCAATATCGATAGGTATTTTTGGTCAATTAGGTGATTTCTTTGAGTCTATGATTAAAAGAAATTATAAGATCAAGGACTCTAGCAATTTGCTATTAGGCCATGGTGGATTTTTGGATAGATTTGACTCGATCATAATATCCAGTCCTTTAATTTTCATTTTTTTAAGATTTATATCGTAGTTTAAGAAATGAATAAGTTATTAAAAAAATTAGGCTTAGAAGAGTTTAATTATGGAGCAAGCTCTAGTTATAATAATTGCATAAAAAACGAAGAACAAAAACTAATATCTTCATACAATCCATCTGATGGAACCCTTCTTTCGTCTGTATATAAATCGTCTACAGCTGATCTAGACAACATTATAAAAAGATCGTCTGATGCATTTAATGAATTTAAAAAAATTCCAGCTCCAGTCAGAGGTGATTTGGTCAGAGAAATGTCTACAGCTTTAAGAGATTACAAAGATGACCTCGGTACGTTAGTTTCATTAGAGATGGGGAAAATAAAACAAGAAGGCGACGGTGAAGTTCAAGAAATGATAGACATTGCTGATTTTGCTGTTGGACAATCTCGTATGCTCTACGGTAAAACAATGCATTCCGAAAGAATTGATCATAGAATGTATGAACAATGGCATCCATTGGGACCGATAGGTGTAATTTCTGCTTTTAATTTTCCTGTTGCAGTATGGGCTTGGAATGCATTTATTGCCGCAATATGTGGTAATACTACTATCTGGAAACCTTCTTCTCAAACCCCTTTGTGTGCAATTGCAGTTCAAAATATATGTAATGATGTGATGAAAAATCTGGGGTATGAAGGAATTTTTTCTTTAGCCATTGGATCTGGTTCAGAGATCGGTGAATCTTTGATATCAAACCCTTCGATTCCATTAATTTCATTTACCGGATCTACTAAAATGGGCAGGCACGTAAATCAAATTGTATCCAGCAGATTTGGTAAATCAATTTTAGAACTTGGTGGAAATAATGCCATCATTATAGATGAGACCGCTGACCTAGACCTAGCTCTACCTGCTGTAGTTTTTGGGGCTGTTGGTACAGCGGGTCAAAGATGTACATCTACAAGAAGAGTTATTATCCATGAATCTATATTTGATGAATTTAAGGATAGCTTAACAAATGCCTATAAACAGATCGTGATTGGAAATGCTGTAAAAAAAGAAACATTGATGGGGCCTCTTGTAAGTAAAGATGCAGTCACTGATTATTTATTAGCAATACAAAAGATCAAACAAAGTGGGGGAAATATAATATATGGAGGTAAAGAAATTGATTGTCCAGGTTTTTTTGTAGAGCCAGCAATAGCTGAAGTTGAGAATGAGTGGGATATTGTTCAAGAAGAAACATTTGCACCAATCCTTTATCTTTTAAAATATAAGGATATTTATGAGGCAATAGATTTGCAAAATAACGTGAAACAAGGATTATCATCGGCTATTTTTACTGAAAGTATAAAGAATTCAGAATTGTTTTTATCATCAAGGGGCAGCGATTGTGGAATAGCAAATGTTAATATTGGCACATCAGGCGCTGAGATTGGAGGTGCATTCGGGGGTGAGAAAGAAACGGGAGGTGGTAGGGAGTCCGGTTCTGACTCATGGAAGCAGTACATGAGAAGACAAACAAATACTATAAATTGGAGCAATGATTTACCTTTGGCTCAAGGAATAGAATTTAATTTAAATAATTCTGATAAATAAAGTAATATGAGTATTTAGTATGAACATAAACCCTAAAAATACAAAAGATAATATTAGTAAACACATGCTTGCTGATGGAATGTCTCAAATTATAGATCTAGAAAAAAGTCATGGATCTTGGCTTGTAGATGGAAGGGATAATAGGCAATACCTTGACCTTTTTTCTATGTTTGCATCTTTATCTGTTGGCTACAACCATCCATATATCTTAAAAAATAAAGAAAGACTTCTTACCTCAGCATTAAACAAACCCACTAATTCAGATGTTTATTCTGTTGAAATGGCAGAATTTGTAAATACTATGAATAGAGTAGCTCAGCCTGATTATCTTCCACATTCTTTTTTTATTGAAGGAGGTGGACTAGCTGTTGAAAATGCATTAAAAGCAGCATTTGATTGGAAAGTTAAAAAGAATTTAAAATCTGGAAAGGGAAAAAAAGGGTCGATGATAATACATTTTAAGGAATGTTTTCATGGTAGAACAGGCTATACAATGAGTCTGACTGATTCTCCTGATCCTAGAAAAACCATGTATTTTCCAAAATTTGAATGGCCTAGGGTTTTAAATCCAAAAATAAACTTTCCAATTGATAAAAATATTGACGAAGTAATTAAAAGTGAGAAAATTTCATTAGATCAAATAAAAGATGCATTGGTCAAAAATAAAGATGAAATAGCTGCTTTAATAATTGAACCCATTCAAGGTGAAGGGGGAGATAATCATTTTAGATGTGAGTTCTTCAAAGAACTTAGAACCCTTGCGAATGAAAATGATTTTCTTTTGATTTATGATGAAGTTCAAACTGGAATCGGGATTACAGGAAGTATGTGGGCTCATCAATCATTTAACCCAAATATATGTAATTGCAATTGTGATAATTCTAATATTTTACCGGATATTATTTCATTCGGTAAAAAGACTCAAGTATGTGGAATTTTTGCAAGCAACAGATTAGATGAGGTTGAGGATAATGTATTCAATCAATCCAGTAGATTAAATTCTACTTGGGGAGGTAGTCTTGTAGATATGGTAAGATTTACTTTATACTTAGAAATTATTGAAAATGAGAATTTACTTGAAAATGCTAACAAAATGGGTAAAGAGCTTGGCGATCAATTAATTACATTGCAAAAAAAACACCCTAATTTGATTTCAAATGCTAGAAATAGAGGTCTTTTTGGAGCTTTTGATTTTCCTGATCCTGAAACAAGAGATAAGGTAAATGATATGATTCTTGAGGAAGGAACTATGATGTTAGGGTGCGGTACAAAAACAATTAGATTTAGACCGCATTTGAATATATCTAAAAGTGAGCTTGCAGATGGTTTTGGTATGATCGATAATGCTCTTGGGAGATTTCAAAAGAGTTGAATTCAACTTTTGGCGCTCTTTTCATTGTTTCAACTCCCCTTGGAAATCTTAAAGATATAACTTTAAGAGCTTTAAATATTATGAAGAATAGTTATTTGATAGCTGCTGAGGATACTAGAAAATCTAAAATCTTATTAAAGGAATATGACATTAAGACTAAAATGATTAGCTATCATGAACACAATTCGCACAATAGGATAAAAAAAATAATTTCTTATTTAAAAGATGGTAAAAATATATCATTAATTTCAGATGCAGGAACTCCTGGCATTAGCGATCCTTCTTATCGATTAATTAGAAGTGCCATTGAAAATGAGATTACTGTCAACTCAATTCCTGGCCCATCAGCTTTTCTAACAGCTTTGACATCCTCAGGTCTTCCTACTGATAATTTTTTTTTCGCTGGATTTTTACCTTCAAAGAAAGGAAGAAAATCCAAACTAGAAGAATTGTCTAAATTAAATTCTACCTTAATTTTATACGAGAATCCAAAACGTTTGTTAAAAACCTTGAATGATATCTATTCCACATTTAACAACAGACCAGCTGTGATTTGTAAAGAATTAACAAAAATCCATGAAACCTTTCATAGGGGATCTTTAGCATCCTTGATTGAAAACTTTAGCAACATAAATTTAAAAGGGGAATTTGTAATTCTAGTTGGAAAGGATAAAGACAGTGTCTACTTCTAAGGGTCTATTCATATCCTTTGAAGGAATTGATGGCTGTGGAAAATCAACCCAAATCAAAATGCTTTGTTCTTATTTAAAAGATAGAAATAAAGAATTTCTTATGGTAAGAGAGCCGGGCGGCACTGATATATCAGAACAAATACGTAAAATATTACTTCATAGTCATGATCAAGAAATTTCTGATAGAACTGAAGCATTGCTGATGACAGGTAGTAGAGCACAGCTTATCGATGAAAAGATATTACCTTTTTTAAATCAAGGTAAAATAGTTATTGCTGATAGGTTTTTAGATTCTACTTTAGCTTATCAAGGAGGAGGAAGAGAATTAGATCTTAATTGGTTGATCGACTTGAATAATTTTGCAACTAATAATACTTTTCCCGATATTACTTTTTTTATAGATATTGAACCAGAGATCGGCGCTATGAGAAGCGGATCTAGTAAAGATAGGATAGAAAGAGCTGGATTAGAATTTCAGTCTAGAGTTAGGCAATCTTATATTAAATTATCCACACTTTTTAATGATAGATATTTAACTTTAGATGGAAATCTGAAAAAAAAAATTATTCATAAAAAAATTGTTTCACATTTATTAGAAAAGGATCCATGGTGAAAAGATCAAAATCTTTTAAAAAAATTATTGTTTCTCTAATTGTGATTGGTGCGGTTTCGATCGCTGTCACTCAATCAAGTTTTTATAGAAGGATTAGCCAATCACAAAGATTATTCAATCAAATTTATAATCAAATTTTTTCTACCTATCTTCATGAATTAAACCCTGAAGAATTCACAAAAGCGACCATAAATAGCATAACAGCTAATCTTGATCCATATACCTCATATATGGTTGAAGAGGAACAGCATCAAATGAACATCTTAAGTAAAGGTAAATATGGTGGAGTTGGTATTCAATTGAGCTATAGAAATGAACAAATGATTGTTATTGCTCCTATGGATGGCGGCCCTGCGCAAACAGCTGGTATTTTAAGTGGAGATATTATTCTTAAAGTAGACGATGCTTTTGTGAAAGACATGAGCTTTAATGATGCAGCTGCAAAAATTAGAGGTCTCAAAGGATCTGAAGTGGTACTTACAATAAAAAGATATGGGGAAGATGATCCAATAGATTACAAATTGATTAGGTCTGATATCAAAGTTAAAGATATTACTTATTCTGGTATGGTTTCCCCAACAACAGGCTATATAAGACTTAACAGATTTTCAAGAAATACCACCAATGAAATGAATCAAGCATTCAAAGATCTTATTGAAAACGATGTTAAAGAAGTTATCATCGATTTGAGAGATAACGGCGGAGGATTATTGACTGCTGCTGTAAATATGATAGATATGCTGATTGAAAAAGGGCAGACTATTGTTTCCACAAAAGGTCGAATGAAAGAATCAAATAGAAGTTTTCTTTCTAGAACAAAACCCATCATTGGAAAAGATGTAAAAATAGCAATTCTAATTAATCAAGGCAGCGCTTCTGCTAGCGAGATTGTTGCAGGGTCCATTCAAGACCTTGATAGGGGTATTGTCATTGGTCGAAAATCATTTGGTAAAGGGCTTGTTCAAACGCTTTATCCAATTGATAAAATTAGATCTTTGAAAGTAACTACAGCGAGATATTATATACCCAGCGGGAGATTTATACAGAATAATGACTATATAAATGAAAAGGTTGTCCTTGAAAGTGAACAAGAAGACTCTATCTTTACCACTTTGAATGGTAGAAAAGTACTTGGTAATGGAGGGATAACTCCAGATTCAATAATTTATTCAGAAACAATGGAGCCTCTAACAGTTCAATATTGGAGAAGTGGATTTTTCTATTCATTTGCTCAAGAGAATAAATTTCAATATGAGAAATTTGAGGACGTTGAAAATGATAATGAATTAATGTCAAAATTTAATAATTTCATATCAACAAAAGATAAGGTGAGATTGCCAGGGGAAGAAGTGTTAGAAGAAATTGAAGAGAAAATGACTGCTTTAGGTAAAATAGATAATAAGACAAAAAAAGCCATGAATGATTTAGGGTTGTTTTTCAAAAATCAAAAGAATGATAGAATGGTATCTGAAAATACTGATATGAAGCAATTACTTTTATTGGAATTTGCTGGCTTGTTTAATGGACCTGAAGGAAGAATAAAACAAGCATTGAAAGATGATAAAATAGTTCAATCTGCAATCAACATCCTATCAAGTGATAATTCTTATCAAATGGCTTTTAAAAATTCTCAAGTTATAATTAATAATTAATTCTTTAGTTGAAATATTAATTGAAAAATTTTTTAAAATTTAATTTAGGGCGATTAGCTCAGTTGGTTAGAGCGCTACGTTGACATCGTAGAGGTCAGCGGTTCGACTCCGTTATCGCCCACAAGTTTATGAATAATATTAAAATTACATTTCCAGACAACAGCGTTAGATCTTATGAAGCTGGAGTTACAGCTATTGATATAGCAAATAGCATAGGGCCCCGACTTGCTAAAGAAACAATAGCTGCATCAATTAACAACAATCTTGTCGATGCCTTTTTACCAATAAATAATGACGCAAAAATTGAATTGCATACAATCAAATCTTCTATAAGCCATGATATTCTTCTTCATAGCACGGCCCATCTAATGGCTCAGGCAGTAAAGCGAATTTGGCCTGATTGCCAAATAACAATAGGTCCAGTAATAGAAAATAGATTTTTTTATGATTTTGATATTGATATAACATTTTCGGATAATGATTTAATAAAAATTGAAAATGAAATGCAAAAAATTGTTGAGGAAAATCACAATGTTTCTAGAACAAATTTATCTAGAAATGAAGCTATCAAATTTTTTAAAGAAATTGGTGATAATTATAAGGTTGAAATCATCAACGACTTGGACCCAAGTGAAAATTTATCCTCATATCACCAAGGAGAGTTTGTTGATCTGTGTAGAGGGCCCCATGTTCCAACAACCGGGCATATTAAGTATTTTAAACTTTTGTCAACATCGGGTGCTTATTGGAGAGGTGATGAAAACAATAAAATGCTTCAACGAATCTACGGTACTGCATTTTTCTCTAAAAAAGAGCTCAATAAATATTTAAACTTTTTAGAAGAATCTAAGAAAAGAGACCATAGAAAATTAGGCAAGGAGCTATCTATATTTTCTTTTGATGATGAGGTTGGTTCTGGCCTTCCATTATGGCTACCAAATGGAGGGGTAATTATAAATGAGCTTGAAAAATTAGCCAAAGAAACAGAAGACCGATACGGCTACCATCAAGTAAGGTCGCCTCATATTACTAAGGGTGATTTATATAAAAAATCTGGGCATCTTGATCTTTATAAAGAGAGTATGTTTCCCGCTATGGATATAGATGGCACTGAATATTATTTAAAACCAATGAATTGTCCTCATCATCATAAGATATATAACGCTAGTCCAAAAAGTTACAGAGATTTACCATATAGAATCGCAGAATATGGTACATGCTATCGATATGAAAAATCCGGTCAATTGTTTGGATTAATGAGAGTTCGAAGTATGCAAATGAATGATGCTCACATCTATTGCAGTGAAAAGGATTTTAAAAAAGAATTCTTAGATGTTTGCAAGATGTACTTAGAATATTTTGATATTTTTGGTATTGAAAAATATCAAATGCGTTTAAGTCTTCATGATAAAGCTAATTTAGGTAAGAAATATATCAATCAACCAGACTTATGGATAAAAACTGAAGATCAAGTTAGAAATGCATTGGAAGAAGGGGGAATTAATTTTACTGAAATTCCTGGAGAAGCTGCCTTTTATGGTCCTAAGGTTGATGTGCAGGTATGGTCAGCCATAGGAAAAGAATTTACTCTAGCCACCAATCAAGTTGACTTTGCAATACCAAGGAAGTTTGACTTATCTTATACTGATGAACACGGCAATTATAAAACACCGCTTTGCATTCATAGAGCTCCGTTGAGTACCCATGAGAGGTTCATTGGTTTTTTAATTGAGCACTTTGGAGGTGATTTTCCATTATGGTTAGCTCCTGTACAAATAGTTCTTTTACCGATATCAGATAAATATTTAAATTACGCAAATAACTTAAAAGAAAAATTTGTTGATAGAGGATTTAGAGTTAAGTTAGATGACCGTCCTGATAAGATAGGTGCGAAAATTAGACAGTCTGAAATAGATAGAATCCCATTAATGGTTGTTGTTGGTGAAAAAGAAGAACAAGACAATTCATTATCATTAAGAAGAAGGTTCATTGCAAAGCAAAGAACTTTTTCTGTAGATAATTTTATTTTAGATATACAAAAAGAAATTATGAATAGGAGTTTGCCTAATCGCGAAAGTTAGTGATATAAGAATAAATGAGGATATAAGAGCTGATTCAGTAAGATTGATTTCTGAAGATGGCGAGCAATTAGGAGTTATGTCTCTAGATCAAGCTATTGAAAGAGCGAGAGAAGTAGGCCAAGACCTTATAGAGGTATCACCAAATTCTAAACCCCCTGTTGCACGTATTTTAAATTATGGTAAACTAAAATATGAAGAAAAGAAGAAACAACAAGCCAACAAAAAAAAGCAGCATGTTGTAAAAATTAAAGAGATAAGAGTTAGGCCTCGCATTGATACCCATGATCTTGAAACTAAAGTTGGTCTTGGTAGGAAATTTATTCAAGATGGTTGTAAATTAAAGGTCACATTAATGTATAGAGGACGTGAGTTATCTAGAACAGATTTAGGATTAGAGGTTTTAGATAAAGTTGTAGAAATGCTAGCAGATGTCGCAGAAGTTGAAAAACAAGGTGAATTAGAAGGAAGAAGACAGACTATAGTTCTTTCTGCAAAATAGGAGATATTATGCCCAAGCAAAAAGTAAGAAAGAGTGCATCAAAACGTTTTACTTTGACTGGTTCAGGTAAAATTAAAAGAAATAAAGCAAATCATAGCCATATGCTTATTAGAAGAAGTAACAGTGCGAAAAGGAAAATGAGACAATCAGATCTTGTTGATGTATCTGAAGAAAAACGTGTTAAACGTATGCTTGTTAAATAATTTAGGAGATATGTAATGCCTAGAGCAAATAGTTCTGTTCCAAGACACAGACGTCATAGAAAAATTGTAAAACAGGCCAAAGGTTACTATGGTGCCCGAAGTCGAAATTTTAAAGCTGCAAAAGATGCTGTTGAAAAAGCTGGTCTTTATGCCTACAGAGATAGAAGACAAAGAAAACGTCAGTTTAGAAGGCTTTGGATCACAAGAATCAATGCAGCTGCAAGATTAAATGGTTTCACATATTCACAATTTATTTCATCATTAAAGTCAAATAATATTGATTTAGATAGGAAAATTTTAGCTCATATGGCAATGAATGATCCTGATTCATTCACAGCTTTGGTTAAGACATTAAATAATTAATGGACATAAAGGAATCAATTGAATCCGTTCGGAGACAATTCCGATCAGATTCAGATCCTTTTCCTTCAGATAAAGATTCTCTAGAAAACTTAAAAATCAAGTTTCTAGGTAGAAAAGGGTTGATCGCAAATTTATTTTCACAGATACCTAACCTCTCTAATGATCAAAAACCCATAGCAGGTAAATTACTTAACCATCTAAAAATAGAGTTAGAGAACAGTTTTCCATCTGATACTGAATCCGCATTTCCCTTAGAAGAAAAAATAGATAGATCATTGCCTGGAGTTACTTACCCTCCTGGTAATAAACATCCAATTCAATCAACAATGGATGAGATTAAACGACTTTTTGGTCAAATTGGATTTGCCGTTGCATATGGTCCAGAGATTGATGATGACTTTCATAATTTTTCAGCTTTGAATTTTCCGAAAGATCATCCTGCTAGGGATATGCAAGATACTTTTTTCACTAAGGAAGATTTAATACTTCGCACTCATACATCTAATGTACAAGTACACTTAATGGAAGAAAAACAACCCCCTTTGAGATATATTGTGCCTGGAAGAGTTTATAGGAATGAGTCTATAAGCTTTAAAAGTTTTTGTCTTTTTCATCAGGTTGAAGGCATTTATATTGACAAAAATGTTACTTTTAGCGATTTAAAGGGCACTCTTGAATACTTTGTTAAAAAGATGTTTGGTTCAAAAACTAAAATGAGGTTTAGACCTAGTTTTTTTCCTTTTACCGAGCCAAGCGCAGAAGTTGATATATGGAGTGAAAAAAACAATCAATGGTTAGAAATCTTAGGCTCTGGTATGGTTGACCCTCAAGTATTTAAAGCAGTTAATGTAGACAATAATTTATGGAACGGCTTTGCTTTCGGGATGGGCGTTGAAAGAATCTGCATGCTTCAATATGAAATTGATGATATACGATTATTGTATCAAAATGATGTCAGGTTTTTAGAGCAGTTCTAATGAAGATCTCTTATTCATGGATAAAAGATTTTTTGGATATCAATTTAACCATTGATGAAGTAGCTGAAACGCTAACAATGCTTGGCCTTGAAGCTGAGATATCAACAAACTTTGATGAGTTAAAAGAAATTATTGTAGGTGAAATACAAGCTATTAAAAAACATCCAAACGCAGATAGATTAAATATTTGTAAGGTGTTTGATGGAGTTAACACATTGCCTGTGATTTGTGGCGCAAACAACGTTAGCAAAGGAATTAAAATTGCTTTTTCTCCAGTTGATTCCGTTCTGCCGGGTAATTTTAAAATAAAAGAAGCTAAAATTAGAGGAGAGATCAGCAAAGGAATGATTTGCTCCGAAAGAGAGCTTGGCATATCTGACGAACATGATGGTATTATGATATTAGACGAAAATGCTATATGTGGACAATCACTTCCTGATTATTTTTCTACTAATAACGATCTTATAATCTTAGATATAACGCCAAATAGAGCAGATTGCTTTTCACATCTTGGTGTCGCAAGAGATCTAGCTGCAAAATTACACTTAAATCTTAATGAGCCTGACTTTTCTACATTGCCTAAATCCTCTGATATATCATCTATGATTGAGATAAGCATGGATAATTTAAAAGATTGTCCAAGATATGTTGGAGGCATAATTCAAAATGTTAAGATTAAAGAGTCCCCTGATTGGCTTAAGAAAAAATTAGAATCTATTGGCATAAGAAGCATAAATAACCTAGTCGATATTTCAAATTATGTAATGATGGAAATGGGTCAGCCTACTCACTTCTTCGATTTAGATAAAATTAAAAATAAAAAAATATTGGTTCGCAGAGCTAGAGATGGTGAAAAAATAACAACGCTTGATGAAATTGAAAGATCAGTCAATAGCAATGTGATGCTCATTACAGATGGTGAATCACCTATCGCTGTTGCAGGTATAATGGGAGGTTTTGATTCAGCAATCAATGAAAATACTAAAAATGTCTTAATTGAGTGTGCTTACTTCAACCCTGCGACAATAAGAAAAAGCTCTAAAACATTAAATATGATTACCGATGCTTCTAAAAGATTTGAAAGGGGAGTTGATTACAACGCACCTGTTTTGGCATTTTGGAGAATTGTACATCTTATCGATGAATTAAATTGCGGTGAATGGATACCTGACATTATGGATACATATCCTGAAAAGATTGAAACCTATGAAATTGTCCTAAAGAAGAAACTAATCAATGAGATAGCAGGAGTTAATATCCCGAATGATTTTGTTGTAAAAACATTAAGTTCTCTTGGTTGTAGAATATATGAAAAAGATGATTTAACCTGCTCACCTCCTTCATGGAGACCAGACCTTACAAGAGATATCGACCTTATTGAAGAAGTCATCAGAGTTTATGGCTATGATAATATAAAGTCCTCTAATAATTATACTTCCATTATGAATTTTGATGATTTTGACCCTCATCATAATTTAGATAAAATTAATAGTTCTTTAATTGGTCTTGGATTTTATCAAGTTTTCAATAATTCTCTTCAAACCAAAGAGGAAGCATATTTTTATTCCAATAAAAAAGATCTTATTGAAATGAAAAACCCGTTATCCGATAAAATGACACATTTGCGTTACTCCTTAATACATGGATTGATGCAAAACATTGAACATAATGTCAATAACGGCATCCATGATTTGATGCTTTTTGAGCATGGCAATACATTTTCATATTCTGATTCAAAAAGATTGGGCATTGATGAAGTACAAACCTTGACAGGTATATTGCATGGTAATTATCAAGAAAAATCAGTACACAATTCTAAATCCAAAGCATTTGATTATTTTATATTGAAAGGTTTAATAATTTCATTTTTTAAAAAAATTGGCATAAAAGATTTACATTTTATAGAAAATGAAATGGACATAAAATATTTCACTTATTCTTATTCAATTAAATATAATAATGAAATGCTGGGCTATATGGGGCTTCTTTCTAGCGATATATCAAAAAAATTTAATTTTAAATTCGACGATGTGTATGCATTTAGCATTGAAAATTTAGATAACCTTTTTAACATAATGAATGCGCCAAAACTTTTTAAGAAAATAATTCCATATCCCCCTATTGAAAGAGATCTTAATTTTGTAATTGATAGCGATTTAACCAGTGGTTCAATAATAGACTTTATTTTGTCTAAAAAGTTTGATTTTTTAATAAATATAGTTCCCGTTAGCATTTTCAAACATAGCACTTTAGGTCTTAACAAAAAGGCTTTATCCTTAAATTTGATATTTCAAAGTGATTCAAAAACACTTGAAGATAAAGTTGTAAATCCAATTATAGATGGAATTATAGAGGTGGTTTCTAAAAAATTTAATGCTAAATTACGGTAAGCAATTTAATTAACGAATCTCTGATCATGGAAAATAACGAAAATTTTGTAAAAGTAACTATCTATGGACAAGAGTACACCATAAAAGCGCCAGCTGATGCTTCTTACATTAAAAATATTGCTGAATTCGTTGATGAAAGAATGAGAGAAGTTCAAGAAGAATTATCAACCCCTCAAGTTCCAGCAAAAATTGCAATCTTAGCAGCGATGAATATTGCCGATGAATTATTTACCAGAAATAAAGACTATGATAATATGCAGCATGAAGTAGAAGGTAAGGTTTCCAACTTATTAGAGATAGTTGAAGAAGCAATTCACAATCAAGAATAATTTATCGATCTAATGAAAACACTTACTTTATCTGGGTTGGATGCGAGTAAGTCTCTATACAAATCCTATTTACCACGAATTGAAAGATTAAATAAAAAAAACATTCAACCAGGCTTAGCTGTCATTTTAGTGGGAAATAATCCGGCTTCTCAAGTTTATGTAAAAAGTAAAAGTACTCGTTTTCATAAAATGGGTTTGTTTTCAGAGACTTTTAAATATAAAGAAAACATAAGTGAAGTCCAGCTCTTATCCAAAATCGAAGAACTAAATAAAAATAAAAAATTTCATGGGATTTTAGTTCAATTGCCATTACCAAAACATATAAATTCAGAACTAGTACTAAATAGCATTGATCCAAAAAAAGATGTAGATGGGTTCCATCCCTATAATTTAGGATGCTTAGCAATAGGCAAACCTTCATTTGTTCCATGCACTCCAAAGGGAGTTATGAGAATTTTTGAACATTATAATATTAAATTGTCTGGAAAGCATGTTGTAATTGTTGGCAGGAGTAATATTGTGGGTAGACCACAATCAATTCTTACCAGTCTAAAAGGCCCTTATAGTAATGCAACTACAACACTTTGTCACTCTGGAACAAAAGATCTTTTTAACTATACCTTGATGGCTGACATTGTTATTTTAGCTTTAGGTTCCCCAGAGTTTTTATCAAATGAAAATATTAAAAAGGGATCAATAGTCATTGATGTGGGTATTAATAGAGTGCCTGATTCAAACAAAAAAGGGTATAGACTTGTTGGAGATGCTGATTTTTCATCAATGATTGGCCATGCAAGTGCTATAACACCTGTTCCTGGAGGAATTGGACCAATGACTATTGCAATGCTAGTTGAAAACACTATTGAAGCTGCTGAAAACAATGGCTGATAAACAATTAAATTATAAACAATATTTAAAGCTTGATAAAATATTATCTTCTCAGCGCTTACTTAGCGAAAGAAACAAAAACCACTCTCATGATGAAATGTTATTTATTATTATACATCAAACATATGAACTTTGGTTTAAGCAAATTATATATGAGCTGGACTCAATTATCAACTATTTCTCAAGTTCTTTAATTGATGAAAAACATATTTCACTATCAGTATCTAGGTTAGAGAGAATTATAGAAATACAAAAAATTATTGTTGATCAAATAAGAGTCTTAGAAACCATGACCCCGATGGATTTTCTTGATTTTAGAGAATACTTACATCCAGCTTCAGGCTTTCAAAGCTATCAATTCAGACAAATAGAAAATAAACTAGGTTTAAATAAAAAAGATAGATATCAAATTGATAACATTGAATACAAAGATTTCATTAACAAGGATGAACAAATAAATGTAATAAAAACTGAGGAGCAAAATTCATTATTTCAATTAATAGAAAATTGGCTTGAGAGAACTCCTTTTCTTGATTGGGGAGATACTACATTTTGGATAGAATATGAAAAAGCCGTTGATAGAATGTTAAATGAAGATATTGAATCAATTAAAAAAAACTCCTCATTAACAAATGATATTGTAAATAAAAGGCTGGAAGAAATAAATAGAACCAAGGAGACCTTTGGAATTATTTTAGATGAATCGAAGCATCAAAATATGGTAAAAAGAAAATTATGGTCTCTTTCCCATAATGCAACTAAAGCTGCTCTCCTAATATTTTTATATAGAGATCAACCTATACTAAACAATCCCTATCGTTTTTTAAGCAAAATAATGGAAGTTGATGATCTTCTTACAAACTGGAGATATAAACATTTAATTATGGTTTCAAAAATGATCGGTAAAAAAATGGGTACTGGTGGATCCAGTGGAGCAGACTATTTGAACGAATCAATTAACAAGCATAAGATTTTTTCGGATTTTGCCAGCTTAACAACTTTCCTAATACCTAGATCATCGTTGCCGCCGCTTCCAGAAAAACTGACTAATAAATTAAATTTTAATTTTAACTCCTATTAAAATGAGCATCAGTGATAAAGTTGCAGTAGTTTGTGGAAGTACTAGTGGTATCGGAAAAGCCACCGCTATTTTATTAGCCCAAAGAGGATGCAAACTTATTTTGATTTCTAGAAATGAAGATAAGCTTAAGAAAACAATAGATGAATTAACAAAAATATCTAATGTTAATCATGACTATATTTCTACAAATTTTGATGATTTATCCTCCTTTAAAAAAATAACAAATGATTTTTTTACTAATTATAAAGGGAAGGTAGATATTTTAATTAATAATTCATCGGGTCCACCCATGGGTGCATTATTGGATTCATCAACCTCCGATTTTCAACTAGCCTTCAATAGATTGCTTTATACAAGCCATCATTTAGTTA
The DNA here is from genome assembly GCA_902615915.1 of uncultured Fidelibacterota bacterium. GTDB lineage: Bacteria > Fidelibacterota > Marinisomatia > Marinisomatales > TCS55 > TMED144. Next base: position 50,971 of record CACMQQ010000005.1, read on the forward strand.
AACTTATAACCCCATTCATGATCAATAATGATTTTGGAAGAATAATCAATATTACTTCAACTTCTGTTGATAGGGTAATTCCTGGCTTAGGGGTTTCCAATACTGTTAGGGGAGCAGTGACACAATGGGCCAAAACTTTGGCAATAGAATTAGGTTCTTATAATATTACTGTAAATAATGTTTTACCAGGCTATACCAAAACTAGTAGGCTTGATGAACTAGCGAAATCAAAATCATTAGATAAAAAAATATCTGTTGATAAAATATATAATGAATGGGCAAATAATAATTCCGTTAAAAGAATAGGACAGCCAGAAGAAATAGCTAATGCTATTATTTTTTTGTGTGAAAAATTATCAGGATATATAACTGGTCAGAATATAATAGTTGATGGTGGAAAACTTGGTATATGAATAAAAATATATTTAATTCTAATTACGCAATTGAGCTTGATAAAAATAGCTCTATGTATAACCACTCTAAACTTTTCCACTATCCAGTAAAAAAAAATAAAAAAATTTTATATTTCAACGGCAACTCATTAGGTCTTCAACCAAAGGGGGTTAAGCAATCAGTATTCAAAGAACTTGATGATTGGAAAAATTTAGGATCGATTGGATATTTTAAAAATTGGGTCACTTATCATGAAACGTTAAACAAACTTTCATCACTAATTGTAGGAGCCAAACCTTCAGAAATAATGATTATGAACGCACTTACGGTCAACATTCATCTTTTATTGATCTCATTTTACAAACATACAAAAACAAGATATAAAATCCTGATTGAAAAAGATATTTTTCCATCAGATAGATATGCCATCGCTTCACATCTTAAAATAAAGAAATTAAATCCGAGTAAAGTTATAGAAGAAATCAATGCCAATAACCATTATATAGAAACTGATACAATTTTAAAAAAAATTGAAGAAAACAAGGAATCACTATCACTGATTTGGTTAGGCGGAGTTAATTATTATACTGGTCAAAAATTTGACATGAAAGAAATTACTAAATTTGCTAAACGGTATAATATAATGGTAGGTTATGATTTAGCGCATGCTGTAGGAAACGTTGAATTAAAACTTCATGATTGGAATGTGGATATGGCTAGCTGGTGTAATTATAAATACCTTAATTCTGGCCCAGGGTCACCATCGGGTGTATATATCCATGAAAAATATCATAATTGGGAAAGCGATAGATTAGAAGGTTGGTGGGGCAATAAATATTCTTCAAGATTTGAAATGAAAAAGAACTTTGATGCAAGTAAAAATGCATCAGGGTGGTCAATCAGCAACATGCCAATTCTAAGCTCAGCGCCATTAAGAATATCGCTTAGTTTATACAATAGTATTGGAATGGACCGTTTTAGAAATGCAAGTGTTAGCTTAACGAATTATCTTGAATCATTAATTAAAAAAGAATTAGATCGGTATATAAAAATAATAACACCTTTGAATTCTAGTGAGCGTGGATGCCAGCTTTCTTTAAAAATTAAGGGTGGTAAAAATGTTTACGATTATTTGAAAAAAAATAATATAATATGTGATTGGAGAAATCCTGATGTGATAAGAGTGGCTCCAACGCCCATGTATAATACCCATGAAGAGATTTTTGAGTTTGTAAAAATTTTAAAAGATTATGACTTCAAATAACGCTAAAAAAGTGCGCCTAGGAGGATTTGAACCTCCGACCTTTGGAACCGGAATCCAACGCTCTATCCAGCTGAGCTATAGGCGCATAATCAATTACATCCGATATTTCGATAAGAAACTAAATGCATTAAAGTATTACTTTAATATAACAAATTTACACAATGTCAATTAATTCTTCCTCTAATTTAAAGAAAATATTTAAACTAGATAATAAAATAACATATTTAAATCATGGGTCATACGGAGCATGCCCCAAACCAGTTTTTGATGATTATATTAAATGGCAAAATGCTTTAGAGAATCAACCTGTTAGTTTTTTTAGTAATGATCTTTACGTTTATTTAGAAAGGTCACGTAAACATTTAGGTGCTTTTGTTAATTGCAAATCAGATGATATAATATTTGTTCCTAACCCAACATACGGTGTTGCAAATGTTATAAACAATATAACAATCAATAGTGGAGAAAATGTTTTAACCACAAACCTGGAATATGGATCATGTGATAGAATGTGGTTTTATCACTCAAAAAAAAATGATTATAAATATATAAATTCTAAAATTACACTTCCTGTTTTTGATGAAGATTCTTTTTGTGATGAATTTTGGTCATTTGCAAATGCTAAAACCAAATATATTTTTATAAGTCATATAACAAGTAGCACAGGCATGATTTTACCCATTCCTAAATTAGTCAAGGAAGCTAAAAGAAGAGGTATTAAAACTATTATTGATGGAGCTCATGTTCCAGCTCATATAGAATTAGATATTAAAACTTTAGATCCCGATTATTATATAGGTGCATGTCACAAATGGCTTTGCTCTCCAAAAGGTGTTTCTTTTTTATATGTCAAAAAAGACTTGCAAAAGAATATTCAGCCGCAAGTAATGAGTTGGGGCTGGGGGGAAGAATATGATGAATTTAAAAGTTCAACCCAGCATAAAACAAAAAGTAGATTTTTAAATATTTTTCAATGGCAGGGCACTAGAGATATGAGTGCTTTTTTAAGTGTTCCAAAAGCTATTGAATTTCAAAAAAAATATGATTGGGATCAAGTTAGAGAAAGGTGTAAAAAAATGATAGTTGATACCAGGAATGAAATAACCCTAATAACAGATCTACCAAAAATTTGTCCAGATAATTTTTTAGGACAAATGGCGACAATACTTTTTCCAACTAAGGATCATGTTAAATTAAAAGAATCATTATTTGAAAAAAATATTGAGATTCCAACATATCATCAAAACGGTTACACAGCCTTTCGTATTTCAATTCAAGGATACAACTCTGATTCCGATATTCAATATTTCTTAGATACACTTAAAGTATTACTTTAGTTATTGACGTGAAAAATTATATTTTTGTGTTTTTGATATCAATATTTTTATCAAATTGCACTACTGCGTTCAACAATAACCCATTTAAAAAAATTGAAATCTTATTAAATAATTTTAATGGTGAAGTGGGTTTTTATTTTTTACATCTAGAAAAAGGTATTGATTTTGGAATAAACGAAAACAAAATTTTTCCATCTGCAAGTTTAATTAAGATACCTATTATGGTTCAGATTTTTAATAGAGTTGAAAATGATAATCTAAATTTAGATAGTTTATTGTTTTACGATTCATCATTAATTAACTACAAATATAAAGGCGATGATTCAATAGCTAGATTCAAAGAAAATGAAACTATTTCTATAAATAAATTATTAACACATATGATTACATTTAGTGATAATCATGCAAGCTTATGGCTCCAAATTATAGCAGGTGGCGGAACTAAGATTAATGAAATCTTAGACAAATATAATTTTACAAAAACTAAAGTCAATTCACGTACTTTAAATAGAGAAGATCAATATTTACAATATGGTTGGGGTCAAACCACACCAAGAGAAATGTCTAAACTAATGATCGAGATAAAAAATGGAAATATTGTATCAAAGAAATCCAGCGATGAAATGTACAGACATTTAACAATAATTTACTGGGACGATGAAGCACTTTCACAAATACCAAATCATATTCAAGTTGCATCTAAACAAGGTGCAGTAAATAAATCTCGATCGGAGGTTGTCTTAGTAAATTCCCCTAGCGGTGATTATGTTTTTTGCATTATCACAAATAATCAATCCGATGAATCATGGTCATTTGAAAACGAAGGGTTTGTTTTGATAAGAAAAATTTCAAGACTCCTTTGGAATTATTACCAATAAATTTTATGTTAATAAAAAAACCTGAAGTTTTTCACGGTAACCACAAAAAAAACCTTACTTTGAAGGATGGTACCATAAGATGTCTTTGGAAAATGGCAAATCATTAGTCCTCATTCCCGGTATGTATAGAAGTGCTCAGATTAATTATGAAACTGCCTTTTTAATGATCTACAATGGTATATCAAATAATTTTAAATATTTAAAATATTCAATAGACAGTTTTAGATGTAAAAAAAATTCATATCACCTTGAACTTGAAGATAGTTTTTTTTCATTAGAAAAAATAATTTTAAAAATAGATAATGATGATCTCAAAATGAATGGAGAGATTTTTTGTAGCGATCTAAATCCTTGGCCTTTTAAACTACTAGAGCCTGGATGTATGGGGTGGTATGGATACCTGCCTACCATGGAATGTTTTCATGGAATTCTTAGCATGGATCATAAGCTAAAAGGCACATTGTCTATAGATGATAAAAAATTAAGTTTTAATAACGGTAGAGGTTATATAGAAAAAGATTGGGGCCGTAATTTTCCACAAAACTGGTTTTGGACTCAAGGTAATAACTTTAATGATAGTACCCTAAGTCTTTCAGCATCGTTAGCAACTATTCCATGGAGATCAAGACAGTTTACGGGTTTTATTATTGGTTAAAATACAAAAGACCGGATGTATAGGTTTGCTCCTTACCGTAACTCAAAAATAATAAAAGCTACATTCAATTATAAAAAATTTTTGATAGTAGTTAAAAGAAAAAACCTAACATTGAAAATTGAATCTACAATAGGAGAGATGTGCTCAACTTTATATGCACCAGATAAGAAAGATATGGTCCCAAAAGTAGATGAGTATCTTGACTCAAATGTTAGTATTCAATTAATAGAAGGTGAAAATATTTTGATTCGAGATAAATGCTCAAATGCTGCTTTAGAAATAATTGGAAATATGAAAGTTCTACTTAAAGATTTATAATATTATTTTTGATTTTTTGATTTAAAACGAACGTTTGAAATTCTTAATATTGATCTATGCTTTGTCTTTCTACCGGTAGTTCTTTTTCTCCACAGTTTAAATGAACTAGTTTTAAGATTTTCTCTCATTAGCTTAATAACACCATCTTGGTTGATTCCGAATTGATATTCAATAGCCTCAAAAGGTGTGCGATCTTCCCATGCCATCTCAATAATTCTGTTAATTTCTTCTAAAGTAAATTTTTTATTTTTTACCATTTCTTTAGATCAATTTTGATTTTATTATTAAAGTAACATTTATTATTTATCCAGCTCAGCTTAACAGCAATAATATCAATTCCTATATCAAATGCTTTTTTTAGATATTCAGAATAAATAGGGTCTCTTTGCCAGTTTGGTTTAAATACATCACAATCATCTCTATTAACTATAAATAGCACTATAAATCTAAAACCTCTTTTTGTCAAATTAATCATTTTTTCTAGCTGCCTTATAGACCTTTCAGAAACAACTTTTTTCCCTTGCCATAATTGATTAATTGAGCCATTTGGATATATCCCTGACCTTTCGAATGGATCGCAAGTTGAATCATAAAATACAGATTCATTTCTATTGATTTTTCTTGATGGATCATATGTTGCGCAAACAACATTTTTGACCTCAATGGTGATAATCTCATTTTCATTTTTAATAAATAGGTCGCCATTGTAAATATAATTCTTAGGTTTTTTAATTAAATCATAATTTGAATATTTTTTTATTAATTTATTTTTAATAATATATTTTGAAACTTTTTCAGCATGAAAAGGATTGCCACCGATTATTATATCTTCATATTTTGGTTCATTCAATAAAACAGACTGAAATGTAAAATCAGTTTTTGAATTGGATGAAGAGGGGGTAGCATAAAATTTAGAACCGGAAACACATTGACCACCCAAGCCTAAGCCAGGCATATGAACCAAATATGGTTTCCCGTATTCATCGACAGCATCACCTACATATGGAGATTTTATAATTTTTGATGGTCTATTTTTTAATATTAACTTTTTATAAGATGTTTTAAAATCAATTAATTTCATAATAATAAATTAAGATAAAAAAATGCCAGAAGGACCAGAAACAAGAAGAATGGCCGATAAGATTGGATCAGCCTTAATCAACAAAAAGATTGATTCTATCAATTATTTTCACCCTAACCTAAAGGGTCTAAACAGGACTAAAATTATAATTATTGAAGTAACATCAAGAGGTAAAGCAGTTGTTATAAGATTCGACAATGGTATGAGCATAATAACGCACAATCAACTGTATGGAAGATGGACAACAAATTATCTAAAAACAAAAATTAAGCATAATAGGAAGCTGAGGATTGAATTTTGTGTAGATAATAAAGCAATAAGGTTATGGTCAGCAACTGACATAAAATATTTAAAAACAATGGATGAAAACAATCATCATTATATTAAAAATCTAGGTCCAGATGTTCTAGATGAAACAACTACTTATGATGTTATCTTCAAAAGATTAATAGATAAAAAGTTTAAAAATAGAAATTTAGCAGGTTTATTACTTAACCAGAATTTTATAGCTGGTTTAGGGAATTATTTGAGAAGTGAAATACTTTTTTATTCAAAGATTATGTATGACAAAAAACCAAAAGATTTAAATCTTGATGAAAAAAACTCGTTATCGAAAAATATAAAAGATATTTCGATTAGATCGTACAAACAAAAAGGTAAGACGCTTTTTGAGAATGATTTGATGTTAAAATATTTAGATAGTTCGGTCAAAAGGCGAAGATTTATGGTTTTTGCAAGGAAAAATCTCAGATGTTTTATTTGCAATTCAAAAATTAAAAAAGAATATATTTCATCTAGGCGTATTTATTATTGTACAGTTTGTCAAAGATAGATTACTAATTTTTTTTTAAAGATTAACAGTTGATGAAAAGCCTTGAATTAATACTACACCTGAAATGATCAATGCAATTCCTATTAAACCAATTATATCTATTTTTTGGTTAAAGATTAAATATCCAATCAGGTTTAATAATACAATACCAGCACCTGACCAAATAGCATATGTAATACCAATTGGTAAATACTTTAATACCAATGATAAAAAATAGAAACTTGTTGAATAACCTATAACGACTATTAAGCTTGGTAATAATTTACTAAAGCCCAATGTTTCTTTTAACGCACTTGTTGCAATAACTTCAGATATTATTGCTACTATCAAATATAAATAACCCATATCAATTATTATCCTTATTTTTATTAAAGTAATTTTATCTGTTATTTAAGAGTTTACAAATAAATTAAGTTGATATTATACGTGCAGGTTTATAAAAATAATAATCTATTACTTTCATAATGATATTCAATTTTAAACATAAATTAATATTATTATAAAATGTCGTATAATATATATTATGTATAATTAAGTATATATGTTAAAAAACACATTTATTGGTATTATTATATGCATACTTACTTCCCTTTTATCAGAAAGCATATCTGTTTACATAGGAACAAATATATTAGGTTTAGACAGAAGTCCTATTTCACCTATAATAATTGCTATAATTCTAGGTAATTTAATTGGAAATACAATACCTCTCGTACAAAAATATACTGATGGGTTTGAATTCTCAATTAAATATCTACTTAAACTTGGAATAATATTTTTAGGAATAAGATTAAGTATATCAGATATTTTATCTTACGGCTTGCAGGGTTTAATTGTAATAATACCTTCTATCTTTTTGTCTATAATAATAGCTATAAACATTAGACAATTTTTTAAAGTTTCAAATAATCTATCGATGTTAATTGCTGTTGGTACGAGCATTTGTGGAGCAACTGCAATAGCTGCGCTAGCTCCCTCAATAAATGCAAAGAAAGAAGAAATATCTTATGCAGTTGCAAATATCACTATATTTGGATTGATAGCAATGTTTTTATATCCATTGATATCTTATAAAGTATTTGATAACAATTCATTATCAGTTGGATTGTTTCTAGGTACGTCAATACATGAAACAGCACAAGTCGCTGGATCTGGGATGATCTATTCTGAACAATACTCTAACCCATCAGTATTGGATATTGCTACTGTTATAAAGCTTGTTAGGAATACATTAATGGTTCTAGTTATTCCATCTTTAGCATTTTTTTCAAACAAAAAATCAAAGAATAATAGTGAAATAAAAATTGCTAAAATCTTTCCATATTTTATTTTCGGTTTTATTTTTTTTGGCTTGCTAAGAACTATTGGGGATCAATATGAAAATCATATCGGTGCTGAATTTTGGATAAATATTAAATATTTAGTTAAGCAATTCTCAGAATTTTTATTATTGATTGCAATGTCAGCTGTTGGATATAACACAAAAATTGATAAAATAAAAAATCTTGGCTTGAAGCCTTTTTACATGGGTAGTCTCGCTGCTTTAACAGTAGGATTGGTGAGTTTTTCAATTATATATTTATTTATAAATTAATATAATTACTATCGGCTAATATCATGAAATCTTTATCTATCATACTTTCATTTTTATTTTCATTTATCTTTTCACAAGAAAAAATTCTTTTTGTTGGAAATAGTTTTACCTTTTATTGGAACCTTCCATCCTTGGTAAATGAAATGTGTAATTATTCTGGAGACATTGTGGACATATATCAATCAACCGCTGGAGGTGCCACTTTAAAACAACATTGGGTTGGGGATAAGAATTTAAAAACTATGGACCTATTAAAAGAAAATAAATATAGTTTAATTATTTTACAGGATCACAGTCAAAACCCAATACTAAAAACTAAAGAATCACTGGAATATTTTTCTCGTTTTATAAAAATAGCTAAAAAAAATTCATCCAGATCCATTATTTATGGTACATGGACTTATCCATCAATGCCTATCAAAAGTTCTTATGGTAAAGACCCAATTATTAGCAATCTTATACCCTTATCAAAGGAATTTAATGTTCCAATTGCTCCAGTAGGAACAGCATTTAGATTATTTCAAGAAAGGTATCCTAATATTTCTTTATTCACGTCAGATAATAAACACCCCTCCCCTGTCGGAACATATCTTGCTGCTTGTATATTTTATCGTATGATAACTAAAAAAAACTCTAAAGGGCTTCCAAGAAGATTTACAACTGAAGATAAAAATGGTAAAAAAATATATATCAACATCGTTGAAAAAATAACTGCTGAAAAATGCCAATTATTAGCTGATAGCATTATTTTACAACAATATTAACAATCTTATTCTTTATGTATATTTCTTTGATGATGACTTTTCCCTCAATATGAGACAAAACTTTTTTGTCATCTTTGGCTTTTTTTAAGACTGTGCTTTCACTGTCTTCATCATATATTTCAATCTCAGAACGCCTTTTTCCGTTAACTTGGACTCCAATAGTTCTCATATCTAATTTTACCAAATTAGGATTAAACTTAGGCCAAGAAGAGAAAGTAAGTTCAGAATTTTTACCGAGACTTGACCATATTTCCTCTGATAAATGAGGCATAAATGGATTCAAGATTATAGTAAAAGTTTCAACTGTTGATTTACTAATCGCTGGTTGTTTAGTTAGATGGTTAACAAAAATCATAAACTCTGAAACGCACGTGTTAAATTGCAATCTTTCAAGATTTTCTGTTATTTTTTTTATTAGAAAATGAAGCGCTTGCTCATTTTCTTTATTTTCAGCAGAATCTACTATTTTTGAATTTAATTTATTTTCATTATCAAATAATAGTGACCATAATTTTTTAACAAATCTGTAGCAACCTTCCAATCCGCTAGTGCTCCACGGTTTTGCTTTATCTAAAGGCCCCATAAACATTTCATATATTCTCATAGAGTCTGCACCATACTTTTTTACAGTATTATCAGGATTAACAACATTTCCTCTAGATTTACTCATTTTAGATCCATCTTGCCCCAAAATCATACCTTGATTAAATAATTTTTTAAATGGTTCTTTGGTTGATACTAAGCCAAGATCAAAGAATACATGGTGCCAAAATCTCGCATACAATAAATGAAGGACAGCATGCTCTGCCCCTCCAATATATAAATCTACTGGCATCCAATACTCTTCTTTATCTTTTGACCAAGCTTCATTTTCATTATTAGGATCTATAAATCTTAAAAAATACCAACAAGATCCTGCCCATTGTGGCATAGTATTTGTCTCTCTAAGTGCAATAATATTGTTATTTAAATCTTTTACTTCAACCCAAGATTTAATTTTAGACAATGGTGATTCACCCGTTCCAGAAGGTTCATATTTGTCAACTTTAGGTAAGGTCAATGGCAAGTCTTCAACTTCTAATGGTGTGGATATTCCGTTATTATGCAAGATTGGAATAGGCTCACCCCAATACCTTTGTCTAGAAAACAACCAATCACGTAATTTATATTGTGTTTTTTTGTTACCATGCTTGTTATTGACTAGCCATTTTAAAATTTTGTTTTTAGCAGCATCAATTGAAAGACCATTCAAAAAATCGCTATTGATAATTTTGCCAGAACCTGTATATGCCCCTCCCTCAAAGTGTTTTGGCGGTTGAACTGTTCTGATTACTGGTAATTTATATTTTTCTGCAAAATCATAATCTCTTTCATCTTGACCAGGTACTGCCATAATTGCACCTGTGCCATAGGACATTATTACATAATCAGAAATCCAAATTGGAATCAGTTCTTCATTTACTGGATTAATTGCATACTGACCTAAAAACTCACCCGTCTTGTCTTTATTAAGTTCAGTTCTATCAAGATCAGATTTTTTTGATGCATTTTTTATATATTCATTGACAATGTCTTTTCTAGAATTGTCAGTTATTTTTTCAACTAGAGGATGCTCAGGTGCTAACACAATATACGTCGCACCAAATATTGTATCATGTCTAGTAGTAAAAACATCAAGTGATTCATTAAAATCATTAATATTAAATTTTATGATAGCGCCTGTAGATTTACCAATCCAATTTTTTTGCAATTCTTTAACTGAATTAGGCCAATCAAGATCATCAAGACCACTTAATAGTGATTCAGCGTAATCAGTAATTTTCAACATCCATTGCTTCATCGGAACTCTAAAAACAGGATGACCTCCTATATCAGATTTACCATCAATAACTTCTTCATTTGCTAAAACTGCTTTTAATTTTGGACACCAATTAACTGGAACCTCCGCTTCGTATGCTAAACCTTTGTTGAATAATTGAATAAACAACCATTGGGTCCATTTCAAATAATTGTTGTCTGTAGTATTTATTTCTCTTTCCCAATCATAGGAAAAGCCTAGCATTTTGATTTGTTTTCTGAAGTTAGTAATATTTTCTTTTGTCGTAATTGAAGGATGCGTTCCTGTTTTAATTGCATATTGTTCTGCTGGAAGGCCAAAAGCATCCCAACCCATAGGGTGAAGAACATTGAAACCAAGATGGCGTTTGTATCTAGCAATTATATCTGTTGCAATGTACCCCAAAGGATGACCGACGTGTAAGCCTGATCCAGAGGGATATGGAAACATATCCAAAACATAATATTTGGGTTTACTAGGATCTACTTCTGTTGAAAAAATTTTTTTTTCAAGCCAATAGGATTGCCATTTTTTTTCAATTTTAATATGATTGTAGGACATTTAAATATTTATCAATTTTTAAGTATATAAATTTAAATAATCAACCAAATAAAAGAAGTGTATTTAAGCTATAATTGTAATTGATAAGTTAACTTCATAACTATAGTGTTTTGAAGTAGTTGCTGAGAAATATCCATATGATTATATTTTTCATTGACAACCAAAAAGAAATCGCTTCCAGGTGTATGAATCCAGTTAAGTCTTATATATATTTGTGAAATATTTGTAAAATTATCATATTGAAATAAGGTTTTAATAAACCATTTTTTATTAATAGCAATTTCTGAGCTCAAACCATATATATTTGCTGAAAATCTAGCATCATTTATCTCAATATTGTTTTGATTTATTGAAGCATAAATTGTTATATGATTTGAAAATCTCTTTCCTACAGATCCAATCAATGATGTTTTATCTCCACCAAAGTAATTTCCTCTTGTAAGGTTAACATCTCCCCAAAAAGCTCTACTTTGATTGCTTCTTGCATTGAAGGCAAAACCTAAGTCATCATAAGAGCCTTTCTCAATTTTAATACCATTAGCTAGTTCAAAACTATTTGATAATATTTCAGTATTTTTAAAAAACCTAAAACCTATTTTATCACGATTTTCGAAAAATGCATCAAATGAAAATTGCTCAACTCCCGTTTCTTTAATCCTAGACTGATTTTTCACATCTCTTAAATAAATTGAAAAAGCTAGCTGTCTAATTAGGTTATCGCCAGATCCAATTCTTGGCGTATATCCAGCTATTACGCCTGTACCAACCATATTCTTGCGTTGAACAAATCCTAATAAAGGATCAAAATTTTCATCAACACGGTGTTGTCCTGTTGTGAAAAAAAATTTGTCATTTCTTAAATCAATTTTAATCATGGATGCTTCAGGGAAATTATTATATCTAGAATCTTGTATACGACTATGCCACAAAGAAATAGAACTATTTCCCCAAAATCTTGCTTGAGCATCAATACCAAATACTGAGTTGTTAATTTCAGAATTTGATACATTTGTAAAGATGGCACCAAAAGTTGATCGACTTCTAATATCTTTTCTTAACCTGAAAGCGCTATATGATGTAGATGAATTGTAATCTTCGTTATTTGTATGGATATTAAGCATACCAAATGAATTATTTTTAAATTGCCCAAATAATCGAGATCCCCCAACTACATTTTCCTTTAATCCAATTCTTCTACTAAAAAAAATTTCAGTTTGTCTTGGATTTCCAAATGCAAAAAGTTTTGATCTAGTTAGGAAAAACTCCCTTTTTTCTGGATAAAAAAGGTTGAATCTATTCAAATTTATTTGTGCATTGTCAGCTTCAACTTGAGCAAAATCTGTGTTATATGTTAGATTTATAGTTAGATTTGATCTTAAGCCATAATATATATCAACACCTGAATCCTTAAGGTTGCTAGAACCACTGATTTGATTATTTTTAACATTTTGTGAGCCTGTAATAGCATAAGGTTTTATTTTAAAATTATTACCCTTATTGATATTTTTTAAATTTATTAAATTCGCATATTGAGATACTTGGTATATGCCAGAACCATATTCCAAACCAATATGTGGCCAAATTACGCTCTCATTTTTTCTATTAATATATCTTTTTACAGCTAATCCCATTACCAATTCATCATTTGAGGGAAAACTAAGAGTATTCCATGGGATAGCAACTTCCAATATCCACCCAAAGTCTGTTATCCTACCTTCGCTTACATAAATACCATCCCAAGCCCATTCATCCATTGAAGGAGGCTTCTCATCAGTAATTAAAGCGTCATCTTGTGTACCAAATGGATTCATTTCAAATAAATATGCATTTCTTCTATCAAGATAAGTATCGATAGAAATTTCTAATTTGTCATCCCTATGAATCCAACCTCCTCTATTTAAAATGGTAGAACGTATTTTATCTGGCTCACTATCAAAAAAAATAAAACCAAAATATAAATTTTCTTCATCATACAAAATTTTCATCTCAGATTTTTCAGTGGGTTCATTACCATCTATTGGCAATCTTTGTTTAAAATCAGTTATTGAATTAGCTAACTTCCATGACTTCTCTGAAAGAATACCGTCAATTTGAATTTTTTCAGAAATTTTTTTTGCTGAAACGCTTTGTCTTGATTGTGGGAATAAGAAAGAAAAAAATAATAATATGTAAAATAAAATTTTATTTTTCAAAAAAATCAAATTAATCAATAAAATAATTAATAATTATAAAGCCACCAATTAATAGAAGTGTAAAGATAATTGCTAATAAATTAAAATATTTATCAATAAATATTTTAATAGGATCTCCAAATTTCCAAATTAGAAATCCTAATAAAAAAAACCTACCTCCCCTTCCAACAATTGACGCAATGAAAAACATAATAAAATTTATATCAAAAGCTCCAGCGGATATTGTTATAATTTTATAAGGTATTGGTGTAAAGCCTGCTGTAAAAATAATCCAAAAATCCCAAAGTTCGTATCTATTTTGAATTTCATAAAATATAATTTCATTAAAACCAGGAATTATATTGAAGAAGAATAATGCCAAGTTAGAAAATTGAGAATTTTTATTCCACCATAGATAGGTACCTATGCCATATCCAAGCAACCCACCGGAAACAGAGCCCAATAGACAAATAGAAGAGTAATAAAATGCTTTCTTTCTATTACCTAATGCTAATCCTATCAAGAGCACATCTGGAGGTATTGGAAAAAATGAAGCCTCAGCAATAGCCATCAGTAATAAAACAACCGGTCCCCATCTTGAGTTTGACCAACTTAATACCCAATCATAAAGGTCTTTTAAAATTTTCATATTTATCTTTGAGAAATAGAAAATTCCAATGAGTCATATTTAAAACCTGATGAATCTTCAATGACAACCTTCCAATTTCCAATCCTATCAGAATTAATATTGATATAACTCCATGATCTCCAATTATATGATTTGCCAATATTTATCAAAATATTCGATTCTAGTTTTAAATCTTTGTACCATTTATGAAAAATAGTTGTTCTAAAGTCATTAGTATTTTCGATTCTAGTCAAACAATAAACTCTTTTATCATCAGTATTGAAATTTTTTCTCTTTCCTTCTATATTTCTTGATACCACATTATCGCCGATTTCAATGCTTAATAATTTTATAGGTCTTATAATATTATTTTTTAACGATCTTGATGATATCCATGATCGTTTATTTGAAGTGTTGGATGATTTTCTTGCTAAGTCATTTATCAATTCATATATATTCAATGAATCAAATTCGTTATTAAAATTATTTTGAGGATTACTAATATCTTCGCTTAAATCGTAACCCTCTGTTTCGTTGTAATCAATAATATTAATACTAGAGATATCTTGGTCTTTTTTAAAAGAAGTATTTTCAGATGATAAGGTGTAAAGAATAAAGATGACATATACAATTGATATACCTTTTATAGCATCATTTAATTTTTGAGATATTGCAACAATCGTAAATACCAATGCCATCAATGAAACGATTATAAATGTTGAATCAGAAAATAGTGAGGATATCATCGCAACATTAAAATTATAAAAAAAATTAAAGTTCTAACGCCAGTCCTTAGAAGATAAATTTTGCAATATTGTAATTAGCAAAACAATACTTAAAAACCAACTGTCTTTAAATAAAGCATAGCAAAGACCGACAATTGACAATATGATAACAAATCTTGAAAATAATTTCATCATTAGAATAAATATTAAAGAATTTCTGGAACGTAATTAAAATTAGATTTTGATGGACGTTCAAAATCTAAATCTTTATCACGATCTGGAAGTAAAATTTCCTCATGTGGTATTTCTTTATAATCGATAATTGATAATAGATGAGATAAGCAATTTACTCTAGCTTTTTTCTTTACATCTGATTCCACTATATACCATGGAGCATTTTCTGTATCAGTATGCTCTAACATGTTATCTTTAGCAGCAGAATAATCATCCCATCTTTTTACAGATTCTAAATCCATAGGACTGAGCTTCCAGCCTTTTGTGGGGTCATCAATTCTAGATTGAAACCTCTTCATCTGTTCTTCTTGACTAACTGAAAACCAATATTTTACAAGTTGAATACCTGAGCCAATAATCATCTTTTCAAATTCTGGACATGTTTGTAAAAAACTTATGTATTCTTTATCGGTACAAAAGCCCATGACTTTCTCTACACCAGCTCTGTTATACCAGCTCCTATCAAATATAACTATCTCACCAGCAGATGGCAGATGATTAATATATCTTTGAAAGTACCATTGGGTCTTCTCTTTTTCAGTTGGAGCTGACAATGCAACTACCCTACAATGTCTTGGATTCAAATTCTCAATTAACCTCTTGATAGTACCACCTTTACCTGCAGCATCTCTTCCCTCAAAAATTATAACTAATTTTTTCTTTTCGGCAATTACCCACTCTTGCATTCTAACAAGGTCTATTTGAAGGGAAGAAATCTTTTTTTCATATTTTTTATTGAAATCTTTTTTATCAGACATTGATTAATCCTATAATTTCTAATTTAAAAGTGAATTTCTTTTTTTTGAGGCATTTAATTTTGACAAAAGCTCACTATATAAGTTATCCAAGACTTCTATGCGTTTTTGTTCTGAGCCTATAGAAATAATTTCTAATTCTAATTCAGGCATTAGGTCAATGTATTCAAGCAATTCAAATGAAGAGGATTTTAAAAGATGCCTATCTAAATTTTCCGATAGACCAATAGACATCAAAACTTGCAGATACTTATCCCTAAGTTTTTCAAAGGGCACAAGATCATCAGCAGATTGAGAGAATAATTCTATTTTTGCTGTAACTATTTCATGTTCAATTTGCTTGTCAATTAACTTAAAAAGGGAATTGCCTTTTGTCAATATGTCCATTCTTCCATCTTTATATCGCTTTAATACCTTATGAACTTTTACAGTACATCCAACGTTTGCAAGCATCTTGTCATTTTGATATATAATACCAAATTCACTGTTAGTAGAAATGCATTCATTGATTAATAGTTTGTAGCGATCTTCAAAAATATGAAGAGGAACAATTTTAGATGGATAGGCAACAAGCCTTAGGGGAAATAATTTAAGCTTCATTTTTTTTAAAAAATAACATATGCTGTATGGGCAATCTATTAAAAGTTTTATCCAATGTAAAGCCAACATATTCCATTTCTTTAATAATTTGTTTTTTGCTCATTTTATGCAATTTTTTAATATTGAGAAATTTATCCTCCATTCTAAATTCAACCAATACTATAACTCCATTAGGTTTTAAATATTTTTTTAAATTAGTAATAACTTCAAATGGATACTCTAACTCATGGTAAACATCAACAAAAATTGCAAGATCAACAGAATTTAAAGGCAGTTTTGGATCTTTTACATTACATAAAACAAACTCCACGTTTTCTATTCCGTTTTTAAGCATATTTTTTTTATTCAAAATCAACATTTCTTGTTGGATTTCAACAGCATAAACTAGCTTAGACAACTTTGCCATTCTTGACGTGTAATAGCCTGTACCAGCCCCTATATCCGCAACTACCATTTCCTTATTTAAATTAAGATTTTTTACTAAAAGCTTTGAATTTTCCTCTTTTTCTCTTGTATTTCTTTCAAGCCAGCTAGCACCTAAGTGACCCATTACTTTACTTATTTCCCTGTCTAAGTAAAATTTTCCAATACCATCTCTTGAGGGTTTTAGATATTTATAATCTTGGGCTAAAATTTCAAAATTTGAAAATAAAATAAGTGATGAGAAAATTTTAATTATCATAATTAGCCAAAATTTTATTAGCAATATTATTGCCTGAAATAACAGCGTTTTCTATGCTACCTATGCCATCCATGTCACCTGAAAAATAAACATTATTTAAATTTTTATATGTTTTTTTGTAAAAATTTACTGGATGAAAAATTGTAGCTTTAGGAATGTGAAAGGATTTTAAAAAAGAAAAATTTTTGAAATCTTCATTATAAAACTTTGATAGTTTTTTGATTAAAAGTGAAACAGCGTCATCTTTGTCGATTTGTTTATTACAAGTAATTGAAATTAAATGATCGTTATTTCTTGAGTATTTTTCAGATATAGATGTTAGTATTGAAATATTATTAATTAATGAATCATTTGGAAATAGTTGAATATATTTTCCATCAATATTTAAATGCTTGGCGCTAAAATAAAAGTTTAAAGTAGAATTATATTTTCTATATGTTTTGTCAATGAGCTCAAACGAATCGCCAGATAAAATAATTTTATTGTAATAAAATTTATCGCCATTGTTTAAAATGATAGAATTAGAATCTAAATCAATTGAAATCACTTCTTTGTTAAGTAAAAAGGAATCTTCATTTATTTTCATTGATATTGCATCTGGTATCACCTGCATACCCTCTGATGGTAAACAGGCATAACCTGCATTGAAATTAGAAAAAACATATTTAAAAAATTTAGAGGATGTATTCAATTTTTTTTCTAAAAATATTCCCGATAGGAAAGGTTTGAAAAACTTGTCAATAAAAGATTCACTAAAACCATAACTATTTAAAAATGCTATTGTTTCAATATCAGATGAATTATCATCCTTTAATGAATAATTTATTAGATCACGCTTTAGCTTAAAAATCCTCCATTTATCTAAAAAGTTTGCGCATTTAGCAAATAAAGTAGAAAAGGTTTTGGTCAAATCTCTTAGAGGATCTGAAATTATGTAAAATCTATTATCATCATAAATCATAGAACCGGGTTTAAAATATTTAAAATCCAAAGAGTTGAAATTTATCATTGAGTTTGTCTTTATATATGATGAATTATAAACCTGAAATCCAATATCAAAAATATATCCAGATTCTTTCAGGGAGCCAACCCTACCCCCTACTCTACCCATTTTATCAATTATCAAATGGTTAATATTTTTCTCAGTTAATATTTTAGAACAAGATAGACTTGAAGGACCAGCGCCAACTAAAACTATATCTATACTATTTTTCAATTTTAATTTTGATTAGTATTCTTTTGCAAATCTTTAATAATATTTCGCAATTGCTTTATTTGCCTATTCAGCTCTCTAATTTGATCTTTTAAGAAAATAATTTCTTTATCTTTATCAGTATAATTGTATTTATTGATTTTAGATTTATCAAATTCAATTTTCATTATTATCAATCAAAATGATAAGTTAGATTTAATAGTGGCAATGGGACGGACTCTCCAACAGAGCCTATTTCAAAAAAACCACCAAAATCTACTGAAAAATCTCTACCAATAAAACGTAATGAGGACATGAAAGGAATCATAGAAAAATCTTCAATTTCAGGGGGTAGCCAAAATTCAGAAACAAGTGCAAATCGATTTGATAATCTTATATTTGAAGCAAATACTATAATTGGTTGTTCGGAAAACTCCCAATCTGATTCATAGCGAAAATAACCAAATCCGTAAATCAAAGATGCATGAGTAAATTTATTTCCAATTGTTCCACCTCCAAATAAGAACCCAGTACCGAAATTAGTGCTTGGTATAGAAACATACATCATACCAGTTGTTAATTGAGCTGGTCCTAGATTTGGCAATGAAAATTTGCCAGATATAACGTAAGGCATATCTTGAAAAGCCATACCTGGAAAAATAAGACCACCTATTTGAAATGAAAAATTGTTGGTAAATCCTCTATTATAGGATGGAAAAAAAATACACCAATTTCGACAATACGATTTATTATGTTCAATTGGGAAAGCAGACGGTGTAAAGATATATAGGCTATTGTTTTTATCGGCTCTTCTTATTTTGCCGTCAATATAAATTGCATCTAACTTTTTTAAACTTGTTACGGAGTTTTTTGATATTTCAATTTTATTCCCGCTTGCGGTTTCTAATGTATAGGAAATATCTGTTTCCTTAATAATAGTGCCAACAAAAATATTACCATCATTTGTTTCAATCTCAATTTTATCAATTTGTTGGGATATTTGAAATGAACTGAGGGTTATTGCTAAAAAAGATAATAATTTGTAAATAAAAATTTTTTTCATTGAAGTGTTATAATAATTTCAAACATTTAAAAAAATACAATTAATAAATCAATAATAATAAATAAAAAAAAGGTTAAGCAATGAAAATAAAATGGATTGGTATATCTATAATTAGTTTGCTATTAATTGGAATGGGTTTGTCAATTTTAGGTGAAGCAATAATATTAAAAAACAATGACAAATCTTATTTTACAATGGGTACTTTAGCCTTGATAATAATTAATAGCGGCTTATGTATTTTAGGTGAAGCAATAATATTAAGGATACAATTAATTGAAAAAAATCTAGTTAAAAAATAGTAGTATAAACTGCAAACATAAAAAAAGATATAAATAAAATTGTAACAATAGTATCAACAAAAACATTGAGTGAGGTAAAAATAGACCTGCCTCTTCTTCTTATCAAATCTAAAAGAGATGCACCAGCAACGGCAATGATCATACCTGCCCCGAAATAAGTAATTAACTGTTCAAAATTGTACATAAAGACTCCATCTTTTTCTTAAAAATTATATTTTTTAAATTAAAACTTTTATTTAATCATAAGCCATAAACTGAATTATAATTGAAGTTAAGTATATTATTAATTAATTCAAATGGGTTTTGATAATCGGATATGCGGAAATATATATGATTATAATATACCATCAATTTACCCTTAAAAGTTCATGACCTGTTGTAAAATCATTAATCCCATCATCTTTAATTTCTATAATTCTAGTAGCTAAAGATGATATAAATTCTCTATCATGGCTAGAAAAAATTAAAGTACCATCAAATCTGCTTAAGCCAAGATTCAATGATTCAATCGTTTCTATATCAAGATGATTTGTTGGTTCGTCCAAAATAATGACATTGGGACGCTGAAGTAAAATCTTGCCAAAAATCATACGTCTTTTTTCGCCGCCAGATAACACTTTGATAGATTTATCAATATGATCTTGTGAAAAAAGAAGGCGACCCAACGTTCCCCTTATTGATTGCATATCATCATCCTTTTGAGCCCATTGCTTCATCCAATTAATTAAGGTTAAGTCTTGATTAAACTCCATATTATGATTTTGAGAAAAGTAACCAATATTAACATTTTTGTTCCAATTGATTTTACCTGAATCAATTTTTATATTTTGAACCAAAGATTCTAAAAGTGTGGTTTTGCCAATTCCGTTTTTGCCAATTACAGCTATTCTTTCACCATTTTCAACATTTAATGAAAAGTTATTAATGACCTTTAGTTCATCATAATTTTTTTCAAGACCTTCAACTTCCAAAACCGAATTATATATTTTTTTTTCTTGATTAAATTTAATAAAAGGATAAACTCTGGATGATTTTTTTACTTCAGCTAATTTAATTTTTTTCAATTGGTTTGCTCGTGAAGTGGCTTGCTTAGCCTTTGAAGCATTTGCTGAAAATCTTCTTACAAAGGATTCTAACTCTTTTATTTTTGCTTCTTTTTTGATGTTCTCATTGATAAGCAATGAGCGTGACAATTCAGATTCGACCATAAACGAATCATAATTTCCAGAATAAAGGTGAAGACCTCCATAGTCTAAGTCAACCATATGAGTGCATACATTATTAAGAAAGTGCCTATCGTGTGAAATGATGACCATCAAACTATTTCGCATTTTTAACGTTTTTTCAAGCCAAGTTATTGTATCTAAATCTAAATTATTAGTTGGCTCATCAAGCAGCATTATATCTGGATCACCAAATAATGCTTGAGCCAAAAGTACCTTCAATTTTTTTTCTGGTGAAATTTCTGACATTTTCATATCATGTTCATCATTTTCAATTCCTAAACCAACAAGTAATTCACCAGCATTTGATTCAGCGCTATACCCATCGATATCAGCAAATTCAAGCTCAAGCTCAGCCACTTTAATACCTTCCTCTTCTGTCATTGATTCAAGTGAATATATTCTTTCTCGTTCAGATTTAATATCCCAGAGTTTTTTATGTCCCATCATTACACAGTCAATAATTTTATACTTTTCAAAAGCGTATTGATCTTGCGAAAGCAATGAAACTCTATGATCTTTTTGTATGCTTACTGTTCCAGAGCTTGGCTCTAAATCTCCAGAAAGCACATTCATAAAGGTAGACTTACCAGAACCATTAGCTCCAATAAGGCCATAGACATTACCTTTGCTAAATGTAATTGAAATGTCTTCAAATAAAGGTTTTTTACCAAATTGTACAGTGATATTATTTGTAGTAATCATTATTATAATTGAATTATTTCTGAAGGAAAATTAGTATATATATAAGATATAATTTAGTCTTATAATTACATTTTGATTCTATGTTTCTAAGTATAAAAAAGATTCCAAAAACAACTTGGTCGTCAAACGATTCATTGAGTTATAGACCAAAATTAAAGACATTTGCATACCTATGTCTTGGGCTTTTTATTTATGGGCTAGGTTCATCAATGCTTATTCATTCAAATATTGAGAATGCTCCATGGGTTGTTCTAGCTGAAGGAATGTCTAGGAAATTGGATTTGTCAATTGGAGGAGCTACTTTTTTTATCAGTTTGATTGTTTTATTGATATGGATTCCACTTAAACAAAAACCTGGAGTTGGTACTTTGATGAATTCGATAATAATTTCAATTGTTATGGATCTTTCAACTACATTTTTAAATTTTTTATCAACCCACTTCTTGATCAATTTTTTAACTGTCCTAATTGGCGTACTATTAGCGGGAATAGGAATTGGTATTTATTTGATCGCTAATTTAGGTCCTGGACCTCGAGATGGATTAATGACAGGACTGCAAAAAAATTCTCAATATCCAATTTCTGTAATAAGAATATTTATTGAAACATCAGTTGTAATCATAGGATTTATCTTAGGGGGTACAGTGGGTATAGCTACAATGTTATTTGCAGCTGGTATAGGACCATCCGTGGCGCTTGGATTGAAAATAGTAAAATTGATTAATTCTATGAAAAGGTAATATAAAAATTGTCGGAGCGACAGGATTTGAACCTGCGACCCCGTGCACCCCATGCACGTGCGCTACCGGGCTGCGCCACGCTCCGATAATTATTTTACATTATCAAGAATTGATTTTAACTCAGTTCTGATCTTGTGTAGAAATTTAATATCTATATCATTACTATCAACCAAAACTTGTTCAGAACTTTGCTCAGGCTCTACATTGTTTGGCATAGATAGAACATGACGAGCTCCATCAATAGTAAATTTTTGATTATACAATAGATCTTTTATCTTAAGTATTATATCAATATCTTTTTGTCTGTAAGTTCGATTGCCCGCTTTATTTTTAACAGGACTTAATTGCTTGAATTCTGTTTCCCAATATCTTAAAACGTATTGTTTCAATTCAGTGATCTTACTGACCTCACCAATAGAGTAATATAATTTTTTAATTGAATTCATTTATTAAAAAGTATTGAAGTTAAACTAATACTTTAATATAAATGAAAAATCTAATATATTAAAGTATATTTGTTACAATATTCATATTTAAGCTAAAAAGTTAAAGTAATTATTTAAGATTAATTTAAGAAACTGTCTATTCTATCAAAAACATCATTCAATATCTTCATAGACGGTAAGAAAACAATTCTAAAATGTCCTTTTCCATATTCTGATGAAAACCCTGAGCCGTGCACTGCTAAAACATGTTTTTCTTTTAATAATGATAGAACAAACGATTTATCATTGTTACACCACTTTTCATCAGTCAACTTAACGAACATATAAAAAGCTCCTTGTGGTGGCTGAACAGAAAGACCGCGGATAGAATTAATTCGATCAACACATTGATCGCTACGCTCCTTGATACTGTTCAAGTATGACTTCATCCAATCTTCGTTTTCTAATAAACCTGCTGCGTAACCATATTGTGCAGGTGTGGAAGGGCAAAGTCTAGATCTTAACAGCTTTTCTACTCCATCTCTAATATTGGATAAATTATTATTAGGATCATGAAATGCCATATACCCCACTCTCCATCCAGGTGCATAATAAACCTTCGAGACACCATTTAGTGTTATAACAGGTGTTTTCTCAGATCTTGCTGCAATACTAAAATGATCGTTATTAAAATTTAAGCGATCATAGATTTCATCAGATATAATAGTGCAATTATCGTAATCAGAAACTATATTTAAAATCTCTACGATTTCACTTTCTTTTAGAACATTTCCTGTTGGGTTATTAGGGTTTATGAGAACTAAAAGTTTAACACGATCATTCATTTTAGATTTCAAATCATCTAAATCAATTGACCAATCTCTTTCGCCATCCAATTTATATTCAACGGTCTCACCTCCAAACATTTGAGGATATGCTAGATATGGAGGGTAATGTGGACCAGGCGCAAGAACTTGATCACCATCCTCTAAGAAGGTTGCAAATAATAATAATAATGCTTCAGTAACACCTGTAGTAACATAAACATCATTATCAGAGCAATTCCATCCACCATTGGCTTTATTTTTTTCATTCTGAGATATAGCATAACGCAGGTCTGGGATTCCATAAGAATGAGAGTAGCCATTTATTTGATCATTTAAAGCTTTTTTATATGCTTCAATCATGTGGTTTGGTGTTGGAAGGCCGGGATAAGCTAGAGGATCTCCTAAATTTAGCTTAATTATCTGATGGCCTTTTTTTTCTAATATGTCAGCAGGAACAACCACATCGCGAATTGCATATTCAATCTTGGATGCTCTTTCTGAAGCTTTGAAAACATTGTTCATTTTTTGGAATTAGTTTCTTTTGTTATATCTCTTCTTGTTATTTCTGCTCCTGTTGTCTCTCTTTGGTCTTTCTACATAGCCTTCGGGCTTTTCAAGTAAGGCTTTTCTGCTAAAATCAAATCTTCCTTGATCGTCAACTTTTATTAGTTTGACTCTAACTTTGTCGCCTGTTTTAACAACGTCTTCAACTTTTTCTACCCTGCTCCATTCTAATTCTGAGATATGTATCAACCCTTCTCTACCAGGTGCAAACTCCACAAATGCTCCAAAAGTCATTAATCTGGTAATTGTACCGTCGAACTCCATACCTTCCTCAGGTTCCATCGTCATGGATCTAATAACTTCAATAGCGTCTTTACATCTTTGAAGGTCTAAACTTGCTGCGGTTACAATTCCATCATCATCCACGTTGATATCGCACTCTGTATCAGCAATAATTTTCTTAATATTTTTTCCACCAGGTCCAATTAAAGCTCCTATTTTATCTGGATTAATTTGTAAAGACAATACTTTAGGAGCGTATTTTGACATCTCCATTGGTTCGGGAACAGCTTCGTACATTGTGTCTAATATATGATTTCTACCTTCTTTCGCTTGTTTTAAAGCTTCTTCCATCAAATCAAAGGATATTCCATCGATCTTAAGATCTAATTGAATGGCAGATATACCATCTCTTGTGCCAGCAACTTTGAAATCCATATCGCCAAGGTGGTCTTCTGCTCCAAGAATGTCACTTAATATAGCATACCTTTCACCATCTTTAATTAATCCCATAGCAATACCTGCCACATGCCCTTTAGTTGGTGCACCAGCATGCATCAATGCAAGTGAGCCACCACAAACTGAAGCCATAGATGAAGAGCCGTTTGATTCTGTAATTTCAGAAACCAATCTAATCGTATAAGGAAAATCATCGTAATCTGGAAGTATCTCTTTAACTGCTCTTTCCGCTAAGTTCCCATGACCGACTTCTCTTCTACTTGTAAAACCAATTCTTCCTACTTCTCCAACACAATAAGGTGGAAAGTTATAATGAAGCATAAATTTTTTCTTATAATCTTCATCCATTGTATCGATAATTTGCTCATCGCTGGGTGTTCCCATAGTCAAGACAACAATAGCCTGTGTTTCACCTCTTGTAAACAACGCTGAACCATGGGTTCTTGCAAAAATACCAGTATCAATAGTTATAGGTCTAATATCAGTGGTCGATCGACCGTCAGATCTAACTTTTGCCGATAATATTTGTTCACGAAAGGCGGTCTTGAGTAGAGAGTCGATAGATGATTTGATTATTTTTTCATTTTCAGGAAAACTTTCTGTTAGTGAATCCTGTGCTTCTTCGTGAATAACTGATATAGCATTTTGTCTTTCGATCTTATCTGAAATTTTAATTGCATTGTCAATTTTTACAGAAACTAACTTTTCAACCGCTTTTTCTATTTCACTATTATCTTCTTCAGGTGGAGCTTCTCTTTTAATAATATCAAGTTCGGAAACTAATTTGTTCTGTAAGGCAATTAATTCTTTTATAGGTCCATGGGCAAACTTTAAAGCATCTAAAAATTCTTCTTCAGTTATTAATTTTGCTTCTCCTTCAACCATGACAATGGTAGAATCATTTCCAGAAACAATTATTTCCATGTCAGATGAAGCCATTTGTTCTCGTGTTGGATTTACAATAAAATTATTGTCTACCCTGCCTACTCTAACAGTCGCAATAGGGCCAGCAAAGGGGATATCTGATACCATTAGAGCAGCTGAAGCGCCAACACCTGCAAGTACATCTGCCATATTTTCACCATCACTTGACATGGCTGTTACAATGACTTGGGTTTCATATTTAAAAGATTTAGGGAATAGAGGTCTTAATGGCCTATCAGTTAATCTACTTGTTAATATTTCGTGCTCTGAAGGTCTTGCTTCTCTTTTGAAAAAACCTCCGGGTATCTTGCCTCCAGCATAATGTCTCTCTCTATATTCAACTTGTAATGGGAAAAAATCAATATCCTCTCTCATTCCTTTTGCAGCATTTACTGCAACCAAAACAGATGTTTCTCCATGCGTAACTATAACTGATCCTGCAGACTGTCTAGCAACTTTACCAGTTTCAATTGAGAAAGAACTGCCATTAATTAAAATTTCTTGTTTTATCATTTTATTCCTTTTTCCTAATTCCTACGAATAGATAGTTCTAGAGTAATTTTTACGTAAGAGTCCGGATTGGTTCTTCTTAAGTATTTCAACAGCTTTCTTCTTTCTGCGACTAGCATAACTAAACCTCTTCTAGAATGGTTATCCTTTTTGTGCGTTTTTGCATGCTCGGTTAAATATTGTATTCTGTTTGTCAATAAAGCAATTTGAACTTCGCTCGAGCCAGTATCCTTATCATCTTTTCCATATTTCTTTATCGTTGCTTGTATTTGTTCTTTAGTTAATGTCATCATGTATCCTTTTGTACTTCTGCATCAGATCTATGCAGGTTTTTTTATCTTTCTTTATATGTTCTGTTAATTCTTTTGTATTTGAAAACTTTCTTTCATCTCTTAATCTATCTAAAAATTCAATCTTTATTTTTTTATTATAGATATCTTTTCTTGGAAACTCAAAAAAATGGGCTTCCATAACAAATTGTTCCCCATTAAAGGTGGGACGATATCCTAAATTACACATTCCATAGTAATTATTGCTATTAATCGTTCCAGAAATAAAATAAACACCAGACATTGGAATTAATTGATTTTTTTCAACAGGAATAAAATTAGCTGTTGGAAAACCTAAACTACTTCCTCTTCCTGAGCCAGAAACAACAATTGCATCAAAACCATAGAATCTATTTAAATAATCACTAGCCAATGAAACTTCTCCATTTGTAATCAACTCCCTAATAAGTGAGCTTGAAACAGTTTTATCTTCATATTTTACTGGATCCAATACTTCTAAATTAAAATTAAAGTTTTTAGAAAAATTTTTTAGAAACGATGAAGTTCCTTCTCTATTTTTCCCAAAATGGTGATCATATCCAATTATTATTTTTTGAGGATTGAAATAATTTAATACAATGTTATTTAAAAAATCTGAAGCAGTAACATTTGCAAAGGAATTATTAAAAGAAATAATTAAAACATAATCAAATCCATAGGTTTCAAAAATTTTTAATTTCTCTTCTAGGCTCATTAAACTTTTTAAACCATCTGCTTTTTTTAAAATATTTCGAGGGTGTGGATAATATGTAATTAATGCTTGAGCATCATTGGTTTGAATTGCTTGATCTGATATGGATTTAAATAACTGTTGATGGCCTAAATGACAACCATCAAATGTCCCCATTGTTAAAAAACAATTGCTAATTTTTTTTATTTTTTTTAAGTCTTTATAAACTTCCATGACTCTTCAAATTTTTTTAAAGATAGTGAATCATTTATAGAAAATCCTCCAACCTCAGTTCTTATCAATTCTACTAAGTGGCCAATTGTCTTTAATTTTTTCGATATATCAACAGCAAGTGATCTTATGTAAGTTCCAGAGCTACATTTAACTGAAAATTTTATTTTGTCTTTATCAAATGATATAAAATTAATTTCTTCAATTTGTGTTTTGATCGGATCCCTTTCAACAATGATATTTTTACGAGCATAATTATACAATCTTACGCCATTCTTTTTTTTTGCAGAATACATTGGTGGTAAATGTTTGTAAGAACCAAGAAAAGATTGAAGAACGGATTTAATAATTGCTTCATTTATGATTGGAACTTCATTTATTTTAATTATTTTCCCATCACGATCAAAGGAGTCGGTGTGAATACCTAACTTTATTGTTGCGATATAAGTCTTATTGCATCTAGATATATTAGATAATTTTTTGGTATCAATATTTGTTCCGATCATCAGAACGCCTTCAGCGAAAGGATCAAGAGTACCGCCATGTCCAACTTTTTTCTCTTTTGTAATAATTTTAATTTTTTTTACTACATCAAAACTAGTCCAAGTAGACGGCTTATAAATATTGAGTATCAAGATTAATCTTTAATGCTAATTTTACTTAATAGTTTATTTATTCTTTGCTCATGAAGCATAGTGTCGTCATGTAAGAATTTTAATTTAGGTATGTATTTTATCTCAAGAAAACTTGCAAGGTGCTTTCTAAATATTTTGCTTTTTCTATTCAGTTCTATTTCTATGATATTTGATGGTTGTTTTTCATTTAACACAGTAAAAAAAACTTTAGCATTTTTTAAATCAGGAGAGACTGTAACTTTTGAAAAAGTTATAAACCCTAGGTTAGATAAATCAACTTGATGAGTTTGAATATTACCTAAAATTTCCTTGATTTCATTAGCGACCCGATCTGTTCTTTTATAGGGTCGAAGCGTTTTCAATTTAGCTTGAGTTTTCTTTTAAGTGATTTTATTTCATAGCATATAATAAAATCACCTTCTTTGAACTTAGAGAAATCATTTATACCAATACCACACTCAAATCCTTCTTTTATTTCTTTAGCATCATCCTTTAGATGCTTCAAGGAGGTTATCTCTCCATTTGCGATTTCCTCATCATCTCTTATTACTCTGGCTTTTCCATTTCTAACAATATTTCCCTCTAAGACTTTAGAACCTGCAATAAATCCTATTTTGGGTATTTTAAATGATTCTTGCACAACTGCTTTACCAAGAGTTTCTTCAATCTCTTCTGGTTCCAAAAGACCCTCAAGAGCTAAAGTAACTTCTTCAACTGCCTGATATATTACATTGTAAGTTCTAATATCCACACCTTCTTGTTGAGCCTGAAGTTTTGCATTGGATGATATTTGTACGTGAAAACCAATTATAACTGCATTTGAAGCTGCAGCTAATAAAACATCTGACTCAGAAACCATACCGACTGATTTGTGAATAACTTGAACACCGACTTCATCATTTGAAATTTTGGTCAATTGCTCAGAAAGTGCTTCTATAGATCCATCTACATCTCCTTTAATTATTATAGGGAGATTTTTTATTGTACCTTCTTTTATTAATGCAGACATAGAATCTAATGATTGCGCAGAAATCTTCTTTTGATCTATTTCTCTTTTTAAACGCTGTCTTTCAGAAGTTATTCTTTTTATCTCTTTTTCATCGTCTACAACAGCAAAAATATCAGATGATTGAGGAACTTGATCAAACCCTAGAACCTGAACAGGATCAGATGGAAGAGCAGTTTTAATTCTTTGCCCTCTTTCATTCATCATAGCTCTAACTTTTCCCGAAATATTATTACAAATAAATGGATCTCCAACTTTCAAAGTGCCTTTTTGAATCAAAACTGTTGCCATTGGACCATGGCCTTTGTCTAATTTTGAATCAATAATAGTACCCCTGGCAAGTACATCTTTATTCGCTTTAAGTTCTAGCATTTCAGATTCTATCAACATAGAGGATAGCAAATCATCTATACCTTGACCTGTTTTAGCGGATATTGGTATTGCCTGAACCTTGCCACCCCAATCTTCAACTAAAATATTATTTTCAGAAAGTTCTCTTTTAACTTTTTCTAAATCTATGTCTGGTAAATCTATCTTGTTAATTGCAATAATTAATGGAACCTCTGCAGCTTTTGCATGATTAATTGCTTCAATAGTTTGAGGCATAACGCTATCATTAGCAGCAACTACAATAACCACTATGTCTGTAATCTTAGCACCACGTGCTCTCATGGCTGTAAATGCTTCGTGACCTGGCGTGTCTAGAAAAGTAATATTGTTTTTACTAGGCAGCTCCACTTTGTAAGCTCCAACATGTTGTGTAATGCCGCCAGATTCACCTCCGACAACATTGGAATCTCTTATAAAATCAAGCAATGATGTTTTTCCATGATCAACATGACCCATTACAGTTATAACTGGAGGCCTGGGTGTTAAGTTTTTTTTATCATCTTCACTATGATCCAATGTAAATAATTCTTCACCTACGTCTTCTAATTTTTCAGCAACATAACCAAACTCTTCTGCAAGTAATTCTATTATTTCCCAATCTAATCTTTGATTAATTGTTGCTAAGACACCAAGTGTCATACATTTCTGTATTATTTCATTAGGCATTGTTTCAAAAATTTTTGAAAGCTCATCTACACTAGAAAATTCTGCTATCTTCAAAGATTTTAAATCTGATGAAATATTATCTTCGTTAGTCTTTTTTTCTTTTTTGTAGACTTTCTTTTTGGATTTTGTTTCTATCTTTGCAGTGATTTTTTTAACTGTTTCTTCAGCAGATTTAATTTTTTTATTGTCTAAATTTTTATCTGTTGATTTTTTATTTTGATTAGCTACTACCTGTGATTCAATTTGAGACAAATCAATGCGTCTAAGTTTCTTATTGGGCTGCTTATCTTTCTTTTTAAAGTCTTTTTTGGACGAAACTTCTTTTGATGCCAACTCTAGTGAGGCAAAATCAACTTTATCTTTAGAACTTTCGAGATTCATGTTTTTATTATTATCATTGTTAATTGTATTTTGAACATCTAGACCAATATCTTTTTTCATCTCTTTTTTTTCGAGCTTACGCTGCTCTTCAAGTGATAATAATTTTAATTTTTTATGTTCTTTTTGTTGATTAAGTATCCTTGTATCATGAATTTCTCTGCGTGTTTGTTCTTTTCTTAATCTATCTACTGATTCTTTATCTTTGTGAAACTCAGAAATAATTGCAGTATATGTCTCATCATCTACAGGTGCCATGTGATTACTAACATTTATATCTTTGGCTTTAAGAAAAGATAGAATATCCATATGTGAGATATTTAGTTCTTTAGCTATTTGAAATATTCTTCTTTTTGACATTTAATTAATTTGCGCTGGTTTTAGTGGCATTTAAATCATCTGTAGATATTTCTTCAGCTTTTTTTAATTGAAGATTATAATCTTCTCTAGATTTTTCAATAAAGGTGTGAACTGAACTATATAGCGATTCCACCGCCTTTTCTGACATGCCTTTTATAGATAACAAGAAATCTTCATCTGCGTTCAATAAATCTGAAATATTATTTATACTATTTTTTGCTAAAATATCAGATTTGGATGAGCTAACACCTTCTATTTCAAATAAAGGTTTTTCGTCTTCCTGCTTCTTTCTTTCGTATTCGTTCTTACCAAAAGCATCTATTCTGTAATTTGTTACATTTGAAGCTAAATTAACGTTCAACCCGCCCCTTCCAATTGCAAAATCAATTTCATCATCATTAAAGATAGCAATACAATATTTTCTTTCATCATCAATGTAAAGATTTAGAGGTACAGCAGGCGATAAAGCCCGTGTTATTAGAATTTCAGACTTTTCGCTATGATTAATTATATCAATTTTCTCATTATTTAACTCTCTTACAATAGCTTGAATTCTACTTCCTCTCATCCCAACACATGCTCCAACAGGGTCAATTCTTCTGTCATTAGATTTAACAATAATTTTAGCTCTTTCGCCAGGGCTTCTTGAGATTGAAATTATTTCTATAACACCATCTTCAATTTCGGGGACTTCCATCTCAAACATTTTAAATAAAAAATGGTCATCACTTCTTGAAATTACTATATCAGGACCACGAGATGTAATCTCTACAGACTTAATAACCGCTCTTACCGTATCACCTCTCCTGTATCTTTCAGTAGATATTTGTTCTTTTCTTGGCATTCTCAATTCAGCGTGCTCTATATTTACGTAAGCATTATCTCTTTGAACTTGATGCACTGTGCCTATAATAATTTCGCCAATGCGATTTGCATAGTCTTCATATATGTATTTTTTTTCAACATGTAAAAGCTTTTGTGCAAAAAATTGTTTAGCCATGTGGATCATTCTACGACCAAAAATCAAGGGATCGATTATTTCTACATATGTATCACCTACACTTAAATCATTTGCCATTTCAGCATCAATTTTAGCTATTTCCGCAAGTGTTATTTCCATTACAGGGTCATCTATTTCTTCTACAATGTCTTTTTCTACATAAATTTCAAACTCACCCTTATCTATGTTAACAATAACACTGCAATTGCTTGCATCCCCGCGCTCTCTCTCAACTAAGTGTAAAAAAAGACTTTCAAGTATTGAGCCTAGTTCAGATCGGTCAACATTTTTTTCTCTGGCAATTTCAGAAAAAACTTCAATTAATTCTCTATTAATCAAAATGCCTCCATTGTGTGATTAAAATTCTACCAAAATATTTGCTTTTTCAATTTCATTAAATCTTATATAAAAAAAATCATCACTATCTTCAAAACCATTAAAACCTGCATTGTCTACACTTTCTATTTGAAGTGTTTTTGTAAAATTGCTTGAAAACTCTTTAATTTGAATTTTTTTTCCAATATTTTTTTTAAATTGAAAAGGCTCTGTTAAAGAATCAAAAATGCTTGGAGAGCTAACTTCAAGCCTTACGCCAGCTGGGTAAGCATTTTTAAAATATTCTGAATTTTTTATTATTCTTGAAATTCTTGTTGTTGTTTTAATATCTACACCAACGACAGAGTCTATTGTAATCTTTAAACAATCAATAAGACTATCTTCTACAATATCAAGTATGTAGATATGATCTGGTAATATTTTATTTAATTCTTTCTTTAACATATTCTTTGTCCATGTTAACAAAAAGTGGGTCTTTCGACCCACTTTAGCATATGAATTTATACTTAAAAAATAGTCATTACAATCAAATAGATATCATACTAATTATTTCTATTACATCTAATTTTTAAATAATCTTTTTTGAAAAAAATCTTAATTGAACAATTTACAATAATCAATTTTTTTGTACCCCTGACTGGAGTCGAACCAGTATCTAATCCTTAGGAGGGATTTATTCTATCCATTGAACTACAGGGGCAGTTGACTATTCTTGCAATCTTTCCTTTTTAAGTCTTCTTATCATTAGATCTTTAACGCTTACTTTAGGGTCTCTTCTTTTAAATAAGACTTCATAAACAGAATTGGAAATTGGCATTTCAATGTTATGTTTTTTTGATAGCTCGTGAACAACTTTCGTAGTATTAACTCCTTCTGCAACCATACCCATTGAAGAAATTATTTCTTCAAGACTTTTTCCTTTTGAAATCTCATCTCCCACATGTCTATTTCGACTATGTGTGCTTAGGCAGGTGGCAATCAAATCTCCTATTCCACTTAATCCATAAAATGTTTGTTCTTTAGCCCCCATTGCAATTCCTAGCTTAGTAATTTCATGCAATCCTCTTGTTATCAATGCAGCGTTAGCATTATCACCATATCCAATTCCATGGCATATACCAGATGCTATGGCGATTACATTCTTGAGGGATCCACCAATTTCTACTCCTCTCATGTCTTTGCTTGTGTAAATTCTTAAATTTTCGGTCGAAAACAAATTTTGAATTATTTTTGAGTGGTTTTCGTTAGCACAAGCAGATACCATAGCTGTTGGAAGATTTTTTATAACTTCTTCTGAATGACTAGGACCGTAAAAAGTTATGATTTGATCATCATTAATATTTAGAGTTTCCAAAATGATTTCACTCATTGACATTAAAGTGTTTAATTCAAAACCCTTTGAAGTGTTTACAATTTTTATTTCAGGGTGAATGTTATTAGATATTTTCTCTAATGTTTCACGCATGGCACTTGATGGGACAGATAATATTAATATTTCAGAGCCATTAAGGACATCATTGATATTATAATGGAAAGATATCTTTTCGTCTAAGCTTATATCAGGTATAAGTGGATTTACTCTAGAAAATCTAATAGCTTCAACAAAATCTTTTCGATAGTGCCAAGCGTTAACAGTTTCACCTTTTTTGGCTAAAATTTGAGCTAAAGTTGTACCCCAACTTCCACAACCAAGCAAGCCAATCCTTGTCATTTTTTTTTATTTTTCATACATGGAATTTACTTCAGATGACCAATTTTCTAAAATCTGTTTTCTTCTTATTTTAAGCGTGGGTGTTAGCTCTCCATCATCAATCGTAAAATCTCTGGGTAATATTGTAAATTTCTTTATTTGTTCAGGATTAGAAAACTCATTATTAAGTTCATTGATTTTGATTTCAATTTCACCAAATATTTCTTCACTGCTTGTAAAGTCGTCTAATTTTTTTCCTTTTGAAATTAAGACTTTTAGCTGCTCACCTGGATCTTTTGGTATTTTATTAGAATCCATTGAAAATTTATCCCTTAAAATAACACCAACATCCAATGTAATTAGAGCTGTGCAGTAATTTTTATTATCGCCAACAAGAAAGCACTGAGAAACCAAAGGTATAGATTTCATAGTTTCTTCAATCACTAATGGGGCGATATTCTTTCCAGCAGAACTTACATAGATTTCTTTTTTTCTACCTGTTATAGATACAAATCCATTGTTGTCTATTTCACCCACATCGCCTGTGTGGAACCAATTTTCTATTATCTCCTTAGAGGTCGCTTCTGGATTATTGTAATAACCTTTCATTATATGATCTCCTTTAACAAGAAGCTCTCCATCTTTTGCGACCTTAACTTCAGTGCTTGGGAGCGGTTTGCCAACAGAACCAATTTTATTATTACCTGCAAAATTTAAAGTAGCGCCTGCAGTTGTTTCAGTTAGACCCCAACCTTCGAAAAGAGGAATATCTAATTTTTGAAAAAGATCCAAAATATTTGGATTGATGGGAGCAGCTCCAGTAATAGCAAATCTAACATTACCAAATCCTGCTGCCTCTCTCAATTTCTTTTTAAAAATTGATGAAAGAATAGGTAATTTGAGCCCAATTTTTAAAATAGCTTTTGATTCTATCGCATTAATTAAATTTGAATAAACTTTTTCATATATTCTCGGCACAGATATAAACAAATGTGGTTGAATTTCTTTAGCGTAATCAACTGTATTTAATGGACTGTCAACAATGTGCATATGTAGTGCTCTTCTAATCCAAAAATGGCAGTCAACTAATTGTCCAAATACATGTGCGCCTGGTAACCAACTCACATATAATTCGCCTTGGTTAAAAGGGAGTATTACCTGCGTTGATGACAAAGCAAATGACCAGTTTTTAAAACTTAGCTCAACTCCTTTTGGATTCCCAGTAGTGCCAGATGTATAAATTAAAGAACAAGTATCATTTTCATTGATAGATTCAGTCCTTTTTAATATTTTTTTACTATCTACATCTTTTCCCTTGGCTAAAAATTCTTTCCATGTGATGCATTTTTTATGTTTTAATTTTTCTATACCATCCATAAAAACAACTAACTCAACATTTTTTAGATTATCCAGTATTGCAATCAATCGATGATTTGGCATCTTATCTTTTTTCCCAGAGTCATTAGGATTGTTGCCTACAAAAACAATTTTAGAATCTGAATTGCCAACTATCCACTCAACCTCACTAGATGAGCAAGTATGATAAACACCTACTGATACAGCATTGATCTGTTGGATTGCAGCATAGCATGCTGACCACTCAACTCTATTGTAACTGTAAATACTAACTTTGTCATTTTTATTGATATTGCAAGCCAATAAAGATTTTGAAATTGATTCAGTTAGGTTGTAAAAATCTTTCCAAGATTGCCTATTCCAATTACCGCTGCTATCCTTTATCGATAAAGCATTTTCATTGGGGTATTTTTTGATATTTTCTAATAAATATTGAGGAGTAGTCATATTGTTACCTTAATTTAGCTATAGAGAATATATATTTAAAAATCATAGCTGTCAATTCTCAGAAATATTGATGAAAAATTTTATAATATGCCGGAGTGGCGGAATTGGTAGACGCGCGCGACTCAAACTCGCGTATCGAAAGATGTAGGGGTTCGAGTCCCCTCTCCGGCACAAACCCCTAATTTTATTTATGAAACATTTATTTGTATTTCTTCTAATTTCATTTGCTTATTCTCAAAAATGTGAAATTAAAAATTTATTTATAAAGCTACCCAATAAGACAAAGAACGTTTTTGAAAAAAACTTAAAAATCGCTTACGAAAATTTTAATCAAAACCCTAATTCGGATAATTTAATTTGGATTGGAAGAAGACATGCATATTTAGGTAATTTTGAATCTGCAATAAAATACTTTAGTCAAGGGATAAGCGCTTATCCTCTGGACGCAAGATTTTATAGACATCGTGGACACAGATTGATTACAAATAGGTGTTTTGAAAGTGCAATAAATGATTTAAAAAAAGCGGCTAGTCTTTCAAATAATAAACCAAATGAAATTGAACCGGATGGATTACCAAATGCTCTGAATATTCCCACTTCGACACTTAAAGGCAATATTTACTATCATTTGGGGTTAGCATATTATTTTGAATCACAATTAAAAGAAGCAATGCTAGCCTTTGAAAAATGCATTGAATTTTCAGAAAATAATGACAGTTTTGTTGCTGCGGCTAATTGGCTTTATATCATCTATTATCAATTAAATATGATTAATAAAGCTAATAAATTGTTAACTAAAATTGATAATCAGATGAATTTAATAGAAAATCATTCCTATATCAGTATTTTAAATTTGTATAAAAACTCAACTAGCCTATTAGATATTGAAAAGAAAATATTCAAAGAAGAAAGCTTGAATAACATAACAGTAGCATTTGGTTTAGGTAATTTTTACTTATTAAAAGGAGAAACTGAAAAGGCATATAAAATTTATAACTTAATTACAAATTCAGATCAGTGGTCATCTTTTGCATACATTGGAGCAGAAGTGATGTTAAAAAAATTAACAAACATAAATTAAGTAGATATTCTCAAGCATTAAAAGCCTACTATTTATTCCTAATTCAAAGCAAAAAAAAACTTGCATAATATCATTTAAACTTTTACTTTAAATGATAAAGGTGCTGGCTTGGTACCTTTGGTATGTGGAAGGGGTAGGCGTTCACCTGTTCCGAGGTCTTGGTGAACACTACCCCCTTTTTATTTTTATCAGGTTTTAAATAATTATATTGAAAACCTTTATATTCAATTATTATTGAATATATAAGTATTTAAATAATTACTTTAATATATAAAACAATTAATTAAAGTATTAATTTATTCAAAAAATAATATGTATTATTGAGGGATATATCCAAGAAAAGGTATTGGAATACGCTTTTTTTGATAAAAAGAGCCTTGTAGAAAAAAAACTACTATTTATCTGTTTCTTCTGCGGCTATTTCTGTTATTACTTTCAGCGCCTTCTTCTTCTTCATCTGGCTTCAATTCATTTATTTCATTTTGAAGCTGGGTTAAAGTTTGTTCAATGTCAGCAAACTTTCTTCTATTTTGCCTATTTTGACCATCAAAAGAATCTTGAAGGTCGACAAGATCG
Organism: uncultured Fidelibacterota bacterium; assembly: GCA_902615915.1. Classification (GTDB taxonomy): domain Bacteria; phylum Fidelibacterota; class Marinisomatia; order Marinisomatales; family TCS55; genus TMED144. The sequence goes on from CACMQQ010000005.1 coordinate 88,581, forward strand.
TTGTTTGTTCTATCAATCTTCCTATCTGTAATTCTGGAATATTCATCTAAATTAAATTGAACCTCGTCAATAAGATCTTTCAGCTCTTGAGATTTTTCATTTATCAAATTTAGATTTGAAATAATATCATCTTGAGCTTTCTTAATATGCTTTCCACGACCTTCAAACTTGATATTATATTTTCTTAAGGATTCACGAAATTCTTTATCGATAATGTTAACATGCTCTATATCTGCAGTGTTCAGTTCGGACATCCTAACTTTTAAATCACTTGCAAGCCATTGAAAATAACCGGCACCAATAATTAATAATAATAATACACCAAAAACAACTTTATCTTTAACTGACATTATAACCCCTAAGTTAAGTTAATTTATTCCTTCTAATCTCTTTTCCCATTCACTTAGCTCTTCAGGAGATTCAGAAGTTTGACTAAGAGAGTCTTGAGATGAAGATTTGTCGATTGTAGGTAGCTCACCATTTTTAATTTGCTGCATTAATTTTTCTTTTTCCTCTGAGCTCTTTTTCAAAGAACCCATCAAGTCATCAACTTCTTTGTTAAAATCTTCAATTGTGATTTCAAGCCTAGACATTAATTCGTCAAGCAGAGATTGACCATATGATGAATTTATACCATCAAGTAGGTCATCAAGTTTTTCTTGAAGGTATCCTTCGCGGTTTTCTTTTTTACTAAAATCGATATCCATAAGATTAATTTCAAATTAATAACATTAAAATAAAAAAACAGAAAAGATATTAATACAATTTTTTTATTTTTTTTTAATTTTTATGAAACTATTTCAAAACAAAAAGTTTATAACCATTTTTTTTAAATTCAATCTCTAATGGTTTGAAAATTTTATTTTGCAATGCTGTAGACATATAAGATTCTACTTGTTTTATAATCATGCCACTATCACCTATATTAGATTCTGATCCTCTATTAAATATGTTTCTTTCTACAGCTAAATGTAATTCTATATGATCATTGACTTTAATAAAAATGATATAGTCATATTTTCTGAGCGATTTTTTTATTTGTGTTTTTTTGGTACTTAAAGCAAAGCTTTCAGGTGAAAAAATGTCAATTTCATAACCCAATTTCTCCAATATGTCTCTGGATTGGTAAAAAACCTCAATCTTATCTTTGCAGTAGTATAATTTTTTCTTTTCTATTGGTGGGTAGGTACAAGAAAGAGCTAAAAGTAAAAAAAAAGTTTGAAGAAAAGTTTTATTAAAAATCAATAAACGATTAATAAATATCAAATATTGAAGGTAGAGGTTTTTGGTCTGGTAGTGGTGTTGAAGAGTGCATAAAATCAGGATTAAAATAAACTAGCTTTAAAAAAACTAAAATCTCCACTAAAAACAGGCAAATCTGTTATAGGATTTAAAACCAGTGAATTTAAATACAATTCTACAATAGCTGGAGTTATATCCCAGGAAGATCTATATGTCGCAGAGGAGAATTTTTGATTTAAGATATTTGAATAAGAAGATGAAACACCTGATTCTTTTTGATTTATATTTTTTGGGGGCCCATAAATAGAAGAAAGATTTTTTTCGATACGTCTAAAATTTTCAATTTGAGATTCAAAATTATTTTGATCTAGGATAAAATCTATCTCAACTTTCCAAAAACCACTGTCAGCAAAACTATAAACAATTGCAACAGAATCCTCACCAAGCATACCTCTGTAAAGTTTTTCATGAGATAAGGAATCAGCATTAATAAAATTTAGACTAGTTGAGATATTCGAAATGAATGGACTTCCCCATAAGAATCCTTTATAGCCTGCATCAAGCGTTAGAGGGCCTAAAACTATATTTTCATCAGGATTGCTTGTTGCAATATTGGATGAAACATCAATATCCAGCGACTGTGACGAAGTATCGGAGCTGATAATAGATAAACTATCAGAATTGGTTAAAGCTGAAGAATCAGCTACAATTTCTTCAGTTTGGGACTTTAATAATGCCGAACTGAGAATATAGATATAAAATATATGCTTCATAAATTATCTTATTATGGAAAACAAAATACGTATGTCAAAAAGGGTCAGTCAAGCTCTATTGGATAATAGTTCCAATTCTATCAAATCTTGGAATATATGGAAATGAAGATATATCTAACGAAAAATATGCAAATAATGCCTCTCCAATTATGTGATTTCTTGGTACAAATCCCCAAAATCTTGAATCCAAACTATCATCTCTATTGTCTCCAACAGCAAAATAATAATCTTGTTCAACATAGTATTCTTGAATTTCATTAATTGGAATACCATTAACTTTAAGGGTTCCGCTTGGTAGGTTATCTGTAGACCATGGAACTAATAAATTACCTTGAGGATAGTATGGTTTATAAACCTTAGGCTTTCCTATTCTCCTCCAAAGCTCATCTGGGCTTGTCATTGTAAATTTGTAATTTTGCATAGAATTCTCTAAAGTAATTTCATGGCCATCGAGCAACATTATATGCAAAAGCAATTGTGCATTTTCTGAACTAACTTTTATTGTATCTCCTTTTTTTGGGATATTTATTTTTGAAAAATGATCTTTATTGCCTTTGTCTCCTAAAAAAATATCTTGCTGGAGAAAGTCGTTTGAATAGGGATTCATTAGAAATTTGCCATTTTCAGGTAATGGGTATTCCTCATTATTAATGTAGATGACCTTGTCTCTTATTTCAAAAATATCTCCAGGTTCGGCAACACATCTTTTTACATATTTTTGCCTTACATCTCTTGGAAATTGAAATATTATAACATCTCCACGCTCAGGTGTCTTAAAGGAAGGAAATCTAATGGATGGAATAAAGAAACCTATACTGGTATAAGGAATACCGATCCAAGATGGAGTTTTCATTCCATAAACAAAACGATTTCCAACAAGCATATCACCGGTCATGATCGTATTTTCCATACTGCCCGTAGGAACAATATATAACTCAAAAATGGTTTCTTTAACAGAAAGTACAATTAGCACTAAAAAGAATAATGACCTCAATTCATGAATATTTATAAATTTCTTCATAATAGTAATCTGAAATTAATTCAATAATCCTATCATTCTTAGCCAATTATTTATTTCAACATTGATTTCTTCTAAGTTTGTGTTTGATGTATACATATTGCTATCTTTGCAATTTCTAGAATTTATAAGATTTTTTACGGGAGCAAATGTTTTTCTGTGAATTTCTGTAAAGCTATTTTTTTTAAGTAAGTTAAGATGCTCTTTCGTGCCATAGCCTTTATGTTTTGAGAAATTAAAATCTGGAATTACACGATCTAGCATACTCATAAACTTATCTCTAACCACCTTAGCAACGATTGAAGCTGCTCCAATACAATCTACTTTTCCATCGCCCCCAATAATATGTTTCGTTTCATATTCAAATATTGGTGAATTTATACCATCAACTAAGATTTGATCTGGTATTGTCTCTAAACTGCTAAAAGCTTTTGTCATTGCTAAATGTGTGGCATTTAAAATATTGATTTTATCAATTACCCTGTGCGATGAAAAGCCTATTCCTACCTCACCCATTTCAACTATTTTTAAAAAAAGTTTATCTCTATTTTTTTTTGTTATTTTTTTTGAATCATCTAAGCCCTTTATCATTTTACTTGATGGAAGAATAACTGCGGCTGCAACTACAGGACCGGCTAAAGCTCCTCTTCCAGCTTCATCTATTCCACAATTTATTTTCATTAAAAAAATTACTCATATTTTTGTAATAATTAATATTTATATTATGTACTTCTCATTCAATCAATAACGTAGATAATATTTTTATGATAAATAAAAAATCTGGAGCACTCGTTTTTTTCGCATTTGTATTTGGACTATTAGCCATATTTGGAGTTGACCTTTTTGAAAGCGTGTGGTCTTTTCCTATTTTTAGCCCAGTGCCACTGATGATAATAGCACTTTTAGGAACCGGTATATATACTACTATAAATCTTAATTTTCCTCAAATAAGATACTTAAAGCATGGAATTAAAGTCACAAAAGGTGATTATGACGATCCAAATGAAGAAGGCGATCTAAACCATTTTCAAGCTTTAACCACCGCTTTATCAGCTACAGTTGGCATAGGAAACATAGCTGGGGTAGCTACAGCAATTTACTATGGTGGTCCTGGGGCCTTGTTCTGGATGTGGATAACAGCTTTTTTTGGTTCCGCATTAAAATATGCTGAATGCACACTGGCTGTAGAGTATCGTGATTTTGACAGCAAGGGAATGACTGCTGGTGGACCAATGTATACTATAGAAAAAGGATTGGGCCAACAATATAGATGGTTAGCTATTATTTTTGCTGGGTTTGCTGTAATTTGTTCATTTGCTACTGGAAACGCAATTCAATCTTTCACTTTATCAGATCAAATTTATTCTGAAGTTTCTCAAATTGTTGGAACAGATCACTTTTTGACAACAAAACATGATATTTTTACTTGGTGGACAGTATCAATACAACAAATAATCAACGGTATTTTCATTGCTTTTATTGCGGGTTTAGTTATTGTTGGAGGTATAAAAAGAATAGGTAATGTTACCTCATTTTTAGCACCATTTATGGCAGCAATATACGTTATTTCAGCGCTATTGATACTACTTTATAATTTTGCTGAGGTTCCTGCGAGCTTTGGGAAAATTATTTCAATGGCTTTTAATCCCCCAGCGGCAATTGGTGGTGCAGCTGGCGGTACATTCTTGTTATTCATGAATACGATGCTTTGGGGTGTAAAAAGAGGTCTTTATTCTAACGAAGCTGGTCAAGGAAGTGCGCCTATTGCCCATTCTACAGCAAAAACTGATTATCCTGTTAGAGAAGGTGTTGTAGCGTTGCTAGAGCCATTTATTGATACTATTATCATATGTACACTCACTGGATTAACAATTATCTCAACTGGCGCATGGCAGCATACCGAATTCTATTTAACTAGAATAGACCCTAATTTTACAGGAGAGCTGTTGAATGGTAGTCTGTTAACATCTGAAGCTTTCAGGCTTGGGTTGTCATGGATCTTACCGTTTGGTGATAAAATAATCACACTTGGTGTTTTGCTTTTTGCTATTTCGACAGTAATAAGTTGGTCTTTTTATGGTGATAGAGCGACGGACTATCTTTTTGGAGAAAAAGCAATTCCCTTTTACAAAGGATTCTATATTGCATTTGTCTTCATCGGGGCTGTTGCAACTCTTGAAGCAATATGGGCTTTTGGGGATGCCGCTTTGGGTTTTATGACCTTTCCAAACTTGATATCTATAATATTGCTATCTGGAACATTGAAAAAAATGACCAATGATTACTTTTTAAATCAAAAGTCTAAATAAGCTTTTTTTCAACTAAAACTCTATTGATGTCCTCATAAGAAAATCCCTTTCGATACAACATAGAAATAATTTTCTGTTTATTTTCATTAAAGTAGATCTTAGTGCTTAATTTTTTTTTCTTGATTAAATGAAACTCTACTAACTCGGTTATACTATCATTGGTATAATATTTAAAAATTGTATTTTGGATTGTTTCATCGCTGATCCTATGTTTTTTTAATCCATTTATTACTGTTAATGGACCGTGCTTTTTCACTTTGAATTTGTCTCTAGTAAAAATGTCAGCAAATTCACTATCATCAAGATAGTTCATAGTAATTAGTTTTTTTATAACCTCTGAAATCTCAAGCTTATTATAACCTTTTTGTGATAGTTTTTGATCAACTTCATGACTACTTCTTACTCTAAAGCTCAAAAATTTATAGGCAGTATCTAAGGCTTGTCGAATTCTTATATCTTCTTGTAAAGAATCAATAACTTTTTGATCAATAAAGTCATCTACTTTTAAAGAATTTTTTACAAAAAACTCTTCCGATGTCTTGATTAATTCTCCATCGTAAAGTTTTATTAGAATGCGATCTTTGTATCGCGTAGATCTTTTGACAGATTTAATCTGACGTTTCATCGTCCTTATTATTTTGCAAATCACCATCCAATCCGATGAAAGCTCTGACTTTTGAAACCACCTCATTTCTTACATCTTCATTTTCAGATAAAAATGATTTAGCATTTTCTCTACCTTGGCCAATTTTAGTTTCACCATAAGAATACCAGGATCCCATTTTTTCAATAATATCTGCTTTTTCTGCTAAATCTAAAATGTCACCAAGATAGGATATTCCTTCATTGTACATAATATCAAATTCAGCCTGCTTGAATGGTGGCGCTACTTTATTTTTTACCACTTTAACTCTAGTTCTATTTCCTAGGCTATTCTGTCCATCCTTAATAGTTGTCACTCTTCTTATTTCCATTCGAACAGATGAATAGAACTTTAAAGCGCGTCCACCTGGTGTAGTTTCTGGATTGCCATAAACAATACCTATTTTTTCTCTAATTTGGTTTATAAAAATCACAGCTGTGCCAGCTCTAGCAACAGTGCCTGTGAGTTTTCTCATGGCTTGAGACATCAATCTGGCTTGTAATCCAACATGCGAATCTCCCATTTCTCCTTCTATTTCAGCTCTTGGAACTAAAGCTGCAACTGAATCAACAACAATAACGTCTAACGCTCCACTTCTTAACATGTTATCCATTATTTCTAAAGCCTGTTCACCATGATCGGGTTGTGAAAAGTGGAGTCTATTTAAATCAACTCCAATCTTTTCAGCATAAGAAGGATCTACCGCATGCTCTGCGTCAATATATAAGGCATTTCCTCCTTTTTTCTGAGATTCTGCAATAATATGAAGAGCTAGCGTAGTCTTCCCAGACGATTCTGGTCCATATATTTCTACTACTCTACCCTTTGGAATTCCACCGGCTCCAAGAGCTTGATCTAAAGATAAACAACCTGTTGATATGGCTCCATTCTCAAGATCAACAGCATCTGCTGTAAGGGTAGTAATGGACCCTTTGCCAAATTGTTTTTCAACCTGTGAAATCGCCATCTCTAATGCGCTATTTTTTTTGTTTGCAGTAGCCATTGATGCTCCAATTATATTTAAAATATTATAATGCTATATATTAAGTTAATAAATAGTCTAGTTATCTAGGGAAACAAATCAAAATTTTAATTAATTTATTTTTTAAATATTTTTATTGAACCAATAATTAAAACCGGTATAACAAAAACCAACCAATATCCCCATGTAATCATTCCATATCCATTTGAAATAAGTTTTATAAGACCAATTTTTTCAGATAGGAATATTGAAATAACAAGAGCAATCAGACTAAAAGTGATTCTATGATTATTTGAAACATTTGAAAACGAATCAAACACTCTTTGGTTTAATCCGTGAATTAAGCTTGCGCCAGTTTCAATGAATGTACCGAATAGTATTATTTGAAAAAAAAATTTTAAGTAATCATATCCCAATGCATCCAAAACGATGTTCACTGGAAATGTTGATTGTAAAATATCTGAATTAAAAGATAGCATAGATATATACATAAAAAAAGCTGGTAAAATTCCAATAACACCAGCAAGTATACCGGAAAATACAGCCTCATTTTTAGATTTAAAATGTTTGGTGCAAAAGAAAATTGCAGGCGCTAAACCTATATTGTAAGCTGCATACTTAACCCCACCTTTCCATAAACTGGTGTTTTTATCTTGGTTTTGAAATGCATCAATAATTTCTATCGAAAAATTACTGATAGCTAAAATGAACAAAATACCAAAACCGCAATAGAGAACTATAGACCAATAAGAAAAAATCTTTTCTATAAATACAGATCCTTTAAAAACCATAAATGAAACCAAAAACATCATTATACAAACTCCAAAAAAATGGTCCAATTCTATCATTTGATTAATTATATCTCCTGATGCAGAGCCCATTACCGATAAAACTAGAATCATCCCAAATATGTAAAGGACCTCATATGCAATCCAAAATTTTCCCAACAAATCCTTAATGAATAATTGATAATTATAATTTTTTCCAATTCGACATAATTCAAAGCATAATGCTAAAACCACACTCCAAATAATAGTAGTGATTAACATATTCCAAAGACCATGAACGGGTCCAAATTTTAAGAAAAATTCAACAATTTCTCTTCCTGTACCATAACCGCCCCCAATAATTAAACTTTGAAAAATAAATCCAGGAAGAAAATATTTTCGAAATGTTTGCAAAACTTTATAATAAAGTTTTTTGAATTTTATCAACGAATTTGCTTACGCCATCTTGGATTGGATTTAAAACTGGAAGGGATAAATTATCAGATAATTGATCTTTAATTTTTTCAAATTCTTTAGTGCTTTTTCCATCATAATTAATTCCTAAGCCTAAGACATTGGCGCCGTAAGCTTCAATTAATTTAATTTCATCCTCAACATTTGGAAGTACGCACTCTTTTTCTTCTAAATCAATAAAAAATTCTCTTTCTATAGGATGGACAAGAAATACATTTTTAGCGTTTCCTGATAAAATAAACTCTGAACCGCAGGGTCCAGATGGGTTTCTTAAAGATGATTGGCCCTCTAGAAAAATTAAATCTGGATTTGAATCATTATTACAATCAATAATGGCTCTTTCTATTTCACCGCTTACAAAGTCATTCGGAGTTGCATCAAAAATGAAGCCATGGGAATAACCCTGCAACCAACCTGTCTGACCTGTAAAAATCAATTCTGAATGAATACCTTTTTCTTTGCACTCTTTACATAAATATCTTGCTAAAGTTCTTTTGCCAACTGCACAATCAGTACCAAGAACAGCTACTATTGGAGTTTTAATATCAAAGATTTCGCCAGACCAAAAATGAAGCTCAGATGTAGGCCTAGGCTTTCTAATATCAATCAAGTCAACACTATATTTTTTGGAAAGTTTTATAAAATCTTTATCTTCTGAAAGCAGTTGGTGTAACCCTGAGACAATAGATATTTTATTTTTCATAGCTGAAAATAGTTCATCTCT
>CACMQQ010000006.1 GCA_902615915.1 uncultured Fidelibacterota bacterium
ATTGACGAATTGGATAAAGAGAAAATTCAGCGCTTTAACGATCTTTATGCCAAATTTAAAAAAAGAGAAAAGACGTTTTATCGTTATAAAGAAAAACTAAAAATTGAGAAAAATGAATTAGATAATATTAAACAAGAACTCAAATTATTAGATCAAGATCTCTGTCATATAAAAAATACTTACTATTTTAAATGTTCACTGGTTAGTTATAAAACTAGAGGTATTGAATATTTCAATCTCAGCATATTGCGATATAAGCAACCTCCAAAAAATTGTTCATTAGGAAGAGCAGCTGTTATGAAAGAGCATTTACTTAAATTCTATAAAACGAATAAAAAACTTACATCAAGAATTCAAAAGGATTGGATGAAGTTTGTAAAAGTTGATTCTAATTTTGGCGACACCTATCATCGCATAAGCGATTTAATTTTAGAAAATCCTTTAAATTTTAAAAATATTACCATAAACAGACATGTTCTTTTTCCATTAGAACCTTTTGAATCAAAAGTTTCTATTCCCTTAATGATGACCAATAAAATGAGAATGAACCTTCGAATGATGGGCTATACCGATGAAGAACTGAAGCACATGCGACCAGAAGAAGGGTGGGAAATAATTAAAAAAGATAATTTAGAATGAGTAAAAAAAAACAAAGCAAAAGATTGATTCATATTGATATATTAAATAAAACGCTAAACACTCGATCTGAAAATATAACCAGCGAACAACTCAGTTCAGTAAATAAGGTTATTCAGATCTTGGGTTTTATAACTAATGCTGAATATTCAAACATGTACAAAATATATGGTCGAGAAGAAGATGATCAATTTTTCGCAGATCTTACTGAATTTTTAATTCATGATGATAAGTGGCAAAATATTACGAATAAAAGAAGAGAGGAATATGATAAACTAAAAAAACATTTACATGACACTAAAGGTCAAGATCTTAAAATTGATAAATATTTGTTCTTAATTGAAACCAAAATATTCAAAAAATAGTAGATCAATGATTGAACAATTTGAAGTAGATATCATTAGAAAAGACTTTCTTGGCTTTGTAAAAACACATTATGTGAGCGCAGAAATTTTTGTACAGATGCTTGAAGAGGCTAATAACAAAGAGCCTTTGCCTCATAAACAATTAGTTCATGATAAATGGCTAAGTACCTATACTGATATGAAGTATATTGGTTTTGATAATGCCAATGATTTAGAATGTAGACTTAATCAAGCAGTTAAGGGTAGAAGCTTTATTGAGGTACAAGATTTTACTAATTTACTATTGGATTATGTATTTGATAAGCTCGCTGATAGAGGATTAATGGATTTTGATGGGGATTTTACGACATTGCATTACATTATTAAAAGTGATGCGCGCAAATCAACTTTTCAAAATAAAATGCTAAAGGTGAAAATTAATGAAATATAAAATTTTAGGAAAAACAGGGATAGAGGTTTCTGAGCTTTGCATGGGAACGATGTCATTTGGAGGTCATGCAGATGAAAAAGAATCTGCTAAAATGTTCAATCAGTGCCGTGATGCAGGAATAAATTTTTTTGATTGCGCTAATGTATATGAAAAAGGGAAATCCGAAACCATACTTGGCAAACTTATAAGCGGCAGTCGCAATGATCTAGTGATTACTAGTAAAGTTTATTTTCCAACCAGCAATGACGTGAACGCACGAGGCAATACGCGCAAGAATATTATGAACTCAATCAATGAAAGTCTTAAACGACTTAATACAGAATATATTGATCTTTATTTTCTTCATAGGTTTGATGATCTGACGCCTATTGAAGAGACAATGAGAGTTTTAGATGATCTAGTTAGAACTGGCAAAATTCTATATTTAGGTGCAAGCAATTTCGCTGCATGGCAAATTGCTAAATCAATTGGCATTTCGGAAAAAAACTGCTGGAATAGATTTGAGTGTATACAGCCTATGTATAATTTAGTAAAAAGGCAAGCTGAGGTTGAGATCTTGCCAATGGCAATATCAGAAAATATAGGTGTAATTAACTATTCTCCAACAGGAGGAGGATTGCTATCGGGCAAATATGCTAAAGATAATCAACCATCAAGAGGACGATTAATTGAAAATGAAATGTACAAAATTAGATACAATGAACCTGAAATGTTTGAGATAGCTGAAAGATTTACTTTGTTATCAAAAAAATATGGGCACTCTCCAATAAGCCTTGCAATAGCATGGGCAAGTAGTCATCCAGCAATAACATCCCCCATAATTGGAGGAAGGAATACTGAACAATTGAAAGATTCTTTAAATTCTGTCAAGATAGAAATGACAACCGATTTAAGACAAGAAATAACGAATTTAAGTCCAAATCCTGGTGTTGCTACTGACAGAAATGAAGAGAGCACAGAGCATAATTACGGCCAAAGATAATGAAAAGCTTAAGAAGATGGTGGCTCGGGACGGAATCGAACCGCCGACACAAGGATTTTCAGTCCTCTGCTCTACCAACTGAGCTACCGAGCCATCCAAATTGAATGCAAAATTAGTTGTAGCGAAGTTGCAGTTACAAGCAATAATCTAAAAGATTTAATTAAAATAGATATGCAGTATTGATAAAAATCTTTTTAGCGCTAACAGATTCAATTGCCTCTGATGGCACATAAATATCTGATGATATTTTATCCCAATTTGAATTAACTAGCGTTGCATTTATTAAGATGTTTGAACTAAGCGGAAATCCAATGCCAAATGAAATTCGTTCAATAGCTTCCTCTTGCATAGAAGATTTTTCTGGCGAAGGTGTTTCATTGTAACCAACTCGAATATTCAAACCAAAAGTATCTGAAATTTTTAATAAGTATTCAGCTCCAATCTTTACTTGCATCGTTAGGCCATAATCTTTCGCTAAAAATATATTTTCACTTTGAAAGTATTCAAAATCCTCAGAAAGATCATCAATGCCTTTTAAATCAAATTTAGTTTTTGACCAATCTTTCATTTTGAAGCCACTTGAGATAATAAAATCATTTATTTTAAAAGCTAAGCCAAAATCTATTACCATAGGTGTTTTTATTCTGTATACATAATATCCACTCTCATTGACATTGAATTCTTCGTCATTGTCAAATATCATTTTTTCGCTGGTAGCATGCTGTTCTTCTATATTAATGGTCATGGGAAGTGACAATGATAGCCCAAATTGCAAATTATCAGAAACAATCGCTTTGAGTCCACCCGTTAAATTCCATGATCGAATATCTGTTATTAATTTTTGATCAAGATTGTAAGTTTTAAAATCTGATGGATATACATTGTAAATGTCTTTGTCATCTTTTTGAATAAATCTAAAATCATAACTCTCATCACCTACTACTCTTGATAAAGAAAGGCCTCCAGATAAATTTTCTGCAAGCGCAATACCAAATGAAAAAGACCACATATTCAATGACCCGGTGTTTGCTATTAACTCTTCTCTAAATACATTATTTGAAAAAAGCACATTATTACCATTGATAGGAAATGTAAGACCATTATCGGTATTACTAAATCCAGAAAAAGAAACCAACTGGTCATAGTGTATAAGGCGATTAAAGCCCATTCCTAAAACGAGGCTACCTCTAATAGTAGGGATTGGAAAAGTTATACCAAAGCCATTCAGCCTTCCTACTTTCAGAGGATTTTCCTTTATTTGATTCAAATAATTAATACTATTGTTATAATCCAAACTGTAAGTCTCAACATAGACCACACCACTTTTAATACTAGCTAATCCAGCTGGATTCCAATACATTCCTGAAGGGTCATTCCCCAGCGACGTATATGCTCCTCCCATTGATAAAGAACGTGCCCCAAAACCAATCTCATTTTCTAAAAAATGGATTGCCTCAGCTGCAGATTGTGATTTTAGATTTATAAAAAATGATAAAAATAGTAAAAGTCGTTTTGAAACGCTTAACATGAATAAATAGAGATATTATGGAGTATTTTTAATTTCTTCTAGTAGTTCTGCGACCGCTACTAGAGGACGATCTGGAAGAACTTGAAGATCGTGTGCTTGAAGCACCGTAGGATCGGCTGGAAGAATTATTAGATCCGCTGTAATATGAAGAAGAACTGTTGTTTTGAGTTCCAGTGTAAGAACTACGCCTAATTTCAAGATTCGTTTTTGCCTGTTGAGCTCTTTTCTGAAGCATTCTCTTATTGAATTGTCTCAATTCTTCTTCCCCAACAGGTACAAACATTGAGTAACCACCAATGGTATAATTGTAACCGTATGGGTTGTAGCCGTAACCATTGTAATAATTGCCACCATACATGTTGTATGGACTGTACATGTAATAAGGATTATAAAAACTATTATATCCAGCATAACCAGAAAATGGACTAAACCTATTTTGCATAGATGAGTATGCCAATGGCAATCCTGAACCCTGATCCTGAGCGTATCTGGATAGATCTGGTCTCATGACAGTTGCTGAATAATCATTGTAAAAGCTTTGTTCTTCATCAACGATACTTGGATCAGGATAAAAAACAGCAAGCTGGGTATAACACCCTTGCATTACCATAAATATTCCAAAAATAGTAAGTAGTGATGTAATTTTGCTTTTCATTTCAAAAACTTACAAATTTTTTTATTAATTCAAAAGAAAAGTCATTTTCATTACTCTTTAATTCCTGCAAGATCAAGAACGAAAGCATATTCAAGAGCAACTTCACGATATCTTCTGAACCTTCCCGATTTACCCCCGTGGCCCGCGTCCATATTCATGTGCAAATATAATCTATTATCTCCAACCCAGTTATCCCTTAGCTTTGCAACGTACTTCAGCGGCTCCCAATACTGCACTTGAGAATCAAAAAAACCTGATGTTACCAGCATATTTGGATAGGCTTTATTTTCTATTTGATCATAAGGAGAATATGAAAGCATGTAATCATAGTACTCTTTCTCTTCAGGGTTGCCCCATTCATCCCACTCACCAGAAGTAAGAGGAATAGTAGCATCTAACATGGTTGTGACTACATCAACAAAAGGCACTGCACATATTGCACCCTTCCACAGGTCTGGCTCCATATTGACGACTGCTCCTATAAGTAATCCACCTGCGCTACCTCCCTCAATAAATAATTGATCTTTGTCTGTATAGCCCTCATTAATTAAATATTTACCTGCGTCAATGAAGTCGTAAAATGTATTCTTCTTATTTAACATCTTTCCATCATCGTATGACTTTCTACCATAAATTTGACCTCCCCTAACATGTGCTATCGCATAGACAAAACCCCTGTCAAGCAGACTTAGTCTAACTGAACTAAAATATGGATCGATAGTTGATCCATAGGACCCGTATGCATACAATAGTAAGTTTCGCGACTCAACTTTCTTTAAATCCTTCTTATACACTATTGAAATTGGTACCTTCTCACCATCTCTTGCGATTGCATACAATCTTTCAGACTCATAATTATTTTGATCATATCCCCCTATAACTTCTTGCTGTTTCATTAGGGTTAATTGACCGCTATCCATATTATAATCATAGGTGGAGCTTGGGGTTAGCATTGATGAATAACTATAGCGGAGAACATTGGTGTTGAATTCCCTGTTTGTAGAAATACGTGATGTATAAGTGCTTTCTCCAAAATCAAGATACTCATCTTTCCCTGTTTTTTGATGAATTATTCTAAGCCCTCTTAATCCATCTTTTCGTTCATTGATAACCAGGTGATCTTTAAATATCTCCATATCTAGTAGATGAACATCATCGCGATGAGGTATGACCTCTTTCCAATTTTTTTTGCTAGTTTTGGTTTCAGATGTTTCCATTAATCTGTTATTTTTCGCACCCCAATTGGATATGATATAAAATTTATCTTGGTAATGATCGATGGAGTATTCATGCTCTTTTTCTCTAGGAGAAAAATTCACGAAATCCCCATCTGGCTTATCAGCATTTAAAATGTGAAAATCGCTAACCAGAGTACTTTGATTATAGATTATGATATAATCTCCAGACTTTGAGCGATATACTCCATTGTAAAAAGTGTCGTCTTTCTCGTGATAGACCATTTCATCAGATTTGCTATCGGAACCTAATCTATGACGCCATATTTTTTCAGATAAAAGCGTGACATCATTTTTTGAAGTATAAAAAACGGTTCTATTGTCATTAGCCCAAGCTACACTTCCCGATGAATTTGAAATAGCATTCTGAATGGTCTCACCGGTGAGCAAATTTTTAAAATGCACCGTATATATTCTCCTGCTTACATAGTCTGTACTGTAGGCCAACCATTCATTATTGGGACTTACACTCCAACCACCTACCGCAAAATAATCTTTTCGATGAGCCAAAATATTTTGGTCCAAAATTATTTCCTCATCGGAGTCCAGAGTTCCTTTTTTTCTACAATTAATGGCATATTCTTTACCAGGTTCATATTTGGTATAATAAAAATAACCATTACTAAAATAGGGAACTGATTCATCATCTTTTTTTATTCTGCCAACAATTTCATCGAAAAGCTTATCCTGGAATTTATTTGTATGTTTTAGGCTTTCTTGAGTATAAATATTTTCATTATCTATATAATCGACTACTTTTTGGGTTTTTTCATCATAGTTTTCTGCTTTTTTTTGATCATCGGTAAGTCTCATCCAATAATAATCATCCACGCGCACATCGTTGTGCTTGATCATCTCGTAAGGTTGTTTTTCCGCAATGGGAGGAGTTACTGAATTATTCATACAGCTAGTTAAGAAAATGACTGATAATAAAGTTAAAAACTGTTTCATCGCTATCTCCGCTTTTTGTAATAGTATTGCTAATTGTAATTAAATCAAACAAATATGAATCCTGGATAATGTATAAAATTACCAACCAATTCCATAATCTTCGCCAAAGTTTGATGATCCTCCCCACATCGTTCCATTTTTATGGTCGAACCAAATTGCATTGATCGGGCCTGATGTTAATCTTCTAGTTACAACATTATAGCCTTTAGATCTCAAATCCTTAATAACCCAAGGAGGAGTATCGTCTCGCACAACTATTCTTCCAGCTTCTTTACTATGGGTTCCAAAAGAACTATACATTTGATAACTGTTCACATTTGCAGCTTCTGCAGCTTCTTGTACATTCATTTCAAATTCAACCATATTAAGAAAAAATTGCAAAAGATTTTGATCTTGTGTATCTCCACCTTGAACTGCAAATGACAAAAAAGGTTTTTTATCTTTGATTGCTAATGCCGGTGTTAATGTTGCTCTAGGACGTTTTCCAGGCTCAATAACATTATACGGATTCTCATCCTCATAAAGCACAAAACTCTGAGCACGCTGACTAAGGCCAATACCGGTATTTCCTGCTATGACGGCAGGTATCCAGCCACCACTTGGGGTTATTGAAACAATCCATCCATCTTTATCAGCAGTTTGAATGGTTGTTGTTCCAAGGTTAAATTCTTTTTCCATACTTGAAAAATCTTGACTACCATCATTAGGATTTAAACGTTTGTTGTCATCTCCCCAATTTTTCAGAATATTCAGATATGGGTTCTTACCTCCCCTTTGAAATTTATATGGGTCGCCTGGTTTTATTTTCGGATCATTATTTTTACCATCGATCTCTTTGATTCTTGATAAGGCATATTTTTTTGACAACAATCCTTTGATAGGCTCTTCTGGCGGGAAGTATGGATCACCATAATAAAAGTCCCGATCGGCAAAAGCCATACTCATTACTTGGTATAGTGTATGGATGTATCTAGTAGAATTATAACCCATTGATTTTAGATCAAATTCCTCGAGCATGTTCAATGATTGCAACATGGCTGGACCTTGAACCCAATGGGTTAATTTATAAACTTCAATTCCTTTGTAGTCGATCATCACAGGTTCTTCAAGTATAACTTTCCAATTAGCAAGATCTTCCTTGGTGATTAGTCCCCCTTGCTCCTGTGTAGATCTTGCAATCTCTTCTGCAATATCACCTTTATAAAATCTATCATTTGCTGCATATATCGCTTCTTTTCTAGACATTCCTTTCGCTAGAGCCAGATCTTCAGCTTCTATCAGTTTATTGAGCGTATTATACAGATCTAACTGTCTAAAAATTTCAC
Source organism: uncultured Fidelibacterota bacterium (assembly GCA_902615915.1). GTDB lineage: Bacteria > Fidelibacterota > Marinisomatia > Marinisomatales > TCS55 > TMED144. Next base: position 8,108 of record CACMQQ010000006.1, read on the forward strand.
CAGGGCTGGGTGCTGAGCGTTCGCCTTTATTAACTAAAAAAATCTTTTTTGAATAAGGCCATTCAGATATTCTTTCTTTATGTCTTTCGATCGCGTTAGCTGCCTGCGCTTCCATTGGATATCCTTCTGCCATATCTAAAGCCGGTCTTAAAACTTCTTTTAAAGACATAGTGCCATACTCTGCAAGCATGGTCATTAGTCCGCCTGGTGTTCCAGGCGTCACGGCAGACAAGGGACCGTACTGCGGTGGATAATTCAACTCTTTTTCTTTGTAAAAATTGGCTGTGGCCCCACTAGGTGCAACACCTAACGCATTTATACCAATAACTTTTTTTGTCAAAGGGTTATAGACAAGGGCTTGCGTTTCACCGCCCCAACTCAAAACATCATACATAGTACATGTAGCAGCTAGCATTGCACATGCTGCATCAACAGCATTGCCACCATTTGAGAAAATGCGTGCTCCTGCTGTTGCCCCCAAAGGTTTGCCGGTAATTGCGACCCAATCTTTAGCATGAATTACTGGTTTGTTCGTTCTTTGAGCTGTTAAACAAAAACACAAACACAAAATAGCTATTATAAAGTTTTTCATCTTTTTCCCTTAATTTGAATTTAATGCCCTCATTGAATACCTTTTTTTGTATACAATTTTGTTGGGGTCTTTTCTAAATTTTTTTCGTTCATTCTCTGATAACTTTGAAAAATTCATGCAATCTTTTGAACAACATCCTAAAAATTCCTTTTCACAATCCTTACATTGGATAAATAAAACGTGGCAAGCATCATTATTACAATCCTTGTGATCATCTGATCGCATACCGCACTGATAGCAATTGCCAATGATATCAGAAGTTACTCTTTCACCCATCCTAGCATCAAAAACAAAATTCTTTCCTTTAAATTTTGATTTGATTTTTTTTGATCTGACCTCATGGGCGTAATTGATAATACCGCCAGATAGTTGATAAACGTCTTCAAATCCATTTTGAATCAAATATGAACTTGCTTTTTCACAGCGAATACCTCCTGTGCAATATAAAAGAACAGGATCTTTTTTATGAGATTTTATTAAATCCTTGACTGCAGGCAATAGCTCGCGAGAAGTTGCAACATTAGGTGCAATTGCACTTTCAAATCTTCCAACTTCGCTTTCGTAATAATTTCTCATATCAACAACAACAGCATTATGTTGATCTATCTTTTCATTAAAACCTTGGGGACTGAGATGTTTACCAACCACTTCCATGTCTACATCATTGTCATCGACATTGTAAGCAACTATCTCTTTTTTGACCTTGACGATAAGCTTTAGAAATGAATTTCCATCTTCAATCGCTTTTTTAAACTGAAGTTTCTTTAGCTTTTCTAGCCGACTTAAACTATCTTTAAAAATGGTCCAATTATGCTCAGGAATACTAAGTTGAGCATTTATTCCTTCATTCGCAATATAAATCCTTCCTAAAACATTGTTCTTTGAGCAAAGTTTATATAGTCTATCTCTAAATTTCTCTGGCTGATCGATAGTTACGTACTTATAAAATGAATACGTTACTCTTTTAAAATTCTCTTTTTGAAGATCGGCTTTTAGCTCTTCTATACTTTTTTTATTATAAAGATATTCTTTCATTGTGAAAAATAAAATTAAAGTTTTGGCTAATTATTTCTTTCAAATTCTATTCCTGAATATCCAGGCATTGTCTCGATCATTTCTTTGCCCATTAGAATAGATGGTGTATAAAAACCTTTTTGATTGTGGTCCGTTAAAAGATGCTCAGCAACATGAATAGCTCCCCAAGCGGTAACATCATATCCATCCGCGGTGGTAAAACGAGCCACTGTTTTTTCTTTTTTTTCATTCGAAACTTGTCCCCAAAAATATGACATTGAGCGTGCTCGTTCCTCATCAGTTGAAGGCTTCCAAGTTTTGTCAATTCTTTTTTTTAATAAACCATTAATCCATTTGAATCTCACCAGCGAAAAAAGCCATCTGAATCTTTGAAGTTTCTTGATTGTGCGCAGCGGTCTTGCAAAATAAAATTCGATGTTTGATATTCCTGTGCTATGATAGGCAGTGTACACATCTGCCCATGGAATGGTCATTGTATTTTGCGGTCCATAACCAAAGTCAACGTCAAGTGTTTTGTAGGCAAGTGGCACTTTTTTCATTTTACCATTTTCTCTGATCTTGCCTCCTTTGCCCATTCCTTCAACAGCAGTTTTAGCCGTGCCTTTACTGCTTTTGGATCCTTTGGTTGCCCATGCCATTTTTAAGTGAGTTGCATCGGGTAATTTATCTTTTAAGTAGGCTGCTAAACAGTCAGTGGGAATTACGTCAGATCCAACCCCAGGACATAAAACAATGTTAGAATTTAGTGCTTCATTATCAAGTTTATTAGCGAGTTCAAAAATGGATATTTCACCGGTTATATCAATATAATGAGCGCTGGTCTTTAAACAAGCCTTCATCATTTTCTCAGCGGTCTTTGAAAAGGGCCCTGCGCAATTAACAACTAAAGTAGCACCTGCAATTTGAGAAGCAATATGGCTGACATCGTCTATTGAAAAAATCTTTGATTTGAAATGGTGCTCTTTTGCTAAAGTTTCAACTTCTTGAGATCTGCCCGCTAGAATAGGCTGCAGTCCTCTTTTTTTAGCTAATCTGACCAGCAATCTTCCTGTATAACCATTCGCACCATAAATCATCCATTCTTTAGATAACATACCTAAAGATTATGAAAGGATCTTTTAATATAAAATAAAAATGATAGGGATTAATCAATCTCCATATCGCCGCCCATATCCATTCCTTGGCCTCTACGCTGCCTGCTAAACCGGCTTTTATCTTCCATCTTGCCAAAACGATATTCAATGGATAAACGGATGTTTCTGCTTTGCCATTTTCGTTCTGAATATTGCTCCCAATCCCTTGTGCCATCATCATCAAAATCACCCCATGTTCGAAAACCGAAACCACTCAAGTTAAATGGATCACCAATATTCAGGGTAAGATTCAATCTATCATCCATTAATTTTCTTTTGAAGGACATTGAGGAAAAGTTTAGCGCATTCATGGTTCCAATCGCTATATCAGAGGCTGGCCTGTAAAACATGAAGAACATGAACTCTGTCTTGGGGTTAATATTCCACATTGTAGTAAAGCGAATTCTTTGACCTTGTATCGTTTTATTATAGTCTGAACCAAAGAGGTCTGAGTTGATTTCATCCCAATAAACACTTCCAGATAGCATAAGTCTAAGATTTTTTCTTAAAGTGCCCACAAAATTATATTCAATGCCTTTGGTTCTCTCTTCGTCGATATTCGCATAGGTAGCTATAGATGTTCCATCCTCATTCACCTGTTTAAATCGTTCAATCTCATCAGTTGTGTAACGGTAATACGCGCCAAAATTAACAGAAATACCTCTAGAGAATCGTCCAAAATTTATCTCGTATGAATCGGTATACTCTGGCTTTAAAAAAGGATTTCCCTTTCTAAAATTTCTAGCATCTTGCTTTGATAAAAAGGGGTTTAGTTGTCTGGATCTTGGCCTATTGACACGCTTTGAATAACTAGTTTGTATTTGTAATAGTTGAGGAGCGCCAAAAGACATGGACAAGCTAGGGTAAAAACTTGAGTAAGGATTCTCAAATTTTTCATTAGTATTGATAAGCTCAGATAGCATGGTCACCGTTTCATACCTACCACCAGCATTAACGTTAAAAAGCCAAATATTCCTAGAGTATTGAACATACGCTGCATGAACCGCTTCCTCATAAACGAATTTATTGGAATAATTATTATCAAGTTCATATTGTTTCAATGATTCATTAAAAGCATAAGATAGTTGTTCATCGCCACGATCGGTGATCTTGCTTGATAGTCCAATTTCAAATTTAGAACCTTTTTCAATTGGCCTAACATAGTCTAATTGAAAATCTAAACTTTTATTTGTTCCGTCTGATCCGTCTCTCGCTCTATCCACTGAAACATTATCAGTTACAGGTGTATTGTAAAACTCATTATTTCCATCATTTAAACCATTTGAAAGACGCATGAAAGAAGTCAGCTTATGTTTTGAATCGCTAAATTTCTTATCATAGTTCATATTTATATCGTAACCATTTCTATCGCTCTTGTTATCGGAATAACGATAAAACTTTTTTTCACCTGGCCCTGTATCAACAGTGTAAGTATCTCCGGAGCTATTTCTAGCTCCATTGCTAATCGTACCAGATAAAGCAAAAGACTGTTTTGGGTCTATAAAATACTCAAATCCTGTTTTGACAAAAAGATTGGGTCCACCTGATGTTGAACTTGAAACTTGATCTAGTGAGTTCACCAAACCATTATAATCAGTTTCTCTCAAGGAATTCCCGGATGTTTCTCTAATGCCTTCTCTGCTGCCTAAATTTATAAATGTATTAAAAGCTGTGGTCCTGTAATTCACTTGACCAGAAATATTTGTACCGCCCAAATTGTCTCCACCCGTGTTCACATTGCCATTAAAACCAGCAAATTTATTTTCCTTGAGAACGATATTGATGATACCTGCCATTCCTTCCGGGTCATATTTGGCTCCGGGGTTCGTCATAACCTCAATATCAGCAATGTTTGCGGATGGAACACTTTGAAGTAACGATTTAATATCTCCTCCAGCAATGCTTGAAGGTTTTCCATCGATCATAACGTTCACATTAGAACTTCCTCTCAAGCTTATATTATCATCAGGGTCAACTTCAACGCCGGGCACCTGACGAAGTGCATCAATTGCATTTCCACCAGTAGAGAGTGAGTTTTTTTCTACATTGAAGACTTTCTTCTCAGCTGTTTGAACAAATAAAGGTCTTTCAGCTTCTACGTCAACACCGGCCATTTGGAGAGTGGTTTGTGTTAGTGAAACTGTTTTGAGATCATATTCCGTCTTATTATCACCAAAAGGCAGGAAGGTGTAGGGTCCTAATTGTTTTTTCTTGTATCCTATGTATTCCACAACAACATTATGACGACCAAGGGGTATTTCCTTAATATAAAATTCACCTATTTCGTTAGTAATGCCTCCTGTCATAATTGTACTGCTTCTTGCGTTAACGATTGAGATGGATGCATATGGAACAGGATTTGATGACGCAGAATCAACAACGCTACCATAAACAATGCCAATTTTCGGCGCTTTGCTAGGATCCATCTGACCTTGACTAGAGCCTCCCCAACTGCGACCACCTCTTTGCGCAAAAGCGAATGTTGATAAAACTAAAAATGAAACTAAAATTTTTCGATACATTTAGACTGAGCCTTTCAAGTAGCTGTTTTACCCCGGTTAACAAAAATGGTTAATTTTTGCGAAAGATAATAAAGCTAAAAATTTTATTTAACAAGAAGTATGAGCGATTTGAGCGTTTAAATCTTACACAACTTCAATTTAGACGCATGTATGCATGATTAGTTAAATTATTTAGGCTATTTATTATTTAACATACAGCAATTTGATTGTTTGCTGTGAATTTTTTGCACTGAGCTTTAAAAAATAAATCCCAGCAGAAAAATTTGAAGCATCCCAAGAAAGTATGTGGCTTCCTTTATTAATAATCCCATTATAAATGCTATCTATTTTTCTGCCAGAAATATCATACACATCCAAATCAATATAACCTGCGTTGTCCTTATTAATATCAATTTTGATAGATGTTCGACTATTAAATGGATTAGGGTAATTGGAATGAAGGGTTAATGATTTAGGTATTATGATTTCCTCAACAGAAAGCTTAGCCTGCCCTTTTGGTAAATAATCAATCTCAAAATCAGTCATTAATAGAAATGTTCCTGCAGGTATGGAGACATCGAGTTCAATATTCTCAATATAAATTTTTTCTCCCAAAGTAGCATGATACCAATGACCAGCGCTGGGTAGGCTTACTGATGTTTGCAGGGTTTTTACGTCAAAATTAGTAATTAATATGGCATTCTCTTCATCCAACGAATATTGAATTTTCTTGATGGAGCTGTTTAGCCAAGTATCTATTTTTGACTGTGGGTTGGAAAAAATCGAGTGTTTTTTTCTCAAGCTAATTAGATAAGACCATGTATCGTAAATATTCTTTCGATTAACCTCATTAAGATAATTCCATTTAATAGGCTTTCTTCCCAGTCTTCCATTATAATCAATTGAGATATCATAACCTATTTCACCGAATTGCCATATCATTTTGGGACCAGGAAGCAGAAAAAGGATCGATCCTGCGCTCTTTAATCTCTCAAAAGATGTATTCAAATTTTTCACATTATAATTGCCATTGCTATTTCCATAATTCAATGCTTTGTAAATAACTCTCTCTTCATCGTGACTCTCCATGTATGTCACCATATTCGCTGAACTCCAACCTCTATTTTTGAAGTATGTCCATGATAGGGAAGAGTTATTTCCGCCATTATATCCCATGATCGCTTCAGAAAAATTAAAATTTGCGTTAGTCCAAAGTAAAATACCATAATCAGCAAGCTCTCGATCTTCTCTATCCTCTGCTAAATGTTCCATGATAACAATGCCATTTGAATTATTGGACCAAACATTGTCAGCTATTTGCTTTAAAAGATTTATTCTTTCCTTGTCATATAAACTTCCCCATGCATCACTTAAGGATTTATAGTTATTTCCAATTCCTTTGGTAAAATCAAATCTAAATCCATCCACTTTATATTTTTGCATCCAATGATCTATAACTCTTTTAAAAATTTGCTGAGTAAAAGCACTTTCATGATCCCAGTCATTACCCCAATGAGCATCTCTGTTCGCAAAATTATGATCTCTGTTGAACCATGGATTTTCATTTGTAGGCTTTCCATCCGTATAAAGCCTAACAAAGGGCGAGCTGGAATAAGAGTGATTAATGACAAGATCTAGCAAAACCGCAATTCCTCTTTTGTGACAAGCATCTATAAATTGTTTTAGTTCATCACTGGTACCATAGTATTTATCAGGTGCAAAGAGGAAGGAGGGGTTGTATCCCCAACTATTATTGCCCTCAAATTCATTGATCGGCATTAGTTCAATTGCATTAATGCCAAGATTCTGAAGATAGTCAAGCGTATCAATAAGCGTTAAATAATGATGATCTTCAACAAAATCACGTACTAGCATCTCATAGATAATTAAATCATTTTTATTTGGTGTATTGTAGTTGAGCGATTTCCAATTATAATCCTCTTTACCTGACTGAATGACTGAAGCGATTTGATTTGTCTTTTCAAAGGGATAAGAAATAGGATCAGGATAAACGGATTTTGGAATGAAAATATCATTCATAGGGTCAACTACTTTTTCAGTATAAGGATCTGCAATTCTCAATTTCCCATCCACAAGATACTGAAATAGGTATTCTTTATTGGATTGAAGATTGTTGACTGTTATCCACCATCTCGTGTCGTTATCAAAAGATGTTCTTTTCATTAGATAATTCGAATCTATCTCCCAGCTATTAAAGTCACCTATAACGTATACAAAATCTTTATAAGGTGCATGCAATACCAATGTGACTGAACCATCTGAATTATAATTGATACCATCTTTAACCCCTAAAGGCAAGGGCTCAACTATTACGTCATCATTATATATAACTTGAAAAGAGAGTGTATCTGATCGACTGAGTTGATCAAAAGCAACAATATCAATAAGTCTAATTCCTGGACTGTTTACCTCTAGTGAGTAAGATATGCTATCGTTTACACTAGATTTCACATTTGATCCATTAACTGATAAGGTAATCGAACTTATTGAGCTACCAACTGTAACAGCTTTTGCTTTAATATCTACGACTGTATCTTGATTTACGATAAAGGGTTCAAGTTCCGACAACTTGGGAGAAATTAGCGCTAGGTTTATGCTGTCTTCATAAAGGGATATAAAAATATCTTCGCCACCGCTATCTTTTCCTTCTTTTGAAGTATCTGCACTTCTGAAAACAAATGCTAATTTGATGATCTTCTCCGATGATGGCACCCCATAATACTCCTGAATATCATTGATAATGAATTGATATTCATTTGAAGCTAATCTAGTAAGCTTGGTGCTATTTGTATTTTGACCCCAACTGGTTTTAACGTACTTCCAATCGGAAGGTCTGGTACTTTTATCAGTAATAACCCCAGTGTGTGCATATACATCGCCGTTATGACCCGACAACCCTTTTGATCCTCGATCAGCGTAAAAAGTGATAACAATGGGTTTGTCCAAAGATGGAAATAATGGAGAATGCTCGACAACAGGCTGAGCATATATTCCAAAACCGCAAAAGAAAGTCCATGTAATTATGTTTTTAATTTTCATTTTTTAAAAAAATTATTTCTAGTCATCGAAATAAAATTAAATTTAGCACGCATTGTAACTTATTTTCTAAATATTTGAATGGGGAAAAATGATTAAAAGAATTTTTATTTTATCGTCAATTATCTTTTGTTTTTTTGGTTGCGGTACTCAAAAACCAATAAATTTTGCTGAGATAACATCTCCTGATGGATCGCTGGTCCTTAAAATAAACAATGAAAGATCTCAATTGTTCTATACGCTTTTTAAAAATGGTAATCAAATAATTGATAGTTCAAAAATGGGTCTAATATCAGATGCATTTGCCATTGATGAGGGATTGTCCATTATTAAAAAGAAAGAAAGAAGAAAGCATCATACTTGGAAACAAGTTTGGGGCGAGCAAAAGACATTAATAGATCATCATACCGAACTTGAACTTTTGATAGCTTCTGAATTTAATGATTTTCAAACTCTTCTTCGTTTTAGATTGTTTGACGATGGTTTAGGGTTTCGTTATGAGATACCGGAATTAAAAGATAATTCGCAATACAGAATCATGGACGAATTAACTGAATTTAATCTTTCCGAGGATTCACCATCTTGGTGGATACCTGCTTATGCTTACAGGCGATATGAATTTTTGTATGCAAAATCGCTTATAAGTGAAATCTCAAGAGACACCTATTCAACCCTAGTTGAAAACCTGAACCCTCCCAGGATCGGACCTGAGGCAGTGCAGACACCATTTACCACGCAAAGAAGTGATGGGATAGCCATCTCCATTCACGAAGCAAACTTAACAAATTATTCAAGCATGACATTAAAAGCAGATGGCACAAAGAATCTGGAATGCGATTTAGTGCCTTGGTCTGATGGCACCAAGGTCTATGTAGATGGCGAACTTAAAACACCGTGGAGAACCATTATTGTTGGCGACAATCCTGCAAAACTGGTTGAGTCTACCCTTACCTTAAATTTAAATGAACCTAACGCTCTCAAAGACACAGACTGGATTAAGCCTGGAAAATACATTGGGCTATGGTGGGAGATGATCGGTACGAACGAATCATCTTGGGGGTCTGGGCCACATCATGGAGCAAAGACTGATCGCGTTAAAAAGTATATTGATTTTGGATCAAAGTATGAATTTGATGGGCTCTTGGTCGAAGGATGGAATACGGGGTGGGATGAGAATTGGTGCTGTACTGGCGATGGTGAAACGTTCGGTTTCTACAACCCGCATCCAGAATACGATAGTGAAGAAGTTCATGATTATGCTAAAGAAAAAGGGATAAGGATCGTTGGTCACCATGAAACCGGAACCCAAATTGCAAATTATGAATCCCAACTTGATAGTGCCTTTGCTTATTGTCAGCGTAATGGAATACGTGTCGTTAAAACGGGATACGTTAACGATGGAAGTCAAAATATCAAGAGAATTGACGAAAATGGCATACTCCAAAGAGAGTGGCACCATGGTCAATTCATGGTTGAGCATTTTCGAAAGGTCTTAGAGACCGCAGCTAAATACGAAGTTAGTCTTGTAGTCCACGAACCTATCAAGGACACCGGTCTGCGTAGGACTTTCCCAAACATGATGTCACGAGAAGGTGCCAAAGGGCAAGAATTCAACGGGTTCATGTCATCAAAGGATAATAATAAGCCCAACCATACCACGATCATTCCATTTACAAGACTACTATCAAGTCCAATGGATTACACGCCAGGCATCTTTAACTTGGTTGATTATAGATACAACAGTCCTGAGGATCGTAAAATCAACCCAAATCATCGAATACCTAGCACCATATCAAAAGAACTTGCGCTATACGTTGTAATCTATGCTCCCGTTCAAATGGCTGCTGATCTTCCTATTAATTACGAAGGTAACCCTGCCTTTCAGTTTATCTTGGATGTGCCAACTGACTGGGAAGAAACAAAGGTTCTTAATGGAGAGATCGGTGAATTTATTACCATTGCTAGAAAAGATATAAACAGTGACAGTTGGTACATCGGTAGCATCACCAATGAAGATGGACGCTCTATTGAAATCGAAATGAACTTTTTAAATGATAATGCAACCTATAAGGCCACTATCTACAAAGACCCAACGAATGGAGGATGGATCAACAATCCCGAACAAGTTGATATCATAAATAAAACCTTTACAAAAGGTGATACCTACACCATCGATCTCGAACCTGGAGGTGGTCAAGCCATACAATTAGTTAGGGTCAAGTCCTAGCTTGAATTTTTTCAAAAGAACCTTCTTGGTTATAGTCTTTTCGCTTATGACCAATTTAGCAGCTGGAATCACTGGAAAGGTTTTTGGAACCATAACAGATGCTTCAACAGGAGAGCCCTTGATCGGTTGTAATGTTATCTTGCAAGGAACATCATTTGGCGCGGCTACCAATTTGGATGGGACCTACATCGTCATAAATATTCCTCCAGGCAAGTATACTGTTACAGCATCCATGATAGGTTATGCAAAATCAAATGTTACCGATGTCATTGTTCGATCTGATCTTACAACTACGATAAATATCTCAATAACGCAAGAAGCTATATCAGGAGACGAAGTAACAGTTGTCGCTGAGAGACCGCTTATTACCAAAGATCTTACTGCATCCACAGCAATTATTGACGGAAGCATGATCGGCAAACTTCCAGTCACGGAAGTAGCTGAAGTCTTGGAATTGCAGGCAGGATTTGTGCAGGGTCATCTTCGAGGTGGACGATCAGGCGAAGTGGCATATTGGGTGGATGGTGTGCCAATGACAGATGTATTTGATGGGGGTACGATAGTGGATGTCAACACTAGCGCCATATCTGAGATGCAGGTTATTTCAGGTGCCTTTAACGCCGAATATGGGCAAGCTATGAGCGGGATTGTTAATATCGTTACCAAAGATGGATCAGATACTTTTAAGGGCAATGCAACGATTTATGGTGGTGATTTCATATCCAACAAATCAAACTTGTATGACAACATAAATAATATCAATCCTTTTTCTACCCGCAACTTGGAGTTGAACGTTGAGGGCCCTCTTATTTCAGAAAAACTCTTTTATAATCTGACCGCTAGAGATATTTATTACCAAGGTGTTTTTGAAGGTCAGAGATTATTCAACCCGCAAAATATTTCATTCTTTGATCAAGACGATAATTTCAATTTACACAGACTAGAAATCGTTGGTGACGACACGCTCAACCCTGGCAAAGGTGACGGCGCTTTTGTTCCTATGAATTGGAATAGAAAAACTTACCTTCAAGGGAAGCTAATCTACAGACACTCCCCGTTTACTAAATTAAAATATACCCTTATAAATGATGATGTAACCTATCAAGATTATAACAGAATGTATCGCTATAATCCTGATGGTAACCTAAAAAGGTATCGCTATGGTTTAACTCAATTATTACAATTAAATCATACATTTTCAACCAAGACTTTTCTAAATGCGGGAATCACCCATTTTAAGAAATCTTATCAGCACCGCACCTATGATAGGGATAAATGGAATCAATACGTTCATCCCAAGCTTTTAAATTCACAACCTTATAGTTTTTTAACAGGGGGAACAGATCTCTCTGTATTTTCTAGAGTGACCAGTACTTCTACTTTTAAAGCAGACCTTACTTCTCAGTGGAACTCAAAGAACAAGATCAAGCTGGGCATAGAATTTAGACAACATCAGCTCAATTTCAATGATTATAGCTTGCGTCCTCCTGATGAAAAAGCAAGCTTCAATGAATTAAGCGACGACCCCTTCTTGGGCAATCCCCAGCGCTTTCCAGACTCAACTATCTACTCGAGCACTTACAATTTTAAACCAATAGAATTTAGCGCATATGTGCAGGATAAGATTGAATTGAATGAATTAATCATAAACCTTGGTGTTAGATTGGATTATTTTGATCCTAAAGGTAAAATGCTAAGTGACCCGTCCGACCCGTCTATTTATAACCCGATAAAACCCTCAAATATATATGAGGATAGCAATGAAAATGGTGTTTGGGATAATGGAGAAAATGCTGTAAGTATTACTGATAGGAGGCAATACTGGTTCAAAGATACCAACGCTAAATGGAAGATCAGTCCTCGATTTGGAGCTTCATTTCCGTTTTCCTCAACTGGAGTGATACATTTTTCATACGGACATTTCTTTCAAATACCTCGGTTTGAGATGCTTTATATGAATCCCGATTTTGACCTAGGACAGGGAACTGGGAATATTGGAGTAGTGGGAAATGCGAACTTAAGGTCTGAAAAGACCATTCAAGGCGAACTGGGTCTACAGCAGCAAATCTCTTACAATATGGCTTTGGATGTAACAGCTTACTTCAGGGATATTAGAGACCTAGCTGGTACTAGATCAGAAGAAATTACACTCTTCGGGGGATCTGCTTCTTATAACAGGCTAGAGAATTCAGATTTTGCCTATGTTAGAGGATTAGTGATCTCCTTGAGCATAATTGAGACCAATGGCTTTTCAGCAAGTCTAGACTATACTTTTCAGATCGCAAAAGGTTCAGCATCCGATCCTCAGCAAGCTCGAAATGCCATAGCTGGGGGATCATTGCCTGAGATCCAACTGACACCTCTAGACTGGGATCAGCGCAATACCGTAAACATGTCTTTAGCTTATGATAGAGCAAATTGGGGAATATCAGGAATAGGGCAATTTGGCTCAGGTCTTCCTTATACACCACTGAGCACTGAAGATATTTCATCGCTTGTATTAAACTCCGGTAAAAAACCACTAACTTGGAATGTAGACCTTAAAGGATATTTCATCCCAAGAGACGGTTTAAGATTATTTATCAGAGCTGAAAATATTTTCGACAGACTTAATCCTTACACTGTCTACGATGATTCTGGTGTTGCAGATTTTACACGATGGGAAAATATAGCAAAAAGTCAAAATACGGGTGAGCCTATAAACTCAATATCAAAATGGTTCTTAAATGAAACCTTTTACTCTAACCCTAGAAGAATCGAATTGGGATTAAGCTATGTTTTCTAAGGTTAGAGTATGTATTCTTTTATTTTTTTTATTAGATTTTTCTTATTCTCAAGAAGCTTCGGGTCGCCAGTATAGAAGAACAGGCATTCATAATGGAAATTTAGTTAGAACCGTATTTGGTAATTGGGGTGTTGTTGGTCAGCCATCGAACAAAGGACCCCGAGGCGCATGGCTAAATGATAACAATGGTTATATTGGTGATGTATCTCCCATGGTGGGCGCTGAGATAACTACTCTTGACACAGCAGGTAATCCAATTACTTTCCGATCTGTAGTTATTTCTCCAGCGAATAGACCTACTAGCACTGGTCCTGAAGAGTCACCTGGCGGCAAATCTTGGGGCTTTGAACCACAGTCTGGTTATTTTAATGAAAACCAAGAAAGTATAGCAATTAGCACTAATTCAAACACTTGGCCTTCTTTTTGGCCTAATAAATTGAATGATTCAAGCGATCCTGGCTGGAGAGGTTCTTGGAATGGATATTTTGGTAAAGACATTCAAAATATTCAGCAAGAAAGCTTTTTCATTATGGATGACAACAATGATGAAGAATTCAATTATCCTCAGTATAATAAATGGAATGTTGAATTAAAGCCGGACTCTAATAATCTATCTCGCAATGGACTTGGGTTAGAGGTTAAGGTGCGAGGAATGCAATGGCAACAATTTCTTGCGCAAGATGTTCTCTTCTGGGTCTATGAAGTTACCAATACTAGCACAGTAGACTATACCAATGTTGTATTCGGGATGCTTGTTGGAACCTATGTAGGAATTACCGGAACGGATGATAGGCCCCAGGAATACGATGACGACTGGTCATTTTTTGATGTTCAAAATGATATTACTTATACGGGTGATTATGGTAACAATGTTGATCGTAATCCGCGATGGGTTGGAGATGTTGGAATGGTTGGATATGCGTTCTTGGAAAGTCCGGGCAACAGCTATGATGGAATCGATAACGATGGTGACTACGATCTCATCCCAAATGCTTCCGCTCCATTGTTTGAGAAAAGCAATTTTGATTCTGTATTGATCAGCGCTGGTGATCAAGTCATTTTAATAGACAACAATTTTAATCGCTCTAAGTTTATCATTCCAAATCAAGATAGTGTAAAACTGAGCACTCGCGGGTTCTCTAAAACTATTTATCCAGGTAAATCCTATTTAGTTGAGGGGAATATAGTAATAGGGTCCAATGGAAAAGAATTATCAAACGATAATGCTTTTGATGGAGTTGACAATGATTTTGATGGCCTTATTGATGAGAATTATTTTTTACACTACAATCAACGACGCGTTGAGCCGGATGGCACAGTGCTTTTTGACACCATAAATCCTAGAGCATATATCGATTACATAACCGAATTTGGTATGCTAAATAACCTGATCGATGAAAAAAGAGATGATGGAATCGATAATGATGGTGATTGGAATGTTCTATACGATGATTTAGGCGCGGACGGAATTGCGGAGACAGGTGATTATGGAGAATTGGATGGTAAACCTACTTTAGGGGAACCAAATTTTGACCGAACAGATGTGGATGAATCAGACCAAATAGGTCTAACTAGCTTTAATTATTTTTCACCAGCAAATCTATATCCAGCAAAAGAAGATGAAGAGCTATGGGAACAGCTAAAGCCAGGCTATTTTGATGTACCGGCTTCCATATCCGATGGAAAGCCAATAGCTGGCGAAGATGGCGATTTCATTTATGGCTCTGGCTATTTTCCTTTAAGAGCGGGACAAACGGAGCGCTTTTCTATTGCCTTAGTTTATGGAAATGATCTCGATGATCTCATCAACAATAAAAAAACGGTTCAAGATATATATAATAGTAACTATAGATTCCCTCCGCCTCCCAAAAAGCCTACAATGACAGCAGTTCCAGGAGATGGGAAAGTTACGCTTTACTGGGATAGAGTAGCAGAAGAAAGCCTCGATCCAGTTACCAAAGAAAAGGATTTCCAAGGTTATAAAATCTACAGGGCCACTGATCCAAATTTTAACGATGTACGCAATATCACGGATGCTAATGGTCTTATTCAAGGATACTCTACTCTGGCTCAGTTTGATAAAAAAGATGAGATTAAAGGATATTTCTATCCCTCTAAAAGTCTTTTTCAAGACACCAAAGGATATTCTTATTATTTGGGTGATGATTCAGGCTTGATTCACTCCTATGTTGATAATGATGTTCAAAATGGAAGAACCTATTATTATGCATTAGTTGCCTACGATCACGGGGATGAGGAAAAGGATATTTTCCCGTCAGAGAATTCAAAGTTCATTTCAGTTTTACCAACTGGTGAAATTATCACAGATCAAAATACCGCATATATCACTCCTACATCATCTGCAGCAGGTTATTCGCTCAATGATACAATCAAAACAAAACATCAAGGACCTGGCACGGGTTCTCTAAAAATAAATATAGTCGACGAACAAGCACTAACTGGACATCAATATCAAATAGAATTTTATGATACTTCCAATGATGGCATAGACAATGATAAAGATTGGGATGTGGCCACAGACGACATTGGAAGTGATGGTTTGTCAAATACCAACGATATGGATGGATCGGAAGGAAACGGATTGCCAGATATTGGCGAGCCTAACTTTGATTGGACAGATAACGAAGAATACACTCCCATTACAACTCACTACAGCGTTAAAGATCTTGAAACCAATTTTGACTCATTCACACCAAATGATACTTTTTTTGTAGCGCTAAACAAAAAAAATCTTATATCCAGCAGCATTGAACTTAAAAATAGCACAGGTTTTGTGATCCCTAGCTCTGATTACGAAATTGATACTAAGCTTGGTAGAATAAGAGCAAGCAAAAGCGGTTCATTGGGCTCTGATGAACACACCCTTTCATTTCAATACTACCCAATATTTTTTAATCCATACATACAACAATCTATTTGGAATGACCCTTTAAAACTTCCTTATGTGACAGAGAGGAGTGACACAGATATTTTTGATGGGCTATCAATTGAATTTAACAACGATTGGTTTATCACCTCTGATGATGAAAATACCTATTGGTGGACAACTGAAGATAATGTTGAATGGAAAAGAAATGATGGTGAAAATACCTACTTCTTTATTGTAAGCGCTACTGACCTTGACACAAATTTTGACGGAAAGGTTGATTTAAGAGCAATTAGAGTACCAAATAAATATGCAGTGGTTTTTTCAGACAGGGACGATTTTGGAAGATCTTATATTTCACTTAACAACTTATTACCTGGCAATAAGACCAATTTTAAGGTTATGAATTTGACAGATAACATTGAAGTACCTTTCTTTCTTTTTGATTATCCTTTAGGAGAGACAGGAAAGATTAATTCAGGCGACTACATATATTTTTATGATAAAGATTCACTTGGAATTGATAGATATACCTGGAACATAACTTTTACAAAAAGACAATCCCAAGAAGCAAATACTGAGTTTACTTTTGGTAATGGCGACACGTTATTTATTGATTTTTCTAAACCTTTTCGAAATAGCGATACATACTCCTTCAATGGACCAAAACCTGATGTCAATATACCGTTAGTTTCAAAAGAAATGGATCAAATCAAAGTTGTTCCGAACCCTTACATTGTAGGGCACCGGTTTGAGTCCCCTCTCCCACCAGGCATTACTAGTGGCAGAGGGTCGAGAAAAGTAGAATTTCAGAATCTACCCTCAAATGCAAAGGTCCATATATACACCTCTAGAGGCCAGCATATTCGCTCTCTTCAGCATGATGGTGGACTCTTTAGTGGAACAATTATCTGGGACCTAAAAACAAAAGAAAATTTGGATGTTGCTTTTGGTGTTTATTACTATATAGTCGAATCTGAATTAGGTGGAAAGACCTCGGGCAAATTAGCGGTGATTAAATGAACAAAATTGCTTGTCTAATTCTAATGCTAACAACGTCCCTTTACGCTCAATCGAAAGTTGGAAGTTCTGCTGCGGCTTTTCTTGGATCAGGGGTCGGTTCTAGGGCCATTGGAATGGGAGGTGCTTTTTCAGCTGTAGGTGGAGATGCGTCAATACTCTACTGGAATCCTGGTGCGATGGCTAATATAAAAAAATCTGAGGTCCTATTATCCAAAGCAAACTGGTTGGTTGAAAGCGATCTCAACTACATTGCTTCTATAATTAAGCTTGAGAAAGGTAGAAGTTTTGGTGGATATTTAATGCAATTGGATTATGGCAGAGAAGAAATAACAGATTTAAATAATCAAAATGGCACTGGGCAATATTGGACCGCAATGGATTACGTTCTAGGTTTGGGTTTAGGGTCTAAGCTTTCAGATAGATTCTCTGTTGGCGCTGTAGGAAAATTTATTTCGCAACGTATCCATTATACATCTGCTTCAACCTTCGCTTTGGATCTCGGACTTCACTATAAAACCAAAAATGATAAGGTTCGCATAGGTATGTCAATCGCTAACTTTGGACCCGACATGGCTATGGATGGCAAAGATTTATTCAAGAAAATAGATATCGATCCTGAAAACTCAGGCCACAATGAATCTTTGGTGGCAAAATTAAAAACCGATCCTTGGCCATTGCCTTTATTTTTTAGAGTTGGCACAGCGATAAAAATAATTAATACTGATTTACTTTCAGGTACGCTTGCAGTTGATACTTTTGTCCCTAGCGATGATGTTGAAATTATCAATATTGGATTTGAATTCACTATTCTTGAGCGTTCTAATGTTCAACTTGGGTATAAAGGGCTTGGAAACCCGTCGAGTGAGGAGGGGTTCACATTTGGCGCTGGCACCATGTTCTATGCAGGTGGCTTTGATGTTAGACTAGACTATTCTTTGCGGACCTTTGGACTTTTTGGAAACATATCGAATTTGTCGTTGTCGTTTGTTTTTTGAAGCTTAAATGCCATTTTTTCCTTTTATTTAGATGCATTTTGGTATAGGTTCTTAACTAAATTTCTCACCATTACACGTATGAATTTGGGGGAAATCATTTTTTTAAATAACTAAGGAGAGAGTTAAATGAAAAAATTGTTATCAGTTTTTTTTCTATTTACCGTATCCCTATCTGCTCAAAAATATGTTGGCAACATACTAAAGAATTCCAACTTTGACTGTGTTACCGATTCATGCCAAAATGTTTGGGAGCGATACAGGAGTACAGGTGGAGATGCTAATAGAGCTTTTGAAAAAAAAGGCGATATCATGTACGCTTCCCAAAGGAAGTATCCATCCTATTGGGGAAGTCATGGATTAAAAATATGGGGTCATTTCAATGGATCAAATAATGAAAGTAGTCATTTTCAAACCTTTCAAGATGTTCCAGTTGGAAAGCAGGTTACTGTCTCAGGCGTAACCATGACCTATAACGAAGATAGGATTACCGGGGGTAACCAGGCATTCTTATTTATTAAATTTTTCGGAGATGGATATTCATTCATTTCTGGAGCTTTCTCTGATTCACTTGATAAAGACTCTCCAGCAGATAAATGGATACCACTGCATGCAAACGCCACTGTTCCCTCAGGTACTAAATACACGCAAGTTGGGATAGGGTATTACCAAAATGCTAACGACGGTGCGGGTGTTTATTTTGATGACATGGTATCATACATCGGAGACACCAGAGTTCGTATTGAAGTTAATACTTCGCACATTCAAGGGATCTCACCAAGAAAACTTGGGTCCATGGTTGATTTACGCGGAGGTTCAGTTGGAACAGGTACTGGTGTTATCGCAAATCCAGCATGGGGACCTGGAACAAATTTGAAAAGTGCTGGTGGTGATAATTGGAAAATGGATATTGCATTAGATAATAACCTTGTATATGATTTTAAATTTGGTGGTCATATTCCTAATCTAGACGGCACCATTTCAGGCTATTGGGAAAATGACTTGCCTGGTGCTAACTATTCTGGTGATAACTTCAAAATGGATCTATCTTCAAACACAGAAACTTCAAAGACAGTTACGCACTATTTAGGTAGAGGACCAAGCAATGACACTCCACCTTACACTGCAAACGCTGATTCTATTGATGTATTCTTTAGAGTAAATATGTCCAATAATCTTGATTTTAATCCAGCTACTCAAAAAGTTCACATGGCTGGTGACCTAGAATCCGAAATGACAGGTGGTGGAGACTGGTCACATGGAATTGTCATGACAGATCTTGGTGGCGGTTTTTATGGTTACCATTGGAAAGGTGCAAAAAATGCAGACGCACCTGTTACATTGAATTATAAATTTACATTAGGCGATTGGAGTGGAACACATGAAGACGGGCTAACAGGGCCTGGTATAGTTGGTGGCAATAGGCAAGTAATTGTTAATAGCGATACAACCATTCACTGGGTATGGTACAATAATAATCCTCCATCTCCTTTCACAGCCTCATCTAAGGTTCCATCTTTAACATTTAGAACCAATATCGGTCAAGCAATTGCCAATAATGGCTGGAAAGATGGTGATTTATTGCTTGTTAAGTGGGGATACGGCAGAACAGCAGATAAAGTTTACGTTGATACACTAACCGCAGGTGTAGGTGGTGACTACCAAGCAACTATTGCCCCAACAGACAGTCTTCCAGTAGATTCAAAAATTGGTATGTATTATCAATATTATCGAAGCTCAGGTGGCAGCGATTCTAGAGAAATCTTCTTTAATTTTGATACAACATGGAAAGATGTTTCCCTACAAGAAAGAAGATGGACTACTGTGACTGGAGGAGCCCCAGCAACAATTGTGGATTATGTTCCTTCAAAAATACATGGCAGAAGATTGCCTGTCTTCCAAAACTCAACTAAACTAGATGCAAATGCTGCTGATACCGATAGTTTGCTCGTTACATGGACTGTCGATCTTAGACCTGCCTACTATCAGCTACTATCTTATGGAAGCGATACTGCAGATTCATTGAAAGGAATCCAAGGAGCAAAAACACTGTACTATAGTGATAGAGATAGCCTATTCAAGTGGGGTGTATGGATGAATGGTCCAGCGATCGGCGGATGGAATATTAGAGGTGCTTGGGGATCAGGTTTGCGCACAGATAGTTTAGCTATGATGCATGATGACGGAACCCATGGAGATGCTACTGCAGGTGATTCAATTTATACGGTACAGTTCAAATACCAGAAAAATTCTACCAATGTTGGAATGGAATTCAAGTTTGGTATTAATGGAGAAGACAATGAATCCGGTTTTGGATTAAATCATATTGAAAATATTGATTCAAACAATCCAACCGTTGCATCACAATTTGGTTCAATCAATCCAAATCGATACAATGCTTGGAACTTTGACAAAGGTGCACCAGGAACGCTAAGCGTTGAAGAGTTGGTAGGCGTACCAGATCAGTTTGAACTATCAAACAATTACCCCAATCCATTCAACCCAACTACCAGTATTAACTTCAATATTCCTATTGCCTCGGAAGTTGTATTAACAATATACAATATTACTGGTCAAGAGGTTGCTAAGATACATAACGGGTATGCACAAGCTGGTTCATACAAAGCGGTATGGAATGGAATGGACAACCTTGGTAACAAAGCACCGAGTGGAGTTTATTTCTATGAATTAAAAGCAGAAAATCACTTTCACAAAGTGAAAAAGATGACTTTATTGAAATAGAAATATCTTTTACTTTTTTTAAAAAAAGGTCTGGCATTGTCAGGCCTTTTTTTTTGTATTTTATTGCTCATACAAGGGGATATATTTTAGTAAAATGAAAAATTTTAAATTTATTACGTTTTATATAATATTTTTAATAGTAAGCTGCGAAGACACCGATCAAAATGATGAAAATAAAAATGAGATTATTGATGAGCAGCCCACCATACCCTGCCTGAAAGCTAATCTAGACTGCCAGCGCACTATCGAGCTCATTGATGAACAGAGCTTCACTTTTGACCTTTTTTCTACACATCCTCTTGACAGCGTAATGCAAGTTAAAAATGCTATTATTTTTGTTCATGGCAGAGAAAGAAATTCTAACGAATATTTTAAGACTATGGTTTCTGCCATTGAGTCTTTGGAGCAAACAGAAAATGTTGCAGTTATTGCTCCAAAATTTAAAAACGAGGAAGATGTATATAAAGATACTGATATTTATTGGTCCTATCTTGGATGGAGGTATGGGAATAATTCCCAGCCAAGCTCTAACACAACAAGACACAGTTCGTTTGCTGTTATTGACACGCTAGTCACTAAGCTTACAAATAGAACTCACTTTCCAAAAATGGAAAAAATAATTATTGCTGGTCACTCAGCAGGGGCACAATTTTCACAATTGTATTCTGCTGGAAATGATTTGGACGGCAAGTTAAATAATATATCCATGAGCTATTGGATTGCTAATAGTCAATTTTTTCTTTATACAAATGAAAACAGATGGTCAAAATCAATTTCAGATTTTTCAGTTCCAACTTCATGCTCAAATTATGATGAATATCCTAGAGGGCTCATTGATAAAAATACCTATATGAATTCAAACTCAAATGTTCAGATTATTAATAACTTATCAAGAAATGTTACGCTTCTACTTGGAGAGGAAGATATAACGAGCTCACTACTGACAACTACCTGCTATGCTACTCTACTTGGTGATAACCGATTTGACAGAGGTTCAAAATATTTTCAATTTCTCAATAAATATTATCCTGAGCACAATTATAAGAAAGTTACAATTCCTACCGCTGGTCACGATAGAAATGAAATATACTTATCGACTGCAGGTTTAAACTTTATAAATAATGAAATCATTAAATGAATTTTAGGTTAATATCAAAAAAAAACCCTGACGTTATTAATATATTATCATTCGTCATTTTTTTCATTCTTTCATG
Organism: uncultured Fidelibacterota bacterium; assembly: GCA_902615915.1. Taxonomy (GTDB): domain Bacteria; phylum Fidelibacterota; class Marinisomatia; order Marinisomatales; family TCS55; genus TMED144. The sequence goes on from CACMQQ010000006.1 coordinate 30,296, forward strand.
TGATTCTACTGAATCAATACAACCATTGGAACAGAATAAAGTTGATCCTTTCATTCAAAACAAAAAGATTGCCAAAACAATCAATTTAGGAAATGCACTCGACGCTCCTAATGAAGGTGAATGGGGCGTAACATTGGAAGCTGAGTATTTTCAAATAATAAAATCAGCGGGTTTTTCAGGTATAAGATTGCCTATCAGATGGTCTAATCATACCCAAGCTAATGCACCATTCACTATTGATGAAAATTTTTTTAAACGAGTTGATTGGGCTGTTCAAAATGCATTAGATAATAATCTTGCCATAGTTATAAACATACATCACTTTGAAGAGATTTTCTCCGATCCATTAGCATTTAAACAGAAACTATTAAGCCTCTGGGAACAAATAGCTCGACACTTCAAAGATTATCCAGATGATATTATTTTTGAAATGCTCAATGAACCGCACCAAAAACTAACATCTGAGATTTGGAATGAATTTATAGCAGAAGGGATATCTTTAATACGAAAGATAGATGATAAACGAACTCTGATGATTGGGCCTGCTAATTGGAATAGCATTAATAGTTTAAGTACCTTAGAGATCCCCAATGTTGAGAATCTAATAATAACCGTTCACTATTACAGTCCTTTTGAATTTACACATCAAGGTGCAAGCTGGGTCGAAAATTCTGATCGCTGGATGGGTACTACATGGGATGCTACAAATACGCAAAAAGAATTGATAGATAAAGATATTGCCATGGTAAAAGAATGGGGTATTAGAAATAATAGACCGATATTTATTGGAGAATTTGGAGCCTACAGTAAAGCGGATTTTAACTCTAGATTTCGATGGACGGAGTATATGGTACAAGTCATGCAAAAAAATGAAATATCTTGGTCATATTGGGAGTTTTGTTCTGGTTTTGGAGCATGGGATCAACAAACAAAAAAATGGAATGAACTACTTTACGCGCTAATTCAACCTAACTAACTATCTAACGATAGTAAATTTTTCTTTAATTAATCTTCTGCCGTCTCCAATGCTCATTAGATAAATTCCACTCGATATAAATTCACCATTTAGAGATCGGCCATCCCAAACAAATTGATTTTCACCTACTTTACCATCAAATGAAGTTTTAAAGATTTCTTGCCCTTTTAAATTGTAAATAATCAAAGAAATATTCTTAGGATTAAGACTTTCAAATTTTATATAAAGTGATCCAAATGTAGGGTTTGGAGATATAGAGTGGGAGTATATCCCTTCTCCTTTTAATGAAGCTTCAGACTCAATTTTTAACATTTTAAGGTTAGACCCTCCTCTTGCTATTAAAAGGGTAATTGAATTTTGACCTTTAGATAAATTTACGGTTCCAAGATCGGTTTCTGTCCAAACATTATAATCTCCAGTAATAGGCAATTCAGTATTCTCAATTAGTATTTCATTGTTCATCCTAATGGATACTACCCCTGAAGTATTTTCTGATGAAGATAGCAATTTAAAGGTGTAATCATCATTTTTTAAAACATTGAAAGTATATTTTAAAAATTCTCCATCCTTGGTATGACTGATGTGATAATCAGATATGGATTGATCAGTCGATGTCTCAATATCTACTCCATCGTTTCGATAGCTCCATCCCAAATTCCAAGGTTTAAAATCAGGTCCAGTATTTCTGTAATCTGCTATATCATAATCAAAGTATGCAATTCCTTGCGCGCCAATATCATAGTTTACCAAGGAAAGTTCACCAGGTATATTGTAAATGTCGTAAGGGATATTCTTTATCTTGTAATTATCGTCAAGCAAGGAAGCAACAACGCCTTTTTCAACTTGACAATTTTCAATCTTTAAATTTTCAAGCATATTATTTAACCCTAGCATAGACTTTTCTAGAGACGGCTTAGGGGCTGTTCCACTCCAATAGTCCAATATTTCTCTATAAACAGGATCCATCATCGATATCAAAGGTCCTTTAATACTGCCAATTTTCTTGTGGTTCCACCAAGCCCAACCAATATCAAATGTCTCCATCAGCGAACGAACTTCCATAAACCATTCATTGGAGTTTTCACCAACCTCACCGAGCCAAAGAGGCCTATTGGATCTATTGCGTAATTCTAAAAGATAATTGATTGTTTGTATAGTAGGCTTGGAGAAAACCATCCATGAATAATAGTGAAAGGCCCATGCCATATTATCATCGAAAGCAGGTTCAGAATCTTCAAATGCCCTTGACCACCAATTGCCATTGACGAACAGTATTCTTTTGTTATCGTGCAATCTGATCTTATCTCTCATTCTCCTCTGAATTTCTCTGACTGCTTTTCCGTCACCATGAACAGGTTCATTTAAAAGGTCGTACCCACCTACCCATGGTGTATCTTTGTATCTTTTTGCGATTTCACCCCAAATTTCTACAGCCCAATCTTGATTTTTTTTACTGATCCATAGCCTTGCAACACCATCCGAGTCAGCATTATGATCTTGGCTTTGCGATCCTGGTGCAACATGCATATCCAGGATAACATAGATTTGGTTGTTTGCACACCAACTGATCAAGCTATCCATTATAGCAAAACCTTCTTCATTGTAGGAACCAAGATCTGAACTTAATGCCTTATAATGAAATGGAAGTCTTACAGAATTAAACCCCCATTCTGCCAACTGATCAATATCTTTTCTATTTAAAAAGTGTTGCTCATATCTTTGAAAGAAAACTTTTGCTGAATCAGGACCAATCAGATTTGTAATTTTGTTTTCTATATCTGTAGGAGATCCAGCACCTGGGGTTTGAAGCATGTACCCTTCTCTAACTAACCAACCACCTAAACCCATCCCTTTGAGGATAATTTTCTCACCCTCGCTCGTAAAAATGTATTTTCCCGCCGAACGCAAATAGGATGCATGTGCTGAATTAGTAATAGCTAAAAATAAAAATATCTTAATTAATACTTTTTTCATAAACCCTTACATAATCTACCAGCATTTTTCTTGGAAAGTTTGTACTATTATCTGGATTTCCAGGCCAATCACCCCCTACTGCAATATTAATTAATAAGTGAAATCTTTGATCAAAAGGCCATGTCTTGTAGTTCCCTTGTTGATCGTTTTCAAATAAAAAATATTGCACATCATCAATAAAAAAAGAGATCTTATCCTTATCCCAAATTATAGAATAAACATGAAACTCAGTGTCGACATTTGCAATTTTTCTAGCTGATGATCTTTGCGTATTTATCTTATGATTATACGCTTCTGTATGCACACTTCCATGCACAACTCCAAGATCATAACCAACATGCTCCATAATATCAATCTCACCACTAGATGGCCACCCACCAAAAAGCCAATCTGTAGGTAGCATCCAAATTGCGGGCCAAATTCCCTGCCCGCTTGCCACTTTTGCTTTTACTTCAATTCTTCCATATTTCCAATCACCTTTACCATAGGTTCTGAGTCTTGCAGAACTGTAATATCGCAATCCTTTGGATGATCCAATGCCTTGAGGAACTACCTGGGCTTTTAGAATGAGATTCCCATTTTCAACATATGAGTTGGAGTCTGAATCGGTATAAAATTGTAATTCATTATTGCCCCATCCGTGCCCCCCTATCTCACGAGACCATTTTGTTAAATCTAAAGAATCTTTATCAAACTCATCTTGCCATACTATATTCCAACCCTCAATTTCCCAATCATTTGTTTCCTTATTTTGGCTAACCATCTCTTCTTCAGAGCAAGCAAAAAAGAAAAAACATACTGTAATTATAGAGTTTAATTTGTTAATCATTAGCGAGAAATTTTTGAACCATAATCAATATAACTGTCATCTGTGAAAGCTGGAAAACTTGGAACGATGACCGGATAAGGTACGTTACTTTGAGTTGCAAACATATCAACATTTGAAATTGAAATTTCCTCAAACATATCCATATCTATCTTAATCAAAGAGCTGTGTTTTATTTGTAATTCATCGATGAGTGGTTTGAGCTTTTCATGGACATTATCCGAAGATTCAAATTCGCTTATTTTTAATGCGGCATATTGAAATGCATAAAAACTATCAGACCACAATTGTTCATTTAAAATAACGGAGTCATCCTCATCAAGTTTCATTTCATAAGCTTTTTGGGTTAAATAGTAATCTTGAACAAAATCGATGATAGCTAATTTTAATTGACTTGGAAATTCCTGAGTAGACATCTTTCTTTTTCTGAATACTAATGGATGGGAAAGGATAGACTCCTCAAACTCTTTTATTGTCCAGTTTTCTTGATTAATACTAAATAGTGGCAATTTTTTAAAGTCTTCACCTAGAGGTTCTAGTTTATCAATTTGTAATATTTCTGAATCCTCAAAAAGTGCCTTTGAAACAGCTGACTCCCTTTCCTTTTCGGAAGTGAAATACCTTTTGGCCAAAGACTCTGCATATTTAGGGAAAACCTTATCATCCAATAACAAAGACTTACCCTTCATAACATCACCTACAAGTTCGGAATACAAACGTAATGCTTTTCTTTCTTTCAATGTTCTAGACACTGATTCAATTCGATCTTCAATGGATTTTTTAGTAATATCAACATTATCCTTCCATCCTTTTATTTTCATAACAAATGATGATCCATCATTCAGTTTGATTGGTCCAAAGACTTGGTTAACAGAAACATCATCACCAGAGAATAATAAATTATCTATCGTTTCATCATTTGAATCAATCCAATTAACTTCTCTTTCAGGAATACTGCCCTTAAATGCGTATTTATATATTTGATCGATCTCTAATCCTCTATCAATTGCGCTTGCTACAGAATCACTAAATTCACCACCAGGAAAAGAAAAATAGTTTACTTCGTAGGTTCTACCAGCCATTTTATAATAATGCTGAATTTCATCGTCAGTTAATTCTACTTTTGAAAAAGCATGTTTAAAATAAAGCAATTGTCTCATCGCTTGTTCTTTTCTTCCTTTTAAATAACTATCTAAAGATGCAATATTCTTTGATGCCCTGATGTTTTCAGATTCAAGTGCTAATAGTTTTTCAGCGATAAGATTGTTTAAAATAATTTTTTTGTGATAGTATAAATTTCCCTTACAAAAGATGGGGCGAATTGTATATTCTGCTCTATTTAAAAAGTCTCTTTTAGTTATAATTCTATTTCCAACTTTTGCAAGAATTGAAAAGTCTTCTGATACATTACTGCGGTTTTCACAACTAACAAATAAATAAAAAAGGATTAAAAACCGGATCATCGGTTAAGAAAGTCTAAAAACTAAAACTGACCGTATAAGAACTTAAGTCGCCAAAAACTCCCATAGTGCGATGCGAATAATCGAGTTGGATAGATTGATTGTTCATCAAGTTTATTTTTAATCCTCCACCTAAAGTCATTCCAAATTGAGAATCAACCATAAAAAGCGACTTATAACCCCCTCGAACGTAAAAACTACCTTGGCCTGCAAGTTTCAACTCATATTGAGCACCAATGTTCACATATTCAGAGTTGTTATTAGGATGAACTGCATCAATGGCTAAAATTAACCTGTGCATATCTGTTAACAATGGCTTAAGACCAACACCTATTCTAAAGAACAATGGAAGTTCCCATTGACCAGGCCTGAACTGACCAGGTACATCAGCAAAATTACCATCCTCAAAAGGTGCAACGTCAATTGGATTTAAAAGATCAATACCATCATACTGCAATCTGGTTCCATAATTAGAAATACTCATTCCAATCCTCAAACCGTCTTCTGCTTCACCAGTAGGGGATAGAAAACTAGTGTTGACAATTGAACCTAAATCCAATGCAAACGCAGTTGCGGAAGAGTGCCAAATTTTTGATGATACCAATTTAGCGGTCGCACCAAATGAAAATGATTCTACTATTTTCCTAGAAAAGGTAACGCCTGCACTAAATTCATTTGCGGTAAATTTTTCTCCCGTACCATCTTGTTGCGCCATAGTGGTCACATCCATATCTCCATATCCCATTTGAGTAATACTAAGCGCGAAAGTGCCAATCCTGTTTAGATATATGGATGCACCAAAATACATCATATTAATATCTAAAATCCACGGTTGAAGCATAAATGAGGTCTCATTTTTGTTGACAAATGCTAATGCGGCAGGGTTCCAATAAACCGATGAAGGTCCTTGGGCAAAAGTTACCCCAGCATCTCCCATTGCAGTATTGGCGCTTCCCACTCCAATTTCTAAAAAGTTTGCTGACGTTGAGCCATAACGATTAATAGTCTGGGAAGATGCTGTAGACATACAGATTAAAAGACTAATTATTAAGAATAATCGTTTCATTTTATTACTGCAAATTTTCCTAGTTTTTCATCACCCGTGACAGATGACTTAACATGGTAAATATACATGCCTGCTGCAATTTCTAAACCTTCTCGAGTTAACATATCCCAATGAATTGATCCTCGTTCTGGTGAATTATTCACATTAATCTCATCAACAAAGACTCCGCTTACAGTATAAATTGATATAACTGATTGAGCTGGAATATTTGTAAAAAGCAATCGCCTTCTTTGATTAAGAAACTGATTTGAAACAGCAGGCTCCATAACATTTGATGCAACATAAGGATTTGGCACCACCTTTATATCTTTCATCTTGAGCTTAAGTGAATCAGCATTCAACTCATCAAATGTTTTTACTGTAAATTTAAAGTTATCATTTGTGAAAAATGGCCGTTTGAATTTGACTCTAAATACATCATCAGCTTTAGGGTATGTGGCGCTTGAAGCAAGAGTAAGATCAATGACAAAAACAGTGCCAGCCCATTTTTTATCAGAGGTTAAACCCCCAACTAAGATACGATCCACTGAAGAATCAAAGTCGCCGCTTTCATCCACATCATGGACCACCAAGTCCATCATTTCATAAGATCCATCATTTTTTAAAATTATGTTGTTTTTAACTACAAAATTAAATGACTGAGCTAATAGTAATTGATTGAATGGTATCTGTTGGTCTAGTTCGTCTCTAATACCCGATTTATTAATCGTTTGGGTCGTGTAAGCAGTTTGATCAAAAGTAAACATAACATCATAATCCCATGGCATATAAGCTGATTCACGAAGCGATGGTAAAACTCGCATAATTCCAGATCCTTGTACCCAGCCAGAATTAACATAATCATAAGCAGGGGATATAAAGGGCTGGTTAATAATCAGCTGTAATCCATCAAAAATATCTGTCTCAATTGCAACTTCATCATTTAAATACCAAAAACCCAATGAATCATTTTCAACCAAGTTACTGCCAGTAAATTTCTGAGGGGTTTCACTATAAATCAAACTACCTGAAGATGTGTTATAGACATTTATTTCGCTTGTTGAGTAACGAATTCCATATTCATAATTTGGAATCGTATCAATTGTATCAACACCAAAAACAACACTGTACTGATTGTTGGATGTTAGGCTTGATTGAGCCAAAATCACAGGTTCGATAGTGCCACCGCCAGTTAGATTATTTTCGTCAACTGTAAGCTCAGGGGAGCGATAACCAGCAGCTGGTTTTGTAGGAGTTACGATTGCCACATTTTTGCCTATCGACCTAACATCTTCTGCTTCATCTAGTTCTATTACCACATTATTCTCAGATGGAGCTATACCAGGACCAATATTAGGAGCACCATAATCATAGGCTACTAGACCATAATAGTAAGTTCGCCCATTCATGACAGAATTATCTACAAAAACATGGGTTAAGCCGTTGTCGGTCCCAAGGTTATATGCGACTCCATTAATTAGGCCAAAATCTGTAAAACCATATCTACCATCCTTAATATCGCATTGAAAGATTGGCTTCATAAATGTTGGAGTACCATAACCATCGGTTATCACCTCAGCATCAGAAAAATATTTATCTGTTGCTCTGAAGAGCTTATAACCTTCAAAATCATTCACATTTCCCAAAAAAGGATCTCTGGTTTTGGTATCAGAAATATTATCCCAAGAGAGTACTACTTTGCCGTCACCTGGTGTTGCAGTCAACGTAGGCATTTTTGGCGGCTGGGCAAATCTGTAGTCCTTCTCGTAAATAACTTGAACAATAGACTTCAATTGGTACAAAGATGGAGCAGTATGCTCGCTAGAATTCAGACCTTCTAATGGATCAAAGGAATGTAATTCGGCCATCGAAATTCTTTCGGTTTGGCCTTGATAAAGGGGAAATGGACCCGATGCAAAAACTTCAATAAGGTTAGATATATTATCGATATATACCTCTAAAACTTTCTCACCAATAAGCTGCCACATGGCTTCATCATTTTTAAACCACCACGTATCGCTTGAGGAGGCATGACTTGGAACTGGAAACAAACGAAAAGCGGTCAATCCAATCATATCAGATTCTGATACATCCGTTTCTGCAAAATTAGGCTCAGAGCCAACACCTTCCTTGTAATCGGGTCTATGATTACCCTCACCCTCATCAGGGCCAGTATAATTTAATTCTCCTGGTCCAACTCCATCCAGGCCAATATCATCACCAAAATACTCTGAGGCTTGGTAAATACCGTCACCATTCAAGTCTTCTCCATCTTCCCAGTCCTGATCTTCATCAGCATCCCAGTGCTCTTTCAAATCACTTTCTTCAAGTTTATAAAATGAAAGGAAGTCTTGCAAATTGCTTATTCCTTCCGTTGGTCCAATTTTATTAACCGCAATATTATCACGCTTCTCATCAACGAGACCGTCTTGATCATTGTCTATTCCATCGTAGGGCACCCCAGGGCTCTCTAAGTAAGCAAAACCCATCGTACCTGTTGGCAAACCACCAGCGCCAATGCCATTGATATCCCAAGAATAGGACATGTCTAATTTTGTATCAAAAAAAGCAAGTTCATCACTGCCATCATTACCAATCGCATTATCCGCCCAATAACCAAAAGCCACTTCTGTAAGATCATAATCTGAAATATTTGCAATGTTATACTCCCAAAAGATAGCGTCACGAGCCTGAGGGTTGTTCCATTGGAATCCGCGAGCCTCTACTCTAATTCCTAATCCACCCCAAGGTTTGCCTTTACCAATGGTTACATCATCTTTTAAATCGCCGATATTTTTACCCTTTCTTGGGTAATATCTCACTCGATCTCCCAATTCAAGATATTCTTGATCTTGGGCATCATTTGCTACAAAATATGTCTCCATATCAGCATAAATCACACCTCTTCCAAATCTACCATCCCACTCACCTTGCCATTTTGTTTGATTTCCAACAGAGGGCCATCCGTTCAATGGCCATGAATTGGGACGATTACTCATAGCAGGATACTCGCCCGTTTCGTTAAAATAACCAAACACAGGATAGAGTCCGTACTCAACTGTTCCTGTAGGGTCTACATCCATTTCTTCTCTGTAGCTCGTTTGAAGATAATATAGTTCATGTAGATCTTTTCCAGCTGCTATAATAGTTGTATCAGTTATCACTTCACTATCAATTAAGTTATTGGGGTCATCCTTGATGTAAACTTTTGCACCTATTAATAAACCTATACCATCAACCATTTTTAAACCATTTAAATTGTTGGGCCATCTAGATACATTGGACTTAGGCCAATCTGAAAGCTCGGTGGTATTTCTAAAATAAAGAAACACTCTGTTGCCTGTCATATAGCCTTCTCTTTCAGCAGCAATATCACCAGCAGGATCTTCAGGGCCTTCATATACTCTTCCTTGGCCAAACAAAAAGGTTAGGCTGAAAAAGAAAAATAAAATTTTAATAATTTTTATCAAAAATTCATTCCCAGTGAAAATTTAACGAGGCGAGGTGTCGAGTACATTGAAGGATTTTGTACTCTATCTAAATAGTCATTGAAATCGCTTCTATGTCCGGCAAGGTCAGTATCTTTGATAACTGCAGTATAAGCTCGTCCAGTTTGAGAATTCACAAATTCTTCGTTGAGCCTGTCGAAGAGATTGTAGACAGCTAAGCGCATGTTCAAAACATAATCTTTAAATATAGGCAAATTGTAATATGTCATTAAATCAGCAGAAAACTTTGCAGGCCTATAATCATTATTAGGATAAAGATTGATTCTAGATAGCCTGCTTTCTTCGATAGGTGAAAAACTATAAGGAGACCCTGAATTATAATAACCAGTTATAGATCCTCCAAATGCACCCATGTTATACGCTAAAGTTGCATTAAGGGTGTGTCTTTGATCCCAGCTCATCGGTATAAACCTATTTACCGGGTCCATGCTGGCACCCGATCTTGAAAAGGTCTGTTGCGGATTATCAGCATTGCCTTTTGTATATTGTAAGGTATAATTAACCCAAGCTGATATTGGTCCAGAATGTGCATCAAGCTTAACTTCTAACCCTCTTGCATTGCCATAATCCTTATTGCTATACAAACCATATTCTATTTGATTATAAGTACTTATAACTTTGGTGCTTAACAAATTATATATATCTCGATAAAATAATGAAACTTCTAAGCCGGTCCCCGGTGTCAGCTCTTGCCATAATCCAAGCTCATATGTAACAGTTTTTTCAGCCTTTAATTCTGCGTTACCCATTGTTGTTGAGTAATCATTTGGAGCTATTAAAAAAGAATTGTTTTGATATAGAGAATACATGGAGGGCATTTGAAAAAAATGTCCATAGCTAAAATGTAAAACAGCTGCATTTCCAAGTTGATAAGCTAAACCAAATCTCGGACTAATTTGCACTTGGGGTTCAGCATTAGGGTAATTAGACATCATTGAGTCTGGTAAACTTAGCTGATTTGCAGGATTCCTTCGGTCCGATGGCATCTTAGTGTTTGGATCAAAGCGATCGTAACGTAATCCAAAATTTATTACCATTGCATCAAATTCCATCTTGTCTTGCATGTAAAAGGCTATTTCTTTAGGGGCGACTTTATAAACATCTCCATACAGGGTGGAATCACCAAAGATCTTGGGTGCATAGAGAGTTGCCTCATCAGCAGTTCCAAAGTATTCATTTCTTATTTGATGCCAGGCATTATCAATTTGATAATTTGTCATATTAAAGCCAGTTTTAATGCTGTGGTTTTTGTTAACCTGCCAATTGAAATCAAACTTTAGATTTACATTATCAATAGTTCTTTCTTCATGGTTTTTTTCCTGACCACCTGTAAAAAAACCAGGACCAAAACTTTCAAGATATTTATCATGAACATAATTGCTATCCAATGGATTTTCATAAAGATAGCCCCCTGAATAATTTTTGGTACTTGATATCTTCAAATCATAAAACATAGTGTTAGTTAGTAAATGGTTCCATTGAAAAGTAAAAAAATTGGTTTTACCATAACCAGCACCCATTCCATCCGGATTGTATTTAAATGCATGATTATAGCCATGGCCCTCATCCTGATCAATGGACATCATTGTTGCAAAACGGATTTTATCAAATAAGTGAAAAGAAAGTTTTCCCAATATGGTAGTTCCATAATAACGATTCATGCTCACATAAGAAGAATCACCTGTATTTTGAGTTACCCAAGACAATGGATCATCACTGTAGTAATTGCTTTGATCCGTAACGTTAAATCTTCTTATTCCATTTAAATGATTCCTATTAACTTGGTCTCTAACATTAAAGAAGAAGTGAATTTTATCTTTTAGAAGAGGACCGCTTAATTGAAATTTGTAGTCTTGATTTCTATTAAATACTAAATTATCTAAACCGACGAAAATATCAGAATTACCTGTAACATATTCAGAAAACCCGGATGAAAACGAGCCTTCGAATTTATTCGAACCATCTTTGGTTATTGCATTTACTACACCACTCATTGCTCTTCCATATTCAGCATTAAATGTACCTGTTATAACTTCTAAATCTTCTACGGCTTCAGGTTCAAGCTGTATAGTGGATGAAGAACCACCGAATACTTCATCAACCTGAACTCCATCAATTAGATACGTTACTTCAGTATTTCTACCGCCTCTAAAATTGCCATTAACGACTCCCGCCTGCATTCCAACAACTGCTCCAATGTCTTCAATGGGCAGTTTTTGCATTTGATCAGAAGAAATATTTTTAATGGTTGAGGTTTGGTCCTTCTTTGTTGTGATTGCATCAACTTCTACAATGACAGTTTCACCTTGTATCACAGTCGATTCTAAGTTTGCATCAATAGTAGTAGTTCTGTTGACTGACACTCTTACATTCTCAAGCCTTAGTTGTTTATAGCCAATCATATCCACAACAAGAGTGTAAGTGCCTGGTTTTATATTGATTATGTAGTAAGAACCATCCAAGTCTGTTGCAGCACCAAAAGCTGTGTTTTGGACTATAACATTAGCTGCAATTAAAGGCTCATTTGTATCTGCATCTTTTACTACGCCTGATATTTTACCAGTTGTCTGAGCAAGAGACAAAGAAGCGAAAATAATGAATGATAATATTTGTTTTATTTTTTTCATTTATGGAAGAATAAAGTTTACAAAAAATGGGGCGACAAAGTCGCCCCATTTTTATTAATTCCCCCGAAAATTTTAATGAAGATTTATTTCATTAAAATCATTTTTTGAGTTTTGGTAAAAGTTGGTGTTTCAAGTCTATAGAAGTAAACACCTGAAGACATTGTTGATGCATTCCACATCACTTTATGTCTACCAACTTGCTTATACTCATTTACCAAACTTACCACTTCTCTACCTAAGATATCGTAAATCATTAGTTTCGCTGGGCCAGCAATTCCAATAGAATATTCTATGGTAGTAGTTGGGTTGAATGGGTTTGGATAGTTCTTTTCTAATGAAAAGACATTAGCAACAATATCTTGCTCGGTTGAAAGCTTATTGCCATCTTTATTGCCGAGGAAGGTATAAGTCCAAACCTCAGTTGTTTGATGGGCACGATCATTATCGAGCTTAGATAGTGTTGTAATTGCATCCAATCCTGAACCTGAATCATTATCATGGATCAAAAGCTCAACCGGTAGCCTGTCGCCAACTTTAGGTACATATAATGAGTCAGGTGTTGAGTTGGTTCCAGCACTAGCATCCCATCCAGATACTTTCATTCTTAGACTATCTAGGCTAATTCTAAACTCCACTGTGTAGTTAGCTGTTTGTGTGGTTCCATTATTTGAATGGAAGTAGTGACCATCGCCATTTTTAGCAAGCTCGCCACCACCATTATCTGAATTGGCGGCACTTTGTGTAAAGTATAGCTTGTAGTCTGGCTTAGCGCCTCTTTTTAAGCTATTATGCTTTGGCCCTCTAGCATCATATAAGCCTAAACACATTTGCAATGCATCGCCTGTCCACCAACCGCCACCTGTGTTAGCTGTATCGCTAATTACAACATTATCAATAATGTCTGCAGCCATATAGAGCATGCTGTCATCCATTGCAATATAAAATTTTCCACCAGTATCATTTGCATCATCGAATGTACCAGCACCACCGCCGGCAGTTGTAACATTTGGAGTACCATAGGAGTTCTCAGTAGTTCCTACAATGAATGGTACTACATTTGACCATTCAGATAGATCACCATCAGCCTTAAAATCAGTAGGCGCAGTAGGTGAAACTACAGGGACACCTCTACCAAAATTAGATACAGGTGATGTGCTTGCTGAAACTGTGCTCTTATTACCGTTCTCATCTGTAGCTACCACAGCATAGTAATAACTTCTGTTATAGATATTGGATAGCGGTACTAGAATGTCATGATTTGCAGTCTTCTTACCTTCTTGAACACCAAGCTCTACTAGATCAACTTTATTATTTGAAGCCAAAGAATCGGCAACAGTATCTGTAAAAGCAACCTCGCTTGCATAAACATCATAAGTCTCACCGGCTTCTCCAGGCACATCATCCCAAACTACTGCATTCAAATATTGACCAGGAATGGCTGTAACGCTTTGTGGTTTTGCTGGTGGAACAAAATCAAATACTGGAGAACCAGTCCATACATCAGTCAAGTGTATAACTTCTCCGTTAAAACCTGTACCTTGTGCAATAAACTGAGCAACCTTAACCTTTGATGTATCAAAACCTGATGAGGTACCATCTCCATAAACAAAGTCTTTAAGAGGCAGCTTAACTGTTTGCCATGCACCATCAGCTGTTATGCTGAATTCATGGACTAATTTTCCAGAACCAGCTTCAAACTGAAAGCGTGCATTTGTTCCAGAATATTTAGCTGTTTTGTATTTGAATTGTAATGTATCAGTGGGCCATTCAAAAGTCATGTTAGCATTGGGACTTAAATTATAGCCATACCCTGTTACACCCCAATTATAATCACCAAGAGTCCATTTTAGAGCATTAGTAGCTGAAGTTACGCCTGCTCCAGTAACTAGTTCAGCCGCTGAGCCTCCCCATGTGAAAGAACCAGCAGAATTTTTAGGTCCTAATGCTTTGCCATTGAATAAGACCAATGGAATTTTTTTCTGACCTTTGAGCATAATATTATCAAATAAAATTGTACCACGGGTTCTGTCGCCATCACCGCCACCACCCATGGAAAATTCTATAGACCAACCTTTTATCTTATCGGTATCAAGTCTTTCATTGCCTGCAATTCCTGCCCAGCCAGTTCTATTAAAAGCTGTTGGTGCACCAAATTCACCAGGGTTATTTATAAAAGGAATAGTAATAGTTTTCCAACCACCTGTTGCTGAATCAGTAATGCCAGGGGCAAATGAATAATAATACTCACCTAATGCTTGACTACCAGTATAATCATGAGCTCCATCAATAGTACTGTATTCAATTAAGTTAAATCTTACAGTAATGCTGCTGGATTGAGTAGCAACGCCAGCGGAATCGACATAATATTGATAAGATAAAGAATCGTATTGAGACCAATCATATATACCGTTCAAAGTGTCGGGATGCATGTGTTGTAACTTAACATAGCCGCCCCAACCTTCTGTATCATGGGTAGAATAATCTACTCTCATGTAACCATTTGAATAAGAAACGTTCGCGTAGGAAGAGTCTTTGCCAGAGCTTCCTTGGTGCTCAAAATGTCCACCCTCAGTTTCATTTGTCGCTTCATCGCCACCAGTGTTGGCCCAATATTGCCAATATGTGGTGTCTTTTGGAAAATCAGCTAAAGAATTGATGACAGGCTTAGCATCCTGGGTCCATGTCCCTGCAGGAATAGTCCTGATGGGCTTATCATCAGTAGCTAGGGTACTTTTCCAAACAGTACCATTGAAATTTGTATTGATTGCATTGGGACTACCTTTTCCAGAGCTGATACCCCAAAAACCATCACTGTTGTCACCGCCAACATTGTTTTTTGAAAAATCTTTTAATTCCAATGAAGGACCGGTGCCATCATGACCAGAACTAGAAGTGCCCCAACCATTGCCAGAACCAGATCCATCATCATAATCAACACTGTCAACAGTGACTGAAGAAGAATTAACCAAAGTGATATCTTCACCAGAATTACTTAATGCACCGTTATCGGATCCTCCCCAATCAAAATGAGGGTCAAACCCATTATCAGCTTTAAAACGCACACTATCTCTTGCGAGTATAACGTATGCTCCAGGAGCTATAGTAGCACCACTAGGAAAGGTAAAAGTTATACCTTCAACAATTTTCCAGCCACTCATATCTACTGATTCTTGCCCTGCATTAAAAAATTCTATCCATTCACCGCTATCATCTGTGTCTGATGCGCCATTGACCTCATAATACGGATTGTACATGATTTCATTAATAACGACCTGTGAATAGGATAACGATACTGTAAATATGGTTAAAAATAAAAATCTTAACGTTTTTTTCATTTTTCCCCTCTCTCCTAAAAATTAAAATTTTTGAAAAAAATTTAGAATTAGATTTAATAAAAATTAGAATAATTAATATTTATCTTATGACAATGTATTATTAAATAATTATAATTTCAACAAATTAGAGACTAATAAATTTAGTTTTTATTAATTAATCTTAAGGTTATCATATAAACAAAGGGGTTTAAACAAATTTTATGAAAATATTTACAAATATATTTGCTTCATTAAGCATTGTACTTTTGTTAGGCGCTTGCTCTAATAGCACTGAAGCCACAAAGGCAAAGAACATTGCTTTCGTTGATTCTCTAATTTCAAAAATGACACTTGAAGAAAAGCTTGGACAAATGACACAAGTTGATCGTCAATTTTTAAATGATATTTCTGACATTTCAAAATACGGATTTGGATCTCTTTTAAGCGGCGGAGGGAGCACTCCGGAAGTCAATGAGCCAAAAGCTTGGGCTGAAATGTATGACAGCTATCAAAAAGAGGCTCTAAAGTCAAGACTTCAAATACCTTTGTTGTATGGAATTGATGCTGTGCATGGACATAACAATGTTGTAGGAGCAACTATTTTCCCACATAACATTGGACTTGGCGCTACTAGAGATCCTAAGATTGTAGAAGCCGTTGCTAGAGCAACAGCTCTTGAGGTAGCAGCGACAGGCATAGATTGGGACTTTGCTCCATGTCTTGCTGTACCAGACGATTATCGCTGGGGAAGAACATACGAAGGTTTTTCAGAAGATACGGAATTAGTTACTGAACTTGGCGGAGCCGCTGTAAGAGGTTATCAATCTGCAAATATAAATAATCCTAACAGCGTACTTGCGTGTGCCAAGCATTTTATTGGCGATGGAGGTACATCTTTTGGAACAGGATTAAACAAATTAATCGATAGAGGAAATTTAGCAGTATCAGAAGATGAGCTTAGAAAAAGACATTTACCACCATTTCAAAAGGCTATCGATGAGGGAGTTGCAACATTTATGGCAGCTTACAACACCTGGAACGATCTTAAGTGCCACGCTAATAAGTTTTTGCTCACCGATCTCCTAAAAGAAGAGCTTGGTTTTAAAGGCTTCGTGGTTTCCGATTGGGCAGCTATTGAAGAAATTCCAGGGGATTATAAATCAGATATCATTACATCAATTAACGCAGGTATAGATATGGTGATGGTGCCAGGAGCAGTAAAATTTGGAAACGAATCCTACGAGAACTTTTTAAAGCTATTTAAAGAGTCTGTAGATGAAGGATTGATACCCATGAATCGCATTGACGATGCAGTTAGAAGAATACTAATGATTAAAAAACAATCTGGTTTGTTTGAAAGACCGTTTAGCGATCAGAGTCTTTTGACCTACATTGGTTCACAAAATCATAGACAAATTGCTCGCGAGGCTGTACAAAAAAGCATGGTACTTTTGAAAAATAAAAATGACATGCTTCCGCTTCCAAAGTCAGGAAAAAAGATTATAGTTGCTGGAAGAGGCGCTGACAACATTGGCATGCAGTCTGGTGGCTGGACGATCAGTTGGCAAGGTGAGATGGGCAATACTACAGACGGTACAACCATTTTAGAAGCTATTAGGTCCGCAGTTAATGATGAAACATCCGTGGAATACAGTGTGGACGGCAAAGGAGTAACTGGAGATGTAGCAGTTGTAGTAATTGGTGAAAAACCATATGCTGAAATGGAAGGTGATAGGAAAGATCTTAAGATCGCAAAAGAAGATCTTGCTGTTATATCCCGTTTTTCAGATAAAAATATTCCAGTTGTGGTGGTCTTACTGTCAGGAAGGCCAATGATAGTTACAGAGGAATTAGACGAATGGGATGGTTTTATAGCTGCATGGCTTCCAGGGACGGAAGGCGCTGGAGTGGCAGATGTGCTTTTTGGAGATTACAATCCAACTGGCAAATTATCTTTCAGCTGGCCAAAGAATATGGATCAATTCCCTATAAATCCCGAGGACGATCATTTGTACAAGTTCGGCTTTGGTCTTTCTTATTAAAATAATATAAAATGACCCTCAGGCTAGGCATAGATCTCGGTGGAACAAAAATAGAAGGGATTTTAATCGATGAGCAATTCCAAGTCATTAAAAGAGAGCGTGTCCCCACTCTTAGAGAAGAAGGTTATCAGGCAATACTTTCTAGAATTGTTAAGCTGGCAAAATCCATTATTAAAGATGTGCCAGATCTTGAAAGCCCTGTAGGTATATGTACTCCTGGAACAATTGAAAGCGAAACTGGACTACTTAAAAATAGCAATACTGTCTGTCTCATCGGAAAGCCCATTCAAAATGATATGGAGAGGGAGCTTGGAATCCCTGTTGTGATGGAGAATGATGCTAACTGCTTTGCTTTAGCTGAAGCAACCATAGGTGCAGCAAAAAAATATAATGTAGTTTTTGGAGTAATTCTAGGTACCGGTTGTGGTGGAGGGATCACAATGCTCAGAAATATCCACCGCGGCGCAAATAGAATTGCAGGCGAATGGGGACATCATTGTTTAGTGCCTGGAGGAAGAGAATGCTATTGTGGAAACAGAGGCTGCACGGAAGCATATATTTCGGGAACCGCTTTGGAAAAAGAATGGTTCGAACTTTCAGGTGAAAAATCCAGAGTGACCGACATTATTGATAGCGGTAACTACAAGAATCATCCTGAATGGAAAGAAAATTTCTTAAAGAATTTTGGCAGAGGTCTAGCAAATGTAATTGACATCTTAGATCCGCATGCAATTGTTATTGGTGGGGGCTTATCTAAAATAGACTTTTTATATACTGAAGGAAAAGAATCTGTCTATAAGGAGACATTTAGTAAGATAGTTAGAACGCCAATTCTTAAAAATAAACTTGGGGATTCAGCGGGTGTTTTTGGCGCGGCTATGCTTGCTGATATATATTGAAGTTTTCAAAATGGATATATAATCTTGGTTTTGAGGAATATATAGTAATTTTTTTTCTATTTATTCTAAGTATAGCCATATCTTTTCAATCTATTAAACTAGTAAATCTCTGGAACAAAAAAATCAATAACGATAATAAATTTTCTAAAGAATTTAGAGCAAGCCCAATTCCCTTATTTGGGCTAAGTATCATTGTTTGTACTATTTTATTTTTTGTATTTGGAGATTTCTTAGTGAATCTTTTAAAAGAAAAAATGAATTAACTATTTTTTCTTCTTTCTTCTCATGTTTAATAATTTCCAAGCAGTTTGAGGCACTTTTTCAAGCTCATTAAATTGTCCAGCTCCTTTAAGCCATTCACCCCCATCAATCGTAACTACTTCTCCGTTTATGTAACTTGCCTGATCACTAATTAAAAAAGTTGCAAGATCGGCCAATTCAATATGCTCTCCCATTCTTTTCAATGGAATTCGGTTTTTCATTTTCTTTTCAATACCTAATCCAGGAGGTGCCAATCTTGACCAGGCGCCCTTTGTGGGAAAAGGGCCAGGTGCAATAGCGTTTGATCTAATGCCGTACTTTGCCCATTCCACTGCTAGAGATCTAGTCATAGCAAGGACTCCAGCTTTAGCACAAGCAGATGGGACTACATACCCAGATCCAGTCCATGCATAAGTTGTGACAATATTTAAAATGACTCCATTTTTCATTTTCCTCATGTGTTTTCCAAAAGACTGCGTACAATGAAAAGTGCCGTTTAAGACAATTTCAACAACGGTTTTAAAGGCATTTGAACTAAGATTTTCAGTTGGGCTTATGAAGTTTCCAGCAGCATTATTAATTAAGATATCAATTTTTTTAAAAAGGCCAATTGCTCTTTTTGCCATATTTTCAACTTGTTCTGGGTCTCTTACGTCACATGGTATAGGTAATACATCTACTCCATGCGATTTTAACTCTTCAGATGTTTCTTGAATGACCTCTTTTCTCCTGCTTGTAATGACCAGATTGGCTCCTAATTCAGCAAACCGGTTTGCCATGGACTTACCTAGGCCAGTACCCCCACCCGTTATAACAATTGTTTTTCCTTTAAATAGATCACTTTTAAACATGTTTAATATTAATTCTTATTCAAACAAAAAACCCCTCAAAATGAGGGGTTTTTTGAATATTAATTGATACTATTAATAATTGGTTCCATTGCCATCATCACATGGTGGAGGAGTTACTATAGCTCCTGTGTCTGGCTCACCCTCTCTTAATATGGTAACGCTTCCATCTTCATTCATAGCAAAATCATCAGGCATTAACCAGCGTTCCTGTCCATCTGGTGTTGATACCATTATGGATCCATCCATGTCATTTGTCATAAAGACACCACAATCCCCTTGCTGGCCTCGTCCACATTCATCAACCGCCATAGCAATAGCACCAAAAACTTTTCCGGGATCCTGCTCGCCAGATTCAACTGCAGCCATCATAGCATCTTTTCCAACTTGTACGCACTCATTCCAACTCTCTTCATCATATTCACCGCTTTGTTGAGCTTCTTCTTTAGATACAGACTCTCCAGCATCAAATGCTGCTTCAAAACTCCCAGTTTGGTCGTATGTTGTGAAGAAAGCTTCTTGCACTGCTGGACTTGGGCCACTAGGTCCTGTCATACCATCATGATCGCCACCTTCATGGTGCTGACCACCTTCATGATCGCCACCTTCATGGTGCTGACCACCTTCATGATCGCCACCTTCGTGGTGCTGACCGCCTTCATGATCGCCACCTTCATGATCGCTTTTTTGGTAGCCATCGCAATCACAATTGACATCATTTCCATCAGCATCTTGTGTCCATACTCCAAATTCATCATCGCTACCTTCGACCATATATCTATCATGACCGCCACATAGAGCTAAACAATTACCATCAAAATGGTTCTTACCGACTGGGGGACCACCTTGATGATGCTGACCATCTTCATGATATTCTCCTTCGTCTCCTTCTTCTGCCTCATCACCGTACATAGCTCGCATTACTTCGCCAAAAGCTTGACCCGGGTCCATACCGTTTTGCATAGACTCATTGAAAACCTGCTGAGCTTGGGCTTTTTGCTGTTCAAATTCTTGCTGAGCATATTCATCCCATTGACCACCATCTTCTTCAATATCTTGCTTAGCAACTTCCATTGCGGCTTCTGCAGCAGCATCAAAAGCTGACTGTGGATCTTCATTAGATTTTATTGCAGTGAAAAAAGCTTGTTCTTCCGGTGGAAGATCACCAGAACATAGTTGTGCTGCGAACATGGTTGCACCAAAGACATCTCTTGCTTTGTCTTCCATGTTATCAGCTTGTGAATATTGTATCGCTTCTTGCATCGCCTGAAAAGCTTCGTTCTTGCACTTTTCCCATTCTTCAGCATCATAATCTGGATCATTAGCTTCGGCATCTGCTTTAGCAACTGCTTCAGCTGCATTGAATGCGGCATCAAAATTGCCCTGAGTCTGCTGAAGAGTTTGAAAAAACTCTTGAGCGCCTGGTGGCATATCTTGCTCATCATGATCATCTGCAAAGACACTATTAAATAATACTAACGATAGGGTTAACGCCCCAGTTAGCATTTTTTTTGTTAACTTCATTTCATCCTCCTCGATGATTATCGCAATCCAGCAATGTATCTGGACTTATAAATTTTTTTACAATTAAATTGTAAAGAATCAATATAATATAAAAGTACAATATAACGTGTGATTAAACTCACAGTTATTTTTTATTTTTTAACAATCTACCAATTTCGGCGGTTTGGCGGTTAAATTCCTTATCAAAAGCAGAATAATAACTATTTATCTCATAAAAATATCTTGCGGCTTGACGGTCCACAACAAAAGGGCCTTGCCTCAATACTCCTGGAGAAGGAAATAAGATTTCTACGCCAGGTCTAAAATATTGAAGAGACAGTTCTAAATCTGGATTTAAATCTAGTAATTTTTTTAGAATCAATACCTCGTAAAGTCTTCTTTCGTATTTATCTAATTCATCTTTTGTAATTAAGATAGTAAATACATCTTCAGCAGGACTACTGCCCAATTTATTTAGTCGAGCTAATTCATTTTTAAAAGATTCGTTCATTTGTATGTAATTAACTTTAGCAGAAGGTCTCACAAATGGCTTTTCTAAAGTAGCTTTGCCTCTAACTGAATATGTAAGCTTTAAGGCTTTTCCATCAGGTATATTTTCAATATCTGGGGCAAGTGGCTCAACCTCAAATCCCGCTGGGTCATCCGATGATTCTTTAAAATAGATGACTTTTTTAGGATCAATATATTCGAAATAATTAGTTCTATTAATAATATCTAAAAGCATTTTCTTAACTAAAACGGCTTCTCCCGGTATTTTCCCTTCAAGTAAGCTTTTATAGGGCTCTTTCACCAATAAAGTTTTATCAGTCAATACCCTATTATCGACCTCAGCTATGATATTTTGAAAAACTGGGCTTTCATTTATAAATGAAAGATCAAATACATCTTCTCTTTTGACTCTGTAAGAATTGGGAAACGAAAGATTATCAACCTGATCAAACCGTTTATCATCTTGAGGAATGACTCTACTGAAATTATCTTCCTCTTCAGTGATAACGTGAGGCGTTATTACTACAATTACCTCTTTCTTTGCATCTTCGGTTCCACGAACTGAAAAGAAAAGTTTTAAAAACGGAATTTGAGAAAGCAAAGGAACCCCGCCGGTATTCTTGCTATCTTTCTCACTTATAAGTCCACCTATTATAAATGGGGTATTATTAGCAACGCGAACAAACGATTGAACTTTTCTATTATTGATTATCGGTGCAGATTCAACATCTCCTCCCGTTGCACCAATTCTTTCTTCTGTATCGCTGATAATTGTCTCAACTTGAATGGTAACGCGCGCACCGTTCTCACTAATCCTAGGTCTTAAATTCAAAACAATACCAACTGGCACGTAATCCACTCCACGACTAGTAGAAATTTGAGTGTCCGTAACCTTTACAATGGGGATTTGCTGGCCGATTTGAATTCTTGCTTGTCTGCCATCCAAAACAAGGACTGATGGCTTAGATAAAATATTTGCAGCTTTATTACTAACTAAGGCCTCGATATTTGCTCTAAAATTAGCGCCACTGCCTAAAAGAGTTCTGTCTAGGACCATCGTAAATGGAGATATTGATCCTCCCTCTGGAGGAGGAAAGTCTGCTGTAAAACCTGGTGCAGCGCTAGAAAAATCAACTCCTAATTCATCCAGTTTATCCGAATTTATTTCTAATACTAAAGCTTCAATAGCGATTTGACTAGCAGGAACATCAATCTTATTTTGAATAAGATCAAGTAATTCTGCGTATGAACCTGTATCCCCTGGTTTATGACCAACCATTAATCTTTGTAGTGGTTCACCGCTTGTGGTATTATTTAAAACAACCCCGCCCAGATCTACACCCAAAGGAGTGCTCTTAGAAGACTTTTTGCTTGTGCTTTTTTCAACCAAAGATATTGTTTCCGTATCTGGTAATTTTATTATAACAGGTAGTGCTCCTGGGGCATCCAAACTTGCAGGTTTATTAGAAAAGACAGGGGTAAAATTATTTTCACCAGCAATTTCACCTTTAGTGGATCTGTATTCAACTACATAATAACCCATTGTTTTTAGTGTTGCTAAGGCACGGTCAGTTTGAATATAGCTTAACTTTATCACTTTGTATTCAAGGCTGCGTAACGATCCTGCAGGACCTGTAGGTAGATTTGATGGTCTAATAACAGGGGTCGGGGGTCTTCTTAATGCAGATGATGGAGGTCTTTGTTGGCCTGAAACAAAATCAAATATGAAGATAGTAATAAGTAAATATGGATATCGCATTATCTTGGAACCACTAGCTTTATGGGCAATGATACATTAAGCCCATCAAATGAAGCAGTAATCAAGCCATTTTCCTTATAATTATAATAATAACCACCTGAGCTAGTACTGTAAGTTGATGTAGGCACAAAGGAAGCTAAAACCTCAAGTCTAGATTTTGGTTCATCGCTTATAGATGAAACACTAAAACTGGATGATGAAACTACACCGTAAGAATGCATATCAAGCGTCCCGCCAACTGCATCCATCTTCATCAACATTGTCACTGCAGATGATAATGAGTCCTTATGGACCCTTCGATCTAAATATACTGTAACCTTTGAAACGCTATTTAAATAGACTATATCGGGATTGATCTTTAAGGTTAATTCAAAGTTATCATTTTTAGCAGTATCTTTCTTTTCTGGTTCTAAAATATCGTTACTGCAAGAAATTGAAAAAAGACCAATTAAAAAATAAAGAATATTTTTTCTAAGAATATTGTTTATGGCTAACATGTAAAATTTGAATATTATATAATATAGCATTATATGAACAATATACTTTACATGGAATAGATATATCATCTTAAATAATTTTACAAAAAATAATAAATACTATATAAAAGACGTTCTGTGTTAAAATCTAACGATGATATTTAACAAAGTATTTACTAATTATCATTAATGCAAAATTATTGAAATAACAAATAGATGCCAGAAGATAAAAATAAAGAGGAAAACTTTAACCTAAGCGCGCAAGATAAGCTTTCAGTAAATAGCTTATACAAGTGGTCAAAGTTTGTATCAATATGCACTATTGTGCTAGGCTCTATCACTTCTGTATCGATTTTTTTCTTAGCTATTCCAACCGCAATAATAGGCATAATTACTATTGTTATGGGTGTAAAACTTAATATAGCATCTAATCATTTACGTTACGCTATACAAGTTAACAGTAAAGAAAGTATTTTCATTGCCGCTGATCATTTGAGACAATACTTTACTTTCAATGGAATTATAATCATAATTAGTATGATTTTTTTTATCATAATTGCTGTAATTATTTCTCTGTTTGCAGGAGCAATAATTGAGATATTTAATCAAAGTGGATTTGACTACACCATTAGCATTTAAGACCAAATTAGAAAATAGATAAAATTGAAAACTCTAAAAAAAATTGTCAATATTAAACCTGGTGAAGGAAAAATGGTTCTTCTATTTTTCCTATTTTCCTTCTTTGTGGTTGCAATGGGTCTTGTTGCCAAAACTGCAAGAGATGCATATTTTTTAACCGATTACGACAAAAGCTTGCTTCCGCTGATGTTTGTTGTTATAGCAGTAATCATTGCACCTTTTTTGGTAGTTTATACTAAAATATCAAAAAAAATCCCTCAGAAAACTTTATTTGTATTGACTTGCATAATTTTCGCTTCGACCTTTATAATGCTTCAGCCTGTAATGACTGGGTTTATCATTCCTTTGACCTATGTTTGGGTTGAAATAGTTGTAGCTGTCATGCTAATTCAATTTTGGACCATTGCTGGAGAATCATTCCAACCTCAACAAGCAAAGCGATTATTTGGCATTGTCGCTGGTGGGGGGTCGCTCGCCGTAATGCTCATTGGCATTAACTTAAAACCATTTGTTGCCTATTTTGGATCGGGCATGCTTCTTTTTCTAGCAGCTTTCTTTCTTGCTGTAGCTACCATATTAGGGATTAATTGTCTTAATTACATTCAAAACGAATCAACATCAAAGCCGCTAAAGAACAAAGCAAAAACAATAAAAAAGAAAAAACAAGCTGATCCTTTCATTGTGGGAATCGGTAGCATCGTTGCTTTTTCAGCAGTAGTAACTGTTCTTGTCGACTACCAGTTCAAGATTATGGCGAGTAGTGCATACCCAGATTCAAGTGACCTTGTTTCTTTTTTTGGAACATTCTATGGCATATCAGGCGCAATGTCCATCATTATGCAGTTTTTCATCACCGGTCCAATTCTATCACGATTCGGTATCTTGATAGGTTTATTAATTCTACCATTTTTTCTCATTGCAGGTTCAGCATCATTTTTTCTTGCCCCCATGGTCTTAAGCGCAAGTTTTGCTAAATTTTCTGATCAAACTTTTAAATTCACAATCAATAGTTCTTCATTAGAGCTTTTGTGGCTACCTGTTCCAGCTAATATTCGCAAAACTATAAAACCTCAAATTAGTGGAACTGTAAAATCAGTTGCTGAGGGTGTAGCAGGACTTGGGACTTTCTTTCTTGTAAAATTCATTGAACTGCAATTTTTGAGCTTGATATCTATTGGAGCTATAGCAATATGGATTCTTACTGCATTCAAAGTAAAAACGAATTATGTCAAACAACTTCAAACAGCGATAGCTAAAAGAGAGATTAATTTTGAAGAGCTAAATATTGATGTTCAGGACGCTGCAATGGTTAAAACCATTGAAGATACGTTAAGCTCAAATGATGAAATAAAACAATTATTCGCATTAGAGATAATTGATGGCCTTTCACTTTCTCCCTGGAAGAAAACAATAAAAAAACTTTTTAATAATGGATCAGTGGAATTAAGAAAACGAATTTTAGAGTTATCATGGGATGAAATTGATATTATAGCTGACGAGGACATCATTCAAGCTATCCACAGAAACGATAATGTTTCCCCGGACGCCATTATTGCTGCTGGAAAAAGAAGAATTGAAAAAACATATCCAGATATTGAAAAATACTTAACTAATAAAAATGAAGAAATCGTTGCCGCATCAGCAGCCTCAATTTTATTCATTAATACAGGTCCAATTGTCGAAGCAGAAAAAATACTCAATGATTTAATCTCTTCCTCTGATGAAAAAACTGCTGGAATAGCACTTAGAAGGCTCACTGATAACAAGACAATCTTAACAAACAAAAAATTGATAAAATTTCTCAAATCTAATAGTGATTACATAAGCAATGTAGCCTTATCCATTGCTGAAAAAAGACAAGATGAAGAATTAATTCCATCTATCATGTCAAATCTCAATCTTCCTAAAACGGCACTTCAGGCACGACAAACTCTAAAAAAGTATCAAGATACAATGATTATTGATCATTTTGAAAAGTCACTATCAACTGAGGAAACAAAGCGAAAGCTATATCTTGGTATTTTGTACGCTATCAGGGAATATCCATGTGATAGATCTAAAGAGATACTACTTAGTAAAATGGATGATGATGATCAAGAAGCATACAATGAAATTGTTAATTCTTTAATTGCTATTGCTCGATTGCATCCCATTCATGAGAAAAAACTTGAGGATATTTCAAACAAAATACAAACTACTGCAAACAAACTTTATTACAATTACGAACTGATCAAGCTGCTTCCAGGTAATGAGCAAAGTTTTTTGATGAAAGATTACTTAACCAATGAAATTCAAAATACGCTTCCTACTTTACTAAAACTTGGTGTTATGGATAAACCTCAGACCCCTATAGAATCATATATCAATACAATCAGAACTGGTGATAATGCCAAGCTGCCATTTCTTCTAGAGTTCTTTGAAAATATTTTCTCCAAAAGAGAGCGCGCTGTGATTAATCCCCTAATTGAAAAAATAAGCATTGAGGAAAGAAGTGATATTGGCCATGAATATTTTGACAATTTACCTAAAGATCTGGACAAGGAAATCTCAAACCTTATCTTTTCAAAAAACAAATGGGAATCTGCAATATCATTAGATTATTGTATTCAATCAAACAAGGAAGAGATTTTGAAAAATTTAAAATGGGAACAATTGCCAAGATCAAGAGCAAATAAAGAAATTATTATGAGAATAGCCAAAGACAAAGACTCCCTAAAAAAGCTTGTTCCATCAAAGCTATTTGAAACAAATTCAAAGGAATTAACCATGTATTCAACATTAGAAAAAACGATTATCCTTAAATCTGTTGAGCTCTTTAAATCTATACCTGCTGAAAACCTATCAAAGGTTGCCCAAATAACTGAAGAGGTTAAATACAGCAAAGATGAGCCCATCTTCTCAGAAGGTGATTATGGTGACTCTCTCTTCATTGTTGTAGATGGTGAGGTTAAGATACATAAAGGTAAACAGGAGCTGGCTTTACTTAAAAAAGGAGCATGTTTAGGTGAGATGGCTCTTTTGGACGATGAACCAAGATCGGCAGATGCAACAATAACAGAAGAGTCAACCTTGTTTAAAATTGAAAGAGAGGGTTTCTATGAAGTAATGGCAGGACAATCCGTTATTATGCAAGGCATCATAAAACTTCTAACCGGCAGACTTCGCGTGGCAAATGAAAAATTAATGTCAAAATAATATCTTAATCTTTTTTCGGCAGTATCTTTTCTTCAATATTCTTTATTGTGTTTTCTTTCATCTTTTCCGTTGCCTCACTCGTAGATTTTTTCACGTTCTCAACACCACTTTGTAAATTTTCTTTTATATCATCTAAAGAAACCTCTTTACCGCTCCATATAGAATAAGCTATCCACAAAATAAATAATGCACTAAATACCAATACTATTTTCAGGAGTTTTTTTAAAACGCCAAGGAGGATGATAATTGAAAAAACAACTGCTATGGCCAGATAAATTGGTTCATTTGAAAGGGTTTCAATTAAGTTTTCCATTGACTACTTCTTGTTCATCCTCTTTAATTTATTGCGATTTATTCTACCTGTTCTATTTTCGTACTCATTGATCAAGCTCATAATACGGGGATCATCCGGTAAAGAAAGTTTCATAGTGTCGACTCTTCCTTCCTTTTTAGAAACATTTCCATTGCTAAAAGAAATTTTTACTATTCCAATTTGATAGCCAGATTTTCCTGCTTGAACGACTAAAGTATTATTGAACTCTTCAGGTGACTCAAATAGAGATTGGCTATGGGACCCAACAATAAGGTCAACATCTTTTAATTTTTTTGCCATCTCAACATCTTTATCAGCGCCTTGGTGAGTTAACAAGACAACTATGTCAGTTTTGTTTTTTAATTTATTCAGTTCGCTATTTATTTCTTGGTAAGGGTCCATTAGATCGATCTTTTCCTTTATTTCTTGAGGATAATATTTAATTGCATATTCATCCAAGATTCCAATAATTCCCACTTTCAAGCCATTGCGATTGACAATAATGGATTTAACACTTCGCTCTGTTTTTAGATTAGTGCTAACAATCGATTTATCCATAATATCAACAAACTGTTTAAGTTGTTTTTGATCCATCGTTATCTCTTGATCCCCTAATAAAATAGCATCATAAGGAAGTAAATTGTATGCTTCAGCCATTAAACTATCTTTCAAAAACTGCTTGCTCATTGTAAAGATATCACCCGAATCAACTAATATCGAATTAGGGTTTTTTTGCATGAATTCTTTAACAAAAACAGAACGTTTTTCAACTGCACCATAGGGCTTATCAGGGCAATAACAATTCTCAAGTGCTCCATTGGTGTTGTTGGTGTGAAGGATATAAATAACTTTTTCTTGGGCATGCAAACCCATAGAAAGGATCACTAAAAGACTTTTGAAATGAATTTTAATTAGTTTTATCAATTCCAACATCCTTAAAATTCAACGTAATGAAGTATTTAATCAAAACATTTTTATTCATTTCTATAATTTTTGCTCAATACCCAGCTGACACACTATTAATATTGCCTTCGACAAGTAAAATTGAGAGAATGTTGATCAGTCCAATCTCAAAATGGCAGAGGATTTCTTATGGTTCGCCTGAAATGAATTGTCAATTTTTTCCTAGCTGCTCACAATACGGAGCAATAGCTATCAATGAAAAAGGCCCTATTCTAGGATTGCTTGCTACATCTGATAGAATAATTAGGTGCAATCCTTCAGCAATGAAAACCCACTCAATGATTGTTGGTGGTTTTTATCAAGATGGAAGAATAATTGACATGTTAAAACCTGAGTATATAAATGATGAAAAATCACCTGTCGTTGCTGGTATATTATCAATAGTGCCAGGCTTAGGAAGAATATATTCCAAAAAATATACTGATGGGCTTTTTGGCTTTTTATTAACCTCAGTAGCTTATCAAACTGCTATAAGGAGTAATAAGAAAAATTCTATTTTAGCTCCCTTTTTTATCTCTGCTGCTGTAGTACTTCATGGAGGTGAAATATATGGCTCTTATAGATCAGCAAAATATTATACTTCAAAAAAAAATTAACTATTAGGCCTTGATTAAAAAAATATATTATTTATCCATCATAACTACACTATCATTTACTGCTATCCTTTTTTATTTAAAAAAAGAAATATACATGATCATTTTTATGGGCGCTTTTATTCCTATTTTAACAAGTTATCTCAATATTAAAATAATTGATTTTATATCCTCAAAGTATGATCATCAAATCACTGTTAAATTCAATGCAGCGCAATTTTTTATTAAATCTATATTTGTAATTTCACTTATGTTTATTGGCATTAAGGAATTAGAATTAAATATTCCTATTTTTATCAGTTGCCTGTGTTCGATATGGTTCATCTTTCATATAATGGAAGGTTTTTATACAAATTCGTTAATAAAAAAAAATAATAGCTGATAATGCATTTTATTATAAAAATTTTATAATGTTAAATTAATAGCATTGGGTGGATTAGTTTAACAGGCAAAACAGGGAACTCGTAATTCTCAAAAACCAGTTCAAGTCTGGTATCCACCTCATTAAGATTGTAGACAGTTAAAATTTACATGAATTACAAATTGATTAGGAGATAAATAATGGATACTAATTTAGCATTAACAATTATTGGTTCAGTTTTGACCGTTATTGGTGTTGTCTTTATTGCTATACCAAAAGTTGTAAATGAGAAAACTATAGATGGCCTTCCTACCGAAGCGGTTAATATTGCAGCTGTATTTCGTTCAGCCAATGGTGGTCTAGGTTTAGCTTTGGGAATGGTAGCGATTTACTCCAGAAATCTACCATCTGAGTATGCTG
Organism: uncultured Fidelibacterota bacterium; assembly: GCA_902615915.1. Taxonomy (GTDB): domain Bacteria; phylum Fidelibacterota; class Marinisomatia; order Marinisomatales; family TCS55; genus TMED144. The sequence continues at coordinate 60,809 of CACMQQ010000006.1, forward strand.
AAACAGTCCTCCTTTCTTTAGGCACAGGTTTTATTTTAGTAAATTTAGCATTATTGTCTGGAAAAAGATTTGAAGATGAACTACCTGTTCCACCTATGATCATTTTTCTTATTCTTACATTTATAGCTTATTACTCAGCGTTAGGTTAAACAGAATTAAGAAAATCCAACGTCAATAGTTATTAATTCAAAGTTGGTTTTTCCCTAGTATTCACTTAAAATAAATCACCCTGAACTACAGACAAGGGGGTGAACCACCGCCACGTAGTTCGTCACAACGCACACCGCTCTTATGTGATATGAGGTACCAGCCTCCACCATAATTCCGATCTACTTTTGAATTATTAAAAAGTCTTAACTGATGGTATTCATGTGAGCAACTATCATCCAAACATGTTGAGTGGATTTCTACTTCGATAAATACTATATCTCCAGAAAATGAGGTGTTTTGGTAGAAGTTTAATGTTTTGCATTTACCCTCGTAGTCTTCTTCCGGATCATAATCATCTCCACATGTTTTGTAGGTATAGCCTTTGAAGTTTGGATCGACTATATAGCTGCCATCTTTGTAAATATTTTTTTCATACTTTTCCAATGTTGAGGTTGAAAGAGAAAAAAATCCATTTTCGCTAAACAGAAAAGTGGCTACTAAAACTGGATCACTATCAAAATTCTTAATTGCTTTAGGGCTTAGTTTTTTTGTCAAAATAAGATTATTAAGTGAAGCAAGACTTTCACCAAAACCTGATTTTTCATATTTAGATAGTTCTAATTGTCTCCCTTGATATTCCTCAAAGTATGATTCATCGACAATAATATCTTCTATCTTTAGAGGTTCGCCTAAAATTCTTCGACTGTCCTTATCATTTTTAAGCAAAACAAGAGGGTTAGCTAGCCTGTTTCCATTAATCAAAATCCTATTTCTATCATCGAGAAATTCCAAAATATAAACGCCTCCATCCCAATAACTCCCCTCTGAAGCAATTAAGCTTCGCAATTGGAGAGATTTGTCATTCTTATCGCCTCTTCCGAAAAGATAAAAAGATGTATTATCATACCTATTATCGTAATAATGCATGTAAGCCCTAACCCCTTTGTTATCGTAATAGATTATAATGTCTGCGCCATTCTCACTTATTTTGCCAATGTTTTTCATTGCGCCATAATAGTCTTGAGAAATAAGCAGACTAAAAAAAATTTGACATAAAATAAATGTTATTTTAATCACATCTAATTCCTTTATTTTTCAGTATTTTAAAATAAATTTTAGAAAAAATTATAAATATGCTCAGAAAAATAATAGCAATAACCCTAGCGAATATTTTACTTTTTAGTAATTTAACAGCTTTTACTATTAAAAATGAGACCATAGCGGTCTTTGATTTCATTGGAAATGATATTAATAGCAACACTGCTCGCACGCTATCTGACCGTTTGAGAATTGAGCTTGTAAAATATAATTTTATTAATGTTTTAGAAAGAAACAGGATTGATGCAATATTAGAAGAGCAAGCTATACAGATGAGTGGATGCGTCGATGAGTGTTTGGTTGAGGTCGGAAGATTGCTAGGAGCTACCTCTATAATAACTGGTTCTATCGGCAAAGTCGGAGATTATTATACGATTAATGCAAGGAAGATAAACGCTACCACAGGAAAGCTTGAAAACGCCTTTGGGTATGATAGTAAATTAGGTATCGAAAGTTTATTGGTTAATGGTATGAATGAAGTAGCCTATCAAATAGTATATGGAGAAAAATTATCTAATACTTTACAAGTCATACCTAAGGAACCAATTGATCCTGTAGAGTTAATGATGGGGGGAATATTTTGTATCACAGGGGGGATTATAATCTGGATAATGGTTCTTGTAGTTCAGATAGCTGTGGATGTTTCTGGAGATTTATGAAATTTAGATGAAATAGGTTTTTCATCTTGCTAAGCTCAGGCTTTTACCTGCTCAGAGTGATTAGTTCTAAACGATGAGTGAGGAGTTAATTATAATCTAATTATGGGAAAAAAATTCTACCTTCTTTTTTATTTTTTCATTTAAACTAGCTTCAACAGGGCAGGCCTTAGCAGCTCTTTCTAATTTCTTTTTTTCTTTATCAGATAATTTTGATTTAAAGAACAATTTTATTGTGATGCTTTCAATCATCCTTGGACTGCTACTCATAGTTTTCTCAACTTCAGCAGTAGTTCCATCGATATTTATATTATCTCTTTTTGCCACTATGCCCATTATTGTTAACATGCATGAGGCTACTGATGTAGCTACTAGATCACTTGGAGCAAATGCCTCCCCCTTACCATTGTTGTCAATAGGAGCATCGGTAACTATAACATCACCAGATTGAATATGAACCGCTTCTGTTCTTAAGTCACCTTGGTAGGTTACTCTTGAGATCATTTATTTGACTATTCTATGCTTAGGAGATCTATCTCAAAAATTAGAGTGGAGTTTGCTGGTATAGCTCCCATATTTCTATTTCCATATCCCATGCTAGGAGGAATAGTTAATTTTCGTTTTCCACCAATTTTCATCCCAATAAGTCCATCATCCCATCCCTTGATCACTTGACCAGCTCCAACGGTAAACCTAAATGGAGACCTTCCCGGATTCAATGACGAATCAAAAACATTGCCATTGGTTAGTTTTCCCGTATAGTTGACATTTACAATATCATATTGTTTTACCTCAGCTCCTTCGCCAACAACAAGATCTTCTATAACTAATTCTCCTGACATATTATTATTTTCCTTACTACATCCTACAAATAAAACCATTAAAGCTATTGCAGGTATTTTCCAGTTTAGTTGCACGATTAACTCCAAAATTTGTGTGTAAAGTTTACATCAAAAGATGTTTTGAATTAGCATTAATTTACAGCAATAATTCATGGAAACAATTTTCATCAGCCTCGCGTTACATATTTACATCGCTTAATTCGAGGTTGAGCACTAATTTTTTAATAAAAAGAGATTATACTAGTAACGCGAAATGAAAACCAAAGTAATATTTTCAATTTTTTTCATTATGACAGCTCATTTTGCGTTTGCTGAGGAGAGACTACGACTTGAAAAAGCCGATCTTCTTGAGAATGTTACTGTCAATGGGGTTTCCATGCAATACCTTAAAGGAAACGTTATTTTTCGAAAAGGAGAAATGGTATTAAAATGCGATTGGGCTCGTTTTAATAGAAAAACTGAACAAAGCTTTTTATATGGAAATGTTTCCACTCAAAAAGATGTTCAAAGAATGACCTGTGATTCGCTTTTTGTCGACTCTCCAAAAGACCTTATGATTGCTTACAGCAATGTTGATTTTGTTGATACGACTTACAGCTTAAATTCAGATATGCTTCACTATTTTTCAGAATTGGATAGTGGTTCAGCAACTGGAAATGCAATACTTATCCAAGACAAACAAACCATAAAAGGAGATGCAATAGAATACAAGGAGAATGAGCTAAATGGTGGTGTGTCATATATTTCTAGAGGCAATGTAGAGATCATTGAAGATGAAAGATTGGCGATTTGCGGTGAAGCTATATATAATAGAGAAGGCGGAAAGACTGTTTTGCGTATAAATCCTTTAATAAACGACGGTGATCAAAAAATCTCTGGAAGTGAAATCTTTCTCCAATATGAAGAGGAAGAATTAAAGGAAATTTACATTCCTGAAAAGGCGCAAGCACAAACTATTTCTAGCGGCATAAGAGAAACAATCAATGTAATAGATGGTGACTCTACAACGAGCCAAGAACCGTTGAGTTTTTCAGATGATATGACAGGATCTATATTGAGGGGATTTTTTAAAGATGGCGAACTAGATTCCGTTAGGCTTGAAGGAATGGCAACTACGCTGTATCACATTTTTGAAGACTCTATCTATCAAGGTAACAACAGAGCATCAGGTGATACCATTGTCCTCAAGTTTGGAGAAGATGATTTAGAATCGATATTTATTAGTGGTGGTTCTGAAGGAACCTACACGCCCGATAGTTTAGGCTCTGACATTGATGGAAAAGTAGTTTATCAATCCGATAAAATTAAATACAATATGCAAAATGAATCAACAGACCTTCTCGGTGAAGCAAATATCGATTATACAGATATGAATCTTAAAGCTGGTTTTATTAATGTAGCGTGGAGAAGCAATATATTAAAAGCATTACCTTCATCAGATAAAGATTCAACTATAACACCATTCAGACCTACCATGATAGAAGAAGGAAATGAGCCGATGGTTGGAGATACAATGATTTATAATCTCGACTCGCAAAATGGTAAAGTTATAAGAGGCAAAACTAAAGCCGATGATGGATACTATCACGGTAAAGAAATCCGAAATCAAAATATGGATATTTTCTATATTGATGATGCCATATATACAACCTGCGAATTAGAAGAGCCTCATTTTCATTTTGATATGAATAGGATGAAGATGATCAACAACGACAAAGTTGTCGCACGACCTATCGTTCTTTACATTGCTGACATTCCTATTTTTGGTCTACCCTTTGGCGTCTTCCCTCATCAAAAAGGACGAAGACATTCAGGTTGGATCATGCCTTCCTATGGAACTGACAATCGATGGGGTGGGTATATCAATGGTTTAGGTTATTATTGGGCCATTAATGATTATTTCGATACGAAACTAACCGCAAGTTTTTATGATAGAGATGGAATCACACTCAGATCGCAGAACAACTACTCTAAAAGATATGCTTACAATGGTAGTTTTGATCTCGAAACTAAACAAAGGTTCTCAAGCTCAACTCCAGCAGCTGACAGAGATATTTTTAATCTAGGCAGCAACAAACAAAGTGATTATGTATTAAGATGGAATCACAGGCAAAAGCTTAGAAACAACCAGAGCGCATCAGTTAATGCAAGTTATTATTCTAGTGGAGACTACAATAGACGAACTGGCCTTGAACAACAAAAACGATTAAATCAACAGGCAGTCTCAAATGCAACCTATTCAAAAAGGTGGCCTAAATCTCGAAATAGCCTAAGTGTAAATTTATCATCGAGAAGAGATTTAATGGCTAAAGAAAAAGTCGATCCCAATTCTGTATTCTACATCAACCCTTCACGATCAGATCAACAAATAAATATTGCAAACAATACATTTCCACAGCTAGCATTTTCTCATTCTCAAAGGGCATTATTTCCAACCAAATCCAAAAATAAAAAATGGTACAATAATATAAACTATAATTACTCGTCTAGATTTACCAATAACATGAAACAATATTATGAATCTGAAACCTATGCAATAGATGATTCTACAAACAGTTACAGATGGAAAAATAATTCCGATGGAACTTTACTGACTGAAACATTCTCTGATTATATTTTTAGTCATAGTTCTGGCATGAATATGTCAGCAAAGGTATTTAAATATTTCAATATATCCCCCAGCCTTTCCCTTAAATCAGATTGGTTGAATCGTTCATTTGAAGGTCAAGCAGATTCATCTGGAACTATACTAAAGAACGAGGTCAAGGGATTTGCCACCAGAACTACAGGATCATTCAACATCAGTATGAATACACAAATATATGGTTTGCTTCCAACTAAAATTGGCAAAACTGAAGCAATTCGTCATGTCATATCACCCAGCATAGGATACTCATATCGCCCTGATTTCTCAAAAGATGTTTTTGGCTTCGATCCTGGGTATTATCAAACAATACAACAAGACAATGGCGAAATAGCATATTTTGATAGATTCTCCGGCACACTTGCTGGTGGGACTCCTAGAGGAGAAAGCCAAACCCTCAACCTTTCTGTAAATAATATTTTTCAAGCAAAAGTAGTTGATGATGATATTGAAAAAAAGATTGACCTATTCTCATGGAGGTTTAATACTGGAAAAAACTTTGTATTGGAACAATTTCAATGGAGCAACATCAATTCCTCAGTCAGAGCAAATGTTAGTAAAAAATTAAATTTAGATTTTTCTATGACACATGATTGGTATGATTTTGATAAAGATAAAAATATCCGAATTAACAAATTTAAATCGGTCAACGGATTGCCAGCTCCAAGATTAATTAATGCTCGATTTTCAACAGGATTTAGATTTTCCGGCAAAAGGAATAACCCTATCCTAAACCAAGAAGAGACTTTAATTACAGAAGATACAACCGCTTACGAAGAAAGGGTCGATGGTGCAAACTTGGCAAGATCATTGAATGAAAAAGACCAAAAAGGAAATATTAATGCAGGCAACCTATGGACTAGCTCTGCAAGTTTTAGTTTTTCCTATAATAATGCGAACCCTAACAATCCTCAAAAGACTTTTTGGATGTCAACCAATTCGACAATTCAAGCAACTAAATTTTGGCGCATCCAATACAATGCTAGATTTGATTTAATAAACCAAAACTTGGTAAGCCATACTTTTTCTATTTACAGAGATCTGCATTGCTGGGAAATGAGTATTAATTGGACACCAAATGGGTATGCATCAGGTTTGTATTTAAGAATAAATGTCAAATCACCAAGCCTCAAGGACCTTAAGTTTGAACAAAGGGGCGGTACATTTAGCAGACCATCACTATTTGACCGTTAATTAAAATTGTATAAAATCAAGTACTTACAATGAAGACCAAATCAATACAATCAATCAAAGGAACACAGGATATCCTTCCAAGTGAAGTCCATTTTTGGCAAGAAATGGAACGTAAGATATTTGAAGAAATGGCGCTTTTTGGGTTTAGTGAAATCCGCACCCCCGCTTTTGAAAATACTGACCTTTTTTCAAGAAGCGTTGGAGAACAAACAGATATTGTATCTAAAGAAATGTATACCTTCGAAGATCGCAGTGGAGGCAGTCTAACATTAAAACCTGAAGCAACCGCATCAGTTGTTCGCGCTTTTATCCAGCATAATCTTGATAAAATCAATACTCTCACTAGGCTTTTTTATATTGATGCATTATTTAGAAGAGAAAGACCGCAAAAAGGGCGCTATAGACAATTTCACCAATTTGGTGCAGAGCTATTTGGCTCAGAACATCCAGAGGCTGATGTAGAGATTGTCTCGCTTGCATCATCAATCTTCAAATCAATTGGAATAAATGAAATTACTTTAAAGATAAACACCATTGGTTCAAAGAGCGCAAGAGACAATTACAAAATTGAATTGAAAAGATTTCTTAAACCCCATTTTAATAAACTTAGTGAAGCAAGCAGAGAAAGATTTGAAAAGAATCCTTTAAGAATACTTGACACCAAGAACTCGCAAGAGCAAGAAATCCTATCAAATGCACCTCAAATATTTGAATATTTATCAGAATATGATAAAGCTCATTTTTCTGATGTTGAAATGCATCTTAAAGATTTAAATATCAACTTTGAATTTGATCCTTACCTTGTAAGAGGTCTTGATTATTATAATAGAACTATATTTGAATTCATCTCAAACGATATTGGTTCTCAAAATGCAATTTGCGGGGGAGGAAGATATGACTCTTTGGTAAGTCAATTAGGAGGTAACGATACGCCTAGTATTGGTTTTGCAGCAGGGATGGAAAGGATTTTACTGGCTATTTCAAAGAAGGAAAGGGCAAAAAGTATAGATTGCTATATAGTTTGCATGGGGAACAAAGCACAAGATTGGGTATTAAAATGTGCAAATAAATTACGCTCTACGAGATTCTCAGTGTGTTTTGACTTGCTTAAACGTTCACTTAAATCTCAAATGAAAGAAGCGAATAGATTGAATGCAAAGCACGCTATCATAATTGGAGATAGTGAAATAAAAGATAATAAATTTCAAGTAAAAAATTTAGACACTGGTAAACAGCAAGAAGTTGCATTCGAACATTTAACTAAGTATTTTAAAAATTTATGATTAATAAGCACTTAACTTTATAAAAAAACACAATAATTTTTAATCATGGTAAACATTAATTCAAAACCTCTTTTAATTGTAGAATCTCCATCAAAGGCAAAAACGATATCAAAATACCTTGGTGGAGAATATAATGTGATAGCTAGTGTTGGTCATATCAAGGATTTACCTAGAAAAGAGATCGGAATCGATATTGAAAATGATTTTTCTATGGTTGAAGATGTTTTAGAGGACAAAAAAGAGTTTGTCAAAGAATTGAGATCTATGGCCAAAGGCACAAACAAGGTTGTTATCGCCACTGACCCTGATAGAGAAGGAGAAGCTATCGCCGCTCATATTGCAAGCGAAGTAGATAATGAAAAAATAAGTAGAGTACAATTTACAGAGATTACAAAAGAAGGAGTTGATGAGGGCATGAACAATCCCCGTCAAATTGATAAGGATCTTGTTGAAGCTCAAACTGCCAGAAGAATCATAGACAGACTAATAGGCTATAAAATATCCCCAGTTCTTTGGAGTACTTTAAAAAAGAATATGAAATTTGTGAGTGTGAACTTGTCAGCTGGAAGAGTGCAATCAGCAGCACTTAAAATAATGATAGAAAGAGAAAGATTGCGCCAAGCATTCAATTCCGCAACATATTATGACATAATTGCTTCATTTAAAAGCGGTAACACCGAATTTAATGCTTTATTGAGTAAAATTGATAATAAACGAATAGCAGTTGGAAAAGATTTTGATCCAAATACTGGTAAATTGAATAACAAAGATGTAATCCTCTTGACAGAGTCGCAAGCTAGTACGCTAATTAAAGAACTTGATAATGGCAATTGGACTGTAACAAATGTTGAAGAAAAGATTGTTAACTCCAACCCAAAACCTCCATTCACTACTTCTACCTTACAGCAGGAGGCAGCAAGAAAATTAAGATCATCAGCTAAAAAGACAATGCGCGATGCACAACAATTATATGAAAAGGGTTTTATTACTTATATGAGGACTGATTCTACATCCCTTTCTGAAGAAGGGATAAATGGTGCAAGAAATTTAATTTTAAAAAAATATGGGGATGAGTATCTACCTTCAACTTCAAAAAGATACAGCACCAAAGTAAAGAATGCACAAGAAGCGCACGAAGCGATCAGACCTGCTGGAATTAACTTCGCTACTAGAGAAAAAGTTCAACAATCTCTTGATAATGATACTGCCAGGCTTTACGATCTGATTTTAAAGAGAACACTCGCTTCCCAGATGAAATCTGCAAAAATCAAACGCGTTTCAGTATCGATTGAAAATGGCAAAACACTTTTCAAAGCGAATGGAAAAGTCATTTTATTCCCTGGATATATGGCAGCTTACGTAGAAAGCTCTGATAAAAGAAATCCATCCCATGATGACCAAGAAACTATTTTGCCACCGCTTAAGCAGGGCGAACTATTGAATTGTAAGAGACTCTTGCCCAATGAACACCAAACTAAGCCACCCGCACGATTTACCGAAGCATCTTTGGTTAAGGAGTTAGAATCTAAAGGAATTGGAAGGCCGTCTACTTGGGCTAATACGATCGATACAATTGTTCGAAGAACCTATGTTTTGCGAAATCAAGGCAAACTTACCCCCACTTTTCTTGGAATGGCTGTAACTCAATTACTGGAAAACCATTTCAATAGCTTAGTTGATAGCAAATTTACAGCTGAAATGGAAAATAGGCTCGACGCTATTTCTCGCGGAGAGCTCGATTCCATACCTTTCATGAAAGATTTCTACTTTGGCAATAAAGACAATATTGGTTTAGAAAAAATGCTAGATGAGCAAATTGATATTGGAAAAGCTTGTTCGGTCCAACTGACCATCGATGAAGAGCCTATCGAAATTCGAGTGGGTATGTATGGTCCTTTTGTCAGAAAAGGTGAAGTCCGAAAATCAGTACCAGAGAATGTATTTCTTGGAGATCTGAACGTTGACAAAGCATTAGATATATTGAACCAAGAAATAAATGAAGAAAAAGAACTAGGCACTGATAAGGAAACTGGAGAAGTTGTTTTTTTGAAAAATGGACCTTATGGACCCTACGTTCAATTAGGTGAATCAACAAAAAGAAAGGCTATCCCTAAAGGAACTAATTCTGAAGAGATAAATTTAGATTTTGGACTTAGATTGTTAGCACTTCCTCGAATATTAGGAAAACACCCAGAAACTGGGCAAGATGTAAAAGCTGACTATGGAAGATTTGGTCCTTATGTTTCAGCAGGTAAAGGAAAAAATGGTAGAATTCCGCACAATATGAGCCCTCTCACCATTGAGCTTGACCAGGCATTAGAACTCATAGGTAAAAAAACTTCTGGCCCTCAAGATATTCGAATAGTTGGTGATCATCCGAAAACTGGCGAGTCTCTTGTTTTAAAAGAAGGTAGATATGGTCCCTATATATCTGATGGTAAAGTAAACGCTTCCCTTCCAAAGGACAGTAGCGTTGAATCTTTATCTTTAAAAGAAGCTGTGCAGATCATTGATAAGAAAAGAGCTGCTCCAAAGAAAAAGAAAAAAAGAAAAGCTAAAAAGAAATGAAATTGCTACTTACACTTTTTTTAACATTTGCGATCGATATTTTTGGCGAGAGCGACAATAATGAACTCATAATTGACGTAGAAAAAAGTCTCATGGCGGTATGCTGTTACAGCGGAACAGTGTATGATCATGGAAATAAAGAAATGGAAGAGCAGATAGTCCGTTTCGTGAATCAGGGAAAATCGAAAGAAGAGATTTTGAACTTCTACACAGACAGATATGGAGAAAAGGTTCTCGCCCTACCAAAAACTGAAGGTTTTAATTTATTTGCATGGATTGCGCCAATGATGATAGCTGTTTTAGGATTCACTATAATAACCGTATATATAAACTCTAAAAATGATGTTGAAGAAAATTTAGAATTTTCAAAAGACAATTCTATCGATTACAGCGATCAAATAGAATCTGATCTGAAAAATCTAGATTGACTAATATGAGTATTGAAAAAATAGTTTCACTCTGCAAAAGGAGAGGGTTTGTTTTTCAAAGCTCTGAAATTTATGGAGGATACGGCGCTGTCTATGATTATGGTCCACTTGGGATTGAGTTAAAGAATAAGATATCCCAACTATGGTGGAAATCGATGACCCAACTTCATGATAACATCGTAGGTCTAGACAGCGGAATATTGATGCATCCAAAGATTTGGAAAGCATCTGGTCATGTTGATGCATTTAATGATCCTTTAGTCGATTGCAAGCAATGTAAAGCTCGTTTTAGGTCGGATGAATTAGTTAGCGAAGAAACTTCCGCAACAGACTGGTCATCTCTTCAGTGCCCAAAATGTGGAACAAAAGGAAGCTTAACAGAGCCCAGGCAATTCAATCTAATGTTCAAGACTCATATTGGACCCATTGAAAATGAATCAAATACCGCATACTTAAGACCAGAGACCGCTCAAGGTATCTACGTTAATTATCTATTAACACAAAATGCTATGCGACTTAAAATTCCATTTGGCATTGCACAAATAGGCAAAGCATTTCGAAATGAGATCGTAGCGAGAAATTTCATTTTCAGAACACGCGAGTTTGAGCAAATGGAAATGCAATATTTCATTAAACCTGAGAATGATGATAAATCAATGGAATATTGGAAAAATGAAAGATATAATTTCTATTCGCTGATCGGAATTGATTCTAATAAAATTCGACTAACCGAACATGGGCCTAATGAATTAGCGCATTATGCGAAGGAAGCTTGGGACATTGAATATAAATTTCCCTTTGGATGGTCAGAAGTTGAGGGTATACACAATAGAACGGACTTTGACCTTCGGATGCATCAAGAGCATTCAGGGAAGAAAATGGAGATCTTTGATCAAGAGAGCAATCATAGATATTTGCCTTATATTATTGAAACTTCTGCTGGTTTGAATCGAATGATGCTATCGGTATTATCAAATGCATTTTGGGAGGATACAGATAACAACAGAATCGTAATGAAATTGCATCCAAAAATCGCTCCTGTGACCGCAGTCGTGTGCCCTCTCACTAAAAAAGACGGGTTACCTGAAATAGGTAAAGCAATTATTGATATTCTAAAGCCTAATTTTAAGATTATTTATGACCAACAAGGATCGATTGGAAAACGTTATTATCGTCAAGATGAAGCAGGAACACCATTTGGAATTACAGTAGACCATCAATCAAAGGAAGATGATACCGTAACCATAAGAGACAGGGATACTCAAACTCAAGAGCGAATAGAAATAAGCAATCTTTTAAAAGTCATGAAAAGAAAAATAGAGGATTATACATGAGAAACAAACATTTAAGTTTTCGTTCAGGCAACCCAGCGCTAAACGCAAATACTTTTGCAAGCTATGCTAGTAAAGGGTCACAGACAATGACCATTATGGGCACCGTTAACAAAACTGCCTTAGCTTTACTTCTTCTGATTACAACGGCGCTATTTACTTGGAACTTACCTGCAGGTGATCCTAGAGCCAGTGGCTTGATGGGCTTAGGTTTCATTGGCGGTTTCGTACTTGCAATTGTAACCGCATTTAAACACTCTTGGGCAAGATTTACTGTGCCCCTTTATGCATTATTACAGGGTCTAGCTCTTGGGGGCTTGTCAAAAATATTTGAATCAATGTATCCTGGAATCGTTAATCAGGCTGTAATGCTCACATTTGGCACACTTGGCTCTTTATTATTAGCATATAAATCGGGACTAATTAAAGCAACTGAAAATTTTAAACTTGGAGTTGTTGCTGCTACTGGGGGGCTCTTCTTTGTTTATCTGCTCAGCTGGATCCTTGGTTTTTTTAATATTGCAGTACCAATTATCAGCTCTAATTCAAACATGGGGATTCTCTTTAGTGTTGGAGTTGTTGTTATTGCTGCTTTAAACCTTGTTCTAGATTTTGATTTCATTGAAGAAGCATCTGAAAAAGGAGCACCAAGCTATATGGAATGGTATGGGGCTTTTGGTCTATTGGTAACATTAATATGGCTTTATCTAGAGATTTTGCGTCTTCTTGCTAAATTATATTCAAGAAGAGATTAATTTTTAATAAAATAGGACTTTAGCTCTGAAGAAAAAATTAAATTGGAACAGACTTACCCGCAAAACACATTACTGGGGATCTTTTATAATTTTTCTTCCCATCTCAATTGTGCTTATAACGGGAATTCTTTTACAATTAAAAAAGGATGTAGATTGGATTCAACCACCGACAATGATCGGAGAGAATATTCAAAATCTGTCTCTATCCTTTGATAAGATTTTAGATATATCTAGCTCTGTAGGTGAAGCTAATATTAGCTCATGGGAAGATGTCGATCGATTGGATGTTCGTCCTAATAAAGGAATTGTAAAGGTCAGAGCTAAAAACAACTGGGAAATACAGATCGACACCTTTACAGGCGAAGTCATCCAAACTGCTTACCGACGATCAGATATAATTGAAAAGCTACATGACGGTTCTTGGTTTAACGACAAAATAAAACTTTGGGTATTTTTTCCATCGGGAGTTATTTTATTGGGATTGTGGTTGACAGGCGTATACATGCTGATAAGGCCGTATTATGTAAAATTAAAGCGAAAGATGAATTAAATGAAAAAAGTGTTTCTATTTCTTTTCATTTTCGCGCTTTCGTGCTCAGAAAATGAATATGATTTTATAATTGAAAATGGTTTAATAATAGATGGAAGTGGGCAATCTTCTTATATTGGTACGATCTATGTAAAAAATGGCAGGATTGCACACCTTGAAAAAAGTCTTTCAAATGTAAAAGCAAAGAAAAAAATAGATGCTACAGGAAAAATTGTTAGTCCAGGTTTTATTGATATGCATACCCACTCTGAAAGAAATAGTTTAGATCATCCTTTGATTGAAAATTATTTACAACAAGGTGTTACAACTATGGTTGGTGGAAACTGTGGCAGCTCCCCGTTTCCTATTAATGATTTCATTGATAAAACCCAATCAAAAGGCATAGGGCCCAATTTGGCTCTCCTTATTGGTCATAACACTATTCGCAAAGAAGTTATGGGAACAGAAAATCGACTTGCTAACGACGATGAACTTGAAGATATGAAAAAATTAGTTGAAAATTCTATGAAAGAAGGTGCCTTTGGCATGTCTCCAGGTTTAAAATATATACCTGGAGCATATTCTAACACTGATGAGGTTGTAGCTTTAGCTAAGGTGGTCTCTAAAAATAATGGGTTTTATGCAACACATATGCGCGAAGAGGGGGTTAGCGGTTTAATCGAGTCAGTTGAAGAAGCTATAAATATTGGAAGAAAGGCATCCATCCCGGTGCAAATTTCCCATCACAAAGCCGTTGGCCAACCCATGTGGGGACAATCAACACGTACTCTCCAAATGGTTGATGACGCTATAAAGGAGGGGATTAACGTAACAGTTGATCAATATCCCTATACTGCTACGAGCACAAGCTTAACAATTATTTTCCCTGCATGGTCATTGTCTGGAGGTCATGCAGCGCTGAAAAAAAGACTTATCGATAAGAAAGATAGAAAAAAAATAAAGGAAGGCATTATTTGGAATATTGTCAATGATAGGGGTGGTAGTGATCCAGCTAGTATTGTTATTTCAGACTACTCGCCAAACCCAACATTAAATGGAAAAAATTTAGCTGAGGTTACGATGATAAATGGTTTAAACCCTACTCCATCCAATGCAGCAGAGGTTTTGATGGATATGGTTTATGTAAGCAATGGTAGGGGGATATATCATTGTTTAAGTGAACAGGATGTAGAACAAATTATGAAACATCCGCTTGTAATGCATGCTTCCGATGGTGGTACAGTTCAATTTGGCAAAGCCAAACCCCACCCTAGAAACTATGGAACCTACCCAAAAATATTAGTTGAATATGTCAGAGACAGAAAAATTTTAAGTTCAGAAGAGGCGATCAGAAAAATGACCAACCTGCCCGCTTCAGTCTTAGGATTAAAGGACAGAGGTTTGATTAAAGAGGGCTATTGGGCAGACATTGTTATATTTGATGCTAACAAAATCAAGGATAATTCTACTTGGGATGAGCCACATCAATATCCATGTGGCATTGATCTTGTGATGGTAAATGGTAATATTTCTCTAGAAAAAGGGGTAGCTTAAAAAAGATTATATGGAAAGGTCTTAACACATGCTAATTAAAAAATCACTAAAAAATCTCATGTTGGTTTTTTTGGTCATTATATATTCATGCGAACGTGACCAGCCCGTTTTTGGGGAGAATGGCATGGTTGTTTCGACTAGCAGTCAAGCATCACAAGTGGGGATTGATATTATGAAAGCTGGAGGAAATGCAATCGATGCGACTGCGGCAGTAGGGTTTGCATTAGCTGTAACATCATCATCAAATGGCAATATTGGTGGGGGTGGTTTTATGACTGTTAAATTAGAAAACGGAAACTCATTTACTTTAGATTACAGAGAAATGGCTCCAAAAGCTGCAAGCAGAAATATGTATCTTGATCGCGATGGAAATGTTATCAAAGGTAAATCAAGATATACACACTTTGCTGCTGGTGTACCTGGGTCTGTAGACGGTTTGTTGAAAGCTTGGAGAGACTATGGATCTGGAAATATTTCAAGGGAACAATTATTAGACCCCGCAATAAATTTAGCTGAGAATGGATTCAAGCTATCTAAATACGAAGCAGAGCGTTTTAATAAAAATAAAGATAGGCTCAGTAAACACCCTGAAACCAAAAAAATCTTTACAAGAGATGACAGAAAATGGAAAGAAGGGGATTTGTTTGTACAAAAAGATTTAGCTAATACCCTTAAAAGAATTTCAAAAAATGGGAGAGATGGATTTTACAAAGGCGAAACAGCCGACTTAATTGTAAAAGAAATGGAGTCTGTTGGAGGCTGGATAAATTATAATGACCTAGACAACTATGTTTCAAAATACAGAGATCCCGTAAAGGGCTCTTTTATGGGTTATGATATATTATCCATGGGGCCACCTAGCTCAGGGGGCTTGTTAGTAATTCATATGCTAAATATGCTTGAAAAAGTAGTTGAGCAAAAAGGTTCTGAATTTGATCTATCTTATAACTCTGTTGATTATATACATACTTTAACAGAGTTAGAACGAAGAGCATATGCTGACAGAACTGAGCATATGGGAGATTCAGATTTTTGGAATGTGCCACAAAGCATGTTCTTGTCAAGAGATTATGCAAAAAACAGACTTCAAGATATTGATTTTAACAAAGCGACATCCTCTAAATCCGTTGATCACGGCAATCCTTACGCTAGCCAAAGTGAAGAGACGACTCATTATTCTATTGTAGATAAAAAAGGTAACGCAGTATCAGTAACTACCACCATAAATGCGGGTTATGGAAATGGAATAACTGTAACTGGTGCAGGCTTCATTTTAAATAATGAGATGGATGACTTCTCAAGCAAGCCCGGAGAACCAAATATGTTTGGCCTACTTGGCAATGAGGCAAATGCCATAGAACCTATGAAAAGACCTCTTAGTTCAATGACGCCAACTATAGTACTAAAAGATGATGCTCCTTTTTTAATTCTAGGTTCACCAGGCGGTTCAACGATCATAACAACTGTAATGCAAAATATTTTGAATGTTATTTTGCACGACATGAATATCAAGGATGCTGTTTCATCGCCAAGAGTTCACTCGCAGTGGCTACCTGATATGATTTTTCATGAAAAAAATGGATTGAAAAATAGTACTGTATATAAACTGAAGAAGATGGGTCATGATATTAGAATGAGAAGTTCAATTGGTGAGGCAAATGGAATCATGATCAATGAAAAAGGGTTTTGGGGTGGAGCGGATAGTCGCGGTGAGAATACTGCTATAGGCTATTAGTCTAAATTCTTTTAATTAATTTGTAAATCAACTTTGTCATATCTTTGGATGATTTGTTTGCAACACTAACTACTTCATTGTGATCTAAAGATTTATCAATAATTCCTGCAGCCATGTTTGTCATGCATGAAAGGACCAATGCATCCATCTTTAATCTACCTAACTCAATTACTTCAGGAACAGTGCTCATTCCAACGGCATCGCCGCCTAGCCTGATTAGCTCCTGAACCTCAGCTGGAGTTTCATAGGATGGTCCTTGAGTCCAGCAATATACCCCCTCATTTAATTTAATTGAACATTCTTTAGCGCTTTCTTTGGCTTTTTTTATTAAGTCACTATTATAAAACGGCAAACCTTTCCAAATCGTTGGGTCTTTATAACCGTTTCTATATGTGCAATCCATATGGCCATTTATAACTATTAATTCTCCAGGTTTAAATGAACTATTAAGAGCTCCAGAAGAATTTGTTATAATTATTTTTTGTATGCCCAATTCGTAAAAAACCTTTACTAAAGAAACCACTTCATGAAACGAATAACCTTCATAATAATGAAATCTACCTGATGCAATTATAACTTGAATGTCTTCCAAGTATCCAACCACTATTTTCCCATCGTGACCCAAAACGGTTGAAATAGGAAATCCATTTAAATCTTGATATGGAATTTCTATCGTATTCGTTAATTCATTTGATATAGAGCTTAATCCAGATCCTAATATCATACCTAAATTTCCAGAAAAACCGGATTTTTCAACAATTAACTCAGCTAATGAAGGAAAATGCATTTAACCTACGTTTTTAAAGCCAATTGACCGCATCCTGCTTCAATACTAGTTCCTTTGCTCCATCTAACAGTCACAATAAAAGGATAGTCACTTAATTCGTTGACAAAAGCGTTAATAACTTGATTGCTGGGCCTTTTGTAAGCTCCATCTATTTCATTGTATGGAATGATATTTAACTTGCATGGCAAAAACTTTAAATGATTTGCCAGTCTTTTTGCATCATCTACTGTATCATTAATGTCTTTCAATAGTACATATTCAAAGGTGATAAATCTTCTTATTTTTTTATAATAATAATGAGCTGAGGAAATTAGATCCTGAATAGGATATTTTTTAGTAATTGGCATAATCTTTTTTCGAATTTCGTTTGTTGATGCATTCATGCTGATAGCCAACTTAAACTTATAATTATCGTCAGCTATTTGTTTTATTTTGCTTGAAATCCCAGCAGTTGAGATAGTTATTTTTCTAGAACCTATATTGAATATATCTTTAATTCTACAAGCAGCTTTAATAACATTTTTGTAATTCAAAAAGGGCTCACCCATCCCCATAAAAACAACATTGGAAATTCTTTTATTTGATATTTTTTGCAAATAAATGATTTGACTAATGATCTCAACTTCGTTAAGATTTTGTAAGAATCCCAAAGAAGCAGTCGCGCAAAATTTACAATCTAGTGCGCACCCAGATTGGCTAGATATGCATACAGTATTTCTTTTTTTAGTAGGCATTAAAACCGATTCAATTTTATTTCCTTTCATAGTTTGCATAATGAACTTTTGAGTCATACTATCATCTGCTTTGGAACTCGCAATAATTTTTAGAGGGTATAATGAGTTAGTCTTTTCAAGTTTTTCAATCAAGCTTAAAGGGAAATTTTTCATCTCTCTCCAGTTAGAAACATGATTTTTAAAGACCCAATTATTGATTTGACTCAACCTGTATTTTTTTTCATTTAAATTTGATAAAATATCTATTTGATCCTTTTCGTTAAGCTCGATAAAGGATTTTTTATTTACTAAGGAAGAGACTTTCATTTATTTTTGATTTATTATCATATGAATTACATTACCATTGTTTAGACATTTTTAGACACGTAATTTTAACTGTTTTTAAAAATAAAAAAGGCTTTTAAATGAATAAAGGTAATGATAATGAAACCATCAAGAAACTAGCAAAAGTTAAGGAGCTATTTTTTCTTGAGGTTGAGAAAACGATAATAGGACAAAAAGATGTACTAAATCACATCCTAATTTCATTATTATGTAATGGCCACATTCTCCTAGTAGGAGTTCCAGGTCTAGCGAAAACACTAATGATTAAAACTCTTGCTAAAATGTTAGATTTAAATTTTAATCGTATACAATTTACGCCTGATTTAATGCCCAGCGATATAACTGGAACTGAGGTGATTGAACAAAATCGATCTACAGGAAAACGTTCTTTTAAGTTTTTTAAGGGACCAATTTTTACTAATATTTTACTAGCGGACGAAATTAATCGTACACCCCCTAAGACTCAATCAGCTTTGCTAGAGTCAATGCAAGAAAAAAGGATAACCTATGGTGGAAAAAATTATGAATTAGATTTACCATTTTTTGTTCTTGCAACGCAAAACCCAATCGAACAAGAGGGTACGTACCCTCTTCCTGAGGCTCAACTTGATAGATTCATGTTTAATATCATGGTTAACTATCCTACTAGAAATGAAGAAGTTTCAATTGTAAACAGCACAACATCAAATATTGATATCAAACATAAACCAATAATGACAAAAAAAGACATTATTGAGTTTCAATCCTTTATTCCAAAAGTGCCAATCGCAGAAAGTGTAGTTGAGTTTGCAGTTGACCTTGTTAATTCTACGCGACCTAGCAATAAATCTTCATCATTTGCTAAAAAATGGATTGAATGGGGGGCTGGGCCTAGAGCATCCCAGTATCTTGTCTTGGGAGCAAAAGCCAAAGCACTGCTTGATGGAAAATCATCTCCAAGCATCAAAGACATAAAATCTCTTGCTCTGCCAATACTAAGGCACAGGATTATACCAAATTTTAATGCTGATGCTGAGGGCATGAAAGTAGAAGATATTATAAATGAGCTTTTAAAATCATAAATTGAACAAAGCAAAAAAATATTTTGACCCTAAAACAGCTGCAAAACTAAGCAATGTACCACTTAGAGCTAGGTTGGCTGTTGAAGGATATTTAATTGGTCAACATAAGAGTCCATACCATGGTTTCAGTGTAGAATTTTCTGAACATAAAGCCTACGGAATTGGTGACGAGATTAAACATATTGATTGGAAAATATTTGGTAAAACTGACCGTTATTATGTTAAAAGATTTGAAGAAGAAACTAATCTTCGATCATACATTTTATTAGACACCAGTAGATCTATGGGATTTGGAAATGGCTCAATTGATAAAATTACGTATGGAGCTTTTCTAAGCACAGCATTATCCTATTTAATGCTAAAACAAAGAGATTCTGTCGGGTTGGTACTTTTTAATGATAAAATAACAAAATTTTTACCTGGCAAAGCATCGAAATCTCACCTTAACATAATCATGAACACCCTTGATAAAATTGAGCTTGGCAATAATACGAAGATAAAACCTATTTTAAATCAAATGGCAGAACGAATAAAAAAAAGGGGATTAGTAATACTTATATCAGATTTATTAGATGATCCTGATGAAATAATGAAAGGGCTCAGCCATTTCAAGCATAATAAGCAAGAAGTAATAGTATTTCACATTTTAGATAAAAAAGAGTTTGATTTCGACTTTAAAAAAAGAACAAAGTTTATAGATATGGAAACAGGTGAAACAATAACAACCGACCCTTGGCATATACGTGAATCCTATAAAGAGCGGTTTGACTTATATCAGAAAAAATATAAACTAGGTTGCCGAAAACAAAAAATAGATTACGTTCCGCTTTTTACAGACCACCCCATAGATAATGCCTTAAGTGAATACCTAAAGAAAAGAAAAAAGACTTATTAAAGTTTATTTTTGATTTTCCGCTGAGATATTCATTTTATAATCTATAAGCTTAAGTGCTTTTGCGTACTGTTCTTGATTATCAGTATCAATTTCGTTCAAAGATCTTAATTTAGATCTTGCTTTTTTATACCACCTCTCAGCTTGAAAATAGTCTTTTTTGAAATTTTCTTCAGTTCCGTTAAAATATTTATCACCTAGTTGCTCATATAAAGTCGCCATTCCTAAAAGCGCTTCAAAATCTTCTTCATTTAAATAATAAGCTTCTTCAAAAGCAATGTCTGCATCGTTGTAATTATTCAACTGCATGTTTAAGACTCCAAGATTATAATAAAGGTCAGCTTTTCTGTTCTTATCTTGTTCACTTTCGATTGCAGATTTAAAAGTTTCAATAGACTTTTCTTTTTGATCATCCTCGTAGTAAAGCATTGCTAGTTGCCTAATTGCATCTGAATTGGCTGGATCAATGCTGATAGCTTTTTCAATATATTCTATGGCTGATTTCTTCTCACCAGTTAAGGCAAGGATTTGACCTAGACTATAATTAGGTTGAAAGTCGTTAGGCGATGCATCCAACGCTTTTTGTGCGCTTTCAATTGCCATCTGATTATTTCCTGCCTCATAATATGAATTTGCTAAAATAAGATATGTTTCGTTAGAAAGCGGGTCAATCTCAATAGACTCCTTAAATAAAGTTATTGCTTCATCCAAAAGTGATTTATCATTACTTGCTTTAAAGTCATTATATCTCCTAACAGCATTATTGTAACTTTCAGTCCAAAACATATTTCTATAGTTTTTGGTGACCTCAGAAATTGGTCTTCCATTTTGTACTCTAGCTGCAGGATTAATGGCAAGTGCCTTGTCAAACATCTCATTCATTTTCTGCCACTCTCTTTTCTTAGAGTGGACATAATAACCAATATCTACCATTACAGCTGCATTTTCAGGTTCTACTTCAAGGGCTTTAAAAAGATACTCCTCAGCTTTAGCCCAATCTTTGTCTTGGATAGCAACTTTTGCAGTACTGTATTCAACAGATGATCCACATCCAACTATAAGTATTAAAGATGAAAATAAAATAAAAAATAATTTGCTATTGAAGAACATTAATCCCTCGATTTTTATTAAAGTTATAGTGTTTAAATTAGACACCCAAATTGGCTCAATCAAGAACTTAGAGTGGAATATAAGTTAGATTTTCTATCTTCTAATTCTTCCTCTGAAACATTTAATATGCAACTTGTACCAAACCCCTCTACGCAGAATGAAGCCATTGCAGAGCCGTTTACTAATGAATCAGACAAAGTGCCACCTTGCGCTAAAGTTGAAATAAATGCACCACCAAAGACATCTCCTGCTCCAGTTGGATCAACAACATTAACTTTATATGCACCAATCTTTATATTTTCTTCGTTGCTAAATAGCTCTGCTCCCTGACCTCCTTTTTTAACCACTACTATCTTTAGACCAAGATCTAAAAATATTGATGCTGAATCATAAATAGTCTTTTTCCCGCTAAGTAAACTAGCCTCACTTTCATTAATGAAAAGTATATCGGACGAAGAAAGCACATTATGCAGACTATCTTTAGCGATATCAATCCAAAGATTCATTGTATCAATTGCAATTATTTTGTTCGAATTCAAGCTTTGATCAATAACGAGTTGCTGTAAGTCTGGGTGTATATTGGCTAAAAAAATATGAGAATGATTTTGATTGCTTTTTGATAAAACAGGCTTAAAATCTTCAAATGCGCCTAAATCTGTAAATAATGTTTCTCTGTCATCCCAATTTTTTAAATATTTACCACCCCAACTAAATGTTTTACCCTTTGAAATAATTAAATCGTCAAGATTATTTGAATATTTTTTAAAAATTTTCTTACCCTCTTTTGGAAAATCGTAACCTACTATTCCAACAATAGAAGTCGGTACATTTTCACCTGAAACTACAAGCGAATACGTTGTTGAACCGCCCAAGATATTCTTGCGACTATCAAATGGCGTTTCTATTGAGTCAATAGCTATTGATCCAACAATTAATAATGTATTATTTTGCATTAAAATCTCCAATTATTAACATATATGCTGATTAAAGTTAAATACTTGCTGCAATAAAATTCGTCATGTAATTTCAAACCTATGTCACTGAAAACCTACGCCATAATTACAGATGTTCACGGAAATTCATCGTCTTTAAAAGAAGCAATAAAAATAATTAATAAAAGAAGTGATGTTGATCAAATCATTTGCTTGGGAGATTATTTTGCTCTTGGGCCTGACCCAATGGGCTGCTATCAGTTACTTGAATCGCTTTCAAATTGTATTTTCCTTAGAGGAAATCACGAGCGATACCTTATCGAAAATCTTTGGACACATGAACGGCCAAACCTTGAAGGAATGTCTCCTGATGACCCAATATGCAAAGAAATAGTTCAAAATGAAAAATGGACAGCAGAAATGATAGGAGAAAAAGGTAGAAATTTTTGTAACAAAACACGAATTGCAGAAAGACAAATTATTGAAGATACACTAGTTGAATTTACTCATGCATGGTATCAGAGAGATGAGATACCTCCTACAATGGATGAAGCTATTGCATGGAAAAATCATATTTTAAAAGCTAACAATAAAATTAAGCACTTTATTTTTGTACATGGACATACCCATTTACCAAGAAAAGAAGAAAAAGAAAATTTAAAAATTTTATGCCAGGGTGCAACTGGACTACCTTTTGATGAAGACCCCAGAGGGTCAATTGCTTTTTTAAAAATTGGCAGGAAATTTAATTGGGAAATCGTTCGATATGAATATGACAGAAAAAAATCTATTGATATGTTAGAAGATATCAAGCCTCCATTTTATAAAAATCTTCAAAATACTATTCGATACGCCACTATCAGGAATGATATTTAATTAAGTAAGAATTATTCATTATTAATATGGCTTATTTTGACAACAGCGCAACTACTCCGATTCATCCTGATGTTGTTAAAGCTATGAATGATTCGAACACTTTACATTTTGGTAATCCATCTAGTGTACATTCTAAAGGCAGAAAAAGCAAAGCACTGATCGAAAATTCACGTACTGAAATAGCAAAATGTATAGGGGCTCAATCAGAAGAAATTATTTTTACAGGCAGTGGTTCTGAGAGCAATAATATGATTCTTTGGTCAATGCTTTATAACAATAAAAAGCATGTTATAACATCATCTATCGAGCACCCTGCTATTACAAAAGTTTTAATTAGTCTTGCTAAATTTGGAATAAGTTTTACGGAATTGCCTGTTGATAAATACGGTATGGTCGATCCAGACACGCTACTCAAAGCAATAAGAAAAGATACTGGCTTAATAACGATCATGATGGTTAATAACGAGATAGGAACTGTTCAACCAATAAGTGAATTAGCGTCTATTGCAAGCGAACATAATATCCCATTCCACTCAGACACAGTCCAAGCGCTAGGCAAAATTCCATTATTAGTTAATGAACTAAATTGTGATTTTTTAAGTTTCTCTGCTCACAAATTCTACGGACCTAAAGGGGTTGGCTTTTTATATAAAAAGAAATTAAAAGAAATTAAATCTTTAACTATTGGAGGTAGCCAGGAAAGTGGTTATCGCGCAGGAACGGAAAATATTTCCGGCATTGTAGGGTTGGCGGTTGCAACTAAATTAATTAGAGAAAATTTACCTAAACGTATAGAACACTTGAAACATCTTGAAAAAAGATTTAAAGAAAATTTAAAAAATATAAATTCTAAGATTTTTTACAATGGTCATCCTAAGATACGCGTCCCTGGCCTAATTAGCATGACTATTCCTGGATATCGTAGCGATATTATGATGGCAAAATTAGATAGGGAAAATTTAGAAGTTTCAAGCGGATCCGCGTGTGGCTCTGGCTCAATAAAACCATCAAAGGTCTTGCGAGAGATAGGCCATAAGGATAATATTAATGTTTGTACACTCAGAATCAGCTTTGGTAGAGACAATTCTTCAGAAGATGTTGATCGACTTGCAAATGCAATGATTAGTATAATTAATGAGTAAGCCTATAATTGTCGGTATTAGCGGCGGCGTTGATAGTTCAGTTTCAGCTTTTACACTAAAAGAAAAAGGGTATGAAATAGAATGCATCTTTATGAAAAACTGGGATGGAAATGAAGAATCTTGCACATCAGAGGAGGATTATAAAGACGCCTTGTTGGTTTGCGATAAAATTGATGTACCATTAAGAACGGTAAGCTTTGCTAAAGAATATTGGGACAATGTTTTTCAATACTTTCTATCTGAACATTCAAAAAATCGAACACCTAATCCAGATGTAATCTGTAATAGGGAAATTAAATTCAACTCTTTTTTAAATTATTCTATTGATCTTGGAGCAAAAAAAATAGCAACTGGTCACTATGCACAAATTAATAAAAAAGATGGACTGTACACTCTCCATAAAGGCAAAGATAATACAAAAGACCAAAGTTATTTTTTATGCTCTCTAAATCAGAAAGCTCTATCTAGAAGCATATTTCCTATAGGCGATATCTCTAAAGATAGAGTTAGGCAAATAGCCAGAGATAATAATCTTCTAAATCATTCAAAAAAAGATAGTACTGGAATATGTTTTATAGGAGAGCAGGCGCACTTTAAAAAATTTTTGAAAAAATACATTCCTGAGAAACCAGGTTTAATAAAGACCTCAGATGGAATTGCTTGTGGTCAACATGATGGCTTGATGTATTACACAATTGGACAGAGAAAAGGGCTGGGAATAGGTGGCGGGTATGGTTCTAGCGAGCTACCATGGTTTGTTGCTGATAAAAATATTGAAGAAAATGTTCTTGTGGTTGCTCAGGGTCATGATCATCCGGCTTTATATCATTCTACCTTAACAGTATCTAATTTTAATTGGATATCGGGCACGCCCTCAAAAAAAAACAGCTTGACAGCAAAGATCAGATATCGCCAAAATGATCAAAATTGCAATATCGATGTCTTAAGCAAGGATAAAATTTATATCAAATTTGATGAACCACAATTTGCAATAACGCCTGGTCAATTTGCTGTTTTGTATGATAATGATGAGTGTCTGGGGGGAGGAATTATTGATGACAGAAAATAAAAAAATGTTTGGAACTAATATAGGCATTTATTAGTATTTTTTACTATGAGATTGCTAATTAAAACTACCTTGACCATATTGCTATTTTTTAATTTTTCTTATTCACAATTTAAAAATAGTATAAAGTCCAACAAAATACCAGTTAACTCAAAAGGATTATCTCATGCTCAAGCAGCTTCTTTTCTTAATTCAAATAGATTTTCTTTGAATCAAAATTTTGGAATGAGCATGACAAGCTTCAATGGCCAATCTATTTCAATTGGAACATATTCAAATCAAGTAGAATATTTTATAAAGGACAATATGCGTTTAACAACAAACATTGGAATATCCTATCCAATGAGTGGCTCATCTCCATTGATGCAAAGTAATTTTATGAGCCCTAAGATATTTTATGGCGCAAATTTTGATTATAAAGTAAGCGAAAATATGTTATTTAATTTTTCGATAAATAACTACCAATTCAATACAAGTCGTTTTTCAAATAATATTTACAACTACAGTAGATAGCTAAAGTGGCAAAGATCAAGCGGAATAAATCTCCAAAGTCCTTAATATCAAAAAATAAAACCCAATCTAGTAGTAAAATTTTAAATGGTGGAATTGCTTTAATGGCAATTTTCCTTGTAGGGTTTATTTTTTCTTTTTCAACCAAGATAATTCAAAATGGAGATATTGATAAAGTTCAATTTCCTGCTATGTCCATTTCTGAATCAGCTGAGGAAATATATGAATCTAACCCCCTACTTGACATTGATATCGAGATTCTAAATGGTTGTGGTGAGCCGGGCCTCGCTGCTAAATTTTCTGACCTGTTAAGAAAAGAACGCATTGACGTAGTTAGATCAGAAAACGCAAATCATTTTGATTACGAGAAGACAATTTTAATTCAACGTACTGAAAATGTAGAGGGAATGAAAATTGTAGCCAAAGCATTAAATCTAGATATAAATGACAAAAATCAGGTAATCACGCTTGTTGATTCAGATCTTGATGTGGACCTTACTCTCATAGTTGGTAAGGATTATCGAAACATTCCAGCTATACGGCGCTACATAAGTAATTAATTTGATAAAAAAGACTAAAGCCGCTGATGATCTAACAGCGCAGATAGTAGAGCT
>CACMQQ010000007.1 GCA_902615915.1 uncultured Fidelibacterota bacterium
CTAGCAATTTTCTTTTCTTGATCATCAGCCCACTTCTTCATTTCTTTTTCAATAGTCTTCTCATCGATGCCTTGTTTCATCAAGTGCCATTTATATGCTAAGCCAGATCTTTTCATAAGGCCATGGAACGCATCAGATGGTTGGGCGCCTTGATCTAGCCAATGCATAACTCTTTCATGATTTAGACTGTAGGGTTTATCACTTTGAACAGGATTAAACCATCCCAACTCTTCAATAGCAGCGCCATCGCGCTTTTTTCTAGAGTCCATAACCACAACTCTATAGAATGGTCTGTTTCTTCTTCCAATTCTTTTTAATCTTATTTTTGTTGACACTTAATCAATTCTCCTTCAGAAATAATTTTTATCTATTATTTATTTTAATTATATAAAATCTTTAAAATCTTTAAAATTTATCTTTTGCAACAGCCTAGAAATTTAAATTAAAATCTATTTTTATTCAATCAAAGATTAGTAAAATTTACAATTGTGAAATATAAATTAATTCATGCAAATAAAAGCGATTTCTCAGAAATCTTATCGCTCAATCAAAAAGCGATGCCAGCTGTAAGCTATATGGCTGAAGAATCATTAAATTATTTTTACGATGTTTCTGAATATTTTAAATTAATTAAGTGCGGAAAAGAAAACAAAATTTATGGATTCTTGATTGGCTTAACAGATAATCTAACCTACAAAAGTGAAAACTACTTATGGTTTTCAAAAAGATATAGCTCATTTATGTATGTTGACAGGATTGTCATTCAAAAGGATAGTGTAGGCTTAGGATTGGGAACAATGCTCTATAATGATTTAATAGATTACTCTAAATATAAATTTAAAAATATTATCTGTGAATACAATATAAAGCCTATGAATCTAACCTCAAAAAAATTTCACGAAAAGTTTGGATTTAAAAGAGTTGGAAGTCAAAAAACGGAAGGGGGTACAAAAGAAGTTTTGATGATGGAATACTCGCTTTAAGTGCTTTATGGTTTATATCTTTTTTGTGCTTTTAATAAATAAATGTCAGCCTTTTCTGTTTTCCCATCTTGTGATAAAGAAACAATTCTAATAGCCTCAAGAATTGGAATAGCCCCATTATCGTAATTAGAATAAAATGCATCCATGGCATCAGCAACAATATCCACATTGTATCCGATTTTTTTCGACCTATGTTCATCAAGAATTTCATAAAACCTTTCAATGAAATACGGTTCTACCCAATTAGGATCTTGATTGTATTGTTTTTTTACCTCTTGCTTGTGATGATACTTAACTTTAGCGCTAGCAGAATATACTCCGTTAATAAACGCAATTTTTTCATTTTTTTTTAGTGAAGTCCAATAAGTTGATGGGGAATTATTTTGCGCTTTTAAATAAAAAGAAAAATTGAGAATCAACGATACTAAAATTATTTTCATTTTAATGCAATTCGTCAAATTGGTTTATTATTGGAACTCTACGCCCAATCCCAAATGCTTTACTGGTAACTCGCAACGAAGGTGCTGCTTGCCTTCTTTTAAATTCATTAACTCTTAATCTTTTTGATATATCACTAATTAAAGATTCTTCATATCCCATTTCAATTAACTCCGTTGGAGATTTTGATTGTTCAATTAATTTCGCAACCATCGGACTGATCAACTCATAATCAAAAGGATCTTTTTGATTATGTCTGAGTTCTGCGGAGGGCGCTTTTGTTAATATACTGTTGGGTATTACTTCACTTTTGTGTTTTACATTAATCCATTTTGAAATAGCATATACTTCAGATTTGGATAAATCCGAAATAACAGATAATCCGCCGTTCATGTCACCATATAAGGTACAATAACCCAAAGCCATCTCAGTTTTATTGCCAGTAGACAATACAAGCCAACCAAATTTATTAGATAATGACATCAATAAATTTCCTCTTATTCTTGATTGTATATTTTCTTCCGCAATCCCAGTTTCAGTGCCTTCAAAAAAAGGATTTAAAGATTTTTCAAAAGAAAAAACAAGGTCATTGATAGGAATAATTTGAAAATCAATATTTAGATTATTCGCTAATTTTTTAGAATCTTTCAAGCTTGAATCTCTTGAATATTTTGATGGCATAAAAACACAATGAACATTAGAGCATCCAAGGGCCTCTTTAGCAATTACTGCTGTCAGAGCTGAATCTATACCCCCGCTTAAGCCAATAATTGCTTCTTGGTGGTAAGATTTTTCAAAGTAATCACGAACACCCAAAACCAAAGCTTTGAATAACTCTTCCTCTTTTGGTAGTGACTTAATTTTTACTTTATTTGTCTGATTTAAATCAAACAATAACAAATCCTCTTCAAATGCTTTGCCTATCTTTAAAATATCATTTTTATTATTAATTGCTACAGATTGACCATCGAATATTATCTCATCTTGAGCTCCAACCAGATTGCAATAAATATAAGTTATGTTGTACTGCTTTACTTTAGATTTAATTAGTTCAACCCTATCTTGAAACTTATTATAAGTGTATGGTGATGCTGATATATTTATAATACAGTCTACTTCTAAATCATTCATTTCTCTTATCAAGTCTCTGTTATATTGGCTGTCCCAAAGATCTTCACATATTTGAAAACCAATTGTGTAAGTTTTATTGTCTTTTTTAATAGACGTTACGCAAGGTTTTTCTCCAGGGGTAAAATACCTTGCTTCATCAAAAACATCATAGGTGGGTAGAAGGATTTTTTTATAGATTTTTTCTACAGACTTATTAGCTATTAAAAATAAAGAATTGTATAAATTCTTTTTTTCAAAAAATGTACTCCCGATAATTGTAGGAATGTCAAAACTCGCAGAAAGATCGATGATGGCTTTGTGGGCTTCTTCAATAAATTTCTTTCTCAAAAGTAGATCCTGAGGGGGGTACCCAAGTAAAGATAGCTCAGGAAATACAATAAGTTGAGCTCCTAATTTTTTTGCTTTTTCATACCAAATTAAATGTTTTTCTTTGTTTTTATTTATCGCTCCTACGGTTGGATTAATTTGACAGATTGCTACTTTCATTTATGGTTCAAGCCTATACATAGTTCTAGGATAGGGAATTGTTTCTCTGATATGTTTTGTTCCAGAAATCCATGCAACTGTTCTTTCAATGCCAAGTCCAAATCCCGAATGTGGTACGGAGCCAAATTTTCTTAAATCAAGATACCATTTGAAATGTTCGATTGGAAGATTATGCTCTTTGATTCTATTTATAAGAATCTCATAATCATCCTCCCTTTGACCTCCGCCAACTATCTCTCCGTAACCTTCTGGTGCGATCATGTCAACACCTAACGCTAGATTTAAATTTTTTGGATCTCGCTTCATATAAAATGCTTTTGATTCGGCTGGCCATCTATGAACCATTACCGGTTTTTGATACTGGTTTGATATGATGGTTTCATCATTAGCTCCAAAATCAGAACCGTATTCAAAATCTACATTATTATTTTTCAAAATTTCAACTGCATCATCATATGTTATTCTAGGAAATGGCAATGTTATATTTTCTAGCTTTTTTATATCTCTTTCAAGCGTCTCAAGTTCATTTCTACAATGCTCAAGACAGTGCCCTATAACATATTCCACATGCTTTTCAGCCCAATCCATGTTTTGCTCTAAATCGCAATATGCCATCTCGGGCTCCACCATCCAAAATTCAGTTAAATGTCTCCTAGTTTTTGATTTTTCCGCTCTAAAAGTTGGTCCAAAAACATATATATTGCCAAATGCCATCGCGCTAGATTCGCCATACAGCTGTCCACTCTGAGTTAAGTATGCAGATCTATCAAAATAATCTAATTCAAAGAGAGTACTTGTTCCTTCAACTGAGTTTGCTGTTAGTATTGGAGAATCTACAAGAATAAAGCCATTATTATCGTAAAAGTCTCTTGTTGCCTTTATAACTTGATGTCTAATCTTCAATATTGCATTTTGTTTTTTTGACCTAAGCCACAAATGTCGATTTGTCATTAAAAAATCAGTCCCATGGTCTTTTTTTGAAATTGGATATTCATTTGAAAGCTGATGAACAATTATGTTGGACACTGATAACTCAACCCCACCTACTGATCTTGGCTCTTTTCTAACGTTGCCAAAAACTGAAACTGAGGATTCTTGTGTTAATGTTTCTTCCAACTTGAATACCTCATCATCAACATCATTTTTGACCGTAACGCATTGCAAATACCCTGATCCATCGCGCAATATTAGAAACCATATTTTTCCAATCGATCTAATATTATATACCCATCCATTGATCTTAACATTTTCGTCAAGATGATTAACTAATTCAGATATTCTTATTTTCAATTTTTAATTCCTTTTACTTACCAGGTTGTCATTATTTCATTTAATACATCTTCAGCTATTTTTTCAATTGCAACTTTTGTTGCAAATTGTCGAGGATCCCCAAATTCATTATCGTCCTCCCCATCGATCAAACCATCGCCATCGTTGTCTATACCATCAGAGCTTATATCTCCAGATAAACCATAAGCTCCCCAGCCGCTAAATGTTCTCTTTAATAAATTTTTTTCATTCTTTACATCAAACCATTCTAAGCTCATTTGTACTGTAAATCTATACTCTGTTACAGCTTCTTCTTTTGTAAAAGTATAAGGTGCGTCGGTTATCCTAACAATCTTACCTCTTAAGATTGAGTTTGCATCTTCTTCATTTGTAATTTTTAAGATATTCTCTTTTGAAAAGATATTTAATAGATTTTCAGTGACAGATTCGCTGATACCAAATTCAGATGTCTGATTTTCAACAATAGGAATAGCTATAGAGTTTATGTGTGGTGGTATGCTACCAGCTAAAGAATAGTATCTGCAAGATAGTATTAAAGTAAATATGAAAAATTTAAAATTTTTCAATTTTTATTTTCCTGTCTAGCCCGTACTGATCAATCTTTCTGTATAAGGTTCTCTCACTAATTTCAAGAGATTTAGCAGTAGCCCTTCTATTATTTTTATAAAACTTCAAAGTTCTTTCAATGGCTTCTTTCTCTAAGTCTTCCATGGTTATATCACCAATTGACCTATTTTTTATAAATTGATCATCCTCTTGGTCAATCTTCAAATTATCAATTTTACTTGATTTGTCTTGACTGTATTCACTTTCAAAAGATGGTAATAGCTTTAAGTCAGAGATATTTTGCGATGTTAATACTTGTTTGATGAATTCAACATCTTGTTTTAAAAGAAACAATTGCCTTAATATCAGCTCCCTTTCAGCTAAATCACTAGAATGATATGATAAAACCGGAAGGGATTTATTTTCCTTGTCATATTTAGAAATATTTAAGTGCATATTGACCATTTCAGGGCTAATTCTCTGCCCTTTTTCTAAGACTAAAATGCTCTCAACAAAATTTTTTAATTCCCTGATATTGCCATTCCATTCTTGCTTTTTAAGTACCTTTATAGCTTCTGGCATAAACCCTCTATATGAGATATCATTTGAACGAGTAAATTCTAGGGCAAATCGCTCAACAAGCAAACTTATGTCTTCCAAGCGATCTCTAAGAGCTGGTAAATTAATATTAACCGTTTTAAGTCTATAAAATAAATCTTTTCTAAAAAGATTTTTATCTACTAAGTCAGATAGGTCTTTATTAGTAGCAGCAATTATTCTAACGTCAGTCTTCATATGATTGGACGCTCCTACAGGAGTGAACTCACCGTTTTCAATTACTCTTAAAAGCTTGACTTGTGTATCTATTGGGGTTTCACCGATTTCATCCAAAAAAATTGTACCTTTATTTGCAGTTTCGAAATAACCTTTTCTATCACCCCTAGCATCAGTATAAGCACCTTTTTTATGGCCAAATAATTCACTTTCAATTATTCCTTCTGGTATGGCGCCACAATTTACTGTTATTAGCTTTTGGTTTGATCGTTTGCTTGCTTGATGTAAAGCTTTTGCGATTTTTTCTTTACCAGTGCCAGATTCTCCAGTGACTAAAACAGAAATATTTACAGGTGCAACCTGGAGAATCATTTCGAGCACCTGATTAATAGCATCAGAATTTCCAATAATTCCAGTTTTTTGTTGTAAAAGATTTATATCCATTCAAACTGAGCCTATTACTTCTTTTTCCAAAAGCGATATTTCATCTCTAAGCTTTGCAGCTTTTTCAAAGTGATAGTTTTCTGCCGCATTTAGCATTTCTTCGCGCATCATTTCAATTGCAAGTTTTTTGTCTATTTGAGTAAAATTATCACGTTTGCTATTTTTTATTTTGCTAGAAAATTTTTTTAAATCTGATTCTTGCTCATTTTGTGACATTAAACTGCTATCTATTAATTTATTAATAGT
Organism: uncultured Fidelibacterota bacterium; assembly: GCA_902615915.1. Lineage (GTDB taxonomy): Bacteria > Fidelibacterota > Marinisomatia > Marinisomatales > TCS55 > TMED144. The sequence continues at coordinate 6,339 of CACMQQ010000007.1, forward strand.
AGAAGGTATAATATCATTTTCTAAATTAAATCTTTTCTGAAGATCTCTTCTTCTAGAAGATTCATCTATAAGATATTGCATTGCTTCAGAAATTTTATCTGCATACAAGATTACTTTGCCTTGCATGTTTCGCGCAGCTCTACCTGCAACCTGCATAAGAGAACTTTTAGAGCGCAAAAATCCTTCTTTGTCAGCATCAATTACTGCTACCAATGAAACTTCTGGTAAATCCAGGCCTTCTCTTAAGAGATTTATACCAACCAGAACATCAAATTCACCTAATCTTAGATCTCGTAGAATTTGAACTCTCTCTAAAGTGTCAATTTCGCTATGTAAATATCTTACTTTTAAATTAACACCTCTTAAATAATCAGTTAAATCTTCAGACATTCTTTTTGTTAATGTAGTAATTAAGACTCTTTCTTTAGTTTTAACTCTAATTTTAATTTCATTTATTAAGTCATCAATTTGACCATCAGATTTTCTAACCTCTACAATTGGATCCAATAAGCCAGTTGGCCTAATTAACTGCTCAACAACAACACCTTCAGCAAGCTCAAGCTCTCTGTTTGATGGAGTTGCAGAAACATAAAGTAATTGATTTTGAGTTTCAAAAAACTCATTTATTTTCATGGGTCTATTATCTAAAGCACTTGGAAGTCTAAATCCATGCTCAACAAGATTCATTTTTCTTGCTCTATCTCCATTATACATAGCCTGAATTTGCGGTAATGAAACATGGGATTCATCAATAATTGTAATAAAATCATTTGGGAAAAAATCTATAAGCGTATAAGGTCTTTCTCCTGGCTTCCTTCCTGAAAAATATCTTGAATAATTTTCAATTCCAGAACAGTAGCCCACCTCCATCATCATTTCTAAATCAAAATTTGTCCTCTGTTCAAGTCTCTGAGCCTCTAAAAGTTTATCATTTTTCTTTAATTCGTCTAATCTTGCGACTAAGTCTGTGCTTATTTCTTTAACAACTCTATTGATTGTATTTTGATCTGTGACAAAGTGTTTTCCAGGATAAATGATTTCATGTCCATGTTCGCTAAGTATTTCTCCAGTAAGAGGATAAAACCTGTAAATTTTCTCTAATTCAGAACCAAAAAATTCTAGACGCACTCCAACATCCTCATACGCCAAAAAAATGTCTACGACATCACCTCGAACTCTAAAATTACTTCTTTCGAATGATGAATCATTTCTAGAATAATGAATATTGACTAATTCTTTAAAAAGTTTTTTTCTATCAATATTCATCCCTTTTTTTAAATGAATAACTTTATCCTTATATTCATCTGGAGAACCAATGCCGTATATGCATGAAACAGAACTGACGACAATAACATCTTTTCTGCTTAATAAAGAGCTAGTAGCCTTTAATCTTAGTATATCAATTTCTTCATTGATTGACATATCTTTTTCAATAAAAGTATCCGTAACAGGTAAATAAGCTTCGGGTTGGTAATAATCATAATAACTAATGAAATATTCGACCGCATTATTAGGAAATAATTGTTTGAACTCACCATAAAGTTGAGCTGCTAAAGTTTTATTATGTGAAATAATAAGTGTTGGTTTTTGAACTTTTTCAATAACATTTGCCATTGTAAAGGTTTTTCCAGATCCAGTAATTCCCAATAAAACTTGATGCTTATCTCCATTCATTATACCATTGGATAATTGCTCTATTGCAACTGGCTGATCTCCTGAAGGTGAGTATTCTGAATTAACAAAAAAATCTGACATAGTGACAAATTTAAGAGGAAAAATATATTCTAATCAATGGCAGAGTTTTAAAAATTAATTGACAATATTTCCAATAAGTTCAAATTCAGTTGCATTGTCTATTTTAACATTGATAAAGGATCCTTTTTCAGCTAAGTCTTTAATATGAACTATATTATCAACCTCTGGAGAATCAAACTCAGTCCTACCAATAGAGGTATTGGTTCCGTTCTTGTCAACAATTACTTTTAAAATATTACCAATCATTTCTTTATTTTTGCTGAGACTTATTTCTGCTTGCAAATCAAGCAATTGACCTTTTCTTTCATTTTTAATTTCAGTAGGAATATTATCCTCAAGACTTTCTGCTAAAGTCCCTTCTTCTTCAGAGTATGTAAAGACACCGAGCCTGTCAAACTGATTCTCATCAATAAAATCATATAATTCTTTAAATTCATTATCACCCTCACCAGGATAACCAACAATAACGGTCGACCTTATCTTAATTCCAGGTATATTTTTTTTTAAAAGGTCTATTCTTTTATTGATGCCATTACTGTCTAATCCTCTTCGCATTGATTTTAATATTTTATCAGAACCATGTTGAACAGGAATGTCAATATATCTACAAAAATTACTTGCATTTGCTAACGCATCGATGATTTTTAATGATAAATGAGCCGGGTGTGCGTAGTGCAACCTAAACCAGTCAATTCCAGATTTGTCAAGCTCTTTAATTAGATTTGCGAGTGACAACTTAGGTTTTAAATCCCACCCATAGGATGTAGAATCTTGCGCAATAACCATTATTTCTTTTACGTTATTATATAATAATTTTTCAACTTCCCACAATATTGAATCAATAGATCTACTTTTTTGCAATCCTCTCATTAAAGGTATACTGCAAAAAGAACATCCGTTGTCACAACCTTCAGCTATTTTTAAATAAGCATAATGATTTGGCGTTAATAACGACCGATAGTAGTTCGGATCATCAGATATATGTTCTTTGCCAAAAAGGTATTTTATGATTTCATTTTGATTGGTAGTGCCAAAAAATTTATCTACCTCCGGTATTTGTTTTGATAGTTCTTCTGGATATCTTTCGGATAAACATCCCATTACTACCAATTTTTTTAAGTTGCCCTTAGTTTTTAAACTAGCTGCTTCAAAAATTGTGTCGATTGATTCCTGCCTTGCAGAATCTAGAAAACCGCACGTATTGATAATGATTACATCTGCTTGGTTATGCCTATCTGTGATTAAAACATTTTTTTTGTTTAAACTTCCAAGAAGAAGTTCTGAGTCAACTAATGCTTTAGCGCAACCTAAACTAATTAAACTTATTTTTTGCATATCTTTCATTGGGTATAATATTCTACTAAAAATTTAATCTCTTATATTCACGATAAAAAGTTTTCGTGTAAATAATTAAGCTTATAATTAATAAAAATGTTGATGATAACAAAACCAATTCCTTAAGTCTTGGAAATGCATTCCAAGGCCATATATATAAAATTATTGCAAATGAGGTTACACCAGCTGACCATTTTCCCCACCAATTTGCACTTAAAATAAAATCACTATTATTTAAAAAATAAATAGCAGAAACTGATATAATAAAATGTCTAATTACATAAAATAATAAAAACCAACCTGGAAATCTATCAACCAATGATAAATATCCCAATACCGACACTATACAAACAAAATCTGCCATTGGGTCTATCCATTTGCCAAAATTCGTAACTGCACCGGATTTTCTAGCGACCCATCCATCCAATGCGTCAGAAAGTGTAGCAGTTAAAATTAATAAAAAAGTAACTGCCTCATACCCATCATAATTTAACGTGTATATGATTGGGATAGCCATCAATGCTCTACACAAACTGATAAAATTTGCTAATGTAGCAATTCTTGTACTGTTGTTCAGCATTTAAATTGCAATTATTTTAATTAATAGTCTCAGATTCATCAATATTAAGTATATTATCACAATTATATTTTAAAAATTCAAAATCATGAGAAAAAATGATTAAATGCTTCTCTTGTTTAATTTTGCTTAATATATCAGAGTATATTATTTTTTGAGATATACCAAAATTATATGTGGGTTCATCCAATATTAATAAGTTGAAATTGCAGTTAAATAAAATAATTGTCAATACAGCTTTAACAACATAAGGAGATATTTCCTCAATAGGTAAATATTTATAAATCTCAATATCTATTGCTAAAGAGGAAAGATCATAGTTTATTTTTTTTATTTTATCTTTTTCAATTCTACCATGATATTTTAATTTTTCAATTATTTCAAAAAAAGAGAGTCCATTGTACAAATTTTCAGGAATTTGGTCCAATGTGCCCAAACTAGGCTTTTTAGAATTTATCTTTAATAATATTTGTCCGTTGATGGGACTTTCTATCTCAGATATCAGTTTAACCAAAGTAGATTTACCTGCTCCATTTTGACCTGTTATTCCAAGACAACTCATTCCTTTGCCATAGAATGAAAGGTCATTAAAAACAATTTTCTGAGAATTTAAATATTTAAATTTTAAATTTTTTATCTTTAACGATAAAGAATTTTTCGTGATATTATTTTTCTTATATATTGGATTCTTAAGATTAGGATGGCAAAGATCATTTGAGCTTAACTCCCAAACAGTATCACCAAAATCTAAATCACTATATTCTGAAGTTAGCCAAACTACAATTGTGTCAACTTCGGAGAATTTTTTTGCTATCTTGAAGTATTTAGCTTTATTGATATTACTTACATAAAGCAATCCATTATTTATCACAAGAAGATTTGGGTTTATACTAAATGCGCTAAATAAATTCATTATTTGCATTTCACCACAACTTAGTTTAGTGGGATGTAAATTCCAGTTTGAAATAAAATTTAAATTTTTTTTCAATTTTTTAAATTTTCGACTTAGTAGAAGTTGATCGTTCAAATTGCATTCCAAGCCAAATGCTAAATCTTCTTCAATTGTTTCACAAACAAAATATTCCAATGGATTGTGATCGATAATCTGGATATTTTCTGGAGAAATTATATTTTTTAATTTAAAATTGCCTAAACCCTTACAAGTTTTGCTGATTAAAGCTTGAGCTAATCTTGTTTTTCCAATTCCACCTTCTCCATAAATCACATTTATTCCTGACTTTAGATTGATATTTTTTTTTGTTTTTTTGTCATTATTGAAACAGATATCAAATGAAACCCGATCAGTCATTTAATATTCCTTCAACAACGCGTTTTGATGATCCAAGATTTTTATCAATAACGCTTTTTGACGAAAGGCTTGATTTAACCAATTGCTCTTTGTTGCTAAATAATGACTTAATTTCATTGTAAAAATCAGTGCTGTTATTAATTTTAAAACCTCCACCCGCACTAACTAACTGTTTAGCTTCCTGAGATTTGGTGTAGTTGGGACCAAAGAGTACTGGTAATTTAGCTATGGCAGGTTCCATGACATTATGAATACCGCTTGAGGAAAATCCACCACCAATATATGCAATTTGCCCATACCAATAACTCTTGTAAAGTTGACCTATAGTGTCAATTAAAATTATTTTCGATTTAATTTCATTTATTGCTTTTGATCCCAACCTTTCAATGCTAATATTTTTTTTTCTAAAGAAAATTTCAATATCAAGCATCCTACCTTCTACGATCTCATCAGTTGCCCAAATGCAACATAATTCATCATCATCCAAAATAAGTTTTAAAAGTGGCTCGATAATTATATCTTTATCAGAATTATGGATACTTCCTAGGATGATTCTTTTATTCCTTTTCATCAAGTCTTTATCTTTATTTATTTTTAAAGCATCAGATTTTTCTTTTACACGATCAAATCTTGGATTTCCCATCGTCTTAATAATTATATTAGTTCTTTTAAATATTAAATTTTTTATTCTATCGGAATCATCGTCATTAATTGTATAAAAAGCAGATATGTTTGTGTAGAGAGATTTGTAAAAATTTTTCACTAACGACGAAAAGGTTTTTTTATGAAATGTAAATGTTGCTGCAAATATAACGATATGGATTTTCTTTTGATATGCTGACCAAATAAAATTTGGCCAAATATCATAACCAGCAAAAATCAATTTTTTTGGCGAAATTATTTCAAAAACTTTTTTTGTTGTAAAATAAAAATCAAATGGAATATATATTATACAATCAACTAAATCATCTTTAACATTATCATAACCTGAAGGTGAAAAAAAACTTAATAGTACTTTAATTCTCGGATTTGCATTTTTTATTCCATCTAAGACTGGTTTGATTTGCTCAAATTCACCATGAGAAGATGCGTGAAACCAATAAACTAAATCTTTTTCGTCCAAGTTGCTACTAAACGTTCTTATTTTTTTGATTGAAGCCAATCTTCCAAAAAAACCTTTTCTAATTTTTTTTACGAAAATGCTTCCTATTAGAAAAAAAATCAAAACAAAAGGAAAGATTAAAAAGTTATATATGAGTTTCCACATTATATGTAAATATTTTTAATAGCTCTCAAAATTTCTCCATCATCTATTTCAGTCATGCAGTACTGTCTTTTTCTATAACATGAAAAAGAACCATTTATTGAACATGGTTTACACCAAATGTTAGGAGCGTGAATTTCTTCTGAAAGTTTGCTGAAGAGTCCACCACCTGTTTGTTTGTTTGTTGGGCCAAAAATTGCTATGACATGCTTGTTTAATGCTTCTGCCGCATGTATCATACCTGTATCACCTCCAACTACGAATAAAGCATTGCTAATTATTGATAGAGATTGTCTCAAAGAGGTTTTGCCGGATATATTAATAATTTTGTTTTTATAACCTTTAGCAATTTCTTTACAAATGCTTGTATTAGATGAACCAATTAGAACAGGTGTCAAATTGAATTTTTTATAAATATTATTCAAAATTCCTATATATCTCTGAGCAGGAAATTGCTTTTGTGCCCAAGCAGCTTCAGGAGCAAGAGCAAAATAATTTTCAATATTTAGCTTTTCATTGATTTCTTTTTTTTCATCTGAGCTTATATATAATTTTGTATTTCCAATTTTGTGATCAACGGGAAGTAGATCTTGGATCGCTTGATTATACATCGAGCGAACATTAAAGTCTTCTTCAAATGAATTAAAATGAAATAAAAATAAAAAAAAACGCTTTAACCTTGGCTTCTTAATTTTTTTAATTTTAGATTTTTTTAAAAATAGACTAAAAGCTTTTGATCTGGGTGAATTATGCAAATCGATTATATAATCATATTTATTTGATTGTAATTTTAGAATTAACTCAGATATGTGTGAGTATTTAGCATTCTTTGATATAGAGTAGACTTTATTTAATGACTTGTGGTTTTTCAAGATAGATTTGAAATGATCTAAAGTTAGATAGTCAATAGTGTAGTTGGGTAAATACTCCTTAATTGTAGATAGAGTGGATGTTGTCTGAATTATATCCCCAATTGAGCTAAATCTCATAACTAATATGGATTTAGATTTCATCTTTAGCCTGATCTATTGATGTTAAAATCAACCAAATCTATTAATGATTTTTTGTACTCAGATGGCTCAAAATCTTTTAAAGAGCTTTTTGCTTTTTCGCTAAAATAAAAAATCTTTTTCTGGGCATGGGAAAACCCACCCACTTCCTTTACAATATTTTTTAATAGCTTTATATCAGTTTTACTTTTATTTTTTATTTTTAATAAGTTTTTCAAGTTTTTCAATTTTTTTTCAGATAAATTTTGCTTAGCGTAGATTAGTGGTAACGTTATCATATTCTTTTTAACATCCGCGGCCATATCTTTTCCAGTCTCTTCTTGAGATCCAAGAATATCAAATAAATCATCTTTAATTTGAAAAGCCATACCTAAATTTTTTCCATAAGACCTTATAGACAATCTATCTTTTTCATTTGCTGAAGTTGTCAATGCGCCCAACTCGCAACAAGTCGATATGAGTGATGCTGTTTTTTGATAAATCATTTCATAGTAGATTTCTTCATCCATTGATCTCGTGATGGATTTTTCTATTTGCAAAATCTCTCCCGCAGCTAATTTTTCAGCAGTTTCAGCAATTAATTGCAAGGCTTCATAATCATTAAGCTTAACCATGTTTATAAGAGTTTTGCTTAAAATAAAATCTCCCATTAGAATGGCTATTTTATTTTTCCAGACTCTGTTAATTGAAAAAAATCCTCTCCTTTTTTCTGCATCATCAACAACATCATCATGAGCTAAAGTTGCAATATGTAATAATTCTAACATAGCAGCAGCTCTGTAAGTATTTTGAGAAGGTGTTCCACATAATCGAGATGATAACAAAGTTAAAATTGGTCTAAAAAATTTACCTTTATGTCTTAAAATATATTTTCCAATTAAGTTTATTAACTTTACATCTGACGACATCGCATTCTTTAGCTCTATTTCAAATATTGAAAGGTCATTTTTAATACATTTGGTAATACGGTGCAGTTTTTTTTGCTTTAAAATCATTTTATAATTTATTTCTATTAACCAACCAACTAACTAAAATACTGAATTCATATAAAATCATTAGCGGGATTGACATAAGAACCAGACTAATTGGATCTGGCGGTGTAATAAATGCACTTAGAATTAAAACAAAAATAATTGCATGTCTCCTGTAATGCCTCATAAATGCTGGAGTTAATAAACCTAAAACAGATAGAATAAAAACTATTATAGGCAATTGAAACAAAACACCTGATCCAAAAAGCAACCAAATAATAAAATTAAAATAATAATTTATAGAGAAATTATTTTGAATACCTTCCATGCCAACAGATGTAAAGAAATTTAACGAAAATGGAATAATTATTTTATAAGCAAATACTAAACCAATTATAAAAAATAAAAAAGTAAAAACTATCAATGGGCCTACATATTTTTTTTCATTTATATACAAACCTGGTGAAATAAATTTCCAAATTTGAAAAGTTAAAACTGGTATAGAAAGTGCTATACCGCCCATTAGAGCTATACCCCATTTGATCATAAACATACCTTGCACCTTAAGAACCTGTAAATCGAGTGGATAGGTCAAATTTTTAGTGGGTAAAATCATAAATTCAATGATTTGATCAACAAAATAGAATGTAATAATAGCACCTATGAGAATGGAAATTATAGATTTTATAAGCCTCCATCTCAACTCTTCAAGATGATCTAAAAAAGGCATATCTTCGCTATTTTTTTTCATCAATCATCATTTTTGCAATTTTAGAAGGAGAATCATTGGTATTGTTGATATTCTTAATAGATTTATTCAACCTATCTATTTTTTTGCTAGTCCAAAATTCACCTAAAAGCTGATCTTTGACTATTTGAAACACTCTATTTTTTAATCTATTATTTCTTTTTTCTGTTAAAGTTCCATTATTAACGAATACATCATTTACATCTTCTATTCCCTTATATAGTGAATCTATTCCATCACCTCTGTCAGCTGATGTTAAAAATACTTTAGGTTCAAGTTTTTTTTTGGAAAAAGTCGAGTGTAAAATATTTTTTAAAGATTGTGCAAGCTTATTTGATCCTTGCCTGTCAGCTTTATTTATAACAAAAATATCTCCTATTTCTATTATGCCAGCTTTCATTAATTGAATTTCATCACCTGACTCAGGAACTAAAACAACTATTACTATATCTACCTGCTTAATTATGTCATGCTCACCTTGGCCAACACCAACTGTTTCATAGATAATAATATCTTTTCCACTTGCAGCTAAAATATCGCCTATTTCTTGGGTTTTTTTGGACAATCCTCCAAGTTCACCTCTGGCACCTAAACTTCGAATGAAAACATCATCTTTCCACAAATAATTATTCATTCTTACTCTGTCGCCTAGCAATGCTCCTCCAGTAAATGGGCTTGTCGGATCAACGGCAATCACCCCAACACTTTTGTTAGATTGTAAAAACTTGTCAATCAATTTATCTGTGAGTGTACTTTTACCAGCCCCAGGAGGGCCTGTAATTCCTATTCTTAGGGATGAGGTCGAGTATTTATAAATTTCATCTAGAAAGCTTTTATTGAGGATGTCTCCAGATTCAACACTTGTTATAGCTTTAGAAATGACTATTTGGTTATTTGATCTAATTTGATCAACAAATTTTTTGCTCATTCTTAATAGGTTTAAGAAAAAGACTTTTTAAATGAGTTAAAGTCAAATATTGTTAATGCTCTACCATTTCTAGTCAATATTTTTTTATCCTCAAATAATTTAATAGTTCTTGAAACTGTTTCTCTTGATGTTCCAGCCATATTTGCAATATCTTGCTGAAAAGGAAGTTTTTTAATTGATACAACCCCTTTTTTAATAGTTCCAATTTCCTCAGCCAGTCTTGCAATAGTAATTCCAATTCTATGTTCAGAATCGCTCAATGAAAGACTTTCAATATGTTTATCGCTTTTTCTTAACCTTACTGCAAGTTCCTCAAGTAAAGATATAGCAATTTTAGGATAAGATTCCAAGCATGATAAAAAATCATTTCTAGAAAGAGTTAATGCGGTTGAATCTTCATTAGCAACAATATTTGCTGATCTGCCTTCACCATCTAATAAAGACATCTCGCCAAAAAATTCGCTTTCACCGAGGATAGCTAAAATGACTTCTCTACCATCATCACTTAATTTTGTAACTTTAACTTCACCAGTTTTAATTACAAAAAAAGTTTCCCCTTTACTTTCCTCGAGAAGGATCACTTGACCTTTATTGTAATTTCTCAATATCATTTTATTTGATATTTTTTCTAAGTCTGAAGAAGATAAATCTGCAAAAATGGGTACATTTTTTAAATGATCAAGGTTAGTCATATCTGGAAAGTAATATAAATTTGTTTATAGATGAAAAGAGTTATATTATTTTGTTCGAGTATTTATTATTTAAAACTAATTGGCATTTCATTATGAATGATAAAAAAAGTCTTCAAGACATTCATGCTCCAAAGTCAATTTGCTTTGGATGTGGACCAATGAATGAAAATGGGTTAAAAATTAAATCCTACAAATATAAAAATGGTCTAAAAATGAATTTTCATCCTAAAAAAGAACATCAAGCATTCCCAGGCGTTTTGAATGGTGGTATTATAGGCACTTTATTCGATTGCCACGGAAATTGGACAGCTGCAATGTCTATATTTGAATCAAACAACCAAAAGCAATTCCCTGCTACCGTTACTGCTTTTTTTGAAGTACAATTGCTAAAACCAACACCCGTTAATACTAAAATAGAGATTTTTTCTCAAACAGTTACCTCATCAAAAAACAAAGCAAAAGTTGAGCTTGAGTTATTTTCTAATAATGATATCTATGCAAAGAGCATAGGTGTGTTTGTTAGTGTCAAAGAAGGGCATCCTGCGTTTTATCGCTGGTAATAATATCAAACGTTTGAAATAATGTAATATTATAGATAACTTTGCCCTCAACATTATAAACAAGAAAGATAGATTATGGATAGGCATCCTCAGCAAATTAAAAGAGAACGACAAGATAAGAAAAAAAGATTAATTAATATTTCTAAAAATTCCAACATGAGAACTGTCGTTAAAAATGTATTAAATAATAAAAATAAAGATGAAGCAGCTTTATTACACAAAAAAGCAATGAGCACTATAGATAAAATGGTAAGTAAAGGTCATTTAAAAAAGAATACTGCTGCTAGAAGAAAATCTAAAATCTCTAAACACCTTAATTCCCTAAGTTAATCAACTTTCAGTTATTTGATAATTAGGGGCTTCCTTAGTTATTTTAACTTCATGCGGGTGACTTTCCTTTACCCCAGCTGTTGTAGTTTGTATAAATTCCGATTTTTTATGAAACTCTAAAATATTTCCAGATCCACAATATCCCATAGAAGCCTTTAACCCTCCCATCAATTGATGTATGGTATTTTTTACTGATCCACGATAAGGAACCATTCCTTCGATGCCTTCTGGTACTAACTTTTTAGCCTCTTCACCTTCTTGAAAATATCTATCACCGCTGCCATCTTGCATAGCACCTAAAGACCCCATACCGCGATATGATTTATATTGACGACCCTCAAATAAAATTAATTCACCTGGACTCTCATCCATGCCAGCTAGTATACTTCCAAGCATTACCACATCGGAACCAGCGGCTATAGCTTTTGCTAAATCTCCACTGAATCTTATTCCTCCATCTGCAATAATGGGAATCTCGTGCTTTCTTGCTTCGTCTACTGCATTCATTATGCTCGTTAATTGTGGCATTCCCACTCCAGCAACAACTCTTGTTGTGCAACTAGCTCCTGCACCAATCCCAACTTTAACACAATCAACACCAGCTTCAATTAGTGCCTTTACACCTTCTGAGGTTGCTACATTGCCCGCTATAAGCTGAACATCATTAATTTCTTTTTTAATTTTTTTAACTAAGTTTAAAACGCCCGAGGAGTGTCCATGAGCTGTATCAATGATAATTACATCAACATTAACACTACTTAAAGCTTTGGCTCTTTCAATGGCATCAGAGCTATTCCCAATTGCAGCTCCAACTCTTAACCTTCCATTTGAATCTTTGCATGCATTTGGGTAATCTTCTTTTTTTTGTATATCTTTTACAGTAATTAAACCCGCAAGGCTATCATCATCATTAACAACCAGTAATTTTTCAATTCTATGTTTTTGCAATTCATCTTTTGCTTGATCTAAAGTTGTTCCTTTGGGAACCGTAATTAGCTTTTCCATCGTCATGCGATCTTTTACTGAAAGACTATCATTGGTTTCAAATCTTATATCTCTATTGGTAATTATCCCTACAAGTTTATCATTCTCAACAACCGGTAAGCCGCTAATTTTATAATCTGCCATTACTTTTTTTGCATCTTTAATTGTCTTATCGCTTGACAATGTAATTGGATCGACAATCATTCCACTCTCTGATCTTTTAACCTTATCAACCATGAAAACCTGTCTTTCAATAGATAGATTTTTATGTATAACGCCAATGCCTCCTTCTCTGGCTAGAGCAACAGCCATATCGCTTTCCGTTACCGTATCCATAGCAGCAGACAATAATGGTATGTTCATGGTTATTTTAGGGGTCAGTCTAGTTTTCAAATCTACTTCTGAGGGTAATATTTTTGAATGTTGTGGAACCAATAATACGTCGTCAAAGGTGAATGCTTGAGTGAAAGGGGGTCTATTTTTCATTTTTTTCATTTCAGTTTTAAAGTTTTCTTTATGTTTTGCAATATTTTTTCATTTTTAATTAGACTAATTACAACTTCAATTATTTCGTGAAATGGTACATCCTTTTTTGTAAGAATATCTTGCTCTTGAAATAATTTCATGATATTAGAAAGATGGGGGCTTGAATTGTAGTTTGAATGAAATCTAAAATTAACATTTGCAGCAACCATTAGCTCGATTGCCAGTATAGATCTAACATTATTAATTATTTTTAAACATTTTTTTGCTGACCAAGGAGCCATACTTACAAAATCTTCCATTCCTGCGGAAGTTGAGATGGAATCAACACTAGCTGGATGAGAAAGGGTTTTATTTTCAGATGCAAGGGCAGCTGTTGTCACATGAGCTAACATAAAGCCAGATTCAAGACCTGGGTTCAAGGCGCAAAATTGAGGAATCTTATTTTCGACCCCATTCATGAAATAGTTAATTCTTTTTTCAGATATAGCACCTATTTCAGAAACAGCTATGGATAAAATATCCATAGCTTGTGATATATTTTCTGCATGAAAATGTCCAGAATTTTTAATTTCACCGTTATTGAAAATCAATGGATTGTCAGATACTGAATTAATTTCCTCGTTCACGATTTCAACTGCGCTTTGAAAAAGTGTTTTGCTGGCTCCATGAACATGTGGAACGCATCTAATGGAATATGGGTCCTGAACTTTGTTGCAATTTATATGTGACATCACGATTTCACTATTTTCTAACAAATTATAAATATTATGAGCTGTAGAAAGTTGATTCTTGTTCTTCTTTAGTTTGTGAACCTCAGGGTCAAATATGTCTCTTGCGCATAAGCCTGCCTCTACAGAGAGTGCTGCGGCTACATCTGAAGTATAGAACAAATTATTAGATTCGTGTATTGCTTTGATAGCAATAGCAGTAGAAACCTGGGTTCCGTTTATAAGACTTATCCCCTCTTTAGCGGATAATTTTACAGGATCTATTCCCAATTTGTTAAATACTTTCTTTGAATCTATTTTTTCCCCTCTTATTGTCACTTTTCCTTCACCAATAATAGATAAAGCAAGATGAGCCAGCGGGGCAAGGTCACCGGAGGCCCCAACTGAACCTTTTTCAGGTATTACTGGTAAAATATCATTATTTAACATTTCTAATAATAAATTAGCGAGTTCGATACTAACACCGCTATGTCCCTTTGACCAGGTCATAAGCTTTAAAAGCATAATCACCCTGACTATGCCATCGTCTAGAGGTTTCCCTAGACCGCATGCATGGGAACGAATTAAGTTTAGTTGAAGTTTTGCTAGATCCTGAGATTTAATTTTAACATTATTTAATTTCCCAAAGCCAGTGTTAACCCCGTAGATTACAGAATTGGTTTTCAGAGCTGATTCTAGTATTTTCCTAGAATTTTCAATGGATTTTAAAGATTTTGAATCAAATTTGACTTCGTGTAAACTCTTTAAGATGGGGGCGATATCTTCCCATAGTTTAGATTTGTCCGATATGACTAGGGTACCCATTGGGTAATTTAAACTATTTAAGCAAATAGTGACAAATATTATACTTCAATTAATTTCGTCAAAATTATTGAATACTCGCATATGGGCAGGTATTGCACTGCTAAATGCATGTCCATAACGTTTGTTAATTATCCGATCATCCATAACTACAAAAATTCCTTCGTCAAAGCTAGAACGGATTAATCTACCAAAACCTTGTCTAAAGCGGATAACAGATTCAGGTAGTGCAAAGTCCATAAATTTATTTCCGCCATCATTTTCGATCAAGCTTCCATACGCTTTAATAATAGGCTCAGTTGGCACATCAAATGGCATTTTTACAATAATTAAAATCTCTAAAAGATCTCTTGCGAGATCAACGCCTTCCCAAAAAGCATTTGTACCCAACAAAATTCCATTTTCTGTTTGATGCATTCCTTTAACAAGACCCATTCTTGAGGTCTGTCTTTTTTGAGCAAAAATTGGAAGTTTATTTCCTCCTGGTTTTTGTTTCAACAGTTGAAAGGTATTTTCGAGTTGTGCTCGAGATGTAAACAATACCATCATCCTCTTATTAAACTTTATGTGACAATTATATATTATATCTGCCAACACATGGGGCTTTTGTCCATCCTCGCGGGAATATTGAAAATATCTAACCTGTTCATCATAGAAGAAGGGGCTTTCAAACTCTGATGTTAAAATGCTGGTTGAATGCAATCCGCTTAAACCAACTCTTTTTAAAAAATAATCAAAGGAATTATTTATTTTTAAAGTTGCGCTTGTCATTATGCAATGGGTTAATTGATTAAATAAATATTTTGGCAAATCTTCAGTTAAGTCTATTGGTGATGAATGTATTGTTATGATTAGCTCATCTGAATCATTTGTTGACTTAAAAACCCCGTCAAACCAATATACTGTATTTGATTGATGATCAATGAGTAAAAGCTGTATTAGGCTCAAAATATCAGCTGTGAGATCAGCACCTCTTTCAAAAACCTGAAAAAGCTCAATAAATTCTTTATTTTTATCAATATCTACTAATAAATCTTTTATTGCAATAAGCTGGTTGCGAAGAAGATTTACACTTTGAACAAACTCACTTAACTGAAATTCAAATTGTCCAAATTGTTCAGTCAAATTACTGATTATAATTTTAGTGGAATACTTTGACTGTGGATCGAATTGCTTAAATATATCTGAAGTGACCATTTCAAAAAAAGTTTTTGATTTAGTTCGAGCATTAAATAACAATTCATTAAGTATTTTTGTTGAGCTTTCAATTTTAGGGTTTATTTTACCTAATGCATTTAATTGATTATTCCATCTGACAGAATGGGCATTCTTTGGGTCCACTCTATCTAAAGAATATAGGACATTGCTCAAACTGATGGACAAAGAAAGATTGCTATATGCAGCATGAGGTAAATTATGAGCCTCATCGATAATTACGGTATTGTGCAAAGGTAAAAATCCAATACCTTCTTCATCTTTCAATCTTGAATTAGATTCTGATACAAGCAAGGCATGATTAACAACAATCAAATTTGATTTATGTATTAATTTTCGAATATTTCCAAAAAAACAACCATCATGCTTAGAGCAAATAGGAGTTGTGCAGTATCCCCTATCGCTTTGAATCAAGGACATAATACGATAATTGTATCCATTGGTAAAGGCAGGACACTCATCCAAATCACCTGTTTTAGTCCAATTAAGCCAAACGATCAATGGCAGAATCGTTACTAATTCTCTAGCATCAAGGATTCTATCATTGCTATTTACCAGCCAATCCAATCTTGTCCTACATATGTAATTACTTCTGCCTTTTAATAAAACGGCTTGAACTGGTATATCTGCAGCTATAGAAATTTTAGGTAAATCTTGCGTAAAAAGCTGATCTTGCAGATACTTAGTATGGCATGAGATAATTACAGGCCCTGAATCAGGGTCAAGATTATTTTTTTTTAAAGCTGGAAATAGGTATGCCATTGTCTTGCCAAGTCCAGTACCTGCCTCTATGGCCCCCACTCCTTCTTCGCTCAAAAAAATATCATCAATAAATTTGCTAAAGCTTGTTTGATTGGTTCTTTCTTCAAATCCATCAATAGATTTACTCAAAAGTCCATTCTCATTGAAAACATCTTCTGGCAACAAAGATTTAACATCATTATTTCCATCTTTAACAAAAAAATTATTAGAGAATGCTTTGGGTAATTTAGAAACCACTAAACCTTTTTTAACATTGCCTTCATTAGCCAATGCATTCGCTAAATTTATAAAAAGGTCTTTATTGTCTACATCATACGATTTCATGATTGAGAGAATTTTTGCTGTTACATCCAAGTTGTAGCTTGCTGCTTCATGAATAAGCTCTAAAAAAATATATCCTGTGTTCTCAGTATCGCTCTCAGCTCTATGTGCGCCATCACTTGAAAGATTAAAAAACTCAGAGACGGCACTAAGATTGTGAGACGGTTGGTAGAACAGAAAAGTTCTGGAAAGAGTTAATGTATCATAGCATACAGGTTTATCAAAATCAATATTGTAACGTTCAGACAAAGAGATTAAAAAGGAGAGATCAAAAGGCGTATTGTGAGCAACGATTGGATTTTTTCCAATAAAATCAAAAAGATCATCGACAATATCTTTTTCAGAGGGGGCATGCTCTACCATTTCATTTGTTATGCCAGTAATATCCTCAATCAATTTAGGAATAGGTAATATTGGTTTAACAAGGGATACAAATCGTTTCGCAGGTTCACCATTTTCAAAAAGTATAGCTGCTACTTCAATAATTCTATCTTTTTCTATGCTTAATCCAGTAGTTTCAAAATCTAAAGCGATGAATCTATCGAGTTTAATTTTTTCTAATAAGCTCTTTCTATCCATTCTTTTTTTTCTGAATTGAAGGATCGATTACCTTGAATGACGGAATTACAATTCCTGAATTAAAATAATGAAAATGTCTCAGTATCCAGAAAATCAATATCGATATGACTAAAAACCAAGGAAAATGAACACCAATGAAAAATACTGGAATAGCAACACCAAAAATTCTCAAGCGCTGATAATGTCGTATAGCATTTGGAAATAAAATAGTTACCAAATAAAATGGAATATAAAGTCCTGATGCTGTTGCAAGATAGGGATCGCTAGACCAAAAACCATAAATTGATATTACAACCGTAAGCGCTAAACAGAGTAATAATGTTTTCATACTTTCACTTTTTTTAGGAAAAAGCTCTTTTTCAATATTTAATGGCATGCTCCAAACGATATGAACTGAAGAGAAATATAATACATAGAAAATAGCATCAAAAAAGGCTGAAGAACTGATACCAACAATACTCATTCCCAATAGAAACAATACATAACCATTGAAAAAATTAAAGATAAAACTATTTAATAAAGAACTATCATTGGACTGTTTAAGATATTTTATCTCAATAAATCCAATTAAAATCAAACTAAAAGTAGTAATGAGATTAAAGGAAGACCAATGCCAATAATGATTGTCAGTTAAAACTCTATATGAAACACTGGATCCGCTTAGAAAAATTACCCATATGGAATAAAGCAAAGCTAAGCCTCCGAAAAAAGATGGGTTTAAGCGGTTAAAGACTCTAGATATTGACCTATAACGTTTCGACTCTAGTGGAAAGTATCTTTCAGCAAGCAAGAAATTAACCTACTAAAGCTTTTCCAGATAAAAGCGCATAAAATTCATTAAATATTATAAAAGCGACTACAACAGCGGCCACAATCAAAAATCCTTTAATAATGCTTGGATTGATATTTTGATTATCAGAGCCAACAGATAATTCTTTAATGTAGTCTTTCATACCCATTTTGTTAATAACAAATAATGCTGTCAACATACCTCCAATTGGGAGCATATATTTCCCAGATAGATTATCCATTACATCAAAGAAAGTACCCCCTAGAAAAAAATCTTCACCAAAAATTCCGATTATGTTGATACCCCCTCCTAAAGAAAGCGAACAAAAACATCCGACAATCGTAATCACCGATCCAAATATTAATGTTGATTTTTTTCTAGACCACCCTTTTTGATCAATAAAATAAGCTGTAACGACCTCAAGAATAGATATTGCAGAAGTTAGAGCAGCCATAAATAATAAAAAGAAAAATATTGATGACCAAATTGTACCGCCTGCTATCTCAGGAAAAACGGATGGCAAGATAACAAAGATTAATCCTGGGCCCGAAGCGGGATCTGCGCCTAATGCAAAAACTGTAGTGAAAATTGCTACACCAGCCAACATTGCAATTGCAGTGTCTAAAAAGATCACCCATAATGCGGAAGAAAGAAGATTTTGATCTTTTTTTAGATAACTACCATAAGTTATCATTGTCCCCATTCCAAGACTAACCGTAAAAAAAGAGTGCCCTAAAGCCAATACAATAGCTGAAGCAGATAGATCGCCAAAACGAGGATTAAATAAAAAAGATACGCCTTTCATTCCGCCATCTAGTGTCATACCTCTAATAGCTAATACCCCTAACAATACGACAATCAGCGGCATCATAATTTTTGACCATTTCTCAATTCCGCCTTTAACACCTCTAATGATTACAAATACACAAAGGCCCATAAAAATTAACTGATAGAACAATGGGCTATAAGCACTGGTTATAAATTCATTAAAAAGAGCGCCAGAAGCGCTTGTATCGCTAGCAAACGAATCAAATCCTCCCACAATGGAAACAGTGATGTATTTTAAGATCCATCCACCAACAACACCATAAAATGAAAGTATTACAAAAGCGGAAGCTACTCCTAAGAATCCAACATATTTCCAATTTGTTCCGGGAGCAATTTTTTCAAAAGCGCCTACAGGGCTAAGGAGTGTTTTTCTTCCAATTACAAATTCAGCAACTAATATCGATAACCCAACAATCATTATGCAGGCTAGATAAACGATGGTGAAAGCAGCTCCTCCATTCTCGCCAGCTATATATGGAAACTTCCATATGTTACCTATTCCAACCGCCGATCCAGACGCAGCTAAAATAAACCCTAATCTTGTTCCCCACTGCTCTCTGTTATTACTCATTTTTTTATCTCTTTCTCATCATTTTTACTTTTCTCTATATCTTCACTCATTACCTTTTCAAACGGATTTAAATGTGATTCAACCAATGCATCAACCAACCCGTAAAAATAAATTATTAATACCCACCATCCATATCTATTTCTTTGTTTTAAGTATTGTTCTTTCTGACTAAAGTTTTCACCATCATGATTTTTATATTTGTTTGCATAATCTAAGTGTACAAGCGAAGAAAGAACAGCGCCGCTTAACAGAATAGAACCCTTAATCTTTTGTTCATTGTAAAATTGTCCACCTCCAGGAAACATAAAGGCTCTTATAACTGCTTTGCGAGGATCATTAAAGCTTAATGAATCCTTATCTTGGCAGTGTAAGAAATCACTTAAAATTAATATAAAAAAAATAAAAATAGAAAATTTATACAAGTTGAGCAACGCACTCAATCTCAATATCAGTATAGGCAGGTAATTCTTTTACTGAAACGAGGGATCTGGCAGGAGCATTCTCTTCATCTAACCATTCATTGAACACTTCATTCACTTGATCATAATTACCCATATCAGTCAAAAATACAGTAAACTTTACAACCTTGCTCAAATCTGTGCCTGCTCGTTCTAAAATTGCAGATAAATTTTCAAAAACTTGCTCTACTCGAGCCTTGAAACTTTCTTCAACAATTTTTCCGGTTGATGGGTCAACGCCTATTTGACCTGCGGTAAATACAAAACCATTAGCAATGACTGCTTGATTATATGAACCGATAGGATTAGGTGCATTTGCGTCTTTGATTACTTTTCTATTCATTATAAAATCCTTAATTATTTAATGACATACATGCAAGTCCAATATTTGGATCAAGCTTTCTTTTTTGATTTAAATTAATTTTTCTTAAAATAAATTCTCCAACTACAGCAACTGTCGCTTCAAAAAGATGACCTCCTTTTGAATTACATTCACGATCTGATATATTTATGTGAGAGTGAACAAATGGGTTACCATCTTTTAACATTACGTTTGCTTGAAATGAGGTTAATTCCCAAATATCAATAAATTTATGAGTTATATATTCTTTGCGATTTAAATCATAAGCGCCTATTTCAATATCTTTAACTGCTCCTATGCCAGATATTTGAGCATTGTTAATACTGTGATCTTTGCAAAATTGTGTCAAAGTATGCATGATTTTTTCATTTTTCAATAAATATATAATGTAAGTATCATTTGCCTGGCTAAATTGCATTTTTCAACCTTTAAAATAATTTTTTAGATAATCATATCCATTTTCAACTACTAATCTTAGCCCGTTTTCATCCTTTCCTCCAGCTGTTGCCATATTGGGCCTACCACCTCCACCAGCTCCCATTTGTTTCCCTAAATCTTTTGCAATTACAGCAGCACTGTAACCATCTTCAACAAGATTATTAGTTAAGCAAATTAATAGCATTGGTTTTTCGTTCATTCCTCCAAGAACCACAGCGCCTATACTAATCTTATTTATTAATGCGCTACCAAGATCTTTTAATTCTTCTATAGACTCAGCTTGGGTCATTTTAGAAATCACGGATATATCATCAATAAATTTAGATTCAGATAGGTAAGAATCTAGATCTTGTAACAAGCCAACAGATTTATTTCTTTTAACCTGATTCTCTAATTCTTTTTTATCTTTTAAAAGTTTTTCGATCCTACCTTCAAGTTCATCTTCATTGCAATTTAATAGTCTTTTTGAATTATTTAATGAGGATGACATTTTTTGTATGCGTTCTAACGCTTTATCGCCAGTAAAAGCAACTATTCTTCTTACGCCAGAAGCTAAAGAGGATTCTTCAACAATTTTAAAAAAACCTATATCTCCTGTTCTGTCCACATGGGTTCCTCCACAAAGCTCTTTGGAGAAGTCACCTGCGGTTACCACTCTAACTCTTTCACCGTATTTTTCACCAAACATTGCATATGCTCCTTCATGCTTTGCTTGATCAATTGGCATTATAGATACATCGAGTTGTGTATTGGTTAATATCTCTTCATTGACAATTGATTCAATTTTTTCAATTTCAGTATCAGATATTTTTTCAAAATGAGTTAGATCAAACCTCAAATAATTTGGCTCAACTAATGATCCAGCTTGCTGAACATGTTCTCCAAGAACAATTTTAAGTGCTTTGTGCATTAAATGAGTTGCAGTATGATTTTTTTTTGTTCTTTGCCTTCTCTTATAATCTATCTCACAATCTACTTTTTGTAATTTTTCAGTTGAAAACTCTCCCTCGCAAATATGTACGAATTCATCATTAATTATTTTTACATCTAATACATTTAATTTTAACCTATCATTAGAGATAACACCCAAGTCAGAGACCTGTCCACCAGATTCTGCATAAAAAGGTGTTTTATCGAGAACTAAATATATTTTTTCATCTTGAAAAGCATATCGAACTATAGTTGCCTCACATTTAGCAGTATCATAACCTATAAATTCGGAATTTTTTAAATTTGATACATTTATCCAGTCAATCTTTTGCGCATAATTATCAAACTTGGCAGACTTTCTAGCTCTTTTTTTCTGATCCTTCATTGCTTTTTCAAATCCATTTATATCAATCGATAATTTTTTTTCATTTGCCATTTGCTGCGTTAAATCGAGCGGAAACCCGTAGGTATCATATAGCTTAAAAGCTGCTTTTCCAGAAATGATCATGCCATTGGTATTTGAGATCATTTTTTCAAACTGTATTAATCCTTTCGTTAATGTTTCATTGAAAGATTCCTCTTCAAACTTTATAATCTTTGCGATATGGGCCTGTCTTTCAATAATCTCAGGAAAAATATTTCCCATAATTTTTCCAAGTGAAGGAACTAGTTTGAATAAAAAAGCGTTTTCAAAATTCAATACTCTTCCAAATCTAGCTGCTCTTCTTATAATTCTTCTTAAAACGTACCCTCTGCCTTCATTTCCTGGCATAGCACCATCAGCGATTGAAAAACTTAACATTCTAAGGTGGTCCGCAATAACTTGAAATGGTACAGGATTCTCTTTATATGTAGAATCAGTCAGTAATTCGCATTCTTTAATAATAGGTTGAAAAAGATCGGTTGAATAATTGTTTAATTTTCCCTGCAAAACGGATGCTAACCGCTCAAATCCTGCGCCTGTATCGACATGCTTTGAAGGAAGTTCTTCAAGCTGACCATTAGCTAAACGGTTATTTTGAATGAAAACGAGATTCCATAATTCCCAGTATTGGTCAGAATTGTTCACTCCGTCCTGATTTTGCTTGGAAATATCATCACCAATAAAATAGTGAATTTCTGAACATGGACCGCAGGGTCCAGTTTCACCCATTTCCCAAAAATTATCTTTTCTACCGGATTTCAAAACTCTATTTGGGTCAATATTGGTAATCTTTGGCCATAACAGATATGACTCTTCATCCTCTTCAAAAACAGTTACCCACAAACGATTTTTATCTAAATTCCAAACCTCGGTAAAAAGCTCCCATGCCCATTTGATGGCATCTTCCTTATAATAATCACCAAATGACCAGTTGCCCAGCATTTCAAAAAAAGTATGGTGAAAAGTATCGACACCAACTTCTTCAAGATCATTATGTTTTCCGCTTACACGAATACATTTTTGACTGTTAACAGCTCTTAAATTAGATGGGGACTGCTCACCAAGGAAAATAGGTTTAAATTGATTCATACCAGCATTCGCAAAGAGCAATGTGGGATCATCTTGGGGCACAACTGGAGAACTTGGGACAAACACGTGACCTTTACTTTCAAAAAAATCTATAAAGGTCTGTCTGATTTTGTTGCTTTTCATTTTACTATTTGTTAATCAAATCAAGGGTAATTGTTTATTAAAATAAATTAAACCTATATATGGATGTGCTTCAATGTAATAATTCAACATTTCCAGGAAAAAATAAATCCATTAAATTCAAAACTGAAATGAAAAATTATTTAAAATTTTCAACGAATGATATTTTGGAACTTAGTGATAACGATTTCACAGTTTATTTCAAACTCATTCAAAAAGATCTTCAAAAAAAATTGAATTCAGGTAAAACTATTGATGAATTGCTTGATGAAGAAGACCCATTTGAAGCATTAGAGCCAATTCTACCAGAAGAAATTTATCCCATAGTAGTGCTTGCAATGATAAATAATATACAAACAAAAAACGTTATGTCAGCTATCCTAGAAGGATTTCAAAAGGCTAAAAAGAAACAATTTAAATGAAACATTTCATTCTTTTAATTTGCTCTTTCTCAAGCCTTTTTACACAGAAAAGCAATATTGATCAAATACTCATATCAACAAAAATTAATGGAGTTTCAGTAAAGCTTGGTCTTGATAACCCTTTAGATAGTGAATTTGTCACAGCATGGTTTGATTCAAAAACTAACTGGTTCTATATAACTGCCTATCAAGCTAATGGTGACAAAAGAACATTAGAACAAACGAAAATAATTGAACCTATTGAAAAAATAGAAGTTTTCAAATCAAACGAATCTATACAAATTGGCATGAAGCTTGACAAAGCGCTAGAAACCTTTGAAAAATATCACATAGTCGAGCCAGCCGAAATTAATTTCAATCTTCGCTTTCCTATTTCCGAGGTTATTTTAGCATTAGAAGAAGAAAGGCCGACGGGAAAATTTAGATTTAAGCCGAAATATTACAAATTGCTTGAAACCGAAAACTTATTTTATTTATCAGGTTCTATCTTAATGATATCTAATTTCATTGCTAAAAAGGACCCCACAATAGGATTTTCAATTATAGCTGCAACATTTATTTATAATCAAATTTTGATAGATAATCAATGAAGGAATTATTGCCATATTATGCTTTTTTTTATGTTTTAGGAATTTTGATGATGTCATTATTTGTACGAATTTATCTTTACAATAAACGTAAAAAACAAAACAAAAGAAAATGAAGCACTTCCTTATTTTTTCTTTATTTTTGCAATTTAACTATGCTCAGAGCGAATTATCAACTGTTGAAAAGATTATTCATCACAAAAAAAATAAAAACGATACAAGCAATCATTTGACGATGTTAATTCTGGATGAATTAAAATCTAAAATAGATAGAAGAAATCAAACCATTCTCTATGATCAATCTCAACGAAGAAGAGATGCTCAGGGGTTGGATAGATATGTTGACATTGAACATTTTCGAATTCATTACACCTTAAATGGTAATCATGCGGTCAATAATGATGATGATGATGATAATTTTATTCCTGATTACATTGATTCGTTAAGCCAAATAATCAAAGAGACTGTATCTATTTTTCACAAAAAGTATTTATATAATCTCCCACCAAGCGATTCTTTTTATGATACGTATCAAAATAATGGTGGAAGCTCACACTATGATATATATCTTAGGGATATTTCATCAAATTATTATGGATTTACTTTCCCCGAACTTCCAGCGCAAAATAACGGGGATAACGAAAGCTCAAAGAACAATATTGAA
Organism: uncultured Fidelibacterota bacterium; assembly: GCA_902615915.1. GTDB lineage: Bacteria > Fidelibacterota > Marinisomatia > Marinisomatales > TCS55 > TMED144. The sequence continues at coordinate 31,376 of CACMQQ010000007.1, forward strand.
AGCTTTTCATACACAACATACTTGGTTTTACGAAATAACTACAAAGATTTTCCTGGTAATGAAATAAACAATTTAAAAGTTACCTTTGCTCACGAATATTTTCATTCTATACAATTTGGTTACAATGCATTTGAAAAAAGGTGGCTTCTCGAAGCAACCGCTGTTTGGTCCGAAGAGCAAGCATACGATCATATTAATGATTGTTATCAATTTTTACCTGATTGGTTTAAATATCCCCACAGGTCCCTTGATGAAAGCGGAACAATGCGAGAGTATGGTTCATATATTTTTTTCGAATACATTACTGAAAACATAGCAAATCCATCAATAATTCAGGATATTTTTATTCAATCTTCACAATCAAAAAATAATACCATCGACCTTTCTCATTGGGTCATTGACAACGCATTAAGAAACAATCAATCATCATTTAAAAAGGCTTTGAATGGAATGTCGGTAGCAAATCTGATATTGTCCTCAAATGACAATATAAAGGGATATTATTATCCTGAGGCTGAATCTTATCCTGTCGACAGCCCCACAATATTTAAAACTGTTGATTATGAATTTAATAATCCAATACAATTAAGCTCAAATCAATTAGACCGATATGGCAGTCAGTACATAGAGGTCAATACACTAAGTCCTATTTTTATAGAACTTTTTAACAAAAGCGGGCCAGATAGTGACTTACAAATGAATAATATTATTGAAAAAAATGATGGATCGTATTTAATTATATCGAGTTCCTCAATCAACATTGATCCTCAAGGAACAAAAAGAATTTTTTTATCAATTGTGAGTCAAGATACAGTTTCTTCTGAATGGAATTACAGCATAGAATTTCAAAATGGCAAACCTGGAACAAGAGCAGAATTTCCTAAAGAATTTATTCTAACAAATGCCTACCCAAATCCTTTTAACAATTCTCTTAAATTTAATATAAACGTATTAAAGCCGGCTCTAATTGATATTTATATAGCTGATATATTAGGAAGAAGAATTAGAAACCTATTTTATGGAGAGATAGTACCTGGAACTCAATTAGTATCATGGGATGGTAGATCACAAGGTTTTAAGAAAGTTGCAAGTGGGATATACTATATTATAGCAAAAGGAAATTATACTGAGCAGAGAATACCTGTTACTTTGATGAAATAACTCAAAAACAACCCCTCAAAGATGTAAATCCTATATACGGAATTACGATATATAAAATAGTATCACGGATCAGATAAAAAATAACTACAGCAAGGATAACCTGCCAACCCTTTTTCTGGAAAAGAAGCTTCAAACCCCCCTGTTTTTTTATATCCATCCATTCGTTGATGAATCTTGGACGCTTAAATTTCATTAATTTTTCGGTTTTATCTTACCAAATTTAAGATTTTCGTATTTCTCCCAGATTGTTTCTCCTGAAGCTTGCTGGAAACGATAGGCAAAGGATAGTGCATCATCAAATGAATTACCAGAAAATTCATCATGCCTATAATACTCATCGATCCATCCAATGAACTCTTTCATATCTTTTTGATTGACCTCATCAAAAATTCCATAGATCAATTCAGCTCTATTATCATAATACCAGGTTGTAATGTCACCATAACCAATATCTTTTATCATCTTTTGGTGAGTATCGTAAACTTGAGTAAGATAAGAAAATAGAAATATTTCTTTTTCGTTAGGATTTAACGTTCTCCAATAAACTGAGATGGCATTGGGTTTAGCATTTATTTGGTCATCCTGAGAGAATAAGATTGTTGATAAAGTAATTATAGTAATTAATGATAATTTTATTTTATTCATTTTCTTTTTCAGCCTCAAATTCAGAAATCATTTTTTTTAATTCACCAATAGCATTTTTCTCTTTTACGCGCTTTCTTCTTTTTCCTTTATAATACAAATGACCTGCACCTTTTCCAAATGCAATACCAAGATCTGTATGTGTGGCTTCTCCAGGACCATTAACAGCGCAACCCATCAAAGCTAATGTCATTGGAGTTTTAACATCTTTTAATTCCTCTTCTACCTCACCAGCTATTTTAAACAAATCCACTTCAAGTCTTCCACATGTAGGGCAAGATACAATTGTAACACCTTTACTAGCGAGTCCTAAGCTTTTTAATATTTCAAACCCAACATGGACCTCTTCAACTGGGTCTTCTGTCAAGCTAACTCTGATAGTATCACCAATACCTTTTGATAAAAGCGATCCGATGCCTACTGAGGATTTGATAGTGCCAGATTTTGCAGGTCCTGCTTCAGTTACACCTAAGTGCAATGGATAATCATAATGCTCTGAAAATAATTCATATGAGGCCATCATTAGATTGACATCAGACGCTTTCATTGAAACAATGATGTCGTGAAAATCATTTTCATGACATATATCTATATGTCTTTTTGCGCTTGCTAACATAGCTTCAGGTGTTGGGTAGCCAAATTTTTCTATAAGATCTTTTTCTAAGCTTCCTGCATTGACTCCTATTCTAATTGGTAAGCTGGCTCCTTTGACTTTATCAAGAACCTCTTTTACTTTTTTCTTACCACCAATATTTCCAGGATTAATTCGTATCTTATCAGCACCTGCGTCAACTGCTTCAAGAGCCATTCTATAATTAAAGTGAATATCAGCTATTAGAGGAACATTCATTCTTTTTTTTATTTCTTTCAATGCATCAGCTGCAGGTTGGTCAGGCACAGTGATGCGAATTAAATGACAACCAGCTTCTTCAAGTCGCTCAACTTCTTTTAGAGTAGCCGTCACATCATGCGTTTTTGTGGTTGTCATTGATTGAACGGTAACCGCATGATCACCACCAACCATAACATTGCCAATTCTAACTTCTTTAGTTTTCTTTCTTTCAATCATAATATTGTTGTTCAAATTTACTAATACTATTTTTTAAATGGCTGCTCCAAATACAATTTTGCCAAATTATTTGCCTGTGTTTGATTGTTCGTGGATAAACATTTTCTGTAAGCTAACTTTGCTTCGTATCTCTTATTGCTAATATCAAGCAACTTCCCTTTCAAAAGGTATGCATTTGCCAACCATACGTCTAATTCTGCTGAATAATTTTTTATTGAATTTTCAACATAATTCAAAGACATACCATTTTTCCCTGATAAATAAAAATAATGAGCCCACAAATAATCAACATAACTACGATATATTTTTTGATAATTTTTCGTAAGAAATTGCAAATTATCGTTATGCGACTCCAATCTGTAACGTGCCTTTTCAAGTTGATTATTCTGTAACAAACTCTCTGTAAAATGAATTTGAAAATCAAAATTATTGGGATATTTCTCAGCTATAATTTTGCTATATCGCAATCCTTTTATCTGATCAATATCAAAAAATTGATAAATGTAAGATAATACACTCATAGCTTCCATCCATGCCCATTGCCCTTCATTTGCCACTTTTTCCATTTTCTTTAGGCCTTCTTTTTTTGATGGAGTAATACCTAAAACTTCTGCAGCTGTTCTCACAAAAATATTTCCCATTCCTGTATAATATTCCACTATTCCAATGGGTAAATAAGAATCAATGATAGATGAATCTGACAAATGAACATTTTGTATGACCCTAAAACCAATATAAGCAGAATACAGTGTTGATAGCCATTTTTTTTGTCCAAGGTATATTCTTGCTTTCAATCCCAATGATGATCCATAATAAAGCTGATAATTCATATCTTTAGGATTTTCAACCATTAATGAATCATATGATCTTTCAGCTTTTGAAAGATTATTTTCAAAATTATCGTATATTGTTTCAATAGGTAAACGCGATTCGTCGTACCGCCATTGCGACGCAACCCACACTAGGTGAACACTGGGATGTTCAGGAAATTGAAAAATTGCTTTATCCAAAATTTCATTGCTGAGATCATAATTATAATTGTAAAAAGCATCAACGCCTTTTCTGATAATGTCATCGCCATTATACTGGGAAATAAGATTCGAAAAGAGACAAATACCAACTAAAAAAGATCTGCCATAAATTGAAAAATGGCTGGTCATCGATCTATATATAAAAAATTAATTTTATGAAGATTTGCCAGCTAATAAAAGCCAACCTTTAGCATCGTTATTATCCGGATCTAACTCCATTGATCGTGACCATGCAGCTTTAGCTAAAGCTGATTCTTTCATTTTCCAATACGTTATTCCAAGTCCAAGATAAATATTAGAATCCATTGGCTTTAATTCAATTGCTTCTTGATAAGCGGCTAATGACTCCTTAAAAAGCCTACTTTCTCTATAAAAATCACCCAATGTCTTCATAGCACCAGGAAGCCACAAGTTGGAATTTTTATTTATACTTAATGCATTTCGAAATGCAGTTTGTCCTAAGCCTGACTCACCTGATCTATTGTACTCTACAGCTAAGATGTAATAAACCTGAGGAAGTAGTAAAGTCACATTTGCATTTTTTGGGTCATATCTAAGTAAATCTTCCCAAGATGAAGCAGACTTTCCCCATTCACTAGCTTTAAAATAACTAAAGCCTTGTTTGAATCTTGAATCTAGATCAGATGGGTCTAGCCTAACAGCGTCACCATATGTAAGGGCAGCATACACAAACTTGCCTTGAGAAAAATATAAATTGGCTAAGGATTTATACGTCTCTTGATGTGTGGGATCTTTCTGAATAACTTCCTGATAAGTTGATTTTGCCTTTTCAAGATTGCCCATTCCTTCGTAGGCCTTTCCTTTTAAGAAAACAAATCCACTATTTTCAGGAAAGGAGCTTTGAGCTCCTTGTGCTAACTTCAATGCATATTCAAAATTTTCATCCTTAATATTATTTTTTATTCTTTGCATTTGTTCGCCAGGTCCGTTAGGGTCTTTTTTTGCAGATTTAGATAAAACATCTTTAGATAAAATTTCAGATTCCTCTGAACCAAACAATATTGCCATTGCTTCAATAGTGGGACGATGATCTGGCTTTAATTCTAGTGCTTCATCAAATGCATGGCGAGCTTTTGTCATTTGCCCAAATCTGCTGTAAAATGAACCTAAATGGTAGTGAGCATCAGAGTTGAATGGATTAGTGGCTGCAAGCCTTAAATAAATATTTTTTGCATCCTCAAAGCGTCCTACCCCTTCATAATTTCTGGCAAGCTCTACCTGCATACGAAAGTCATTTGGTTCTTTTCTAGCAGATGTCTCAAGATCAGTAATGGTAGGAACACGATCCAATAGAACTTTCCTAACCCTTGCTTGCTCTTTCTTATCTAAGATTGTTGTGGCTCGTTCTAATTTTCTTGAGCTTAATTCAAAAGCTTCTGCTATATTATAAATGTCATTCGCATATTCAACAGGACTGATTTTTGGTATATTTGATACAGCGGGAACAACGGCTCTTTTGGGCGTAGAGCTAGAAGGTGCTTTAGCTGATGTTGATCGTTTTACAAGCGATGTTAGCTGCTGAACCTTTTTTCTATTGGAGCTTGTGGGATTGAGTCTGTAAGCTCGCTGAAAATCCTTCAAGGCGCCGACATAATCTTTTTTCTTAGCCTTTGCATTGCCATTTCTAGCAAGCGCAACAGCTTGAGCAGCTTTTTTACTAGAGGGTTTTGTGCTTTTGGAGCCTGAGGATTGTTTCCTTGCAAGAGATGTTAATTGCTGAACTCTTTTTTTGTAATTTGATGTTGGATTTAACTTATAAGCTCTTTTGTAATCTGATAAAGCACCCGTAAAATCTTTCTTTTTTGCTTTCGCAGATCCTCTTTTAGCAAATTTTGCAGCTTGGGACGGATTTTTCTTTGATTGCGCAATTAGGTTAACACCTGACGGGCTATCCGGAGTAAAACCGGCAACAAGCATAATTACAAGGAAATATGAAATGTATTTACTAAAATTTTTTAACATAATTATTCTAATTTACATAAATAATATGGGACTATCCTTTATTTTCCAATATCTGAAATCGGTAACCATTTGGATTTGATTGCGCTTGTTTTTTTATTTTCTGTCCATGCAAATAACACATTTTCATTGAAAACTTCCATTTGCGGATAGCCTGTAATTCTGCCAGGAGGGATTTTTTCAATAAGTGTCTCATTACTGAGATTGTTATCGAAAGATATTCTTCTTGCCAATATATTAGATGAATCATCACCATCTTCAATCCAGCTTATAAGTATTTCGGAGTTAGATATCCATTCAATATCAACTCTTCCGATTGGCATAGATAGATCTACTCTTTGAGGAGTTGAAAAATTTTTACCAGAATTTGTTGAAAAAGCAACCTTCACGCTAGGATTGCCATTGGCTGAAGTATACCATGCTAATGCAACATTGGAATTATTCGCAGAGAGCATTGGGCCATTTACTGGACAGCCAGCAATAGACCAACCATCATTATGGACCGGATAAGATTTTTCCCAAGTATCCCCTACTCTTCTAGCAATATATATATCTCTTATTTCATCAAGACTTCTATTTCTGTAAGCAACAACAAGAGTATCTTTAACCCTAACTGAAGAGGTAGGGCAACACTCACATACTCTATCATCGATCTCATATTCATTGATTAAATTGCCATTTGATGTAAATGATGAATGATATAAGCTCATTTGTCCATAATCTTCTTTTGAGTGATCCATGAACATATTTCTGCCATCAAGCCAAACCACATCATGCATGGATTTACCGATACCAAATGACACAAAACCATGCTCTCCTTTGATTAGTGTGGCATGAGGAATTTGAGAAGACGTCCAATCTGCACCCCGATTGAACGAAAATGACAAATGAACATCGTAATCGTAGGTACCCGGTCCTGACTTTTCCAACCAATGAGCAACTAATGTATCTTTATTTATATAATTGGTTGATGGAAAATCAGCCCAGTTGATAAAATATTCTTTATTTTTGGTAATAACGTTAGGTGAGGACCAGACTTTATTAGAAAAAATCGACGACATGAGTGCCCATTTATCAGGCTCAATTTCTTCAAACCATGATAAAAGGATTTCACCTTTTGAATTACTGATCAATCTTGGAAACTTTGTCTGATTTTTCGAAGATGGCAATCCTGGTAAATTAACATCACATGAAAAAAGGAAAATCAATAGTGTGAGAATCGATATTTTCAAAATATTACTGAGGTTTTTTACAGCATAATTCTAGATTTTGATATGCTATTGGGTCCGCTTTTTTACCATTAACGTCATAACCTAGCTCTGTGATCACGTCCTCAATCTTTGACATATCTACTAAAGATGCTTTATAAACAACTTTTCCTGATTGCCCTTTGAGATCGACACTAACATTTTTCACTCCATCAATTTTTGCTACTGATTCTTCTATTTTAGCTGAACACATAAGACACTGAATGGTCTTTAATTCAAGCTTCGCGGTAGACGAATCACTAGAACAGCTCATGATAAAAAACAGCAAAAAAGAAATAAATATTTTTCTCATTTTAATTCCTTATAAAATATATATAATGTGAAAATTTACTAGTGTTTAGCACTAAAAGGTAAATAATTTCGTAAACTTTAACGCTATCATTCCATTGTTAGTATTTTCACCGCTTAAGTCGGATATATTTGAATAAACAATAAATAAATCGCTTAATGGTGAATGAATTAAATTAAATCTAAAGTTAGATACAAGCCTTTCGTCAGCTGCATTATATTGAAAATAAAGCGAGTTAAATAAATTAACACTATGATTATATTTTATTCTCAAAGTGTATATGTCTGCATCTATGGTAGTGCTAGGAAACTTTAAAACATTCTTATCAATGCCGAATTCGGTTCGAAAGCGGTAACCGCCATTAAAAATAACTGTTGCTCCAACAGAATTCCTATCACCATTGTAATATTTTCCTAAGTTCAAGCTTCCATTGAGCAAAATCTTTCGTGTTCTGTCTCCTCTATAGTTTAGATTAAAACTATTAAAGACATATTCACCTACGGGCATATCAAATCCGTACAGCTCAAAAGGGGATTTTATATTTTCTTTTGTTTGGGTAAAACCTGCAAATAACTGTGAACCTTTCATAAAAAGCACATCCAAGCCGAGTTTGATAGCTTGGGATTCTAGATATCCATCTAGATTGTCAAATTGATTAATGAAAAAATAAGGATTTAAGTTCAAAATTGAACCTGAGCTAAAACGTTTGTGCCTCCCAATAGTTAAAAAAGATTCACCTATATTAGTTCTTTGAATAAAACCAACATCAGGAGAAAAATTCTTTTGAACCCTTTTGTAATAAGTTGCTACGTCCCATTTTTGATCTCTAAATGCAATAGCTACTCTGCCCGCAGAATTATTATCCATTTTATCAGTGTTTTCAGTTGTAGCATAGTAGGAATAGATCAATAACTTGTTAATATTGAAATTTGCATCAATACCTATCGAACGATGATCGGTTGAATCGCTTATTGAACTTCTATCTATTATCATTGCGCCAATATTTGATCTTTTTAATATCGGTTTTTTCAATCTAAAAACATTGAAATCTGTTTCCAGAATATCATTTTTCTGATTGGTTGACATGTTTAAATACCCTAGTTCTGTACCAGCAATTTTTCCAGTCAACCTTGCTCCATAATCAATGGGAATTTGCTCTCCATCCTGTAAACCTATTCGTCTACTGTGAAATAAATTAAAAGTGCGACTCCATTTATTAGGCTTCATTCGATAAAGGTAGTTTGATATATCACCGAATTCAAATACACTAGCATTTTCAAGGAAAAAGTCCCTTTTTTCAGGAAAAAATAGTGGAAATCTGGTTAGATTGACTCTTTCTTCATCCGAATCAACCTGAGAAAAATCAGTATTTTTAGTAACATCCAGTGTCAAAGTTGGAGTAATTCCATACTTTACATCAAATCCCCCATCTATTTTTTTTAATTTTTCATCAGTTTCAATTTGATTTCCTAAAAAATAAGGCTTTAATTGTATATTTCTACCTGACTTGAGGTTGCTTAAACCAGTCAAGGTACCTGCTTTTGAAGAGGTGAGGAGTTTCTCAAATGGTTCAATTGGACTCCAATAAACATCCTCAGATTTTCTTTTGATCCTTCGCAAAAAATTTATTCCCCAATCTTGATTTTTTGCACTGGGATCAAATCTCAAGCTTGAAATGGGAAAAGCCATTTCAATGGACCACCCTTTCTCAGTAATGGATGTTTTTCTATGGACTATCCCTTCCCATGCGCGATTAATACTAGCTCCATTGTTATTAATATACATATCCTTGATAGCTCCCGCTGGATTAAACAAGAATGCATAACCGCTTTTTTTATCATTAAATGTATCCAACATAATTGCAAAGCAATCTGAGCTTTGAGAATCAAAATCTTGTTCTAAACTTTCAATAATGATTTTGTCTGGCTCTGAGTCATACATCATTGCAGAAATATAAAGATTGACATCATCAAACAATACTCTTACTACCGTTCGCTCAGATGCAAGATGGCCAGGATTTGGCTGCGTTTGGTAAAATTCATAGGAAGAGTCAACCCATGACCATGCATTTTCATCTATAAAACCGTCAATCACGATATCCTCGCTGGTCTTTAGCGTCATCATAGTAGGCCTAGGATAATTAACAAGATCAATTACACTGTCCTCTGTTGCGTTATTTTTTGCAACAACAATAGAGTACAGTGTAATGATTAAAAAATAAAGTCTATAAAATTTAAACTTAATTAAAGTGCTCAAATTTTATTTTTTTGCAAATTTTATTGAACAACCAAGAGCTTTGGTTTCGGATATTTTTATTTTCTTATCACTTCCAACCGCTTTAATGGCATCCACAAGGTAAGTTTTCTTCACTTTATTTGGCCTTCTAGCATTATCATCAATCGCTCCTCTATAAACTAGCTTTCCATCGCTATTGAAAAGATAAATATGTGGTGTGCTGGTTGCACCAAAAGCTCTAGCTATTTCAGAATTTTTATCCACTGTGTAAAGAAAGTCATGATCATATTTTTTTGAAAACTCTTTCATGTCATCAAGGCCTTCACCAATTTTCTCTCTATTCCTAGAATTTGGATTTATAGTGATAAAGCCAATATTATTGGCTAAGCTTAGATCGGAAAGCTGATTATACCTATCTTGCCATGCAATGACCCATGGACAGGTATTGCAGGAAAAATTGACCAAAAGGCCATTCTCCATCTTAACTTCATTCAAACTTACTTTCTTGCCTGAAATGTCGACCATTTTAACATCTCCCATAGGAATATCAGAACCTAGTTTTAGTTCTTCAGAAATCGCTACAGAAAAAGCAAGGATTAAAAATGGTTTAAAAATATTTTTCATATTTAACTCCAATATTATGGTTATAAAAAATTAAGCATAAAAAATAACTTATGCAGTTATCTGTTTTATAATAGTTGAGCTCACATTGCCTCCACATATTACTATTACTACGTCCATGCCTTTGAGATGTTCTTTCTTTTTTAAAAACCCAGCAACCGCTGCTCCCGCAGCTCCCTCAACCAAACAATGTTCAAAATCAATACAGGTTATCATTCCAGCTTTAATCTCTTCTTCGGTTACAGTAATGAATTCATCAATGAACTCATTGCAATAATCAAACGTGATGGAACCAGATTCAACACCCCCTGCAGTGCCATCAGCCAGTGTAAGTTGTGATTGTAAGTCTGTAATTTGACCATTCTTAATTGATTCATGCATAACACAAGAATTTATTGGAGAAACTCCAAATATGTTGATTTCTCTTTTTAAAGATTTTAAATATCCCCCAACTCCAGAAATAAGACCTCCTCCTCCCACACTAATAAATATTGCATCAATAATATCTAAATCTTGGTCAATTTCATATCCAACTGTACCTTGACCAAAAATTACATCCATGTCATTGTAAGGAGAAATGTAGGAGAAACCATGCTCAATGGAAAGAGCTTTGGCATGCATTTCTGTCTCTACACAATCATTTCCATAATATTTAACATCCGCTCCATAGAGTTTAATTTTATCAATTTTATTTTGGTGGGCATTCTTTGGAACATATATAGATCCATCTACCCCTTTTAATGACATAGCCAATGAACACGCTGCTCCGTGATTTCCGGTTGATGCGGTAATAACTTTTTTTGGATTTTTAGACATCGCTAATGAACTGATCTTACTCATTGCGCCTCTAAACTTAAAAGATCCTGTTTTTTGAATGTTTTCCAATTTTAAATAAACATTACCATCAATTATTTTGCTTAAATAGGGGGAATATTGAAGGGGGGTATGATTTATGAAGCGTGCTATTGTTTCTGCAGTATTTTTAATATTTTTTTCAAAATTCATTAGAGCCTTTTAAGCACTGGTGATATGATCTCCAAAGCAGATATTAAATCTTTTTCTTTAGCTCCATAACCAAATCGTAAGTAATGATCATATCCGTACCAATCACCAGCTACCAACAATACACTTACTTCATTTCTAATTCTATCAACTAATTTTGTGGAATTGATATTCCAGTCATAATTGACAAATATCATGGCACCAGCTTTCGGTTCAATATATTTGAATTTATCATTGAATTGCTCAGACCAGTCCTTGAATATTGAAAGATTCTTATTAAGAGAGGATCGTGTTTTGTTTAGAATAGCTGATCTATTTTCTTTGCGAAGTACATATGATGCTATCACATCACTTAATCGACCTATTGCTATACTTGTATAGTCATGATTCGCCCAACAATTTTTAATGAATTTCTCATTAGAAATTGTCCAACCAACACGCAAGCCAGGCAATCCGTATGCCTTGGATAGTCCACAATTAATTATCTTTTTATCATATGACAAACTCCAAAAACTTTCACATTCTTGACCGTCAAGCTCAGAACCTCTGTAAACTTCATCAGCTAAGATCCACGCTCCCACCTTTTCCGCAACAGAGCCAATCTCATTAATTGATTGCTTATCTAATACGGAACCAGTGGGATTATTGGGATTGCAGATTGTTATGAGCTTTGTTTTATCAGTTACGCTGTCTTCAAGCTCTTGTATGTTAATTTTCCAGTCAGTGGTCTCATTGTTATTTATTGTTTTGATATTAGCACCCAAGGCTTTAGCAAGTCCGTGGATTTGCATATAGTTAGGCAAAACACAGATGACTTCATCATTGGGTTCAATTAAAGTCATCAATGCAACAAAATTAGCTTCCGATGAACCGTTGTAAACCTGAATATTGTCAGGCTTTGAGCCTTTATAAATTTTTGAAATAACACTTCTAAGTTCAGGAGAACCCTCAGTATGGCCGTAAGTAAGTTCGGTATTTTCAATTATATCTATCATTTCAGAATCAAATAATGATTTAATTGATCCTGGGTGAACACCACTTTCCGATAAATTGTACTTTACTTTTCCTTCCCATATAGACTGTTGTCTTTCCAGTGTGAACTCTTCAATTTTCATAAATTTAAAAACCTATAGATTTAAAGCGCTTATTATTTCATTTTCAAAAAATTCCTTATCTTTCTTTCCTTCCCACGCTGAAACAACGTTTCCTTTTTTATCGTAGACAAGGGTAAAAGGAATTGCGCCTGACCAATTTTCATCAATTGCATTAATGAAATCATTATCGTTACCTTCCTCTTTTAGGAATGAAATACCTGAAACACCTTGAGAAGATAAAAAACTTATAACTTCTTTAGTCATATCCTCCCAATCAGCGCTAACAAAATATACAGCAAGATTTTTTTCACGATACTGATTTGATAAATCAACGATCATGGGAAATTCTTCAATACAAGGGCCACACGTTGTAGCCCAAAAATTTATCAAAACCACATCAGAGTCTTGATGGATTCTAACTTGGGAAAATAAATCCTCAGCATTTATGATTTTCAAATCAATATCGTGCTTGCTACAAACTGTGAATAAAATCATGATAATTAAAAATAATTTTTTCATTCTCTAGCTCCCTACTAAAAAAACAGCATTGCCAAAAAGCAACTTACCGTTATACCAAAATCCACGAAAAAGTGGATTATCTACCATATATACGACGCTACCCCGTCCAATCTCCTCTACACCAAACACCAATGACTCTCTAAAATTCTGCTTAGCTTTGAACCCTACAAAACCACTGACTATCGATGTTGAATCTTGCGTTGTTCCAACATTCCAACCCGATTCTAAGTAAGCATAGCGGCGATTCCTTAGCTTTAATGATAGGTATTCTTTGTCATATCCAAAACCCAATGGATGTGAATTATCCATCCTCAATCTAACAATAGCACCATAAGCATTTTCGCTTAAATTATTTCTTTGTCTGTCTTTATACAAATTTAGACGTTCAGACATTTTTATAGATTTTTCTTTTTCTTCCTTTTTTTTCTTTTCTTCATCGGTAGCGAATTTTTTTAATCCAAATCCTTTTTTATCCACAAATGCATTTATTGCTCCATCCATTAGAATCAATTTTCCTCCAGACCTAACCCATATACGAAGATCATCTCTTAGTTCATTATTTATGTAACTATGATTACCGCTGGGCAGTATGATAACATCAAAATTATGCTTTGGGATTCCAGAAAAGTAGTCCGATCCAATGACCGATACAGGAAATTCAATTTGCCTTTCAAAAAAGTGCCATACTTCTCCAAAACTGTAACTGCTGACCCCGTTTCCTGAAATTATACCAATCTTTGGTTTTCTAATGACTCGCATTGATGAAGAGCCAAAGTCTTTTCCTTTGGATACAAACCCTGATTCAACAGAAGTAATAGGACGATTGAATTTGTTAGCTGCCTTTTTTATAATATCGTCAAACTGATCGCCTAAATTTTCGTTGCTTTTTCGAGTCAAGATGATCGTACCTCTATCAAATCTTTTTTTCTTGATCTCAAAAGGTTCAACAGAAACCCTTGCTACAATATTATGTTGATAGATTTCTGATAGAAACCTTATATCGTCAATTCCACCCCAGGGCAATATATAAGCATAGGGATTTGAATTTAATTTATCTCTTTTTGAAAAATATCGCTGACTATCGGTTGTCTTGATTGTGCTTTTAGTTGCATAAGCTTGAAGTCCATAAACATAAGGAACAGACCAAGCAGTTATATCATAGGTCATCGTGTCTTCTAAGAACGTATTGGGTTCAAATAGAACATGCACAAGGATCGACTTTGGTTGGTTAGATGATATAACAAGATCACCCTTTTTTACCTTTATAAGATCTGTTAAACCGTTTTGATAGTTAAATGCTCTAAATGAACGGGTCTCATCCGATGTTCTGTGTTCTATCCCATTATTATCTAACCAGCTTTTCAAATGATTCAATTTATCTGTTGGATTCGATCTTGTGATGACATAGGATTTAAACGTATCAACGAGCTCTTTTCTGTTTGGATTGAAAAAATCTGAAAATTCATTGACCATCTTCTCAACATTCTTTGATGCAACTTCTATTGTTGAAAGACCGGTAGTATAATGATGTTCTAATCTATCCGCTAAAGTCAAAGTATCCCCGTCTTCAGTTTCAATTGCTAAACCCCCTCTGCTATGACCTGCTTGCTCGTAGGTCATTCCGATAGCACCATTGTAAGTAGGGTAAGTATCGCCATAACTAGGATACAAGAGATCAAAAGATTCTTTTGTAAAATAGAGCCAGTTGTTTCTATCAAAATATTTTGCGTGATTTAATCCAATAGTCTTCTGGAAATCTCTTTGCCAGTCTGTTATATATTGATGCAAGGGTTTCGCAGCGGGTGCGAAAAAGTATGGACTATTATATCCTTGTTCGTGAAAATCTACATGAATATGAGGTAGCCACTCATTATACTTAATAATTCGTTGTTGCGATTCAATTTGCGTTTGCCATGCCCAATCCCGATTAAGATCAAAATAATAATGATTAGTTCTTCCTCCGGGCCACGGCTCCATATGCTCCCGACCAAGCGGATCAGCGTCTGGCCATCGATTTGCAGTCATTCTATACCAATTTGCATATCGATCTCGTCCATCAGGATTAACAGATGGGTCAATGATTACGACCGTATTTTTAAGCCATTCTTGCGTGGTTATGTTCGATTTGTCAGCAAGCGCGTGCAAGGTTTTC
Organism: uncultured Fidelibacterota bacterium; assembly: GCA_902615915.1. Classification (GTDB taxonomy): domain Bacteria; phylum Fidelibacterota; class Marinisomatia; order Marinisomatales; family TCS55; genus TMED144. Next base: position 46,439 of record CACMQQ010000007.1, read on the forward strand.
ATAGCAGCCTCTGTAGAGTTTGCTTCATTTCCATGAACATTATAGCTTAACCATACAATTCCAACTTTCTTGGTTTTTGTTGAACCTTTGATAATACCTGCTCTAGTTAAATTGTCCTTTCGTATCTGTTCTAATTTGTCCATGTTATCAACACTAGAAATAAAAGCAAGCATCAACGGTCTACCCTCGTAGGTTTTCCCATATTCAATAATCTTTACATTTGGTTCATTTTGTGAAACATGAAAAAGATAGTCAACAACCAAATGATGAGGGGTGAACTTGTCCCCGAGTTTGTAACCCAAAAAATCAGAGGGAGGCAAAAGTGTATTTGCTCTTACAAAACACACCATTGTAGATAATAAATAAAGAATTCTCATCGATGAACCTATTTAATAATGAAAAATGTATATTAAAACTTAATTAAAAAAACACTCATAAGAAGACGAATTGCAATAAGTGTTAAGACTAATTTAAATATAGTTTTAAATATTTTCTCTGGTATTTTACCTAACATCGATTTGCCAAAGTTCGTTCCAATGTATACAGCTGAAATTAATGGCAATAATACTCTCCAATCTGAAAGGTAGGTGACATTGAAAAAATAATAAAAGATAGGAATTTTCAAAAAATGACCCAAGGCCTGACAAGCCGCCTTAGTTCCAATGATTGTTTCTTTTGATATTTTTTCAGCTAAAAACAATGGAGCAATCAGTGGTCCTGCAGCGCCAACAAAAACGGTTACAAGGCCGCTAAAAAAACCCATTACTTGAAATGCATTTTTAATAATAGGCTTATCTTTTTTTCGAAGATACAAGAACCATATTATGTATACACCAATTAAAGGTTTCAAGATGTCTACCTTAAATTCCGATCCCGATCCAACCTTAAAGAAATTTATCAGAGTAACTATTGCGGCAATAGATGAAAATAGTCCAAAAAACAGTCCCTTCGAATAGCGAGAAAATATTTTTTTGTCTATATCATTCCTAAAGACATATGTCCTAGTAATATTACTTACAAACTGAATAATACCATGATAGGCGACCACAAGAAACCCATCGGGCATGATAATGGCCATAATACCAAGTAAAGTGATACCTCCTCCCATTCCAATAATTGCAGATAAAAAAGAGGTAAAGAAAGCTGCTATGACTAAAAATAAATTTTCAGTCATGAACTTTCAAAAATTATGATTGGGCTCGAGTAAAAACCGGATTTAAAGGAGAAGAAAGCTGATCATTGTATTGATATCCAGCATAATCAAATTGCAAAATTTTAGACGGTTCTTGGATTTTATTTTTTATAATGAATCTTGCCATCATACCTCTCGCCTTTTTTGCATTAAAGGATATTATCTTATAGTTCCCATTCTTGAGTTCTTTGAAATGAGGTGTAATGACGTCAGCTTTAAGTGAAGTATTGTTCAAAGATTTAAAATACTCAACAGAAGCACAATTTATCAAAACCTTCGCTGAATGACTTTTTAATTCGTTTGTAATGAACTTAGATAAAGTATCGCCCCAAAATTGATATAAACTATCGCCTTTATCATTCTTTAATTTTGTACCCATCTCGAGTCGATAAGGTAATATCAAATCAAGAGGTTTTAAAACACCATACAGTCCAGATAATATTCGAGTATTCTTTTGGGCAAAAGTTATTTCGCCGCTGCTAAGATCTTCAGTGTTCAGTCCTGAATAGGTGTCACCCTGAAAATGATAAATTGCTTCCTTTGCACTACTTTCCTCTACCGGTAATTTCCAATTTTGAAATCGCTCCCAGTTCAATACGGATAGTTTATCGCTAATTCCCATTAAATTTTGAAGATCGATAGGCTTCTTGCTTCTCAAAATGTCTACCAATGCCTGAGATTCATTTAAAAATGTTGGAGTGGTGTAGTTTTGCGTCCTAGCAAAGCACTCGTTTGATAATTTTTTAGCTGGTGATAATATAGTTAGCATTGTGTTCCTTAATAAATTTAAAAAAAATATTCAATCTTCAAAAATAGAATCTTTTATTCCTCGATTAACTCTGTATTTTGCATAATTGACAGAGATCAATCCCTTTACCATGTCGCTTTCAATGTTCATATTATGATTGTTGCCCATAATGGTTCCAATATCCTTGTTAATCCATTTAGAAAGGCGAGCATCTTTCACGTAATATTCTACCGTAGATCTTATTGGCATGTAAAAAGAATCATCAACTACATCGTAAAAATTATTTATTTCCATAATCTTCACAGTATCAATCTTCGTTAATACTTGCGTTATGACCCAATTTTGAGTGTCAACTTTCACATCAACTGTGGGTTTGAAAGTTAGCCTTGCATATTCATTTGGCACATCAAGTGCCAAGCTATCTAGAACTAAATCACCTACCAACATTATTTCATTAGGGTTAGTTCTTGAAAGATCTTTTGAAAATCTAATATTCGACAAATTACTAAAGTTTTCTAGAGGAGATGTAAACATTCCTGTTTTTGGCAATAAACCGAACCCTCTGCTTTTTACTTTTATCTTGTCTGGTTGCTTAAAATAGACTTTGTATTTTTTTTTTGGCATTCTAAAAGCAGGAATAGCAATTGAAATAACCATGTCCACCTGGTAATTATTTATTTCCCTAAACTGGTCATCCGTTTTTTTTATGATGTATTCTGGATTTTTATTGCTCAATGCATTTGAATTAGCTAGCAGAAACAAAAATAGAATTTTAAAAATCATGATAATATCTCTTTTTTATTAAAAAGATAAAAAGCTGATATTGTAAAAATTCCGGACCAAATTAAACATACAAATGTTGCTTCAATAATAACTTCCCATGGAACTGGATCAAAAAATGCAGCTAAAAATAAGTCAATATATCCAGTAAATAAAAAAGGATTTATAGCCTCAAACAGTGGAATGGGTATGAAACTTATCGCAGATCCTATAAAAACAGCGCTTATAGTGATAATTATAGGGGTAACACTATTTTTATATATTGTTGATAACATAAAACAAAGGCTGCTCGTAGCGATCATTACTAGGGTAGAGACTATAAAGGCAATAAAAAATCTCCACAGGATGTCTTCTTGAGGCAAGAACAGTAGACCTTTGTGAAAAACTGCTAGATCTCCCACTCCCAACATTAAACATCCTATTATCAGCGTATAGAAAACAAAGAATAACATCATCAGGATAGTATAGATTTGAACTATGATAAATTTTGAGAATAAAATCTTGTTTCTTGAAACAGATCTTGATAGATACATTCTGAATGTGCCCTTAGAATACTCTCCAGAAACGATTTCTGAAGCAACTATTGTTGATAAAAAGGGCATTTGACTGATTAAAATAGCAATAATGAGGTAGCTTGATAAATATCCGTTTGTTATGGAGCCTATTACAATAAATGAATCTTTTAACTGTCCATAAATTCGACTCTCCATATATTCAGCACCATCTCCTATGGCTAAAATTATCAGTGGCACTAAAAAAGTTAACAGGACGAAACTAATGTAGGTCCTTTTTTTATATAATGCCTTAATGGCTTCATTGGTCAAAATATTTTTAAGCATAAAAAAATTGTATCAAAGGGGATTCTCTTTGTATTGATTTTACAGAATTAGTTTTATCTTTAACTATATCAAACTTTATATCATTTTTTTTAATATTTTGAGATACTATTATCGAGTTTTTCTGCTTGTAGATTATATCTATGCTTTTCTGCTCTTTGATAAATTTTACTGCATCATTCAGGTGAGAAGTTTCCAATCGATAAAATCTTTTTTCATTATGCAAAGTCTCCATTGGTGATGATTTTAATAATTTTCCATTTTTTATAATTGCAACATCAGAACATAATCGATCTACCTCATTCAAAGAATGCGTAGATATACAAATAGTCTTTCCCTTATCTTTTAAATGAAAAAGAATATCTGCAATTTGATTGATTCCAAAAGGATCAAGTCCATTATTTGGCTCATCAAGGATAAGCACTTGAGGATCATGCAATAAAGCCTGGGCTATCCCTAATCGTTGCTTCATTCCATATGAAAAATGAGAAACTTTATCTTCAGACCTGTGTAAAAGATTTACGAGGTCTAAAAGCTCGTTGATAATGCGAAAATCAGTTCCTGTTAATCGACACAAAATCTCAAGATTTTTTCTTGCGCTTAGATATTCATAAAAGCATGGTGACTCAATTATAAAGCCAAAGTGATTTAAATAACTCTTATCAGAGTTTAGTTTTTTATTTTTGAATTTTATTTCTCCATCCCATTCAGTAATTAGGTTTGCGAGTATTCGCATAAGAGTTGATTTTCCGCTACCATTGGGCCCTAAAAGACCAAAAATTGCATTTTCTGGAATATTAAAGGAGATATTATCTAAAGCTTTATTTTTATCAAATTGTTTTGAGATATTTTTGAATTCAAGCATAAGCAATCGAAATATTTAATGTAGATCCATAATCTCCATAACTCCCGTCCCTTTATATATAGTACCATCGCTTAATCTTAAATTAAAATTACTAGAAAAACGGGTATAATAAGGGTCAATGCCAAATGGAGAAAAAGATAATTTCATAGGCAAAGAAAGAAGGCCAGCACGCTCAAAAATATCAATATTTTCCAATAAGCTTTTTTTGCTTATCCGAACGTTGACATTATCGCTTGTGCCAATTGTAAATGTTGAGAATTGTGGTTCATTTTTTTTATTGTACAGATCGGTTATTAAGTCGCTTTTCATAGTCATCAAAGTTTTATTACCAAATTCATTTACAATTTCGCCCTTCTCATCAGCTACATACAATATTGGCACATCAAACCCTCCGCGATTGTTGACAACATTTAACTCGGCTCCAATCACTGTATAAGGCCCAGCCTCTCCTCTGAACCAAGTCCAACCACTGAATAATCTCCAAAGATACGTATTACCCCAGTTATGATCGTGATAGCCACTTCCTGAGGCTTGAAGATTGTCATTATAGTTTAGTGTGTAATTACCGGTTACTTTACCATTGGGAACTGCTGCAAGCCATGCAAAATAATCATCACCAGCCTTTATAATTCCATCTTGTGGACGATAAGGAGGGATCGTTGAATTAAGATTCAAATCAATTCCAAAACCTTCAAAATCTTCTGGATCTAAATAAACAGAATATTTGTTAAGATTGCCCCTGAAATAATTTTTACCAAATTGTACATTGCAGCTATCAGTCGAAAATGAAACATCATTTTTTTTAAAGCGTTTTAGTTTAAATGTATCAACGCCATCTGGCGAGGTGTAATTAAACCCGATGAAGTACTGGTTAGTTATATTATGTACTTTGTAAAAGTAAGCAACAACAATACTGCTGTCTTCTAATTTAGCATCAATATACCACCACTCTACTGAGAATTCATCTTCGGGTATTCTAGCACCATCTTCCCAGCTAGATACATTTTTACCAAGCTTGTCAGGCTGAACATTCTCATCAAAGTAGGGTTGATTCCAAGAGCCGTGATAAAGCCTAGAGCACGATACAATAAACAAAAGAAAGGTATATAGAACAAACCGATGGCTAATTGTCATTTTTTTAATATGTCATGTAAAATATGTAGCCATTCATAACTATTTGAGAAAGAGATGGCATAAACCATCTAGGTCCATTTTTCACACGCATGTGAGTACCAAAGGCTCCCAGCATAAGAATGACAAGACCAGCAGATGCTAATAAAACTAATTCGTCATTGCCGCTAAAAAGCATCACAGCAAACGTTAACTTAAAAATTCCAATTAAATCTCTTAACCAATCAGGGTAATTATAATCTTGAAATTCTTTTCGAATATTATCCTGTCTTGGAACCCAGACATAAAATATTGATATGGGAACAAGTATTTTGAAAAAATCGAGCAATAAGTAATCCATAGAACCTCCTAGCTAATAGTTAAGGTACTCCCACTAAGAACTGCCTGATATTGCCTCAGGCTGCCTGTTGCTGGCCTTGAGACTGCTTTTCCATTCGTGTCAAATCTTCCACCATGTCCGGAAGAGCAAACTGAGACACCTCCTGAAAATGCTCCTATTTCATATCCAGCATGAGTACATCGTCTAGTAAAAGCTAATATTTCATTTTCAGATTTCCTATAAAGCAATAAACCAACACTATCTATTTTGTTACCGGATGTAACAATGGAGTTCCCAACAACTTTTAAATCGGAATAAGGCTGTTCATCCAAATTGAATGATATTGAGTTTGAAGTATTGCCTCCGCCTGAACCACCTGATCCGTCAGAATCACTATCATTGTTGTCCTTATCATCGCTGATGCTGTCATAAGGGTCAACATTGTCTTCACAGCCTTGAATAGTTAATAATGCAGTAGGTATGGCACAGTATGCCAAGCATTTACAGGTTTTTGAAATAAATTCTCTTCTATCGGTTTTCACTTGACCTCCATGGTATTCTTATAATTGAAATTCTAGATTATAATACAATCAAAATACGCTCAAAACGCTCATTATTCAAGAATTATTTAAATGATTTTTTCCACTCGATTTGCCAAAACAATTCTTTGTTAATTTGGCTTTCTTCATAATTCATTTCTTGGTTGAAAAAACTAATAAAATTTAGTGGAGCATTATACTGCATTAACAAATTATTTTGATTGGACATCAAGGCTTTAGTAATGAGCTGGTCATCTAATTCTTCTATCTTGCAGTAAAAATCATAGAGACCATTTTTCTTTTTAATAAAATAAGCATTGAATCCGACTGTTGATCCATTGATGTTTAAAACTTTAAAATATTCTTCATAACGATATTTCCTGTAAGCAATATTTAAAACACGTTTTTTTAATTTTATGTAAAAACTATCATTTCTGTTAATAATGTTTTTATTTGGCAGTAAAATTCTCTTATGTTTTTTTATTACAATCCAAGATGCTCTTTTTCTTTCTTCTAGTCTTGATAGAACCTTTGTGTCCTCATACAAAGTACCGACAGCATATTCTTCCCAAATACCTTCTATCGGATCCAGATTTGATTTATTTCTCTCAAAATAATTAGCATAATCAAGAACAGATTTAGAGACATAGCTTTTATCTGTTTGTGCGTTTAGTGTAAAAAATAAAAAGCAACTTAATAAGATTCTTTCAAGCACGTTTTTTTTACAAGAAAATAGATAATTCACATTTCTCATGGTGCATTATATTAATCCATTCTTAACTTGAAGTGAATATGTTTTTACATTTTCAGGGAAGTCTGTGAAAATCAGACACAGTACCCGCTACTGTAATCGCTAGAACTATTTTAATTATAGCCATTCATTCAATTGGAGAAGGCCAAAATAGTTTGTAATGCGAAAGTCAGGATATCTGAATAGTGAAACTCATAAATACTAATAACTTTCGGGATAAAGGTTATATGATTCTATATCAATAGCTTCCCTTTAATTTAAAGGAATACTTAATGAAACGCTTTTATTTACTTTTAGCTTTTTTAATAATTAGCTGTGAGGACAACAACACCTCAACTATTAATCAAGAACTCACCTTTATTTCTTCTGAAGGTAATTTTGGCACAAGCAATGCGAGCATCTCAGTATATAGAGGTGAGTCAGAAATACAAAAAATTGAAGATATTGGAGATGTATTGCAATCGATTTTAGTCCACGGCAATAAGCTATTTGCTATTCTTAACAACAGTCATCTCATAAAAGTATATAGTATATCTGAAGAGGGGCTTGCCTTGCCTGGAATAGATATCCCCACAAATACTAGTAGCCCAAGAGAGATGGTAGTCGTTGGAAACTATCTATATTTTACTAATTGGAATTCTCAAGATGTCAGGTATTTAAATCTTACGACATATAAAATTGACGGGTCGATAAAAGTTAATGGAATGCCAGAAGGGATAATCTCTGATCAAACAAATCTATTTGTTGCTATCAATATGAATTCTGATTATAGCTCTGCCAGCACTGTAGTTAAAATCAACATAAGCTCTAGACAAATTACTAATGAATACAAAGTAGGCAAAGGTCCTCATGCGTTGGCGCTTGAAGGTGATAATTTGTGGGTAACCAACCGATACTATGATGATTCTTATCTAACCTACATTGGTACCAGCAAAATTGATTTAACTACAAGCACTGTCACCATTAAAGATTATGGTAGAGGAGGTTCTGCATGCGCTGGGGATTTGTTTAATTTTAATAAGGCGTTGTACAGAACATTTGATGGTGGAGTCTCGCCTCTTAATATTGATGCCAGCATACTAACATCAGGCAAAATAGGTAATTATAATGATAACAAACTCTATTCATCCCATGCAAATTCAGAGCATATCTTTATTGGCCTGTCTGATTATGTTGCACCAGATACAGTGCTTGTTCACGATAAAAATGGAGCTTATGTTTATTCCCTTGTAACGGGAGCTTCTCCAGGGGATTATGCAAACTGGAGACCTGAATAAGTTTTAAATTTTAATCAATAAAAGTTCTACCCTAACTAAAATTTCTCTGTAATCTTTAGTTAGGGTAGAAATTATCTTCCGTAGAAAGCATCCAAAATAAGTGAATCTGGAAGGTCAAAAATTAAAGTCCAACCTTGTGAGTCGAATAAATAGACTTTAATAACAAGTAATAATCTCAATAATATCATAGTCATTATGAGAATTACAATACAATCTTCAATGAAATCGTTTCTGTTTAATAAATTTTTCTTTGATCGAAAAAGAAAGCTATATAAAGCTGCAGCTAAAAAGAATAGGCCGGCTAATAAACCACCGTCAAAAAAGCCTAAAAAAAGTTGAGAGAATAGGTCGAATAAAAAATATAACATAATTTCTAAATTTATTTAATTACTAAATTACAAAAATAATATGAGACCTTAATCAAATAAATTTTGTTGATATAAATTTAATTACCTTTGCATAAAAAAATGGGTTAGTCAAGCTAACCCATTTTAAATGGTAGCGGGGGAAGGATTCGAACCTCCGACCTCAGGGTTATGAGCCCTGCGAGCTACCAGACTGCTCCACCCCGCGTCACGAATAATCATTATACCAAAATTTACCAGAATAAAATTTTTCTAACAATTCATTTTTTTCTAAATGATATCCTAAAAGGAATCCCTTTTAAATCGAAATCAGACCTTAAATTATTCTCTAAATATTTTCTATAGTTCAAAGGCACTAATTTTGGATAATTAGCATAAATAACAAACAAGTGTGGCTTTGTGCTTACTTGAGTAATATAATTTAGATTTATAACTTTTCCTTTTGTAGCAGGGGGGGCTTTCTGAGACAATGCTTTTTGAAGCGATTTGTTGAGATCAGATGTCGATAGTTTTTTCTTAATTTTTCTTGATAAAAGTGATGCTTCTTTTAGTACGCCAGATATTCTTTTTTTTGTTAAAGCAGAAATAAATAAAATTGGATAGTCACCTACAGTTTTGAATTGATAAATCATTTCATCTACAAATTCTTTCATAGTTTTTGTGGTTTTATTTATTAAATCCCATTTGTTAACAATTACAATCAATCCTTTTCCTTTTAAAATTACATCATCAATAATGGACTTATCATGCTTTGTAAATCCTTTTTCTGCATCAATCAAGACCAAAGCCAGATCACAGTTCAAGATTGCGTTTTGGGTTCTTACGGTACTATAAAATTCTATATTGTCTGAAATTTTGCTTTTTTTTCTCAGTCCTGCAGTATCAACCAGCGTTATTTTTTTTCCATAATATCTAATATTACTATCGATAGCATCTCTAGTTGTACCTCCAATTGGAGTCACAATTGATTGATTGCGTTTCAATATTGCATTCAAAAGAGATGATTTTCCAACATTGGGCATGCCTGTTATAGCTAGTCTGAGCTCGCTATCATGGGCTTCTTTATCATCTTTTGAAGGTTTAGCATTTGATAGATGAATTATTTCATCCAATAAATCACCTGTTAATCTACCGTTTAGCGCAGAAATTGGCATTACAGGTTTCAACCCTAATTCAAAAAAATTATTAATTTGATGAGACAGTGATAAATCATCGCATTTATTCACTGCCATTAAATGTTTTTTACCAGACTTTCTAACAAAGTTTGCGAGTTCTATATCGGTTGAAACTGGTCCTGTTTTTCCATCAACAATAAAAAGGATAAAGTCTGCTTCATTAGCAGCTTCTTTTGCTTGATTTCTTATTTCGCGATTGAAAATATCTGAGTCTTTTGGGATAAAGCCTCCAGTATCAACAAATCTTAACTGATGACCTATCCAAAACATTTCACCATATATTCTGTCTCGTGTAATGCCTTCTTTTTCATGCACAATTGCTTTTCGCTGATTTAAAACCCTATTAAAAAAAGTTGATTTTCCAACATTGGGTCGTCCTATAATTGCAACTGTAAGCATTGGTTTTTTCGCTAGAAATTTTTAAAGATCATTTCTTTATCTTTAAATGATTTGAATTCTAACGCATTGCCGCTAGGATCTTTGATAAAGAATGTTACTTGTTCGCCCGGCTTCCCTTTGAATCTAGTATGGGGTTCTATTAAAAAATCAACCTTTTCATTTTTTAAATGATCTACAAACTGATGCCATTTATTCCACTTCATTACAATACCAAAATGTTGCACAGGAACCTTTTTACCATCTACAATATTCAAGGAGTTTTCTAAATCCATTGATTTATCAAGATGAGCTACAATTTGATGTCCAAATAAGTTAAAATCTATCCACTCATCACTGCTTCTACCCACTTTGCAAAGTAGGGTATTTGTGTAAAATTTTTTCGCTAATGAAAGATCATGTACTGGAAATGCTAAATGAAAAGGTTGCATTGTTTTGCCTTAGGCCAATTATGTATTATTTTTTCTAAATTAAATTATTGCATTCAACATTCAAATTTAATATTTCAAATTTTTAATTAATAATTATTTAATTGTGTTTAATCGGCTTAGGATTTATAAATAATCAATTTAATTTGATATTTAAGTGAGTTAAAATCAATGTGGATAAATTGTGGATAACTTCAATCATAAAAAATTTATCGTCGACAAAACGATTATATTGACTTTTCTACTTGATGGATTTTTTCAATGTTTATATATTTCCAAGCGCCAACCATAACATTTATCACTTTTTCATTTGTTAGTTAAAACTTTTTTACAACCACATACCAAAACGTAAGGAATTAAGGCGATGGCGGAAGCAATTGAACTAAATTTTCCAAATGAAAATGACAAATCATCAAAAGAACTAAACACATTAGTAGAAGATACCGCAAGAGAGCTTGCAAAAGAAATTGATAAAAAAACCACCAAAAATGACTTCTCAAAATATCAAATTGACAATTACTACAATGGCGATACTCTTGGTGCAGATGTTCTAAAAAACAAATACTTAGCACCATGGGAAAGTCACCCCTATGAATTATGGCAAAGACAAGCAAAAGCGTTGGCGAGTGTAGAGAAAACAAAAAAATCCAAAAAACTATGGGAAAATAAATTTTATTCTATTCTGGAGGATTTTAAATTTACTCCAGGTGGTCGAATAATGCATGGTGCAGGACGTGAAGATATAACAACCACTCTTAATAATTGCTATGTAGTTGGAATTAACGATGATTCTATCAATTCCATTTATAAAACTATTCAAGAAGAAGCTAGAACATACAAATTTGGTGGTGGCTGCGGTCATGATCTTTCTGTTTTACGACCATCTGGCGATGCTATAAACGGCACAGGAGGCGAATCATGTGGTCCCGTTGGTTTTATGAATTTGTTCAGCGAAAATACTAATACAATAGCACAGCATGGTAGAAGAGGTGCAAATATGCAAACACTGAGCATTGACCATCCCGATATTGAAAAATTTATCGAGATCAAAACTGGCGATGTAAATATGGTGAAATATTCTAATATTTCTGTTTTATTAACTGATGAATTTATGAATGCAGTTTCAAAGAATGAGGAATTCGATCTAAGGTATCAAGGCAAAGTTTACAAGACTGTTAACGCTAAAGAATTATGGGACAAGATAATTGACCATGCTCACTCTAGCGCTGAACCAGGTTTGCTTTTTTGGGATACCATGAAAAACTATCACAATGCAGAATATTGCAGTCCCCTTGTGTCAACCAATCCTTGTGCAGAACAACCTCTTCCTGATGGTGGATGTTGCAACCTTGGATCTATAAACTTAGAACGCTTTGTTGATGAAAAAGGAAATTTTATGATTGATGAGTTCAAGGATACAATAGTAACTGCTACTAGATTTCTTGATAATGTTATTGATTACAACTTGGATAGGCATGCTTTAGAGTCCCAAAAGCAAAATGCATTCAACGATAGAAGAATTGGCCTTGGTATTTTAGGACTGGGTGATATGCTTGTGAGGATGAACATCAAATATGATAGTGAAGATGCTCTTCAAACAGTTGATCAGATCATGCAAATCTTCAGAGATACTGCTTATGAAACTAGTGTTGATCTTGCCAAAGAAAAAGGCGGATTTCCCAATTTCAAATGGAATGGTTATAAAAAGAGTCATTTTGTAAAAAATCTTCCAAAGCATATAAAAAATGATATTGAAGAGCATAAGATAAGGAATTCAACTGTTCTGACTGTACCACCAACAGGTAGTGGCGCCATTGTTGCCAGGGTAACCTCCGGTGTTGAACCTATATTCGCAACATCTTACAAAAGAAGGGTCAAAAAGAACGATGGCTTTGGAAGGGATTTCGATGAGTATAAAGTATACCACCCAATCATTGAAAAATTATTCAAAAACGATGACAATCTTCCTGATTATGTTGTAACGGCTCATGAGATTGATCCATATTTTAGAGTAAAAATGCAAGGAATTATTCAAAAATACATTGACAGCTCAATCTCCTCTACAGTAAATCTAAAAAATGAAATAAAGAAAGAAACCGTCGCTGATATTTACATGACTGCTCACAAAGCAGGTCTCAAAGGAATTACAGTATATAGAGAAGGCTCTCGAGAAGGCATTCTTATTACTAACGAAGAAACCAAGAAGGAAAGTACAAACAGCTCATCCTCTAAAAACGTGGTGGCTGCCTCACAAACCAATGAAAAAAGACCCAGAATGAGACCTATTACTACCTCAGGTACTACGAGACGAATTCGTACTGGTGAGGGCTCTTTATACATCACAATAAATGAAGATGAAAATGGTCTTTGTGAAATATTTACAACAATTGGAAAGGCTGGTGGCAATGCTGCTGCACAATCTGAAGCTATAAGCAGATTAATTTCTTTGGCGTTGCGATCTGGAGTTGATCCGAATTCTATTGTTAGGCAATTGAAGGGTATATCAGGCCCAAATCCAACATGGGAAGATGGTCGCCTTATTCTTTCTACTCCTGATGCTATTGGAAAAGCTTTAGATGATTACTTAAAAGAAAGAAATTCATGGAAGCCCAATACAGATTCTGATTTTGTTGATGAAAAAGTTAGAATTACCATGGCGCAAGATAATTCCTATGAATGCTCAGAAGGTCAAAATCGAACAGATTGCCAGAATGTAATCAATGAAGGTGGTTGTCTGACTTGTAGAGAGTGCGGCTGGTCAAAGTGTGATTGATTAGTTTATGAGAAGGGAATTAGCTTTTAATTAGGGAATTCCAAAACACCAAATAGTCTAAAATTCTAAAAGCTCTTTTTCCTTTGTCTTATCAATACTTTCTAATGATAAGATATTTTTATTGGTAATATCTTGTATATTGGATTCTTGCCTTCTACTTTCATCCTCTGAAAGATGGCTTTCATCTGCAAAGTCTTTTAAAGTGTGCAATGCATCTCGCCTTATGTTTCTAATCGCAATTTTGCTTTCTTCTACAAGTTGATGCACATATTTTATCAAGTCTTTTCTACGCTCCTCAGATAGCGGAGGAATTGGAATTAAAATAGATTCACCATTATTGTTTGGAATCAAACCTAGATTTGATTCCATAATGCTTTTTTCAATTTCTCCAATTATTAGTTTTTCATAAGGTTTAATTGTTATCAACCTTGGTTCAGGCGAGGTAATTGTTGAAACTTGAGTCAGGGGAACCATTGAGCCGTAATATTCAACTTTTAGTGAATTGAGAATTTGAGGATTAGCTCTTCCTGTTCTCACTTTTGAAAGCTCAGCTTTACAATGGGAAATAGCCAAATCCATTCTTTTCGTGGTGTCTAGAATTATATCTTCAATCATTATTTTGCTTTTTAGTTAATTATAGTGCCTATATTTTTACCTAAAACTAATTTTCTAAGGTTTCCATATTTATTTATATCAAAAACTTGCACTGGAAGATTATTTTCTTTACATAAAGTAATTGCCGTAAGGTCCATTACTCTCAAATTTTTAGAAATTACTTCCGAATAACTTAATTTTTTAAATTTTTTTGCATCACTGTTTAAAACAGGATCTTTGTCATAGACGCCATCTACTTTAGTACCTTTGATTAAAACTTCCGATTTCAGCTCTGTGGCTCTGAGAGCAGCGGCCGTATCTGTAGTAAAATAAGGATTTCCTGTACCGCCAGCAACAATTACAACTCTTTTTTTATCTAAATGTCTAAGAGCTCTTCTCCTTATGTATGGCTCTGAGATTTGGGAAACAGTTATAGCAGATAAGGTTCTTGTTTCAACATTAATTTTCTCAAGAGCATCTTGCATTGTAATTGCATTCATTATGGTAGCTAACATACCAAGATAGTCACCAGAAACTCTTTCCATACCCTTACTTGCAGCCTGCATTCCTCTAAAAATATTACCAGCTCCTATAATTAAACCAATATCGATATTCATTTCGTGTAAAGATTTAATTTCAAGGGCAAGCTCAGAAGCTTTTTGGTAATCGATGCCAAAACCTTTTTTACCAGCAATAACCTCTCCGCTCAATTTGAGTAGAATACGATTATAAAATGGTTTTTCTGGCATTTGCTAACTTGATGAACTATTCTCACCAACTGCAAATCTAATAAAACGAGCAATAACTATATTTTCACCTAAAGTTGCAATAGTTTCATTTAATAAATCAGATATTTTTTTATCTGTATCTTTTATATATAGTTGATCGAGTAAACAAATTTCAGAAAAAAGCTTTTCTAATTTTCCTATAACAATTTTATCAACAACATTTTCGGGCTTGCCAGAAGACAAAGCTTGTTCTTTAAAAATGGATTCTTCTTTTTGAAGATAATTTTTATCAATTGAATCACGGTCAATTGATAAAGGATTTGTAGCCGCTATTTGCATTGCTAAATTATTAGCCAAAACGTTGAAACCTTCAGTTTTTGCGACAAAATCTGTTTCGCAATTTAACTCTAGCAAAACTCCGAGCTTATCACCATGGTGAATATATGAATATATGATACCTTCGCTAGCTGTTCGGCTTCCTTTTTTTTCAGCTTTAGCAATTCCTGATTTTCTAAGAAAATCAATTGCTTTATCAAGATCGCCATTTGATTGAAGCAAAGCTTTTTTGCAGTCCATCATGCCCGCACCAGTTCTTTCTCTTAAATCTTTTACGGTTTTAGCGCTAATTTTCATTTTAGTTTATTGATTAGATGTAATTAATTATTATCACTGGTTGGTGTAATTGAATCTTGTTTATTATCTGCATCAGAGATATTTGATTGATCAGTAGGTGTATTATTATCATTAAGTTTGCCGTTTGCTTCTAATATAGTATCAGCTATACTAGAGATGAGTAGTTGTATTGTTCTGATTGAATCATCATTTGCAGGAATAGGATATGAAATGTTATTAGGGTTTGTATTGGAGTCAACTATTGCGATTATTGGAATACCAAGGCCATTTGCCTCTTTAACAGCTGTAAACTCTAGTCTTGCGTCAACTACAATTACAGCATCTGGCAATCGACGCATGTCTTTAATTCCTCTATGTTGATCAGAAAGCTTAATTCTTTCTCTATTTAACATTTGTACTTCTTTTTTTGTTTGGTTTTCATAAATATGAGAACCTTCTTTTTCTAAAAGATTTAAACGTTTAATACTTTTTTTGATAGTAGAAAAGTTGGTTAGTGTGCCCCCCAACCATCTTTCAACAACGTAAAACATTGAACATCTATCTGCTTCCTGCTGTACGATATCTCTTGCTTGCTTTTTTGTTCCAACGAATAAAAACTCACCTTTTTTCTTAGCAAGATTTTGAATGAATCCTAAAGCTTTATCAAGATAAAGTAATGTTTCATCTAGATTTATTATATGGACGCCGTTTTTTTCCATTAAAATAAAAGGCTTGAAATTTGGATTCCATTTACTTGTTACATGGCCAAAATGGGCACCGGTACTTAATAGATCTTCAAATTTTACTTTATTCATTGTAAGTCTTTAATTATTATCTCTTAGAAAACTGAAATTTTTTACGAGCTCCAGGTTGACCATATTTTTTTCTTTCAACTTTTCTCGCATCTCTTGTTAAAAAACCAGCTTCTTTAAGCTTGGATCTAAAATCTTCATTTATTTGATTTAAAGCCCTTGATATACCTAGTCTTATTGCACCTGCCTGACCCGACAAACCTCCACCCTTAACATTGACAGAAATATCGTAGGAATTTCTCTGATCCAGAAGATCTAGCGGCTGAGTTACAACAATAGCTAAGCTTTTTCTAGAAATATAGTTTGAAAATTCTTTTCCGTTTATAAAAATATTGCCTTGTCCCGGATTCATGTAGACTCTGGCAATCGAACCTTTTCTTCGACCAATGGAACTATAAACTGATTTTGACATATTTAAATTTCTAAATTTTTAGGTTTTTGTGATAGATGAGGGTGATCAGGGCCTGGATAAATTTTAAGGTGTTTAAAAATTGATCTGCCTAATCTATTTTTTGGCAACATTCCCCATATTGCTTTTTCTAAAATTCTTTCAGGAAAAGTTCGTCTCATGTGGTCAAATTTAGTCAAAGAAGATGAACCAATATAACCGGAATGTTTGAAGTATTTTTTCTGTGTTTCTTTAGATCCTGTAACATTAATCTTGTCGGCATTAATTACAATAACGAAATCTCCCATATCAAGGTTTGGAGTGAAAGACGGTTTATGCTTGCCTCTTAATACTTTTGCAACTTCAGATGCAAACCTGCCCAATGTTTTGCCTTCAGCATCTGCTACAAACCATTCTTTAGTTATTTCATTTAATTTTATAGATTTTGTAATCATAAATTTTTGAGAGATATAGAGCAAACAATATTAGTTCTCAATCCTGCATATAGTCAATTATAATTTATATTTTATTTATTAATCCTTTAACTATTGTATACTTTACTTTTCCAACCAAATCTTCTCCAATAAAAGGAGAATTTTTTGATTTAGAATAAATGTTCTTTTCAGCAAATTTCCATTTTTCTTTTGGATCCAAGATTACTAATTCTGCATCCTTTCCCTTTGAAAACAAGTCATTTTCAAAACCCATGATTTTTCTTGGATTTGTTGTCATTAATTTTAATAATGAGATAACGTTAAAATTGTTTTCTTTAAGTAAAATTTTATTAACTGCTCCATAACATGATTCAAGGCCAATCATTCCAAAAGACGCACAATTAAAGCCGCACTCCTTTTCTTCAAGAGCATGTGGGGCGTGATCTGTAGCAATACAATCTATGGTTCCATCTTTAAGAGCATTAATTAAGATTTTTCTATCATCGCGTGTTCGTATCGGAGGGGCTACTTTTAAATTAGCATTATAATCTTGCAAATCTTCATCAGAAAAAAATAAATGATGAGGTGTTACTTCAGCAGTTACTTTATCATAGTCTTTTTTAACTGAGTTTATGTGTTTAACGGATTTACCTGCACTCACATGAGGAATATGTATATGAGCATTTGTAATTTTAGCAATTTCTAAATCTCTTAAAACCATGTTTGATTCAGTAATGTCTGGGGAACCCTCCAAACCTAATTTTGTTGATATAATACCTTCATTCATCACTGATGAATTTTTGAGAGTAAGATCTTCAGCATGATTTATAATTTTAATATTTTCATAAAACATTGAAGAATATGAAAGCGCATTTCTTAAAACAGATGAATTCTCAATAGGCACTCCATCATCGCTAAATGCCACTGCTCCCTCATTTAGCATTGCTTTCATTTCTGTTAGCTCTTTGCCTTTTTGAGATTTTGTAACTGCACCAATTGGATGAATATGAATAGGGCACTCATTTGATCTATTTACTATATATCTAATTAATTCTGGACTATCAATAACAGGGGATGTGTTGGGCATTACGCACACCCGAGTAAAGCCTCCAGCTATAGCAGCCTGCGATCCTGAATTTAAATCTTCTTTATATTCTTCTCCAGGTTCTCTAAAATGAACATGAATATCGCAAAAACCATGAGTAACTATCCTATCAGTGCAGTCAATTATTTTAGATGAAGATGGATAGGTAGCTTTTCCAATGGAATTTATTTTGCCTTCTTTTATATATATATCTCCATTTATCTCTGTAGAATTAAATGGATCGATGATTGTAGCATTTTTTAAAACAAGATGCTTGTTTATCTTTTCAGTTTGCATTAGGAGTCTTTCTTAGTTGTGCCTGAAAGCAAGAGGTATAAAATGGCCATTCTTGTAGCAACTCCATTTAATACTTGATCTAAAATAATTGCTTGCTCACTGTCAGCAACATTACTGTCAATTTCTACCCATCTGTTCATTGGTCCGGGATGCATTATGACAAGTTCGCTATTATGTTTTTCTATTCTTGATTGTGTTATTCCAAATAATTTTCTGTACTCTCTTACAGAGGGGATTAATGCGTTATTCATTCTCTCTCTTTGAATTCTTAGAACATTGATGGCATCTGCCCATTCTATGACTTCATCAATATTATTATTAACGGTTAATCCCAATTCTTCAATTTTTATAGGCATAAGTGTTGAGGGGCCGCACAACGTAACCTTTGCACCAAGCGTTATCAATCCATATATATTACTTAATGCAACGCGACTGTGCGCAATATCACCGATTATGCCAATTTTTAAATTTTTAATATATCCAAATTTTTCTTTCAAACTTACAATATCTAAAAGTGCTTGCGTAGGATGTTCATGCGTACCATCTCCAGCATTTATAACTACTGAGTCGATATAATTTGTAAGCATCAATGCTGAACCTGGAAATGAATGTCTAATTACTGCTGCATCTATTTTCATAGATTCTATATTTTTAACAGTATCTTTAAATGTTTCACCTTTATTTAAACTAGATGAGCTAGCAGAAAAATTTATTGAATCTGCACTTAATCGTTTCTCGGCAAGCTCGAAACTGATTCTTGTTCTGGTGGAATTCTCAAAAAATAAATTTACAATTGTCTTACCTTGAAGAGAGGGTACTTTTTTAATTGGCCTCTCAAGAACCTCTTTGAAAGAGAAAGCTGTTTCGATAATTTCATTAATATCTTGTTTTGGATATCCTTCAAGTCCAATTAAATGCTTATTTTTCAATTTTATTCCTTATCAAGCAAATAGAATCTTGGCTGTCAATTTCTTTAAACAAAACTTCCACATGCTCACCCTCATGGGTTGGAATATTCTTTCCAACATAATCAGGACGAATAGGCAATTCCCTGTGGCCTCTATCTACTAAAACTGCTAGCTGTATTGATTTTGGTCGACCGAATGACAATAAAGAGTCTATGGCTGCTCTAATAGTTCGCCCGGTATATAAAACATCATCAACAAGTATAACTGTTTTTCCGTCTATTGATTCATCAATATTAGTTCCATTGAGCTTAGGAGTTTTGAGTCTAGTAAAGTAGTCGTCTCTATGGAAGGTTATATCAATAGTTCCATAACTAATATTATTACCAGCAATGTTTGTAAGATTTTTGTGGATTCTTTGAGCTAAAGTTTTACCTCTAGTTATAATGCCAACTAAGTATATCTCATCTGTGTTATTATTTTTCTCAATGATTTCATGTGACAATCTAATAATAGATTTAGCAATTTTAGTCTCATTTAGTATTTCATTTTTAATTGGCTTCAAAAAAACTCCAAAAAAAACCCAATAGGAAGAGAATTAAGTCACTCGTCTAATTGGGTAGAATTAAAACTTTGTCTTCACGCAGGAATGACTTAAAAGCTAACAAAAAATTAATAATAAAATATTAATTTTGAAATTTATTAATAATCAAATTTGCTATTTCGTTTAATTCAAGATTTTCATCTATGTTAATTGTAAAATTGATATCTTCCGATCTAAACCACTTGAGCTGTTTTTTTGAAAATTGCTTTGTATTTAAAATTATTTTATCCTCAAGATCTTTGAGGTTAATTTCTTCATTATGATATTTAATTATATCTCTATAACCCAATGAATCTAAAGGTACAATTTTATCAATTTCAAAATTTAACATTAAATTTTTTACTTCATCTAACCAGCCATTTTGAAGCATTTTTTTTACCCTATGTTTTATTCTACTCAAAAGAAACTTCTCATTCCAGCTAATTAGAACAGAATAAAAATCATAATCAATATTTTTACTTTGATTTTTAAAGTGCTCTGAAATCGGTTTTCCTGTAATTTCGAAAACCTCTAGAGCCCTTATCAATCTTTTTTTGTTGTTGGGATGAACCAACTTAGAATATTCAGGATCTATCTTCTTTAATTTTCTCATCAGTTCATTTGGGCCATTATCTTGATATTCTTTATCGAGCCTGAATCTTATTTTATTGCTTGTCGAGCTTTGATCAAATATACCTTTAGTTAATGCCCTGTAATAGAGGCCAGATCCTCCACAAACTATAGGAACCTTTCCTTTGTATGAAATTTTTTCAATATATTTCTTAGTCAGCTTAGCATTTTCTCCAGCATTAATACTTTTATAAGGATCAAAGCAACCAATCATGTAATGATTGATTTCTTTTAATTGTTCTTTCGATGGTTGTGCGGTTCCAATCTCAAAAAATCTATATAACTGTCTTGAATCAAGCCCAATTATTTCACCATTAATTTTTTTTGCTATCTTAATAGCTAAAGAACTTTTGCCTGATGCAGTAGGGCCAAGAATTGCTAAAGATTGGAATTTTGGCATTAATAACTAAAACTACTTAAAAGTGCTTATCGATTTCTGTACATTTAATTAAATGATAAACTTTATTTCC
The DNA here is from genome assembly GCA_902615915.1 of uncultured Fidelibacterota bacterium. Classification (GTDB taxonomy): domain Bacteria; phylum Fidelibacterota; class Marinisomatia; order Marinisomatales; family TCS55; genus TMED144. The sequence goes on from CACMQQ010000007.1 coordinate 67,551, forward strand.
CTCAGGACAATACAGTGGCTTAGCACATCCAAACAATTTATTAAAAATTTCTTTCAATTGATTTAAATCAACAAATTCATTTTCTTTTATTGCAATATTTTTCGACAAGGCCTTTGCAAGCTCGCTATCTAGTGGAAGAGTTTTAATTTTTGGAAGAAAAAAATGTTGAAGCAAGTTTTCAAGAATTACTTTTTCAGTGCCCCATGCTATCTCTGTTGGGATAGAGCTAATAATTAAAGATTCATCTGAAAATTCTCTAAATCTAAATCCTGTTTTTTCTAAAAAAGGAAGTATATCCATTAATGTACTTTTTAAGTCAAAATTTAATTCAATTTTTTCTGGGAATAGCAGTGTTTGTCCACTTAATGACTTACCATTAATTGCCTCTAAAAACTGATCATATAATATTTTAAAGTGTGCTCGATGCTGATTAATAATCAAAATATCTGCGCTAATTTGAACAGCAATATATTTTTTGTTTAGCTGCCAGATTTTTTCATCTACAATAACGTTTGAGCTTTTGCCATTTCTCTTTAATAAATCATTAACATAGGATTTTGCCCTATCAACAGAAGATTTATAATTCATCAGAATTAAAAGATTCTATAAAATTATGATTTATTTCAGACAAAAGAAGTTCGCTTTCTTTCGTTATGCACTTTATTTCAGTTTCTAATCTTTTTATGTATAATTTATCCTTTATGTTCGGTATGTTTACTTTTACGTTGGAAACCGCTCCTTTAATTCCTGACATTAATAGTTCACTTGCTACATTTACATCGCACAATGATGGCACATATCCCTCTATGGATAAAAGTTTAGCAACTCTCAAAAGATCTCGGCAATTTTTAGCTACATTTAAAGGTATTTCTGCGGAATATTTGTTCGCTTTAGCAATCTCATTAAATTTAGTTTTTTTCAATTCTTCATTTTCTTCAGGTAGCTTAGAAACTTTGATTGTCTTTTTAAATGCGTTAGAATCTTCATCAACATAAAAAGATAAGCTTTTCATAAGTTTTTGAGAATCATTGCCTATTTTAAGCATTTTATTTTTTAGTTTATCTGATTTATATTTTTCATAGCTAATTGCAGCAACCATCGAACATAGAGATGCTCCAAATGCGCCAACAATTGCACTTGCAGATCCACCGCCGGGGGCGATACTTTTTCTTGAAAATTCATCCAAAAGATTTGATACTTTCATATCCATCAAATTGTTTTTTTGACCTTTGATAGCATATTCAATGATTTTTTTTCTAGGATCAAAAGGCATTACATCATTCAAGCCTAAACTTTGGGTAACAATATTAATGATATCATTTTCTGGAATTCCATTGGAGCTCCTTTGTTTCGACAAGAAAAAATTACCTGCCATAAGCATAGCATCAAGAGGAATGAGGCCAACTAATTCACTTCCGGTTACTCTAACTCCCCGCTCATTTGCCAGTTCACAAACTTTATCAAAAACTTCATGAATGGTAGACTTTTTATAATTATTAAAATTAATTGAAATTTGAGCACATTTGAACTCATCAACATACCAACCTACCGCTTTTACATCTTTGAATAGGCCACTTTTTTTGATAGGCGCTCCCCTTTTATCTCTAATAATTTCCCCATCAAGTAAAATGGGAGATTTTGGGTTGGGCTTACGTTTACTTCTCCCTTTTTCTCTAATTTCAAATGCAATATCAGTTGCAATTCGCACATTGGTGGTGTTTAAGTTGATGTTGTAAGCTATTAAAAAATCTCGCACTCCTATAACCGTAGCACCTGACTTTTTATTAAAAGTTGAGGGGCCAAAATCTGGTTTCCATTTTATATCGTTTAATTTTTGTGCTAAACCCTCGTATTCACCTTTTCTAATGTTTGCTAAGTTTACTCTGTTTAAATCTTTAGCTGATTTCTCATATAAAAAGACTGGAATATTTAGTTCTTCACCAACGCGTTTAGCTAAATTTTCTGAAAGATCAATACATTCATTTATGCTGATTTCTGAAATTGGAATAATTGGACAAACATCTGTTGCTCCTATTCTAGAATGCGAACCATGATGTTTAGACATATCAATCAGGTCGGATGCAGCTTTAATTGCTTCAAATGCAGCATTCGATATTGATTTGGGATCTCCAACCATCGTCATAACAGTTCTATTCGTATCTATACCTGAATCAACATCGAGAAGGACTACCCCTTCTAAGCTTTTAATTCTTTTGGAAATCTCATCAATTACTGATTTATCTCTACCCTCACTAAAATTAGGAACACATTCAACAAGTTTCATTAGGGACCTTTTGCTATATTGGTTAAATAGTCGATTAAAAATAAAATCACAACCAATAAAATAACTGTACCAATTAGTGATTTTTTAGACCTTCTCGGAGGTATGATTTCACTAAAAAATCTTTTCACTAAACTCCAATGAATAAATACATAAAGAAGTTAACAAATGGGCTCATCACCAACCAAATAGGAGAAAAACTGGTGAACATACCAAATAAAATTAATCCCATCAATATTTGAGGTCCATACATTTGCATTTTCATAACTAATTGCGGATTACGCTTAACCATAAAACCTGAAAAAATTTGAGATCCATCTAGCGGAGAAATAGGTATCATGTTAAAAACTGCTAGCGAAATATTGATTTGAGTAAAAATATAAAGCATTGAAGTTAAAGAACCAGCATTTCCAATAATTCTGATTAAAGTTCCTCCGATAAAAGCTAGTAATAAATTTGATGCTGGACCTGCAAAAGCTATTTTCATCATATCTGTTCTAGGGCTTGCTAAGTATCGAGAGTCAACTGGAACAGGCTTTGCCCAACCGAATCCAACAAATAAAATCATTAATGATCCAAACATATCTAAATGTGCAAGTGGATTTAAAGTTAAACGACCTGCATATTTTGCAGTAGGGTCACCTAATCTATTGGCTACCCATCCATGCGAAAATTCATGAAAGACTAGAGCAAATAATAAAACAGGAATTAGCATAGTTAAAACTTCTGGTGGTAGTCTAAATAACATTAATCATACCTCGGGTGATGTTCTTGGTGTTCTGACTTTAAGAACTCTTTATCCAAGTGAGTGTATATTTGTGTAGTAGAAATATCAGAATGTCCCAGCATTTCCTGAACTGATCTTAGATCAGCTCCGCCTTCTAATAAATGCGTTGCAAAAGAGTGTCTTAATGTGTGAGGACTAACAATTTTTTCTAATTGAGCATTTTTGGTCCATTTCTTCAATAAGATCCAAACCATCATTCTGGTTAATTTTTTGCCATTTCTACTTAGGAAAACTTCAGCAGACTTGGGATTTTTTTTAATTAAAATGCGGCGTTCGTCATCTATATAGTTCTTTAGGTTTTCTTTAGCAATTGGGCCAAATGGTATATACCTAATTTTTTTACCTTTTCCTTGAATTTTGATCAAATCTGAATCCCAAAGAATATCTTTCATCTTAAATTCACATAACTCTGTAACTCGTAAGCCGCATGAATATAATAATTCAAAAATTGCTACATCCCTACGATAAAGCGGCGAATCTTTTGGAATGGAATCCAAAATCTGATCAATTTCATCAACAGTCAGAAAATTGGGTAGTTTTTGGGATGATTTTGGAGCATGAAGAAGTAAGGTTGGATTATTTTTTGCATAACCTTCAGAGCTTAAAAAACTATGGAACGTTCTAATCGATGATATATTTCTTTTTACTGAGTTCGCGGAAAGGCCATTATCGTTAAGATGTCGAATGTATGATCTAATATGCCCCAATGAAACATCGCTAATAGAACTTATGTTTAGAATTTTTTTGACAAAATGTCTATATTTTTTCAAATCTCTTCGATAAGAGTCTAATGAATTATAGGCAAGATTTCTCTCAACTTTAAGTATGGATAAATATTCTTCAATATATTTATTCATTTTATTCCATTATTGCTCTTTCAACGCTCTCACAAAGAATATGCTCAATTAATAGATGAGCTTCTTGAATTCTTTGAGTATCATCACTTGGTACTTTAATAACACAATCTCCCGCATTCGCTATTTTACCCCCAGTTTTGCCAGTCAAAACAATTGAGTTTATATTTTTCTTTTTTGCTAACATCAATGCTTGAAAAATATTAATAGAATTTCCGCTTGTTGAAATAGCAACAATTAAATCACCCTCTTCGCCAAGGGCATCTAATTGCCTTGAAAATATATCATCATAACTAGTATCGTTGGACCAAGCAGTTATAAAAGAGGAATCTGTTGTTAATGCAATTGATTTAACTGGTCTTCTATCATGAGAACGTAATCCACCCATTAATTCTGCTGCCATATGCTGCGAATCTGCAGCGGAACCTCCATTGCCACACCAGAAGATACTTTTATTCTCTTTTGCTGCTCTTATCATTAATTCAACAGATGATTGGATATCGCTCAAACAAAATTCAATGACTTGCTTCTTTGTGGCTATACTGTCCTCTATTGCACCTCTAATATCAATCATTTCAATTATCTAAAGTAAATTCTTGATATTCATCATAATTCATTAACTGATTTATTTCATCATTATTGTTAATTTTTAATTTAACTATCCAACCTTTGTTATAAGGATCTGAATTAATAAGGTCAGGGCTCGTATCAAGGTTTTCATTTATCTCAATGACTTTTCCAGAAACTGGAGCAAAAAGATCAGCTACAGTTTTAACTGCCTCTATAGCTCCAAAAGATTCTGATGCAGTAAGTTTAGATGATAATTCAGGCATTTCAACAAAAACAATATCTCCTAACTGACTTTGTGCGTAATCTGTTATTCCAACAATAGCTAAGTCCTCTTGAAGATTTAACCATTCGTGATCTTTAGTAAATTTAAATTTTTTGTGATCCATATAATTTACTCTTCCTTGTTATTAAATTCAAAATCATCTAAAAAACTTGTATCGAAGTCGCCCTCTATAAATTTTTCATTTTTCATAATCTGTTTATGGAAAGGTATAGTTGTTTTTGGGCCCTCGATAATCATTTCTGATAATGCTCTTCTCATTCTCTTAATAGCTGATTTTCGATCAGAAGAGTGAACAATCAATTTTCCTATTAAAGAGTCATAATAAGGTGAGATTTCATATCCAGCATATGCATGAGAATCCATTCTTACTCCTTTACCGCCTGGGGTATGAAAATCTGTTATCACCATTGGAGAGGGAGCAAAATTCATGTCGGGATCCTCAGCATTTATTCTACATTCTATAGAATGCCCTCTGAGTTTTATTTGTTTCATATATTCAGGAAATTTTTCTCCAGCATGCATTTTAATCTGCCATTTAATTAAATCAACCCCAGTTACCATCTCAGTAATAGGGTGCTCCACCTGAATACGAGTATTCATTTCCATAAAGTAAAAGTCTTTATTTTTATCAAGTAAAAATTCAATTGTACCGACCCCAACATAATTAACAGACTTTGCACCAGCGACCGCTGCATCACCCATTAGTTCTCTAAGCTTTAGGCTAACAACAGGTGAGGGTGACTCTTCAATTAATTTTTGATGCCTTCTTTGAATAGAACATTCTCTTTCGCCTAAACTAACAGCATTTCCATAAGAGTCTGCAAGCAATTGAATTTCAATGTGTCTAGGATTTTCAATGAATTTTTCCATGTACATGTCACCATTATTAAATGCTGTTTTAGCTTCGGAACTTGCTAAATTGAATGAATTTTCTATTTCACTCTCTTTACTAACAAACCTCATTCCTCTTCCACCGCCTCCAGCAGAGGCTTTTAACATTACTGGATATCCTATTTCTTTAGCTAATATTTTAGCATCATCTGAGGTTTCTATTATTCCATCGCTACCAGGTATAACAGGTACGCCAGCTTTCTGCATAGTTTTTTTTGCTTGAGCTTTATCTCCCATAGCATCAATAATTTCTGGCTTAGGCCCTAAGAAAGTGAATCCATTCTCCTCGCAAATATTAGAAAAGTCAGAGTTCTCAGCCAAAAATCCATAGCCTGGATGAATTGCATCTGCATTTGTAATTTCGCCTGCAGTTATAATTCTCGGTATATTTAGATAAGAATCATTTCCTCGAGGAGGGCCTATGCAAACTGCTTCATCTGCATATTTAACATGTAATGATTTATCATCAGCAGTAGAATAGACAGCCACAGTTTTTATGTTCATTTCTCTGCATGCTCGAATAACTCTTAGGGCGATTTCACCTCTATTCGCAACAAGTATCTTTTTAAACACAAAAAAAACCTAGGAGGGTTTTATTTCGAATAATGGCTGATTGTATTCTACAGATTTACCATTTTCAACTAATATTTTAATAATTCTTCCGCTCTGCTCAGCTTCGATATTATTCATTATTTTCATTGCTTCAATTATGCACAAAGTATCTCCTTCCACAACTAAATCACCTTCTTTAACAAATGCATTGGCCTCAGGTGAGGGAGCGGCATAAAATGTACCTGGCATCGGAGATAATATTTTTTCACCATTTTCCTCGTTTGACTTTAAAGAGGTTTCAACAGATTCTGAATTATCTTTAGATTGATCTAGAGCTAAAGCAACAGAATTGTTATTTGCAGGAGCATTCAAAGCTGTTCCAGGGTTTTTGACAACTCTATACCTTGTTCCCCAAAAAGATAAATCTATTTCATTAACATTGCTATTCTCCAAAATATAAATTATTTCTTTAAGTTTGTCTTTCCACATGTTATTCTCTAATTAAATTTGTGTTATACATATTTGAAAATACAATTAAGATTTAAGCCTTTCAATGTATTCTCCCGTTCGAGTATCGATTTTTAAAATATCGCCTTCAGCTACAAAAAGTGGAACTTGAACTAAATATTCTGTTTCAACTTTCGCAGGTTTTGTTGCTCCTGTTGCAGTATTACCTTTAATACCTGGCTCTGTTT
>CACMQQ010000008.1 GCA_902615915.1 uncultured Fidelibacterota bacterium
GAGTGATTCAAAATCAAAAGTGATGATTTTATTATCTGATGGAAGTAATAATGCAGGAGAATTAGACCCATTAACAGCAGCAGATTTGGCTTCGAAATTTGATATTAAAATTTATACAATTGGTGCTGGGACCAATCAAGATGTTTCATTTATTCCTGGAAGGGGCTACATAAGAAATGAGATTGATGAAGAAACGTTAAAATTAATAGCAGAAAAAACTAATGGTAAATATTTCCGTGCCACTGATATGGAGGGTCTTGAGCAAATTTACCAAACAATTGATCAGTTAGAAAAAACTGAAGTTAAGATTAGTCAATTTACCTCCTATAAAGATCTTTTTGGTTTTTTATTAATATCAGCTGTATTGATTAGCATGGTTGCTCAATTTTTTGAAAAAATAATTATCAGGAGGAAATTTTGGTAGATTTTAGCTATCCGTTAGTGCTTTTGTTTTATTTTTTAGTTTTAATAGCTACTATATATATCTTTTTAAAAAATCAAAAAAGACTAATATTTTCTTCCACAAATACAAAAGTTAGAAAAAACCTCTTTAAAAGAATTGATATCAAAAGAATTATACTCAAGGATAGGCTTGTATTTTTGTCTTTAGTTCTTATGATTTTTGCGGCTTCAGGGCCGAAAATTGGTACGAGGATAGCACCTATCGAAAGAACTGGCATAGACTTAGTTTTTGCAATTGATGTTTCTTCAAGTATGAAAGCTGAGGATGTAAAGCCAAGTAGAATTCAAAAAGCAAAATTTGAAATTTCTCAAATCATCAATCGGCTAAAAGGGGATAGAGTGGCAATCATTGTTTTTGCAGGATCGAGTCATTTATATTTGCCTCTTACAACCGATTATGATGCAGCACTTTTGTTTTTGGACAAGATTGACACAAATATGATACCTACTCAAGGGACATCGCTTAGCTCTGCATTAAATACAGGAATTAATTCATTTATTGATGATGAGGCAAAATATAAAGTTTTAACTTTAATAACTGATGGCGAAGATCACGAAGGAATGGCTATTGATATTGCTCGCGAAGCTAATTCAAAAGGAATGACTATTCATACTGTATCTGTTGGCACTGTTGAGGGAGCATTGATACCGGAAGATCCACTGAAAGGAGTAAATGAATTTAAAAGAGATAACAATGGAAAATTGATAACTACTAGTATCAACGAATCAATTTTAAAGGAAATAGCTCAAGCTGGTGGTGGAAAATATATAAAATTTGAAAATAAGCCTTCTAATTATAGCGATCTTTTAAATGCAATAGATTCAATGGAAAAAAGGAAAATCGATGTTGAAATTTTTTCTGAATATCAAGATTATTATCAAATATTTACCATGTTGTCATTAATTTGTTTATTTCTAGGAACTATATTAGGCGATAAAAAGATACCTTCTCAAAATTGGAAAGGTCGTTATGTTAATTAAATTTAAAATTATATTTCTTTTCTTTTTAAGTTTATTGTTTTCACAGGAAGATGGGTACGATTTATATAAAAATAAAAATTATGATGCCGCGATTCAATATTACGATAATCTAATCAACTCAAATAAAAAAGTACCTGAAGCAAATTACGGCAAAGGAAGTACATCTTATATGCAAGGCGATTATGATTCAGCTTTAAAGTCTTTGGATAAAGCTTTATCTACAGATGAAAGTGACTTAAAAAATAAAATCTATTATAATATTGGCAACACATACTACAAGAAAAAGGATTCAAAAAAAGCGCTAGAATTTTTTAAAAAGGCTTTAAAAGAAAACCCAAAAGATGATTTTTCTAGGTATAATTATGAATTCTTAAAATATATGGACCAACAGGACCAACAGGACCAACAGGACCAACAGGAAATGTCAAATGAAGAACTTCAAGACTTAGAAAGAGCAGAAAATATTTTAAATGCAATGAAAGAAGATGAGCAAATAATGCAAAAGAAAAAATTGATGAAAATGAAATCTAAAAAATTTGCGAAGGATTGGTAATATATATGAAAGCATTTAAGATATTATCAATTTTAATTTTCAATGTATCATTCTCACAAATTGCAGTTAATGCTAGTGTTGATGCTTCAAATATCTCTAAAAACGAAACTATAAATTTTAAAATAAATGTAGTTAATGCAAAAGGCACCCCAAGAGTTGAAATATCTCCAATTTTAGAGGATTTTAAATTGATTAGTGGACCTGCACAGCAGACAAATATTCAATGGATAAATGGTGCAATGACCAGCTCTAGAAGTCTCTCTTGGACAATTCTTGCAAAAAAAATAGGAAAGATCAATATACCTTCTCTAAGTGTTATCATCGATGGTAAAAAATATTCCACAAATCCAATTGGTATAAATGTAAAAAAAAGTCCAACAAAAAATAATTTAACAAATCTTTTTATTGAGGTAAAACCCAATAAAAATACAGCTTATGTTGGCGAGCAAGTAACTGTTACATATAAATTGTATGCGAAGAATAATTTATCAATTGAAAATATTGAATATCCAAAAAATGAAGGTTTTTGGAGCGAGGATTTACAAACTACCCAAAATGCAAAATTTAGAAATACACAAATAAATGGTGTCAATTATAGGGTAGCCACACTTTACAAAGTCGCTTTGTTTCCAACAAAAATTGGAGAATCTACTTTGAATCCGATGACGGTAATATGTAATGTTGAAATACCATCAAAAAGAGGCAGAGGTGTATTTGATGATCCGTTTTTTAATTCAATGTTCACAGAAACGCAACGACAATTTTTACAATCTGAATCTTTGACAATTGATGTCATTCCATTTCCAAAAGAAGCGCCAGTTGACTTTACTGGAGCAGTTGGAGAGTTTTCTTTTTCAGCCGCTGTTGATACTCCTAAAGTTAGAATCAATGAAGCATTTACTTTTTATATTCGAGTTGCTGGATCGGGAAATCTAAATCAATTCAATTTGCCAAAAATAGATTTTCCTACAAGTATGGAGGTTTTTCCTCCATCATCCTCTTTCAAAAGAGATAAATTTAGAGATGATATTTTTGGAGAAGAAATCTATGAATATGTAATTGTTCCAAGAGTGGAGGGTAATTATCAAATTGGACCCTTCTCTATGTCTTATTTTGATCCGAACAAAAAAGAATTTTTGACAATTAAAACAAAAGCTTTAAACCAAAACGTTTCTCCTAATAATGGATTTGTTGGAAATCCATCTAGACTAACAAATAGAGAAGAGGTTTCGATATTATCAAATGATATTAGACACATAAGAGAAAGACGATTTAATTGGATAAGACAAAATGATTACAGAATACCGTTTTGGGCTTGGTCAACATATTTACTATCCGCAAATATTTTCTTGTTTCCGTTTATTTTTAGATTTACGAGATCAAAAAATGTTGCATTTCAAAACAATAAAGAATTAAAAAATGCATCTAAAAACGCAAAGAAATCGATTCTAAAATCCAAAGATAATCATTTCAAAAATTATTCACATGCTCTTTTCAATTATTTAAAGATAAAATTTTCTTTGAATACTGACTTATTAGATAAATCTTATATAGGAAAGGAATTGAAGGGTATTGTTTCTGATGAATTATTAAAAGAAATTATAAATATTATTGATATTTTAGATTTTGGTAATTTTGGAAACTCAAAACAGAATAACGAAAATATTGATATTAAAACCAAAATTATCAATCTAATTGAAAAAATCGAAAATTCCACAAAATGAAAATTTTTATTTTATTTATAATTGCAACTCTTACGAAAACTTTCGGTAGCAATGTTGATTCAATATATGTTAAAGGAAACGAATATTACCTTCAAGGTAAATTTAACGATTCAATAAAAAATTATGAAAAAATTTTATCTTTAAATAGAGAGCACCAGGATCTTTATTTTAATTTGGGAAATGCTTATTTTAGAAATAAAGAAATTGGTAATGCTATTTGGTCATATGAGAAAGCAAAATTATTTTCACCAAGAGATAAAGATATAAATTTCAATCTAAATTTTTTAAACGGCCAAATCCAAGATAAAATTCTAAAACCCAATCAATTATTTTTTATAAAATTTTATAATTCATTGTTAAATAAATATAATTTTGGCGAGTTATTTGGCATGCTGGGTGTAATAATTTTATTTCTAAGCTTTAAAAGAATAATTAATATCAAAAATGATTTTTTAAGAAAATCGTATAAACTTTCAATAGTAATATCTTCGTTTTTTATACTATTTTTTGTCTTTTCTTTAATGGACAAGGCATTTAAGATAACCAATACAAAAGAAGCAATTGTTATAAGTAATGAAATAAATGTGAAATCCTCTCCCTTTTTAGCTTCGAAAAATACAATTTTTAAAATTCACGAGGGTACTAAAGTAATCATTGGCGAGAACCAACAAGAATGGTATCAAATTGAATTATATGATGGCAAAAAAGGTTGGGTTCTAGGTAGCCAGATAAGACCGATATGAAGAAATTATTGTTCTTAGCAATGTTGGCATCTGTTTCTTTTTGTCAAAACAATAAGCCAAAATTTAACTTTAACAAATTAAAAGACCCAGAGCCCAAATGGCCAATTTTTTCTTCACCATTTACCTCGAGCTCATTTAACGACTCAGTGCTAGATTCAATTAAGACAATTCAGATCAACGATGAAGGTTTTCGTATTCAGGTTTTTGCTACAAGAGAAAGGGCAAATGCTGAAAGATTAGTCAATGAACTGTCGGTATTATATAACGAAAAAATATATATTATTTTTGAAGCGCCTAATTATAAGGTAAGAATTGGTAATTATATAGATAGGGAAGATGCCGAAGAGGTTAGAAGTTTTCTGACAAACAAAGGATTTCCTTCAGCGTGGATTGTTAGAACAAAAATTGACGTATCAGATGAATTAAATTAATAGTTTTTTAAAAAAAGTATTTACGATTATCAACTATCTTAGCAGTTTCTCTTAAATTATTCATCCATTCTTGATAAGTGCTTGCTTCCTTTTGTCTAATCAAATCAGCTTCAATAAGATTTCTTTGTGACGACCAGGAGCTTGAATCAAAGGCAGAAATATTTTCAACTTTTACTACGCCATAACCTCTAAAGGTTTTAATTGGGCCAAGAACATCGCCGATTTTAGAAGTCAGAAGATTGGTTGTTAATTGTTCTGATATACCGAAAGATATAAATGAATCTTTTAGTTTTTTCTTATCAGATGGTATCAATTCATAAAAATTATTCTCTTTTTTTATGGATTCAAATGAATTGCCGGATAATATTTTTTCTTTCACAGTCTTGGCAACAGATTGAGCAAGCTCTTCCTCATTGTTGTTAGAAATTGAGGCGAATATTTGAGTTTTAACATCCTCAAAATCCGCTATGCCTGCTTCATTTATTGAATCAAGTTTAAATACCGCATAAAACTCATTTGTTTCCATAGGATCTGAAACGTCACCTATCTTTGCATCAAAAGCCCATCGTACTGCTTGCCTAAATGAACCCAAATTATATACAAAAAAGTCATTTTCTCTAATATCAATGGCAGTTTGCTTCACAACTCCTGCTGAATCCAAAGCAGCAAGAAAACCATAATCATACGAGTCATAGCTAAACAATGTTGCTTTTCTCCTAAGTTCTGTGCGAGTGTTTTGACCTAATTCAATATTTATAAGAATATGTCGAGCTTTAACTTGATGATTGCTACGATTTCTGTTTTTTATACTATCAACTTTTATAACATGATAGCCATATTGGGTTAATACGGGCCCTACAACTGCTCCAGATCTTGCGCTAAATACAGCATCTTCAAATGGTTTTAACATCTGACCCTTACCAAACCATCCCAAATCTCCACCTTTGCCAGAATCAGGAGTTACTTGATTTCCTGGGTCTTGGGAATGAATATTAGCAAGTTTTGAAAAATCTTCTCCTTGACCATAAGACATTAAAACGTCCAAGGCTTCTTGTTTCGCGTTCAATGTGTCTTGAGTGGATGGATTTTTGGGCCAACTAACAAAGGATAAATGTCTTTTTTCGTCCTGTAGGAATTCATCTTTTCTCTTTTTATAGTCATTTAACAATTGTTCATCAGATGGATCCTGTAAATCTTTTTTTATGCTTTGTTTAGTAATATGAATGGCTGATATTGTATAATCTAAATTTCTTTTAATAAACTCTTCTCTTACATCATTTTCAGTAACAGCAACAGATGAGTTTAATCTTTGTTGTAGTTTCAATCTGGGTATATAGAAATTTCTCATCCAATTTTCTATTGGGGTCCAGTCCATAGAACCAGGAGTATTAAGCGCATTATCATAGGTTGTCTTATCAAATTGACCATTGGGTGAGAATAATTGTTTAATTTCCAGTGGAGGATCATTTTGTAAATAAAATAATAAATCTTCATCTGAAACTTTAATTTTTAAATCTTTTATTGCTTGCTCGGTCAACCTTTCATCTACAAAAGCATTCCATACATCTTTTCTAATTCCGTCAAGAAATTGATCATTGATATCAGTGCCATTGTTTCTCAATGCCTCAAGACGCATATTCACTGCTTGGTTGAATTGATCAGGGGTTATTTTATCACCGTTTATTGACCCAATTGCTTCTGATGGATTAACTCGGCCAAGCAATTGATCTATAATATTTGCTCCACCAACAAGGCCGCCAATGCTCATACTGAGAACAAAAAGGATTAATAATGCCCATAAAACAATTTGCATTCTTTCTCTAAGTTGTGTCATCAAAGCCATAAAAATGTCTCACTTCATATAATATTAAAATAATGGTGTTGAATTTAGGTTTTAACAGAATTTAAACGCAATGGACAAAGAAATAATTTTTTTTAATAAAATTTGTTATTTTTTTAATATTTACTTTAATAATAAATTTTATTTATATGTCTCATCTTAATCCAAAACCAAAAGATCACCCTTTGATCGTAAATGGCATTTTGTCTGGCCTTTATAATGAATTAATAGAATGTAAAAAATGTCCTAGAATAGTTGGTTTTAGAGAAAAGATCGCAAAAGAAAAAAGAAAACAATATTTGAATTGGAATTATTGGGGAAAGCCTATACCAGGATACGGCGACATTAATGCTAGAATTTTGCTAGTTGGATTGGCCCCAGCTGCTCATGGTGGAAATCGCACAGCTAGAGTTTTTACAGGAGATAAATCTGCAGATTTCTTAATTGACAGTCTGTATGCGGCAGGTCTTACAAATCAACCTCATTCTACAAGTTTGGATGACGGGTTGATTATGAATGATATATTTATGACCCCAATATTAAAATGTGTTCCACCCCAAGATAAACCTAAAGCTGAAGAATTGAATAATTGTTCAAACTATTTTCAAACTGAATTAAAATTTTTAAAGAATGTAAAAATTATTCTGGCTTTGGGAAAAATAGGCTTTGATGGATGTTTAAAGTACTTTCAAACTAAATATGATATAAAAAAAAAGGATTTCCCTTTTGGCCATAATGTAAATTATCACATGCCTGATAAAAAAATTTTATGGGGATGTTATCATCCTAGCCCAAGGAATGTAAATACTGGCAGGATGAACAAAGATATGATGCTAAACGTGTTAAATAGGATAAAAAAGAAACTATGATTTTAAAAAAATTTTTAATGCTTATTTTAGTAGGGCTTTGCTCTTTATTTGCTGAAAATAAAACAAAAAGAATAACTTTTGAGCACACCCAAGGCAAATCACCATTTAAATACGCATCCTTAGGAAAAATGGTTTGGTTTTCTGATAGTAATGACTATTTAGCAATTGGAAAAGGAAATTATTTAAACTCAATAGTTAAAATTTCCTTTTTAGATAATGACACATCCATCTTGATTGACAGTAGCTTGCTAGTTCATGAAAATAAAAAAATTTCTATTGATGATATGAAGCTAGACAGCAAAGGAAAAAAAATACTCATCTCTACCAATGAAGAAAAAATATGGCGACATTCCTTTTATGCCACCTATTTTGTTGTTGAGATTGAGTCTAAACAGGTTTTACCTGTTTCTAGCAATAATAAACGACTTCGAAATGTTAAATTTTCACCTGATGGTAAGTTTGTAGCTTATGTTAGAGAAGATAATAATCTATATACGTTTGATTTAACGAGAAAAAAACAAAGAAGAATAAGCTCCTCTGGTTCAAAGACAATCTCTAACGGTCATTTTGAATGGGTTTATGAAGAGGAATTTGGTTCTTATGATGCATATTTATGGTCACCCGATAGCAAAAATATTGCTTATTGGGAAGAAGATCAATCCAATGTGCCCATCTTCAAACTGTTTAGCGAGGTTTCTCTTTATCCGGAAGTAAAAGAACTTCATTATCCTAAAGCTGGACAGCAAAACCCATCCATGTCAATTTTCGTATCTAAGACAAAAGGGGGAGGTTCTAAAAGATTATTTTCCGGACATCAAAAGGATATTTATTTACCATGGATGAAGTGGATTAATAATCAAGAAATTGTTTTTATGGAAATGGATAGATTGCAAAAAAAATGGCAATTCATTCATACGAATATTAAAAAAATAAAATTATCAAGAGGCCTATCCGAAAGCGATATGTCAGGTTGGGTAGATCTACATAGAAATTATTTCTTTTTAAAAAATGAAGATGTTTTGTGGCTATCTGAACAGGACGGATGGCGTCATATTTATTTACATTCAAAAAACGGAAAAAAAATAAGACAAATCACACAGGGTAATTGGGAAGTTAAAAATATTATTCATTTTGATGAGATCTCAAAGAAAATATATTTTATAAGCAACAAGGAATCAGTTTTTGAAAATAGATTTTATTCAATTGATTTTGATGGAAATAATTTAAAATTGTTAACTAGCGAAGAAGGATCTCACTCTATAAAGGTTTTACCTGAGAAGAATATGTTTATTGATTCGTTTTCAAGCTTAAGAGAGCCTACAAAGCATTTACTTAAAAAGATGAATGGAGAATTAATTAAGGTTTTGTCTGAAACTGACAAGTCTCAATTCAATGCTTATGATTGGTCTTTTCCTGAATTAATACAATTTGAATCGGAAGATAAATCAGTAAAACTTGATGGGATTATTACTTATCCTCCCGATTTTAGCAAGAACAAACGTTATCCATTAATTGTTTATGGCTATGGAATGCCCGGAACTCAAATAGTTTACAATAGGTGGGGTAGCTTATGGAACCAGTATCTTGCACAACAAGGATATATTGTATTCTCAATGGATGCTAGAGGTATGAGCGGTAGAGGTGAAAAATTTAAGAATTTAAGCTATGGTAACATGTCGAAATATCTCTCCATTGATACAGCAGCAGGTGTTAAGCACTTAATTAATAAGGGTTTTGTGCATGAAGATAAGATAGGAGCTTGGGGTTGGTCCGGAGGTGGATACTTTACAGGTTTGATGTTAACTAAAAACGCAGAATTATTTGATGTAGGAGTTTCGGTTGCCCCAGTTATGGACTTTAGATTATATGATTCTATCTATACTGAAAGATCAATGGGGCTTCCTCAAAATAATGAAGCTGGTTATGATTCAACTTCTGTTTTAAGCTATGTTGATAGATTTAAGGGAAAACTACTTGTAATTCATGGTACCGGAGATGACAATGTGCATTCCCAAAATTTGACTTGGCTTATTGAGGAATTTGTCAAAAATGATAAACAGTTAGATGTATTTTATTACCCTGACAGACCTCACAGTATGCGAGGAGGGAATGCTAGAAAGAACTTGTATAAGAAAATGGTGAATTATTTTAATGATCATTTAAAATAAATTCTAAAAATTTTGTCTATAAACTAAGCCTCTAGATTTTATTTCTCTTAAGGATGAAGCTTTTTTCCATTCGTAGATGTACATTTTGATGATAATGTTGATTAAGTTGATTTTCTCACCCTTTGTGTCAAAGGGCTTGTTTTTTGATATGTTTATTATGTTATCATAGCACCACAATAATATTGCCGCTTTATAGATGACTTTTCCAAAACGAAAAATCTTTAACCACCTTAAAAAAAATGGATAGTTTATTTTATCCTCATATTTAGGTAGTTCATAAATTTCTTTTTTTATGAGTTTTTTAGGCCCATCAATCAAGCCACATAGAGGTCTGGCTAGACCTATCATGTCAATATTGTGATTTGAAATTAAATCATTCATTGTAGATAGTTTTCGTATGCCACCTGTGAGCATGATCGGTGTATTTTTAATTGTATTTAAAATTTCTTTAGAGCTATCAAGAAAGTACGCTTCGTTGATATTTTTGTCATTTAATGCATCTTTCCCTCTAAAAATTGCTAAGTTTTCATAGTTACCACCGCTAATTTCTATTAAATCTATTCCTTTACTATCTAGCGCTTTACATATAGTTGCTGATTCTTGATCAGTTAGCCCACCTTTTAAAAAATCTGAGCTATTAATTTTAACAGAAATAGGAAAGTTGGGCCCTACACTACGTCTTGTGGCAATAATGATCTCCAATAGCAATCTGTATCTATTCTCAAGCTTTCCTCCATAGCTATCTGTTCTTACGTTAGCTAAAGGATTTAAAAATGAGGAAAGCAGGTAGCCATGCGCACTATGTATTTGAATTCCTGAAAAACCAACTTCTTTGCATACTTTAGCAGCGTAAGAAAATTTATCAATAATAGAACCTATTTCACTTATAGAAATTTCTTTAGGGGCATAGCTGGGCATTAAAATTTGCCCTGCAACGTTACGACTTCTAATAGGAGATGGACCTAATCCTACTTTATTAACTCTTGCATCTGTTTGTCTACCCGCATGCCCAAGCTGAACCCAGCAATGGTTGCCATTGATTTTGGCCGCAGATGCCCATTTTTTCAATTTTTCAATTTGCAGATTGCTTTGTTTGCCGTCAATGGCTACGTTTCCTGCTCTCTCCATATATCTTCTATCGATTTGTACATTTCCTGTAATGAGTAAGCTCGCGCCACTCTTGCTCCATTTTTCATAAAGAGTGCAAAGTTCATCAGTAGATCTATTGAGTTCGTCGGAAAGACCTTCCGTCATGGCAGTTTTACATAAACGATTGGACAGCATGGATCCGCAAGGAAGTTCAAGTTGCTCTTCTATATTGTTTTTCATTTATATTCAAAAATAAAAAAAAATAAATAAAAAATGATGTGTAAATTTTGTCTTTATTAATTGAAATTAATTTCAGTAAAATGTTTCAAAGATTTATAACAAAATTATTTCTAGCTCTGCAATTCACAATAGCTATAGCACAAGTTAACACCGAATCGATGCGTAATAGCTTTTCAGATGATTCATTAAAACACGCTTTGAGATTAGATTTGAGTCTTGAAAAATCCTCCGAGGAAGTGTTCGATGCTTCAGTTAACTACCGGTTCGATATAAATATTGGAGAAAATCTCACCTCTTTTTTAGTGATTAGCTACGAAAATGGATATGAACAATTACCTGAAAATGAGAAAAACATTATAAAAAATAAAGGTTTTGGCCATTTTAGATTAACCAAAAATTTTTCTAACAATTTTTATATGGAAGGTTTTGTGCAGGCCGGGTTTAATGATTTTTTATTAATGGAAAGAAGAAGTCTCTACGGACTTGGTGTAAGAAATAAACTAATTGATAAAAAAAGGGCTATCCTCTTTAGCGGAGTAGGCTTTATGAGTGAGAGCGAAACATACAATACTAAATTAGAAGATAATAAAAATTTATTAAGATCAACTAATTACTTAAACGCTAATTTTTCAATTAGCGAAAGCATTCAACTTATCAATACGTTATACTTTCAGCTTTCAACTGTTGAGGAAAAAGACTATCGCTTATTATTTGAATCAATCTTTGAGTATAAATTGAATAATAATTTGGAATTTTCATTTGAATTAAATTACAGATTTGATAATCAGCCTCATGGAGACTTAGGAAAAAATTATTATGATGTCAAAAACGGAATAACTTATAGATTTTAATTGTGTTATCAAGAGTATTTCTTATCAATCAAAACAAATGTTGCGCTAGAAAGTGTTTAATGTGCCCCTATGAACAAAAACATTCTGGTAAAAGCAGCGTGGTGCGAAAAGAAATAATTGAAGATTTGGATGAATTGGAACTGAAGCAAATAAAAAATGTTAGAAAATTAAATATTTAATTTTTAACACTCGTTTTGTTATAGATGTTGCATCTAATCGTATTTAATTTTAAAACAAGAAATAGGAAATTGTACAAATGTTTAATAAAGAAAAAGTCATAGACAAATTAACAGAAATATTCGATCTTGAATTATCGGGTGTGATTAGGTATACCCACTATGCGCTAATGATATTTGGCCCAAATAGACTGCCGTTAATAGATTTTTTTAAAGCGCAAGCCACAGAATCGCTTGACCATGCTAATATGGCCGGTGAGCATATCACAGGCCTTGGGGGTCACCCCCCCTTAAATCTGAATGAAATAAAAGAAACCTTTAAGCATGACATATCTGAAATACTTCAAGAGTCTTTAGAGCATGAAAGAAAAGCCGTTGATCATTATTACTCTCTTTTAAGTCTTGTTGATGGAAAATCTGTTTACCTCGAAGAGTACGCTAGGGGAATGATCGGTCAGGAAGAATTGCATTTACTTGAAGTTGAAAAAATGTTAAAGTCTAATTGAGTAAGACCGCAAAAGACAAGTTAAGGCTTATAATTTTAGTATTTATACCTCCTATAATTGTATCAATTTTGATTGTATATTTTTTATTTAAATATAGATTTTAAAATTCTAATTCTATGAAAAATTTAGCTTTATTTATATCTACACTACTCTTTTTAGCATGTGATGAAAGCCCTAATAGGCTAGAAAACTTTGACGTTATTGAGCTTAATAAAAATAAATGGAACAGCAGAAATATTTCTACCTATCAGTTCGAGCTCTCTGTTTCATGTTACTGTTTATCAGCAGGAGACACTGTCAAGATATTCGTTGAAAATGATTCGATAAAATTTATAAATGAAAAAAATTATAATTTTCAAAACGACACTCATTGGTTTATTAAAACCATTGACGAATTATTTTATTTTATTGATGATAAAATGTCAAAAAATCCATCCAACAATTCGATATTATTCAATGGGGTGTTTGGTTATCCTGAAAAGATATTTTTTGATATGAGTGATAAAATTGCTGATGATGAAATTGGATACTCTATACACTCTTTTAAAGCTGACTGCATCGACGAATCAAGAATAAGAGATGATGCATGCACTAAAGAGTATCAACCCGTTTGTGGTTGCGATGGTAAAACTTACCCTAACTCTTGTATAGCTGATATTTCAGGTGTTTTAGATTGGACCGATGGAGAGTGCAAGTAGCTTCCTAAAACTTTTTCTTAAAAATAAATTATGACTAATTTTAATCTACCTATGATTGCGATTAAGTTCTTATTATTTCTTGTCACATTTTTTTTTCAAGAATTAAATTCTCAACCAAATGAAGAGCTGGAAATAGATAGAGTTTGGTCCGAGCTAGTTCTATCTGTAAAAAAAGGAGATTTTTCTAAGTATAAAAGTTTTTATCATGAGGACGCAGTGTTGATAAGTCAAGCCAATCAAACCACTGCTACTATCAAAGATACTTTTGTCAGATGGGAAGAAGGTTTTAGACAAACTCGATCAGGGAAAATTAAAACCAATCTAGAAGTCAGATTTAAAAAACGTTTGGCTGATAAAAAAACGTTCTTCGAAGAGGGTATGTTGAAATACTGGACTACAGATAGTGAAGGCAATGATAACATTAGCTATTTAGAATTTGAAGCAGTTTGGATTAAAAAAGGCAAAGAATGGCTCATGATTATGGAAAATCAAAAATCTTTTTTAGATGAGAACGAATGGAATAAATTAGAATAAAGATCTTTATTGAAGTGTTAATAATTTAAAAAATGAACTCGCCAACATTTAAAGCCATAATGATAGGCGCAACCGGTGCTACTGGCAGTCATCTATTATTACAATTATTATCTAATGATAAATGTGTCAAAATAACCTCTATTAGCAGAAGGCCGCTTAAAATTGATAAAAAAAATAACAAAAAATTAAATGAAATATTGATTGATAACATGAATGATCTTTCAAGTACTGAAACAGCTTGGAAAGGTAATGATGTTTTTTTCAATTGTATAGGGACCACAAGAACTAAAGCGGGAAGTGCAAATAAATTTTTAAATATAGAATTTGGCATTTCACTTGAAGCTGCAAAAATGGCATTTAACGCAAACATTCCTCATGCTTGTTTAATTTCAGCCAAAGGCGTTAATCACAAAATTTGGGGTCCAGCATTTATTCATCCTCTTTTTTACATGAAAATAATGGGCAAAAAAGAACAGACAATCTTAAATAATTATAAATTTAAGTATGCAACAATTTT
This sequence comes from uncultured Fidelibacterota bacterium, assembly GCA_902615915.1. Lineage (GTDB taxonomy): Bacteria > Fidelibacterota > Marinisomatia > Marinisomatales > TCS55 > TMED144. Next base: position 14,383 of record CACMQQ010000008.1, read on the forward strand.
TCAACCTGGAATGTTAAGTCGTTTACAATCCAAAGATTCTTTGATCGAAAAATTCATGCAAAGAAAAAATATTAAATTAAGAGTTGATTTGCTCGCTGGAGCAATGATTAAAGAAGCTGAAGGGGTAATTATAAAACGTTCTATTGATGGTATAAAATACATCACTGGTAATAATCAGATATTATCAATTTTATAATAAAAATCAATTTTACATACTCATTCCTAATTATTTAGCATATATTTTGTACATGAAAAATATTGTGGCATTTACAATAATAGGAGCTAGTGCGGGTTTTTTATATTACTATTTAATAGGCTGTAACAACACATGTTCAATCACATCCTCTCCATACAATAGTATTTTATATGGAGCATTTTGTGGTATCATCATTGGAATGCCTTCAAAAAAAAGGAAGTGACAACTTCGCGACATTATATTTTTTTAACTTATTTAAATGTAATAGGGGATAATTATGTCAATTTTAGAAAAATGGTCAAAAGCCATTGATGAACGTGATATTGATGGGATGAGTAAATTAATTCATGATAATTATGAATTCACTTTGCACTCTGCTGGAAAGATCCTAAGCAAGCAAGATGTATTGGATTGGGTAGCGAGCGATGATATAAATGCTAGCAAAGTCAGGATACTATATGAAAATGACGAAGTAGGTGTAAACCACTCAGTTGTTGAATTCAAGGATGGAAACGTTCAAGGAGTCTTGGCATTTTTTAGATTTAAAGATGGTAAGGTATTTAGACAAGAAACAGGTGCATCGAATCTTCCAAAAGATTAAAAAGGTAATTTTAGAATAATGGATTTTTTTAAAAAAAACTGGCCTCCGATTGTAGCATATATTGTTGCGGCAACATTAATTATATATCATATCTTAACTACTGCCTAATATTCAATGAAAAATATTCTGGCTAGAGGCGGAATAGAATTTCTTGCAGTTTTATTTGGTATAACAATTTCACTATGGGTTGAAGATTCTAGACAAAATAGTGATATGCAAAAAAAGATTATTGATGATTACAAAAATATCCAAGAAGAGATTGCGCTTGATATTGAAAACATAGATCGGATCTCAGATCTTGTCAAAAAACAGATAAATATTCTTGAAGAGCTAATAGATTTTAACCGTGGTGACAGAGAATTCAATGGTGACAGTATTATAGCACGTATCAACAAAGTGACTTCACCAACTTTTTTTGGAACACAAACCGCTTACAATGCTTCTGTATCCAGCGGAAGGTTAAATTTTTCTTCAGATTTAAAAATTAGTAAAGAAATTGCTTTGTTATACGAGCATTTTTACAAAAGACTCGATGTCAATAGTCTCATCTATGATAAAAGAATGCACGATTTTAGAAGTGATCATTTTTTTCAATTTTTACGTTTTGCCAATGAAGAGGAAGTGTTTGATTTAAATACAAAATCTATTTTTTTGTCTTTAAACACCAGAAATGCGCTATACTGGATTCTAAATTTTGCTGACTATAATTACATAAGCAGACTAAATGAGACAAAAGAGCAAATGTTAAAAGCAAATAACATAATTATTAACTATTTAAGTGATTAGCATATTTCAATAATAATTGAAATGAAAATAAAATCAGATTCTTTAAATATTAAAATGATAATTTATTTATTACCCTTTTTTTCATGCATTGATAAAGATATCGCTAATTGCATGGATGTTGAGAAAGCAAGAGCTGTTCTTTGTCCAGAAATCTATGATCCAGTATGTGGATGCAATAGCAAAACTTACGCTAATGATTGCCATGCAAAAAATGATGGGGTTTTATTATGGACTGTTGGAGCTTGTCAATAGATGTCTAGAAAATACATGGAAATTATTGGTTTTGTTAGTGTTGTTGCATCATTGATCTTTGTTGGAGTTGAGATAAATCAAAATACAAATGCTTTAAGAGGAGAAACTCAACAAAATGTATCCATGCAGGTTAATGATATGTATAAGATGGTAGCAGAGAATGAGAGGATTGCCAGATTAATAAGTTTATGTTTTGAAGGAATAAGCAAAGAAGACTTGAGCGAAAGTGATTATATAAGTCTTTGGAATTTTCAAATGATGGGATTCAGAAGAATTGAAAATATATATCTTCAATATAAAAATGGAATATTAAAAGAAGATGCTTTTCAAAGAATTGGAATGGGCATCTATCAAACAAAAATTGTTAGGCAGATTTGGAAAGAGAGAAAAGGAGATTTTGAACCAGAATTTGTTAATTTTTTTGAAGATTTAAGAGATAAAGATTAATCAAATCTTTTAGATCCTCTCGTAATCTGGCTTTGGAGCTTTTTAATATCGGAATGATTCAACTCAGCAAATCGATTAAGCTTTTCAATGGATTTAAAATTTATATCAGATTTGTTTTTTAAATTATTATAGATTTCTTCAATTTCGCTTTTCAATACGTTGTCATTGATTTCAATACTATTATAGCTTTCTTTAATAAAGCTATTCATGTCCTTTATCAGTATTAAACAGTACATACTTATAAAAAAAGTAATCAGGTTTAAAAATGAAAACTTATCTATTTCTTTCCTAATTTTTTTTCTCAATTCAGACTCCATTTCTTATTTTTTTCTATAATTTTTCAAAACTATTAATTTTAAAATGAATATAGATGAAATACCAATTATAGCTCCAATAATTATACTAAAAATTATCTCTATCATTTTCCTTAAGAATCTTTTTTACTTCAAAAATCAATACACTAGCAAAGAAAAATACTGGCAATAATAGCCATTCATCTTTTGTTAAGTAATAAATATAGAGAAAGACAGCGATTGACAAAATATTGATTCCTACAGATGCAATATTTACAGATGCTTTATATTTTATCATTAAGAAATATTTTTAGTATATCTAATGTAGCCCAAAATTGCAGCTGTACTTAATAACAGTGGAGGGGTCATTGTCATAAAACCTTGAAAGTATAAGAGCCAAAAATACAAAGCTAGCGGTGTTGATATTGCAAACATATATTTTTTCAGAAAATACATAACTACTAGATTAAATAAATTTTTTTTTATAAACTAAAAATATCATATTTTTGTTTTAGGAGATTAAAATCAATAAAAAAAGAAGATTATTTTGAAAAGACAATATATAGAGATTTTGGGACTGCTAAGCGTTATAGCATCATTGTTATTTGTGGGAGTAGAGATTCGCCAAAATACTACTGCAATTAGAGGCGCCACACAGCAAGATATATCATATCAAATCTCAGAGATTTACAAAATAGCAGTTGAGAATGAAAAAATAGCATTAATTACCAGCAAGGCATATCAAGGTATCACTAAAAAAGACCTTAGTGAAATTGATTTTTCTAGATTTTGGCTTTTTGCCATGATGGGCCTAAGAAGAGTTGAAAACATATATCTTCAATATAACAATGGGTTTGTCGGCTCAGAAGCATTTGACAGAATTGACATGGCATTTTATCGCACCCCCTTAGTTAGAGAAATATGGGAGGAGAGAAAAAATTCTTTTGACCCTGAGTTTGTAGTTTTCTATGAGAATTTGAGAAATTAATCTTTTTTAACATTTCTAAAAACGAATAAATAAAGAACTTATTAAGAATTTTTAAAACAGTTTAAGCGGGGCAAAAAATTACAGCCCCTCCGAAGTCCTAAAGAAATAACCTAATGCCCGCTCAAACATAAATTTATAGAAATACAATTATCATTTGTTCCTAAAAACAAATTAATAATTTCTTAACAATAGAATATTTTATAAACGAAATACAATATTACTAAAATTGAACAAACAACTAAACCTATCCACCTTCTAAATAAAATTGAATTTTTTGACACTCAAAAATTTATAATTTTATTTACAATCTTTTATCGCTTTTTTAAAACCTAGATATACATAAGGGAGGAATATTATGAATATACAAGACCTAGGGAGCATTGGAGAATTAATAGCTGCGATAGCCACTTTATTAACATTAGGCTACTTGGCAATTCAATTAAAGCAAAATACGTCAGCTCTAAAATCACAAACTTTTCAACAAAGCAGCATGGATATGAGCTTAACAGCAAATTCCGTATCTAGCGATGGAGAATTGGCCAAGATTATTATAAAGGCTGAAAATGGAATAGATTCATTAAGCTCTGATGAAAAATTACGATTTCATTTTTGGATGTTGGTAGCAGTTAGAAGATTTGAAGCTATATATATACAAGCACTTTATGGATCAATAGAAAAAGATAGAATCGAAGGATTTGAAACCTCTATCTTGTCATTATTATCAAATGTTGGAAACGAGTGGTGGAATTTAACTAAGTCAGCTTTTAGTAATGATTTTATTGGATATGCTGATGACAAAATAAACTCTGGAAAATATAAGATCTCAGTTCACCCAGGCGCTAGTGTTGAATAATTTTGATATTTTTACTTATATTTCTATAATTGTATTTAGGGCAGGTTTTATCCTAAGGAGAGAAGCTAAGCTAAGGTAGGTATGAAATACCTATTATCCTGCCCATAAATACACTTCTAATATAATAATTATAAAGCTATATATTAAACGCAATTTTACTATTTTTAAAAAAAAATTAGTTTATTTTAGATTAATATTTACAATTCTTATCTTGATTTTATATTTTGTTTATAAATGAAAAATAAACTCTTTATTGATAGCCTTTCCACGTACCACCATAAATATAGAATTTGTTATTATCCTTCTCGATGTTTGTGCAATCTTTGCATAAAAAAAACCAATTTTTTGTAGCATCTATCTTAACTCTGTACATCACATTTCCTGATTTAGGACACTTTGCGCATTCTTTTACTTTCATAATTAAAACTTTTAAATATTTTTTTATTTTTATATAACAACAATATTGTCAGATCAATGTATAACTTTTTATTTACAATTTCAGAATAAAGTCTTTAATCTTAAATATTATTTTTAGTTTTTAAATTAAATTGCGTTCTTAAATGAAAAAAATAACAATCATCATATTAACTTTTTTTTCCATTGCTGTCAGTCAAGGCAAGGTGATTTTAAAAACTGGAGAAGAATTTAATGTAACAAATGGTAATAATATTAAAACAATGAACCAGACATGGTACTTTGAGAACAATTCAAAGCGATATAACAAAAAAAATATCGCTTTACTTACTTTGAATAACGGTGAAATAATATTTAGAAGCGGAATACCAATTTCTCAATATCGGATGTTAAGTTTAACTGGAAAAGCTATTGCTGATGCAAAGACAAGTACCGAACTCTATAAAAACATTAACTATGACTTACTAAAAAGTTTAGATGAGAATGACAATAAAATTTACATGTCAAAATTCAATGATTATATGCTTGGAAGAAAAGTTGTTAGATATACTGGAATCACCGTTTGCACCCTCATTGCAATACCATCAACACTTTTAATTTGGTTTTTTATTGGGATTACTAATTAGTTTTGTGTCTTATAATTTAACAGAACTAAGCTTATCAGCTAAAAATAGTTAACATATAAATTAATGAAAAGACAATATATAGAAATTGCAGGTCTTGTAAGTATAATTGCGTCACTTATTTTTGTAGGTGCAGAAATAAGGCAAAATACCATTGCCATTTGAGGTGCAACTCAACAAGAGATTTCTTTACAATTATCAGAAATGCTAACCTTAGTTGTAGAGAACGAAAGACTTGCGTACTTGATGGATGAAGCTTTTAATGGAATTACTAAAGCTGAATTAAGCAAAGTGGATTTTTCAACATTTAGGGCATTTGCTAATATAGGATTTCGAAGAATTGAAAATATTTACTTGCAACATCAGAATGGATTTATCAGCGATGATGCGTTTCAAAGAATCGGATGGGATTATTATCAGAGTCCGCTTTTAAGAGAAATATGCGAAGATAGAAAGAAAGGTTTTAATCCTGATTTCGTTACTTTCTATGAAAAAATGAGAGATAAAGATTTGTCAAAATGAAAAAACTCATAATTTTAATAACATTTTTTTCTTTTGCGACAAGCAATATCTACTCCCAGTTAAATAAACCAGCAATCAGCAAAGATACTTTAGAAAAACAAGGCAAGAGTATCATTGTCCTTCAAAAGAATATTTTTAATCAATATAAAAAATTCAAGTCAGGCAATAAGATTTATAAAATTAAGGAGCTGGAAAACTTTTTAGAGTTAAATACTGAATCGTATAAATTGTATCAAAAACACATTAATCTTGATAAAAAATCAAAGATATTATTCTCGACATATTGCCTATTGACTCCAATTATAACTATTTCTGGTACCTTTTCTACTATGATGCTTGCAAGTACAGATTCAGATGATGAGGTTAGATTATATGGAGGCTTAATATTCTTTTCCACAATTTTTGTGACTGGATATTTGACTAGTAAAGGTGCAAAGCTAGAAAAGGAATCAATTCATACCCTTGAAAAAGCAGTTCTAAGTTATAATATTGCTATTGATAAAAATTATCGACTGCCAATAGAAAACGATAATCAAATAGACTTATACAGAAAATTAATTTCTTTATTTTTTATATTTTTATAATCAATCCAATTATGTAAATGAAAAAGGGGTTCTTTAATGTATAAAATTGTTTTAATAATTGCACTTAAATCCATCCTCTTTAGCCAAGACAAGATGATTTTAAAAAGTGGAAAAGAAATTGTCTTATCTGCAAATAACAATCTTAAAACAATGAATCGAGTTGGGTTTTTAGAAAATCATTCAAGGCGTTATAGCAAAGAAAGCATCGCTCTTATTACTCTGAATAATGGTGACATAATTTTTAAAAGCGGTATGCCAATTTCAGAATATGCGAAATTAGATATTGTAGGAAAAGCAACAGCTGACGCAAAGACAAGCTCAAAGAAGTTTAAAAATATTAATCAAAAATTATTAGATGGCTTAAATGAAGAAGAAAGGCAAATTTATTTAACAACTTTCGGTAATCCAAATTCCTCACCAATTAGGACTTTTGGTATTTTTGCATGTGTTTTTACTTTATTAATAACTTCTCTATTGCTTCAGAGCCCTTCATTTATGGCTGCAGGTCTGGGTTAAATTATATATCTTAAATGTGGGTAAGTAGTGGCATTTTAACTACCAAATCGCTACCAAATCACTATTTTTTCACCAAAATCCTTTTTAACTTAGTTGGTCTAGCGACGGAAAAGGGGCCGTAGCTCAGTTGGGAGAGCGCTTGAATGGCATTCAAGAGGTCGTCAGTTCGATCCTGATCGGCTCCACAAAAAATAATTCACAAATGAATGTTTAGTATATATACTCCGATTGAAATTGCTCAAATTTTGATTGCTCTTTTTTTGAGTAGCTGTATGATCCAATCTGGATTGGACAAAGTCTTTGATTGGAAAGGAAATAATGATTTTTTAAAAAGTCATTTTTCCAAAACATTCTTGTCAGGTATGGTGCCTATGATGCTATTCATTGTGACACTTTTAGAGCTAATAGGAGGGTTTTTATGCTTAGTTGGCGCCATAATGGGAATTATCACATTTGATACAAGTTTAATTGGTATTGGCTTTTTTGTAATTGCTGTAGATTTAATTGCACTTTTTTTTGGCCAAAGAATTGCCAAGGATTACCAAGGAGCAGCAACATTGGTTGGTTATTTTATGCTTTCTATCCTAGGTATAATTACTTTTGGACTGTAAACGAAATATAAAACTTCTGTTTGTTAGATAATTAAAGAACAATAAATTAGAATAATGATTTGTTTAGAAAATACCAGATTATATTTAAATCAATATGCTTGTATCATCTTCTCAAATAAGTAATTAAAAATAAACAAAGGATTAGCTTGTAATGAATATTTATGTTGGAAATCTTAATTATGACCTCTCTGAGGATGATTTAAAAAACGCATTTGAAGAATACGGCGCAGTTGAGTCAGTTAAAATTATTATTGATAGATATAGCGGTAGATCTAAAGGTTTTGGATTTATTGAAATGAATAACAATGATGAAGCAAAAGCCGCAATGGAAGCACTATCAGGTAAAGAGCTATCAGGGCGCACTCTAGTTATCAATGAGGCAAGAGCAAAACAATAAAATATTGATCAATTATTCTATTCAAAATAGGCAGTTATTTAAATTTTATGAGAATTAAATGACAGATAAAGTACCACCTTCCCCTGACGTTTCTTCAAAGACGATGGAAGACCATGAGTTTTCTTCGAGGCATGTTCGAAGTAATATTGCCCCGCTTTTCTTTATTATTCAAAACGAACAACTTATTCTCCAAAGAACCGATCAAAAAGCATTCACCTTAATGTCGATATTGGGCGTTTTTATGGTATTTTTTATCGTTCACTTTCCAAAAGTAATTGCAGCTAACAGTTTTAATATTTTGAGTGGTATAATGGTATTTATTTATTTCATAACCGCTACTTTGGGTTTAATAAATCTTATGTTAGTTATCGTTCCCAGGATAAGAAATGACCTTGGGCATGAAGAGTTGCCAGATTACAACGTTACTTTTTTTGGAGGCATTGTTCAATTTAAAAATGTAATTGAGTTTGGTAATTATTTTGTTGAAACCCTTGAAGACAATGAAAATACATTCAAGATGTTTGCTGCTCAATTATTTGGTCTAGCTCATATAAATTCATATAAAAATAAACATATGAAAAATGCTGTAATTTTGTTTGCCACAGCAATCATTTGTGAGCTCATAATTATTATGCTAATGACATGGGGTTTAACCTACAACGAACTTTTTAATTAGGTTTCTTAAATAACAATGAACCAAGAAAACATTGTCTACTCTACTGATCCCAATTTTTCTCTAACTTCAGATATTGTTGAATCAGAATCAATTCTTAACGATAAACAAAATCTTCGAGTTCATTTAGATAGACGAAAGGGAGGTAAGATTGTTACGATTATAAGAGGCTATCAGGGACCTATATCTGAATTGAAGACCTTAGCCAACTCTTTAAAGAAAAAATTGTCTGTTGGCGGATCTGTAAAAAATGACGAAATCCTCTTACAGGGTAATTTGAGAGAGAAGGTTTTAAAATTCTTATTAAACAACAATTTTAATGCTAAACCTAGTGGTGGTTAAAAATGTTAAAGAATATAAAAAAAATACAACATATCTTTTTGTGGATCTTTTTATCATTGATTGTAGAATCATGTGGTAAATCAAATGCTGCCTCCACCATGGATGCTGTATTATTAGTCACAACTAATGTTCAGGGTCAATTAGACCCTTGTGGATGAAAAAATAATCCACTTGGCGGTCTGCCGAGAAGATATAGTTATATAAATCAAGTAAAGCAAAGCGGTATAGATCCAATTCTTTTAGATGCAGGTGATGCACTTTTTGACAATCAATACCTTGTCCCTAACAAAGAAGAGTCGTCTAAGTTAAAGGCAAATACGATTTTAAGCACCACTCAAAAGATGGGTGAATATCTATATAACGTGGGAAACCATGATTTTGCAGCAGGGTATGAATTTTTGGTTGAAATGCAATCAAAATATGATGTTGGCTTTATTTCATCGAACATAGTAAAAGCTGGAACAGATGAGCTCGCTTTTTTAGATCATAAGATTTTTGATAGGAATGGTATCAAAATTGGTGTTTTTGGTTTAATGCAAAAAATCCCTTCCTTTGTTAAAGAGGTTGAGGTTAATGATTTATCTGAGGTTGCAAGAAATAAAATAGAGGAGTTAAGACCACAAGTTGATATATTGGTGTTATTATTAAATGCTGATAAAAAATCACATAATGAACTTTCATCGGATCTCAAAACTGTTGATTACGTATTTTTAAGCAGAGAGACAACTCGCACACGTCCTGAGTCAAAACAGCCTGAGAATGGACCTTTAAAATACTGTTTTGGTATACAAGGAAAATATGTAGGAAGATTTGATATAAAGATTGCTGATAAATCTAAACCCATTGAGGATATTACTGCCCCTATGATGACCATAAAGACTTTTGAAACAAGATTGAACAATCTTCAAAAGAAAGATCCTAGCAAGCCGCTTGAAGAAATATATAGAAGCAATCTTAATGCGTTAAATTTAATTGCGAGGCTTAAACAGGGGATTAAAGACTCTAAAGAAAAAACAAGCAATCTTACGAACTCTTCTTACTTCAATCTTATTTATCTTAATTCTAAAGTACCAAGCGAAAAAGCTACTTTAAATCTTGTAAATGAAACATTGAAAACTTGTGATGAGCTTGATAAAGAAGGCAAAAAAATATCGCCCTAATGCAATATTTAGATAAACCTTTTAATCAGGTTGTATTTTTTGTAGTTATTTCAATTTTTTTATCTTTCAGTTCAAATCTAGTTAGAAAAGATTCCATTCCACTTTTAGCAAAAAAACTAGAAATAACTGAAGATATTGATCTTGACAGTGATGAATCTACCCTAACAGCAATCTCGTTAGACAAAGCAAAAGAGTTTTTTGAAAATGGTGTGCTTTTTATCGATGCCCGCGATGAAGTGTATTATAACGAAGGGCACATTAGAAATGCTATGAAAAATGTTTTTTTAATGGAGTTGATATTTAATATTGAAGATAAACAAACAAAAGAAGATCCTATAGTAGTCTATTGTGGTGATCCTGGATGTGGAGATAGTGAGGACTTAGCTTACGATTTACAGAATGAGGGTTTTAAAAAATTATTTGTTTTTAAAGGAGGCTGGTTAGAGTGGTCAGCGGCTAATTATCCAGCAGACAGGTCCAATGAATAAAGAGATTGAAAAATATTTAGTCATAATCTGTCGCCTTATTTTAGGGGGCGTTTTTATTTATGCTAGCCTAGACAAGATCGCAAATCCAGCCGAATTTGCCAAAGCAGTAGGAAATTACCATGTTTTGCCTTTTGGAATGGAAAATCTCGTCGCCCTAATTTTACCGTGGGTAGAGCTAATTGTTGGAGTTTGCATCATTGCTGGAATTCTAGTGGATGGATCAAGTATACTTATTATTATAATGAATGTAATTTTTATCTTTGCGATTTCTCAGGCTTTAGCAAGAGGAATTAGTATTGAATGTGGTTGTTTCTCTACCTCTTCAGATTCTGGCAGCGCTATTGGAATTAATACCATTATAAGAGATATAGGGTATTTGATAATGGGCTTTATTGTTTTGAAAAGAAAATCAAAATGGATGGAATTTTTCCCAAAATCCATTTGATTCAATTTTAATTTCATTTAATTTTTTATAATTATTGTTTTAAATAATTAAAATTATGCGAGAGTAGCTCAGCTGGTAGAGCACCACCTTGCCAAGGTGGATGTCGCGAGTTCGAACCTCGTCTCTCGCTCCATCTCAGAGCCCTTGATTTGTCGTCAAGGGCTTTGTTGTTTATAGAACCTATCAGATTTAATCACACTTATACCTTTCATATCAAAAAGAGGACACAGAATTGGAGGACACAACCCCTCAATCATTAATAGCTTGTCCAAAACTAAACATGAAGCAGTTCATAAAAATTTATTATTTATTAAAATAATTCTTTATGCTAATTTTAGTAATATTTTAATAACCTTTGAATGAAATAGATATTTTTTGAAAATTTTACACAAAACATTAGCTTTTTTAGTCATCTTAAATCTTGCTAAATCTCAAACCCAAATCGGATCAGATATAGACGGAGAAGCAGCTGGTGATGAGGCCAGCGTTGTATCTTTGAGCGCAAATGGAAAAAATATTGCAGTAGGCGGCTATTATAACAATGGAAATGGAACTAGATCTGGACATGTCAGAGTGTTTTCATACAACGGTAGTGCCTGGGTTCAGACTGGCTCAGATATTGATGGAGAAGCCGCTCAGGACAGGTCTGGTAATTCAGTGTCAATGAATGCTAATGGCGATATAGTTGCAATAGGTGGTTATTTAAATGATGGCACAGGTTCAAATGCTGGACATGTCAGAGTGTTTTCATACAACGGGAGTGCCTGGGTTCAGTTGGGGTCGGACATAGACGGAGAAGCCGCCGATGATTATTTTGGTCACGCAATTTCTCTGAATGTTGATGGTGATAGGATAGCAATTGGAGCAAATACAAATGATGGCACAGGTTCAAATGCTGGACATGTCAGAGTGTTTTCATACAACGGGAGTGCCTGGGTTCAGTTGGGGTCGGACATAGACGGAGAAGCCGCCGATGATAATTTTGGAGGAAAAATTTCTCTCAGTAGCAGTGGAAATAGAATAGCAATTGGCGGAAGATTTAACGATGGTAATGGATCAAACTCAGGGCATGTTAGGGTATTTAAATGGGATGATAGTAGTTGGTCACAGATTCAAAACGACATAAATGGAGAGGATAGTGATAATTCTTTTGGATCATCCATTTCATTAAATGCTACTGGCGACATACTCTCAGTTGGAGCCTCTGATAATGATGGAAATGGTACCTATTCTGGCCACGTTCGAGTATTTGAATTGCAATCATCAACAGATTTACCGTATATAAATAGCACCACTCTATCTGCTGATAACAGCCTTGTCACCATAGAGTTTAGTGAGGAGGTTTTTAATTCTAATTCAGGCATAGGAGATATTGAGGCTTCAGATTTTGGATTATCAATAACAGGCGGAATTGCTAATATAGCATCCTCAACACCAGCTAGTATTTCTAAAAGTGGAAATGTTTATACGCTTGGTGTTACTTATTCAGGAAATCCTAACGGTAGCGAAACTTTAAGCGTAGTACCAATTTCAAATAGTATTTTTGATGCGGTTGGTAAATCGGTATCAACATCCCAATCAAACAATACGGTTTCACTCAATGATAAAGCTGGCCCCACCATCGCTATCACCGCTACCGATGGCTCTAACGCGGTCGCGGATGGGGCAATCACCAACGATAATACCTTAACGGTCACGTTTACCGCTAGCGAAGCAACATCTAACTTTGCCGCAAGCGATATCACTGTCTCTGGGGGTGCGATAAGTAGTTTCTCTGCCACTAGCTCTACCGTCTATACCGCTACCTTCACCCCAAGTGCATCAGGCGCAACCACCATTGATGTGGCTGCTAACACCTTCACCGATGCTGCGGGCAATAGCAACACCGCTGCTAGCCAGTTCAACTGGACCTATGATAATGTAGTGCCCACTATGTCCATCACAGCCACCAATGGTTCCAGTATTGTTAGTGATGGGGCAATTACCAATGATGACTCGCTTGTGGTTACGTTTACCGCTAGCGAAGCAACATCTAACTTTGCCGCAAGCGATATCACTATCTCAGGAGGTACGATCTCAAATTTTTTTGCCACCAATATTACCATCAGTCAAAAAGAATCTAATAAAGGGGGTGGTGGTGACATGCACTATCAAACTTTTACTCCTGAAGAAAATATGTTGCTTGATTCTATTGCAGTAAAACACGGGTTTCCTCATGATACAGAAGAGAGATCAATAAAACTAAAACTATATAAAGGCTCTGGTGTCGCTGGCACTTTGCTTGCAGAAGCTAATAATTCCCACAAGGGTGACACAGATGATGAAAATGATTACTATGCTTATTCCTTTAGCGGACAAAATATTTCCTTGACCGCTGATTCAGTTTACACATGGCAAATATACTTTGAAGGAAGCCAAACAACTGGATGGATAGATTTTTCAGATGCCAATCCATATCCTGGTGGCTATGGCTATTATTGTTGTGATAATTATACAGATGATGATTTTTTATTTGTGATTAGTGGATCGAACTCTTCCGTTTACACCGCCACCTTTACCCCTAGCGCTACAGGCGCAACCACCATCGACGTGGCTACTAACAAGTTCACTGATGCTGCGGGTAACAATAACACCGCTGCTACCCAGTTCAACTGGAATTATGATGGTACTTCCCCTACAGTTTCATTGGTATCCTCTACTTCGCCTGATGGTACTTATGGTGTGGGAGATACTATTGTAATTACAATCATTTTCAGTGAAACTGTGACAGTGACTGGTATACCTCAGCTTGAGCTCAATCTTGACAGCTTAGCTAGTAATGCTACTAATCTGCAAAGAATTAATTATGAATCAGGTACAGGCGGTACAACTCTTATATTTGATTATACTGTCGCAAAAGGAGAGTTTAGCAATGATCTTTCTTACTCAAAAACAACTGCGTTATCACTTAACGGGGGAACAATAAAGGACGCTGTTGGAAATAATGCAGACTTAACCCTTGCTAGTCCTGGATCTATTGGTTCTTTAAGCGCTAATAAAGCAATTGTTATAGATGGAAATACAAAGCCAATATTATTAGATATAGCAGAAATATCAATGAGCGAAGACTCAAGACAAACTTTGATTTTAAGTGCGACTGATGAGCAAGGAGATGACATAGTTTACTCAGCAACGTCCGATACAAATGCAGTGATCTTAAATATAGAAAAAGATACATTATCATTTATGCCAATTACCGATTGGTTTGGCAAAACCGCAATAACAGTTATTGCATCAGATGGAAAACTAAATGATAGCAAAGATTTTGAATTAAGTGTTTTTAACGTTCAAGATCCACCTGCATCCTTCAGCTGGATAAGCAGCGCTACCGATACCATCAACATCACCAAGACCAATTTTCAAGACAGCTATAACTTGCAGTGGTCAGAAAGCATCGATGTGGATAAAGAAACTGTGAATTATATTCTTTTCGCAGGAACAGGATCCTCTGCAAAAGAGATTGTTTATGATACTACTAGCGCATCAGTGTTAATTCCATATATGGCATTTTTAGAAAACACTTTTGAGCAAATCCCAATGCTGCCTGCAGCCACCGTTCGCTTCAGTGTCAAAGCCACAGACGGAATAGACACGGTCAATATAACGGGAGAAGATAGGGTGGTGTATGTTAATCGTTATGATTACCTATCTACCGATGATATTGCAGCTCCGACTGATTATGCTTTGCACGATAACTATCCCAATCCTTTTAATCCAACTACTCAGATCCGCTTTGATATGCCGATCATGGGAGATGTCCGTTTGACTATCTACAACATGCTTGGACAAAAAGTAAAAGAGTATCAAATGAATGGATTACCTGTAGGTTATCACACCCTTACTTGGAATGCCACCAATAACTTGGGCGACCCTGTTAGTGCAGGCATATACTTCTATCAACTACAAACAAAAACGTTTACCAAGACCAAGCGGATGGTACTTTTAAAATAGAAGAAACTAATTAACTATTAAATGTTAAAAGTTTATTGCTCTAAAAGTTGAAAAGGATGTTCTCACAAATATGCTAGACACTAGCAGAGATTTTCTTTTGCTTGATGGAGATTGTGGCCTCTGCCACCGTTTAGCATCATTTATGGATTCAAGATTAGCATCTGATGCTAGCATTGCATATAGACCTATTAAATCGAATGATGCTCAGAAGCTTATTGAAACTTTTCCTAAATGGCAGCAAAAACTTGATACAGTTTACCTAATTAGGAATGGACGTTCATATGTTAGATCTGCGGCAGCGATACGGTGCTTACTCTATCTTAAATGGCACTGGAAGATATCTTTTTTTATTTTTTGGATCATTCCATTGCCAATTCGTGATATAATCTATCGATTTATAGCGAGGTTCAGGCATTATGTTTTCACAAAACCAGAAATTTGTACATTTAGAATTGATTAAATTTCATATTCATAATTTTTGTATTTTTTTGATTGCACGCACTAATTAGGGGTGACTCATATTAACAAAAATAAATCAAAAAATTATTTGAAGGAGATTATTACGAATTTGTTGCAATTTTTTCTTTCAATTTTTGTTCTGATTCCTTTAAGATAGATCATCTAAAATTTTCCCAAACTAAGCTTATATTTATAATTAATTAGAAAGAACAAGTTTAATGAGAAATAAGATTTTCGCATTTAACCTTTTGTTATCTTATTCGAGCCTTTTTGCAGCTGATAAATCATACAAAATTTTATCTACAGAAATACAAACTACTATTAATAAGGATGGTACTATTGATTTTACTGAATCAAGAGAATTTAGTTTTAATGGAGACTTCTCCTATGTTTTTCAAGATATTCCAAAAAGGGGATATGATAAAATATTTGATATTCAAGTATTTGAAAACCAAGTCATGTATTTAAATACTGAAACGGAAGAAACAGGAACATTTTTAATTGATGAGAGAGAAAACTTTTATAGAATTTACCTTTATCACAAATCCTCAGATGAAACTAAAAAATTTACTGTAAAGTATTCTTTAGAGAATCCATTTAAAATTGGAGAAAACGAAAGTCAATTTTATTGGATCTATTTATCCGATGAATGGGATAAAAGCCCAGGTGCACTTTCAATTTCCCAAAAATTTTCTGGAGGAATCAATCAAAATGATATTGTGTATGATATAGAAAAGCCCTCTAATTCGAACAAGTATGAACTTCAAATTGATGATTTCTCATTTGATCTCTATTCATCTAGCTTTACGAAAAATACCCAAATGAAGCTAAGAACAATTTTCCCTACATCTTTTTTCACAAATCCTGAAATAGATGATTCCAATTTCTCCTTAGCTGCTTTTGAAAGAGGAATAAAAAATAAAAAATTAGCACAATATTTTATTGTACTTCTTACTGCTATTTCACTATTTAGTTTTGTTGGATTTGCGAGACGAAATCTAACAACTTTCAAAATTGACATAGATAAAAATCATATCTTTACTTCATATCCATCGGAGGACCACCCAGCAGTCATCAATGGTCTTATTTACAGGGCGCTATCACTAGGGCCTTCTGGGGGCGGAGTGCTATCAACATTATTCGAACTAGCATCCTTAAAAAAGATTTACATTGAAGCTATTGGAGAAAACAAATGGTACAAATCAAAACAGCTCAAAGTTACCATTCATAGCACAGAAGATCATGACGTTGAAAGCAGTTTTGCTAAATTATTGCTAAAAAGACTTAAAAAGTTTGGTTCAGAAACGTTTTTTAAGGATATATATAGCGATATTAGCTCCTACGCATCAGAATGGACATCATTAAAAAAAGATGCGATTAATAGTAATGGTTGGGTTGATACCTCTTACCGTGATGAAAAAAAACGATCAGCAATTATGCATTTTTTGATTTTGTTTTTCATTATTTTTTGCGCTTTTTGGTTTAAGATTATGATTGGATTATTAGCCATAGCACCGCTTTTTTTCTTTATCGTAACCATCGCTGGCAGTAGGCTTACAAAAGAAGGACAGTTATTATACAATCAATGGGGCCTATTTATTCATCAATTATCTGAAAATAAAATAAAGGTTGAGCATTTTGAGCCTGATCGGCTATTACAATATTGTTTAGCACTTGGAGTTCAACCTGAAAGTTTAAAATCAATTATTAAAAATATAGAATCGAAGCATGATGACTCATTCGTTTGGTTGTATGCTGGTGGGTATACAAACACTTCTTCAATGGCTACTATTGTAAGCGATATCGCTGCTACTGGAACTACGGTCTCTGCGGCATATGGTGGAGATGGAGGTGGAGGCGGCGGAGGTGGAGCAGGCGGCGGAGGTGGAGGTGGTGCTGGATAATTCTGAAAATAAATTGACTATAGAATGATTATGGTAATTGAAAAACATCTTCAACTTTACAATTGAGTGTTTTTGCAATTTTTAAGGCTAAAACTGTGGAAGGGACATAGACACCATTTTCAATCGCGTTGATACTTACTCTTGATACATTAGCGCTTTCAGATAGCTCCTGTTGTGTTATGCCTGCAGCCATTCTGAGTTTTTCTAGATTATTAATCAGTTTTTTATGGTTTTTACCCACCTTTTAGCTTTCTTCAAAATTTTCAACTGCTTTAGTTATTTCTTCGCTTGTATTTGGATAAACGTAGTCAGCTGTTATGGTTCCTATACCAAGCGCCATTATCAACAATCCTAAGCCTTCAAATAAATCACCAATTGAAGCAAAACCAAAAAGATTAATTCCAAGACCAAAATACATTACCATTAGACCAGCTCTAAGTCGCTTATTTGGCTTTTGAGTTTTATTTTCACTATTAGAGTTACTCATTTTTTACATCCTTATTTTTCTTCAAACTTTTCAACTGCGGTGGTTAGTTCCTCGCTTGTATTTGGGTAAAGATATCCTGCTAGCATACTGCCTATACCAATAGTGGCAACCAATAGTCCAATACCTTCAAAAAAGTTTCCCATTGATACATAACCTAGAATGTAAATACCAATCCCAACAAAAGCAGTGATCACACCTCCTCTACGGTAATCAATCGGCTCTTTTTTTCTTTCATCTAGGATATGGAGAAATTCATCTACCTTGGATGGATCGTTTAAGTGCTTAGCTATTTCAACAATAGTTTTATTTTTATCTTTGCCTTCAAAATAAAGCCAAATAAATACCGATACTGGAATGATTATTCCAGCTAGAACACCTAAGACTGGTACTATTTGATACATAAATTATCCTTTCATAGTGTAAAGTAAACCTTACATATTAAAGATGTAAAGTAAACTTTACAATATAAAAATTTTAATGATATAAATTATGTTTTATAATAATGTAAAGTAGGATTAAAATACTTTACTAGGCTTGGCAATCATGGCACTGCCCAGTGTACAAATGTTCAGAATTATTTATTTTAAAATTAGGGATAGATGGAATGTTAACTTCCAAAGGAAGGCAGGTAGAAATACCGCAATCATCGCATACAAAGTGAGGATGATCAGTATTTTTTTGAGATGTATTAATGATTGAACTTTCTTTAGCATATCTTTTTAAACCATCTTTATCTAGGAAAGAATGAAGCAAGCCAGAATCTTCCAATCTATCTAAGATTCGATAAACAGTGGTCTTATTCATTTTTTTGCTAAAAATTGAAACTAGCTCAACAACAGAATAGGCATTGTCTCGCTTATCAAATAAGTCCAATACGATTTTGAGTGTTTTTGTTTTTCTAGATATTTTCATTGTATTCTTAATGCAATTGAGTTGCAACAATTATTATAAGTACTTAAATTTGTTGTCATAATTTGAAAAAATATTTAAATAAATACAAATAATTATTAGGACTTAAAAAATGCAAAGATTGCCAGTGACAGTACTTTCAGGCTTCTTAGGAGCAGGGAAAACCACTGTTTTAACAAATGTTCTTAACAATCGTGAAGGTAAAAAGGTTGCCGTCATTGTTAATGATATGAGTGAAATAAACATTGATAAATCAATGGTTCAAAACGAGGTAAGCTTAAATCATCAAGAGGAAAAATTAGTAGAAATGAGTAATGGTTGTATATGCTGTACACTTCGAGAGGATTTGCTGATTGAAGTAACAAAGCTTGCCAAACAAAAAAGCTTTGATTATCTCCTTATAGAATCAACTGGAATTTCTGAACCCTTACCGGTGGCAGAGACGTTCACTTTTGAAGATGAGAATGGAGTATCATTATCTAATGTAGCAGAATTAGATACTATGGTAACAGTTGTTGATGCCGTTAATTTTTTAAAAGATTATGATGAGGCTAAATATCTTCAGGAGGTCGGAGAATCTTTGGGAGAAGAAGATGAAAGAAGTGTAGCTGATCTGCTTGTAGATCAGGTTGAGTTTGCAGATATTTTGCTGATCAGTAAAACTGACTTAGTAAGTCAGGCAGACATAGATAAGCTCACTGCTATTCTTAAAACATTAAATACGCATGCTCAAATAATACCAATTTCAAATGGTAACGTCAAAACCGATGATATTTTAAGCACAAAGCTATTTGATTTTGATAGAGCTCAGCAGGCGCCTGGATGGCTAAAAGAATTACGCGGTGAACATATACCTGAAACAGAAGAATATGGAATAAGCAGTTTCGTTTATCAAGCTCGAAAGCCTTTTTATCCCCAAAAATTTCATGACTTTTTGCACAGTGATAAACTTTCGGGAAAACTCATTCGATCTAAAGGCTTTTTCTGGTTAGCAACTCGTCCTCAGTTTGCTGGTAATTGGAGTCAAGCAGGCGGAATCGCTCACCATGGGTATGCAGGAATGTTCTGGAAAGCATTACCCAAGAGCCAATGGCCCGAAGACCAGGAAGCTATAGATTTTATCAAAGAAATATGGGTAGAGCCATTTGGTGATATGCGTCAAGAACTAGTGTTTATTGGGCAAGGGTTAGATCAAAAAGAAATAACACGTCTTTTGGATGATTGTTTACTTTCTGACGAGGACATGTTGATGGGCAAAGACTATTGGGCGCAATTTCCCGATCCATTTCCAGTATGGGGAGAAAACGCATGAGCTCATCCATAGTAGCTAATAAAACTAAAATTGAATCACAAACACGAATCACCAGCCATACTGCATCATTTCAAAAAGGGCTTTCAAATATCCATAAGAATGAAGTAAATATTTCAATATGGGAACGAAATCTCAGCAATGCTTTACAAAATGCAGCAGCTGAAATACTAAACAATAATCCTGATTTTAAGTTAACTATTGTTCCTAAAGTGGATGAAATAAGAGATATTCTCTTTGATGAATTGGGTTCAGAAAAAAATTCTCTTAATCTCATTGATGATATTTCAGAGCTGGCTTCTATGTTTTGTAATTTATTTAAAATCGATCGTGCTTGGATCAGACTGGACTCGATTGATACTCCAATGTGCCCTCGATTTCATGCGGACAAAGTAAAATGCAGATTGGTCACAACTTATGTTGGGCCTGCCACTGAGTGGCTTCCACATCATTTAGTAGATCGTTCAAAACTAGGTCATGGCAACAATGGCTTGCCGGATCATGAGTCAGGACTTTTTTCAGATGTTAACAGTATTGAGCAACTTGAAACAGGCCATGTCGCACTACTTAAAGGAGAAGGTTGGGATGGAAATCAGGGAGCTGGTTTAGTGCATCGCTCCCCACATGCTAAATATAGATACAAACGCTTATATATGACGATCGATTATGATGATTTGTTTTTCAGCATATATAAAAAAAATAAACGTTTTCTTTCTTAAAATGCCCTCTGAGAGATTCCTTAGATAATTGCCTCATCTAATAATTGATCTCTCGTTAGAAGCTATTCCTAATTAGCCTAGGAATAGCTTCTAAATAATTTTATAATGTAAATAATCAAAATTAAAAATCAAAAAATGAAACACTTTTAAGTAGTATGATAAAAATAAATAATGCTAGTATAAGTTTTAAAGAAAAGCCTGCCTTATCAAACCTTTCTTTGGAGGTTAAACCCGGAGAAATTTTGGGTTTATTGGGAGCAAATGGTGCTGGCAAATCAACAACCATTAATATGCTTTTGGGTTTTTTAAAATCAGGAGAAGGAGATGTGTCTATAAATCAATTGGATTGCTATGATGAGCGGGCACAGGTAAGACGATTGGTAGGATACATTCCAGAAAATGTTAACCTTTATCCATATCTATCTGGGGAGGAGAATTTGGATTACTTTTGTAAAATATCTGGGATAGAGTATGCAAGTTCAGAGCTAAAGAACTTTTTAGAAAAATGTGGCTTACCATTAAAAGATCACAGCAAAAAAATCTCTGAATATTCTAAAGGCATGCGTCAGAAAGTAGGTATAGCTATAGCATATGCCAAGAAAGCGAAAGTATACTTACTTGATGAACCCTCTAGCGGCTTAGATCCCATGGCAAGCAATGAATTGACAATATTATTAAAAGAGTTGGCAAAAGAAGGCGCTTCGATTCTGATGGCATCACATGATATTTTTAGAGTAAGGGAAGTCTGTGATCGCATCGGTATCTTAAAACAAGGCAAATTAATGAAAGAATTAAAAAGCAAAGCTATCACGGCTAATCAGCTTGAAAAATTATATTTAAACTTTATGAAAGATTGATTAGCAATGTGGCAGATTATCAAAAATGAATGGTCTTCTTTTTATAGAGATCGTGTCCTTTTGGGAGTTTTTAGTTCTTTTCTAATTCTTTTATCGATAACAGTATCTCTGGGTTCGATACATGTCGAACATCAAAATACACATCACGCTTCATCAAGTGAACATATAAGAGATAAATGGGAAAATATTCAAGAGATGAACCCACACAGTGCTGCTCATTATGGAACATATGTTTTTAAACCCACTACATTATTAAGCGGTCTTGATGACGGAGTAAGCAACATTACTGGAAATGTACTTAAGGTTGAGGGGCACGTTCAAAATGAAATAGTTCACTCAGAAGCCTCTCAAAGCCAAGCGGTTTCAAAGTTTGGTAAACTCAAGAGTGCTCTTTTGTTGCAGTACATAGTTCCTATTTTCTTAATATTTCTATCTTTTCAAACCATAAATGGTGAAAAGTTATCAGGCAGGCTAAAGTTGTTAATTGCGCAAGGAGCTAGCAGTTCTAAGATAATATTCAGCAAAGCTCTTTCTGTTTGGGTGATTGGTTTAATGTTATTATTGGTGACCGTTTTTATGTATCTATTACTTAATCTTGGTGCAATTAATTATGATACAATTCTTCGGTTGTCTTTTTTTATAATATCTTACTCCCTATATTATTTCATAATCGCCTTTTTGACAACTCTCTTATCAATCTCATTTAATAATACTAGCACAGCGCTCACCTCAATGCTTGCTGTTTGGGTCGTTTGGACCATATTCTTACCAAACATATTGATGAGTACTGTGGAGAGTCAGCACGAGTTACCTAGTCGTGACATTTTTAAATCAAACATGAAAGAGGATCGCTCTAAGGGCATTGATGGTCATAGTCCATCTAGCGATAGACTGGTTGCTTTGAGAGAAAAGGTTTTAAAGGATTATGGAGTTGATAGTCTTTCTCAGCTATCAATTAATTTCCGAGGAATTGTTATGCAAGAAGATGAAGAGTATGGTAATAAGGTTTGGGATAAACACTTTGGTAATTTGCGCACTGTATTAAAAAATCAAAAGAAAAGCTATCAGCTAGGAGGAATAATTAATCCTTTCATAGCACTACAAAATACCAGCAAAGGTTTTGCTGCAAGCGATAATTTGCATCACCAGGATTTTTTAGTTCAGGTTGAAAACTATAGAAGGGTATTTGTTAGAACGCTTAATAACAAAGATGCATATGGCGGCTCTAAAACCGGGGAAAGAGGCTGGAAAGCAGATAATGCATTTTTTAAGTCAGTTCCAGATTTTGTTTTCAAGCCTCTTAAAATTATGAAAGTTTTTAAAGATTATGTATTTGATCTAGCAATATTAATTATTTGGGTTCTTGTAATCACTTTGTTATTGATAAATAAAAGTAAAAGAATCCCAATAGTATGACTTTTGTAAATATTTTCTTGTTAGAGTGGAAGCATTTTATCCGTAGCCCATATAAAGTTATTGCAATATTTCTTTTCATTTTAGCTTCAGTCTATGGAATTCACAACAGTGTCTCTTTATACCAAACCCAAATTAATGAAATCACTAAAATTGAGGAAAGAGTAAGCCAGGAGCGTCAAGAATTTGTTAATAAACACTTAGCGGAGAATCAAAGCACCATTCAAAATAATAATTCAAGAGACTATACCTCACCTTATTGGGCATTACGTCAATTTCCCCTATATCACTTTAAGAAACCATCACCATCTATGGTTTTTAGCATTGGGCAGAGCGAACAGTATGGGTTCTATAAAAGAATTACCTTTAATAGTAGCCCCTATGATAATGATTTGTCTGAGGAAATTGCTAATCCAGAACGTTTACAAATAGGTACATTTGATTTTTCTTTTGCTTTGCTTTTTTTGTTACCGCTTGTTTTAGTGATTCTTTTATTTAATGTCAAAAGCAATGAGATAGAGCAAGGATTTATGTCCCTTATTGAAGTGCAGGTAACGTCTAGGAATAGTTGGATAATAGCAAGAGTTGGTTTTTATTCTTTTTTAGCATTACTTGTGAGCTATGGATTGATTTTATATGGATCCTTTTTAATGACAAGCTTTCAGCCAATTAAAACTGCAATAGCTTCCATGATGCTATATACTTTTTTCTACGTATTTTTTTGGTCAACACTTTTCTTATTAATTATCATTAAAAATAAAAATTTACTGTCAATCATTTTGCAAATGTCTTTTTCGTTTATTTTGTTTGCTTTTATTACCCCTGGGATTGTCCATCAACTTTTAAGCATTAATTACCCTGTAAATCTGATGACCGATCTCATTGATGTCAGAGATCAGCGCCAAGAACTTTATGGAAAGTCTCATGATGCCATTAAATCACAATTGAAAATTATTTATCCTCAAATCGAAAATGGGTCAATTATGAATGACAGTTTGAAGGTTAAATCAGCCCTAAGTCATTCAATACCAGCACTTATGAATAGTATAAAAAAGAATAACATTGGCATCGTTGAAAAGGAAATTCGGTCTAAAATTGATTTTGTAAATAAATTCAACATATTAAATCCTGTAGTCTTTTTTCAAAACAAAATCAATGCTTTGTCGAAATCACATTACGACAACTATCAAGCATACCGAAATGAAATTCAATTTTTGATCGATAAGCAAATTAATGTATTAATTGAAGATATTTGATCAGGAAGAAAAGTTGATGAGAGCAGATATAAAGAGTATTCAAAAATTTTTACTATTAAAAATTGAAGTTAAATAAGCTTAATTTTTCAGTATTCAATCTTAATGTGACATGAAAATTAAAAATTACATATTTTTAACACCTCTTATTTTTATTACTTTATCTTGCAAAGGACTTTATTTTTTTAAAAGCAATGATGATACTTCTAAAGATTGTATCGATGAATCTAAAATAAATGATCAAATCGCTTGTATCGAAATTTATGATCCAGTATGTGGATGCAATGACATAACCTATTCTAACTCTTGCTATGCAGAGCGGGAAGGTGTTACTGATTGGTCAAAAGGTGCTTGTAAATAAAGCTAGAGAATTAATTTTTAATTAATCTACTATTTCTTACAAAAACAGTAAGACAGATGATCATCAACCATTCCAATGGATTGCATGAAAGCATACGTAATTGTTGGTCCAACAAAAGTAAATCCTTTTTTTTTTAAATCTTTGCTTATTTTATTTGAAAGAATAGTCTCAGCTGGTACCTCATTTAATTTGTTAAAATTATTGATGATAGTTTTTTTATTTGTAAATGACCAAATATAATTATCAAAAGAATGAAATTCTTTTTGAACTTCTATAAACGCATTGGCATTTGATATTGTGGATTTGATTTTCAATTGATTTCTAATGATGCTTTTATTTTTCATAAGCCGCTCAATATCTTCATTGGTAAACTTTGAAATTAAATTCACATTGAAATCTTTAAACGCCTTACGATAACTCTCCCGACGGGATAAAATCGTTGCCCAAGACAGCCCAGCTTGGGCACCCTCTAAAGTTAACATCTCAAAAAGTTTTTGATCATTATGTTGTGGGATACCCCATTCATCATCGTGATATTGTAGCATTCTTTGATCGCTATTCGCCCAATTACATCGTATGACACTATTCATATGTTTAGCCCAATGTAACTAAAGTAGGAGATATTAATAATTTGGTAGTAACATTTACTATTGTGCGTATAATCATATTATCTATATTAACTGCATTTACTTTTAGCAACAAGCTAACAGCGCTTCCAGGTGGTTATTTTGGACTTTCTTTTCTGTTCGACTTCAAAAGCAAAGAAAAAGGATTGCAATTCAGCACTGGCTTAGCTTTGCCTTTTGTAGGTGAACCTTCTATGGGTCCTTATGTATTTCCGGGTGTTAAGTTGGGTTTAAGACATACTAATAACAAAGGTTTTTACAATTACATAGACATTCAAATTGTTGTATTTAATGCAGTTTGGGCTGGAGCTGGTCTTGGCCTAGCATTTAAAGAGGGCAATCGATATATAAGAAAAAAGTATTTTATGGGTTTCTTACCAATTGGTTATGTAAAAGAAAGTACACGTAATAAAGACTCAAGTCCTGTGATGATCGATTTTAGTGCTATTTATTTTGGTGGCGCAATTCCTCTCATAGGAAGCCATTTCAAACCTTAAAAAAATAAAGATTTTTTATTAATCATCAACTGCTTGAAAATAACAGCTTGATTATGCCCGCTAAAATGATTGGTATTTGAAGAGAGAAGTTCGCTAAAAGCGGCTTATCCTTAGTGATAATTCCTGCTGCTGTCCAGCATAAAATGCCAAGACTATGAGGAATCATACTGTATGGATAAAAATCCAAATAAAATGTAAGTATGCCTGTCAAGGTGAGAGCGGTAGCAGTCCACTTTAAAAATTTAATATTTTCTTTCATTATTTCCTTTCATGAAACTTTAAAAAAAACTTAGGATACATTCGCTGATTTTCCTGAGGGCAGTTTTTAAAATTGAAATTGATTTATTGTATTCATCAATTGATATATGTTCCTCTGAGGTATGATCTAAAGAAGAGTCGCCAGGACCATAAGCTACAACAGGGCAATTCCATTGCGCTAAAATATTCATATCCGCAGAACCTGTTTTTTTCTTGAATTTTGGTTTACCGTTATGCGATCTTATTCCTCCAAGCAATGATGAAACAAGATTGTTTCTCTTATTTGTTAAAACCGCTGGAATAGGTTGGTCGTGATTTAATGTTGCACCATTTAAATTTGCATGACAGTAATCTAAAAAATTATTAAAATCAAAATTAATCGGCGTTCTCAGGTCTATTTTCATATTTAATCCAACATTTCCCTTATTTTGGTATGTATTCATGTTAACCAATCGGAGCGATGGCTTATCAAAACTGGGATATTCTTCAGCAAATTCGTTTAAAATTTTGTTATAAAATTTAACACCAACTTCTGCTGGAGTAGGCTCAGGTGCTCCATGGTGATGTCTTGAACTTTCATAATTATATGTTAGCCACATCACACCTCGATATCCAATAGTAATTCCTTCCCAGCCACTAGGTTCACCTATCACTAAAAAGTCAGGAGGTGAGAAATCTTTGAGTATTTGATAGGCGCCAGCTGAATCTGATTCCTCTCTAACACAACCAATAACAGTAATTGATAAATCTTTTGATTCTTTAAATTCTGCTGCTGCCTCGGTAAATGCGCATAAACAACCTTTAGCATCTACGGAACCTCTTCCGAATAGTTTGCCATTTTCTAGAATAACAGGAAGATTGCCAGGAACTGTATCGATGTGTCCAATTAAATAAACATTTAAATTACCATTTCCAATTTTTCCAATTGCATTTCCTATCTCATCGATATTTGCATTGAATCCCAAATTTTCTAACTCTTTAATAAAAAAATTCACTGCTTTAGCTTCATTGTGCGATGGGCTGTATGTTTCTACAAGTTGCTTTAAAAGTTTCACTTTAGTACCTTAATAATTTTATTCAAACCATCCATTAAATCATTTTCAGATGTGACAAGAGGAGGGAGCAGTCTAATTATTTTTTTTCCTGCGCTTAAGGTTAATATATTTTCTTTGAAAATAGCTTTTAGATAAGGAACAGCTGGCTCAAAAAGTTCAATTCCTATCATAAATCCTCGCCCTCTGACTGCTTTTACTTTGGGAATATTCTGTGTTTCAGTTTTTAAGTAATCAATTGCTTTGTTACCGACATTTTTCACATGATTTAAAATATCATTTGCAACCATAAAATCTATTACTGCACTAGCTGCTTGACATCCAATTAAATTACCTCCAAATGTGCTGCCATGTTTACCTCTCTGAAATGAAATATTTTTGTGTGCAATCATTGCACCAATGGGCACTCCTCCTCCGAGCATTTTAGAGGAACAAATAATATCTGGTGTAACATCTTCATAATCACATCCAAACCAAAAACCTGTTCTTCCTATTCCTGTTTGAATTTCATCCATAATCATGAGCACGTTATTTTTGTTACAAACTTCTCTTACTGCTCTCAAATATCCATCTGGAGGAACAATTACCCCTCCTTCTCCTTGAATTGGTTCTAATATAACAGCAGCATAATCACTTGATATGGCTTCTTCAAGTTTTTCAATTTTACCATATGGAATGTGTATAATATCTGGGACAAGTGGTTCATACATAGCTTTGTTTTCTTTTTTCCAAGAAACCGATAAAGAGCCCATCGATCTGCCGTGATAGCCTCTTATCATGCTTATTATTTTGGATTTACCTGTGTGAGATCTAGCTATTTTGAGAGCAGCCTCAACAGCTTCTGTTCCAGAATTGGTCAAAAAAACTTTCTCTAAATCGCCTGGAGTTATGCTGGTTAATTTTTTTAAGAAATTTGCTCTAACGGGGCTCGCATAATATCCGTTAACAGCATGTGTAAGTTTATGAGATTGATTGCTGATTGCATCTGCTATGGAGCTATTGCCATGCCCTATACCTATAACACCTAGACCCGACCCTAGGTCTAAATATTTTTTACCTTCAGTGTCCCAGACAAATGACCCTTTTCCTTTTTCTAAAGCTAGGGGCCAATTTCCGTATACACCTGTACCATGTTTTTCTTCCAAGGCTAACCAATTATTCATTCTATTAAAGTTCCTTCTCCACTAATGGCGTTTGATATTGGCTTTTCTTGCAAAGCTCCTGCCAAAATCACTTTTTTAACTCCAGCATTAATAGCTTCTTTAGCACCAATTAATTTCTTTTTCATTCTACCTCTTGCGAATTTTTCAATGTAATAATCTATTTCCTTCAATCTAATTAGCTTTATAACGCTTGTGCTGTCACTAGGGTCTCTTAATAGCCCAGGTACGTTGGATAGTATAATTAAAGTTTGACATTTTAGTTTTGAAGCTATTTTACTTGCAAACTTATCTCCATCAACATTAATGGCCTCATTTTCACTTGAAATAGCAGGAGGACATAGAACTGGGGTAAACCCATTTTCTATCAATAATTTTAGTAAAGAGACATTTACATTTGTTATTTTTCCAGACATGTCACCTCTAATTACTTTCTTTTGACCGTTTTGTGTGACACGATAGGGTTTGTTTTTTTCTCCTTCGACAAGCTTGCCATCTATGCCAGAAAGACCGACGGCATTTACAGATAGTTTTTGCAGCTTTTCAACTATCATTTTATTCATTTTTCCCGCATAAACCATATTGAAAATATTCATAGTTTTTCTATCCGTAAACCGTGTTGACATGCCGTTGTCGGATTCGATAAAGTTTGGAGGATAATCTAGTTTAGAAGAAATATTATTCAGTTCACTAGATCCACCGTGAACTAGAATAGTTTTTTTAAATTTTGAAAAATCCTCGACAAAAAGATCATAATCAATGCCCTTGCTTCCGCCTACTTTGACAAGTATTTTTTCATCATTCATGGGTGAAATCCAAGTTGTGTTAAGCCTAACGGTTCTTCAATCCCAATAGCAATATTCATGCACTGAACAGCCTGGCCAGAAGCTCCTTTAACAAGATTGTCAATTGCCGATATTAAAATCAATCTTTCAGTTGAGGGGTCTTTTTCAAAACCTATGTCACACATATTTGTACCCATTACAATTTTTGGTTCAGGAAATCTATATCCTCCACTTTTTTCTCTTACGAAGCGTATAAATGGTTCATCCCTATACTTTTGAATCATCGTTCTCCAAATATCTTTTTCATTATACTTTTGATCAAAGAAAACATGTATGGTGCTTTGAATTCCTCTTACCATTTCAACGGCATGAGGGGAAAAATTAATTTTGCCATCCATATTTTTCAGCTCTTGGTACATTTCTGCTAAATGCCGATGATTGCTTGGCTTGAAACATCTCACGACACCATGCCTTTCAGGGTGATGGGAGCCATCTGTGGGACTAGCTCCTGATGCAGATGACCCCACTTTAGCATCAATAATGATTTTATTAATTTTAAAATTTTCAACGATTGGCGCTAGTGGAAGAATAGCTCCTGTTGCCGTGCAGCCCGGTACTGCTATCTTGCTTGATTCCTTAAGCATATTACGATGCAATTCAGGCATTCCATAAATAAATTCATTTAACAATTCATGATGAGGATGTTCATAATTATAATACGAATTGTAGTCTTCTTTGGATTTTAATCTAAAGTCGGAGCTCAAATCAATTACAATATTAGATAAGGAGGAAAATTCTTTAATTTTGGATGCCGTTACCCCGTGTGGTAAACATAAAAATATAACATCCACTTTAGAGATGTCGTCAGGTGAAATGAACTTTAAATCAGTAAAGCCACGCAGATTGGGATGCCTTTTAAAGATTGATTTTCCAACAAACTTTCTCGAGGTAACATAAGATATTTTTACCTTTTCATGCTGAATAAGAAGTCTTACTAGCTCTCCACCAGTGTAGCCTGCACCTCCTACAATGCCTATTTCAATTTTCTTCAATTTATGATTGTCCTAATGCGTATTCTAAGGTTAATCGAGGTATATTTACTCCAGTAATATCAATGCTGTTCCTAAACTCCATTTTGTGGTTTAATTCAACAATTTTGAGACCATCATCTGTTTCAATCAAATCTATTGCTAACAATCCTTTTCCTATGGCATTTGATGCTTTTGAACATAAATCTTGTATTTCTCCAGTTACTTGGCAATTAGTTGCATTACCTCCCCTAGAGGTGTTTGTTATCCAATGATCTGAGTTTCTGTAAATGGCGCAAATGGTCGTTTCTTCAATGGCAAAAGCTCTGATATCACGGCCTGGTTTTTCAACATATTCTTGAATGTAGAAGATAGAATGGTTGTTACCAGGAATAAATGATTTATGTTCTAAAATAGCCTCTGCAGCATCCATGTCATTTATTTTGGCGATCATCCTACCCCAGGATCCGACAGGTGGTTTAATTACGCAAGGGAATCCTATTTCAGTAATTGCATCACGAGCTGATTGGGCTGAAAAAGCTATGAGAGTCTTGAGGTTGGCTATATTGTTTTTTTTAAGTAGGAGGGATGTATAGATTTTGTCCCCACATATACTAGCTATTTTATAGTTATTTATTGTTTTCTTGTTAATTGATTCAAAATACTTTAAGGCATATAAAGAGAGTGTATGAGAAACCTCTCTATCTAATATAATGTCAATATCTGAATATTCTTTTTTGCCAGATATAATTTTTCTGGTATCCACATGAACAATTTTTGCTTCATTATCAAAATCACAATCCAATAGCATTTTTTCTTCTTTTCTCATTTTAGAAAAGAGAATACCTATAGTTTTAATTTTATTCGCCCCAATCCTCTTGTTCTTCTGGCGCCTCTTCAAATGTTAAAGGATTAAGAGTTATCACTTCAAGCTCTGCTCCGCATGTTTCGCAATCAATTATCTCATTTTCTCGAACTCCATCTTCAAGTTCTATTTCACTTCCGCAAACAGGACATTCACCCATATTAATTACCTCGGTTTAAAAAAAAACCCCTACATCAGCAGGGGTTTTTAAAAATTTTTAAATATTAAAGGACCCCTTATGATTACAGATACCATTTCTTATTAAATGTCTTGCGACGTTTAATGTTTTTAATCAAAGTACTTTTATCAGTTTTGTAATTCATATTGTGAATCTAAAAATTTTTGACACTTATTCAAATAGGTTATAATTATAAACAATAATTGATAATACATCACAAAATCTAAAATTTTTTCAGTTTAATAATTTTTAATAAATAAAAAACAGAACCATTCATTTTTTATTATTATTTTAATATATTATTTATTAATACTTAAAAATAGTAGGGCATTGTGAAAATTATAAAATATGAATTTAATAAAAATGATCATTTGGGCATTATTAATGGAAATGATATAATACCCATTAGCATTGAAAACAAATCAACAAAAAATTATAATGATCTTAAATCTTTAATTCTTGATTGGCCTTTAGCTGAACAGAGATTGAAACAAATTCAAAAAGCAAACAAATCAAAAATTCCTCAAGAAAAAGTAGAAATCCAAGCACCGATATCTAATCCTGAAAAATTTTTAGCAATTGGATTGAATTATAAAAAACACAGGGCTGAGTCCATTGATGCTGGAATAACACCTCCCAGGAACCAAATGTGGTTTACCAAACAAATAAGTTGTATCAATAAACCCTATGGTGATGTACTAAAACCCGAAACCACCATGATGCTTGATTATGAGGTAGAGTTGGCTTTAATTATTGGAAAGCAATGCAACCAAATTAAAGCTTCAGATGCTCATCAATTTATCTTTGGATATATGATTTGTAATGATTTTAGCATGAGGGATTGGCAGCTTCACAATATGCCTGAAAGATTAGAAACTATGATTGGTAAATCTTACGATACACATGGACCGATAGGCCCTGGTGTTGTTACAAAGGAAGAAATTGATGACCCCCACAATTTAAAAATCAGTTGTTACGTAAATGGCGATTTAAGACAATCAAGCAACACCAATGACATGATTTGGAATTGCTATGAACAAATTGAATACTTGTCAAATGCGATGACATTAAAACCTGGTGATATTATTTCTACCGGTACACCGCCTGGCTCTGGGTTTAGCCCTAGGGGATCTTCTGGTAAAGCAGACAAAGACAGAAAGGGTAATGTATTTCTTGAACCTGGAGATGTTGTAAGATGTGAAATTGAGGGAATAGGCTTTCTACAAAATAAAATAATTGCGGATGAATTGTAGATGAATTTTGCAATAAAAGGAAATATGAGCTCGCAACAATTGACTACCAATATGCTCATAACTCATGCTGAAAATTATCATAAAAATACAGAGATAATTTCTTATAATGTCAGAGGAGAAGAAAAAATATCAAATTGGAGCGCATTTGGTAAAAGGTCAAAAAAAATTGCATACTCCTTACTGCAAAATGGCTATAAAGAAGGTGATATTATAGGAACAATATGTCCTAACACAATTGCACATATGGAATTAATCTATGCAATTTCAGGTTTTGGTGGAATTGCACACACTATAAATCCAAGATTATTTCCTGAAGAAATTGTATATATTGTTAATCACGCTGAAAATAAAGCCATTTTCGTCGATTCGTCTTATTTGGCTATCCTAGTTAGCCATAAGCATCTTTTTACATCTGTTGAAAATATTTATATCGTCGGACCCAAGCATAACGAAATGGCTGCTAAAATGAATGGATTTAAATTTGTTGAGGATCTTTTAGATGAAGATGAGAAAGATTTTACCTGGCCAGAAATAGATGAAAAATCTGCCGCGGTGCTATGTTACACATCTGGAACTACAGGCAATCCCAAGGGTGTGCTATATTCACATAAATCTATTGTTTTGCATGCAAATATGATTTGTTTGCCTGATTATTTTTCACTTAGCTCAAGGGATTGTATATTGCCTATTACCCCGATGTTCCACGTAAATGCATGGGGGGTCACGTATGCTTCATCTATGATAGGTGCAAAGTTAGTTTTACCTGGCTCAAATGTTAGCGCTAAAAATCTAATAGAGTTAATAAACAAGCATGATGTAAGTGTTTCAATTGCAATTCCAACCATTTGGGAAGAAGTTTTAGAGTATCTTAGAGTTCACGATATTAAAATACCTTCACTAAAAAGAGTATATTCTGGAGGATCTCAAGTTCCCCAATGGATGATTCAAGAATTCAAAGATAAACATGGCATTGACTGTGTACAAGTTTGGGGCATGACAGAGACTAGCCCATTAGGATTAGTGAATTACCCTTCAAATAATCAAAAAAATAAAGAAAATAATTTAATGAGTAAAACAGGTAGGCCCGTTTGGGCTATGGAATTTAAAATCACTGATCCAGAAGGGAAGACTATAAAAAAAGATCATACCCAGGTTGGCAATATTTGGGTCAAAGGACCTACGGTCATAAATAAATACTATAAGGAAAGGGACTTTTGTGTGGATAGCGAAGGATGGTTTGATACTGGAGATATTGGCAATCTAGATGAGGATGGTTACATTTCACTGACTGATAGATCGAAAGATTTAATCAAGTCAGGAGGGGAGTGGATAAGCTCTATTCAACTTGAGCAAATAATTAGAAGACATCCAAAAGTTTATGATGCTTCAGTTATCGGAATTAAAGATAAAAAATGGGGAGAAAGACCGCTGGTTGTTGCAGAAATAGAGAAAAATGTGAATGCATCTGAAAGTGAGATATTGGATTATTTCAAAGATAAAATAGCAAAATGGCAAATTCCGGATAAAGTCATTTTTGTTGATGAATTACCCCTCTCATCAACCGGAAAGCCATTGAAAAACAAGCTGAGAGATAAGTATTTCGACCAATTTGTAAAGGAATAATAAAATGTTAAAAAATTATGATATTGTCATTGTAGGTGGTGGCCCAACAGGATCTATAGCATCATTACTTTTGGCAGAAAAAGGATTAAAAATTGCTTTGATTGAAAGAAATTCTCAACCTTATCCGCATCCGAGAGCCATTGCCTTAAATGGATATTCGTTGAGCATTATAAAGCATTTACTGGATGATCAGTGGGAAAATTTTGAATTTACAACAGCAGTTGAGGTTGGATATGTTTTAAGCAAAGATAAAATGGATGAACCATTTGGGAAAATGCAACCTCCGGTAATTGATGGAAAAGTTTTAGATTTAGATAATTATGGTTTTTTAAATTGGTTCAACCAACCTCAGCTTGAAGGTCTTTTAAGGCTGAAAATGGAAAGTAATAGCAATATTGATTGTTATTATAATCACAGTGCAATTGTGATGTATGAAGATGATAAAAATTATCTAAAAATTCAAAACCATGACAATAATACTATAGCAGAAATATCATCAAAGTATTTAATAGGCGCTGATGGTGGAGGAAGCTTCATTAGAAAACAAATGGGGGCTAAATTGACCACATTAGGAAAAGCAATATCATTTCTAGTGGTTGATATTGAATCATCTCGTGATGCCTTAAGGCCAGGCAAATCTTTTGATTCAGGAGGTCATCAAATAATAGATCCAATTGGAAAAAGGCCTACTACATTTATTCACACGCCAGGCAAAAAACATGGTACTTACAAAAAGCACTTTAGATTTGAATTTGCATTAAAAGAAAATGAAAATTTTGCACAACTTCAATCACCGTCATCAATCGAAGAACTTGTTACTCCTTATTTAGACCCAAAAAAAATTACTATTAATCGCTCTACAGTCTACAAGTTTAATTCCCTTATATCCGAAAAATGGCGTTCCAATAATATTTTTACAATTGGTGATGCTTCCCATCAAACATCTCCATTTATTGGTCAAGGTCTAAATCTTGGAATTAGAAATACATGCAATCTTGTGCATAAGATCAATCTAGTTGAAAAAGGCATATCAAAACCTAATTTGCTGGATAATTATCAAGTAGAATGCTATCCTGATTCAAGATTTATAATTAAACAATCACTGTTTATGGGGGGTATGCTTTTTAACATAAAGCCTCATATTAATTTGATAAGATCAATTGTTCATATGTTTAATGGTAAAAGAGGAAAACCATTGGATTTGTTTCCTGCATTTGTTCCAGAAACCATAACCGTCCCCAATGGATTTAATCCAACTAAATCAAGCCAAAAAGGCTATCCAATGTTTAATTACATAACTGAAAAAGGCTTTCCGAGATCACTCAGAACTTACAATCCGACTCATTACAGGATTTTGTGCAATAATTGCTCAGAAAACGTTCAAAGTTTTGTGGATGACTTACCTCAAGAAATAAAACC
This sequence comes from uncultured Fidelibacterota bacterium, assembly GCA_902615915.1. GTDB lineage: Bacteria > Fidelibacterota > Marinisomatia > Marinisomatales > TCS55 > TMED144. The sequence continues at coordinate 49,979 of CACMQQ010000008.1, forward strand.
TTTTGTAGTAAATTTATGTGATGGACAAAAGGGAGAAAAATCTACTGAAAAACTTCTAGTGTCTTCACAAAGAGTTGAAGATTTGAAGACTTATAAGAGATTATTCAAGGGAGCAGATTATGTTTTGATGGCACCTGGATATACAATGCTCGGTACTTACAAGCTAGGTTCTGAATCAAAATTAGTAGCTGATTATAAGTCTCTTTTTTGCTTAATTGGTTAGTTGTTGTTATCCTTTATGAAGTCCATACAAGCATAAGCAACGTTCTCAGGCCTTTCAATGTGCGTCCAGTGTAGAGCGTCAGAAATAATTGCAAATCTTGAAAATCTGCTACCTTTCTTTAATTTCAATACGGAATACCTACCACTCTCTTTAATTGTAACATATTTTTTGTAATTTTTTTTCCATGTTGGGTTTTTTCTGTCCTGATATGTTGCGCCTGGCAATAAATCCATTACCTCATCAACCCAAAAATTGTATTTACCAAAATATGGCTGATCTCCCAAATGGTTTGATATAATACCATAATCGTCGGGAAGATCTGCAAAAACATATGTTGGAAATCTCAATCTAAAAAATTTAAAAATTCCTCTTACCTTGGCAAAACCTAAAACTCCAAGAATCCTTTTAATTATACTTATTTTCTTAGCATTCGGCAAATCTTTAGCAAGCAGCATTTCATCAGAGCCCTGAAATTGCATCATTGGGAAATTTGTATCTAGTATACAAAATCCTCGCGATCTATCTGATCTACGCTTTCCCTCGTCAACAAAATCTGTCTGTCTAAAAATTTGTCTAGTTAATTTAAAAAAGTGCGATGACTGATTTGGCATTTGTTGGATTGCGTTCCATCTGTCATTTAGTTCATCATCATTAGAGTTAGTAAATCTATCCATACTAAATGAAGGAGCTATAAAACCAAATGGTGCACCGCCCATTATAGCACTTTTAAGTAAACTCGGAAAAGCTCTTGTAGCCATTATCCTATGTGGGGGACCAAGAAAAATACCTTTATCTACCAGATTTAACCACTCTTCATCAAAGTTCGTCCAACCTTGTGATCCTCTCGAGTACGATATAGCCATTTCAGGAAATTCTGCTAACAGGTTATCCATAATAATACATCCCCTGTCGTGGCCAACAAAATGTGCCTTTTTGATTTTCATCCGTTTTAATATTTTTCTTAGGGTATGAGCGCAGTTTTCAAGATCAAATCTTTTGTCTACTGACAAACTGTTTTTCATCTTAATCTTGTTGTTTGGTGGAATTAGTCCGTCATATTTTGCTTTATCCGAATCAACTAATTTTATTTCTGTATATTCTTCTAGAAATGGGACAGTAATGGTGATAAATCGAAACGATTTTCCTTGAGGATGATTTACCATATTTGCAACCAACCATCTCGAATCATTCAAACTGTCTTCAAAAACACCCATCATAATAATCACTGGAATTCCATTCTCATTACCAGCATATGATACTCTATGGAAATGACCTTCAATTTCAATATAATCTATTTCGAAATTTACTCCTCGTGTTTGATTAATTTTATAATCAGAATCAGGTCTTCTCAAACCGTACTCCTGATTGTGCTAATCAATTCTTTTACGTTGGAAAGATCTCTATTTACTAATGACTGCTGAGTTTCATGATCGAAATTTTTATAAAAGGAAGCAGCAGCAGGACCATCTAGATTGCGAATGCCCGATTCCTTGACGGTCGGTCCCCATTGATTATGTCCGTTTGGACCCAGTCCACTAATAGAATGGATTCTTTGCCCAAAAGATCTGGTAATTTTATCTCCATCAGACATGTGTTCATGAACGTGACCGTAAGGGTCATGCCAGTAATCATATATATGTGAACCGAGGACATGCCTTCCAACTCCCCATGCTATTTCATATCTTTTATTCTTATGTTCGGCCATGGTTTTAAGTTGCATGTGCCCCCTCCAAACATCATCAAGATTAGATACTTCAAAGGAAGCGTGACTTAGTTGAGTCTGAATCCCAGCTCCCTTGGGTCCCATTCTCTTATCCATGTTTGAAATAATAAAAAAAGAATGATGATCAGTTGGCTGTTCACCTAGATCGCACCGAAAGAAAGCTGCATAAGTAGCTGAATCTTTTGACTTAGTATTAGAATATAGAGGGGATGGTCCTGCCGCTTTAAGCGCTTCAAAAATTTGAGGATTTACAGCATGGCCAGCTGCCGATTTAGGTGACTCAAAAATCACACTATCAGTTGGCAAAAATCCAAAAGTTTCCATCATGAATGACATCATCTTATGATGTATACCTATTGGCGCAGCCAATACAACATGTCCTAATTTAATTACGTCTGGAGGCCCAGGATGTATACTGTTATTTCCATCAGCGGAACGATTTCCAGAAGTATCTTGCAATTGATTTGCAGGCCTTCGGTGTAAATCCTTGTCACCATAGTTATATTCTAATCTAGACCTGGATGGAAGTAGAGGCTCTATTGATCTTTCACAAACTGCTTCAATCAGAAATCCACACACAGGATCTATAAATGAAACTCTCTTACCACCACAAAGCTCTCCTTCTATTCCTGGTATAATATGTGGTTCAGTGCAACCGGATATGTTTTTATACAATATATTTAAATCATTTTCATTTTTTAATTGAAGAGCAAATCCTAAAAATTTTGCAGGTCCTCTATGCACAACATGGCAAAATCCGTCACCGCCTAATCCACGAGAATAAATAACATTTTTGTCTTTGTAAATTATTTTTAAGCCAAAATCATGAATCCAGTCTTCGTACAAATTAAGATCTGGAACTGAAAACCTAACATATGCTACATCTTTAGCTTTCGTTAGTGGATTTATCGATGGTAGTGACTCTGAACCCTTAAGATGTTCTTCATGGCCTTGGTTTATAGATTCAAACAAATCAAGATCTCTTTTCAACATTTCTTTATCATTCATACTAAAACCCTTCTTTATAAAAAATTAACTCACCATTTTTTTGAATTGTATTTATCTTTAGCAGGTAATCACCCTCACATGGTCCTTTGATGCATCGACCATCTTGCGGATTAAATAAAGCTTGATGGTGCATACATTGTAATTGTTTTTTTTTAGACCATAGATACTCAGGGTCCTTGCAAAGAGGTCTGGTATCATGAGGGCAAGAGTTAAGATAAGCATAAATTTTCTTTTTATAATTAGTTACAATTATTTGTAAATCATCTTCATTATTTTTTATTGGTACTAAAAGCGTATCAAGGTTTACAATCTTTGATATTGGAACTTTTGCTAAAACATTTTTCATTTAAATTTTGTTTTTGTTTGTAAAAATTTGTTTGGGGCCCGGGTTAGGGATGCGCATTATGTTTAATTGTGCTGCAAGACCTATATAATGGCTGATTACTAAAACAAATTCAACCATTCCTTTTTCACTTCCAATTGTACTCAACATTTTATCGTATGATTCATCTTTAATTGAGAATAGACTTAAGTATTCTTTGACGAATTCGTATGTTATAGATAGAGTACTCTCAAACTCATTATCTTTAAAAATTGGTCGCTGATCATTTTTTAAGTTATCTAATATTTTTACCGACACACCATGCTTTGTTGCCCCTTTACTATGTGCCCAAAACTCTACATTACTTCTAAAATGTGCTGCAATGATGCAAATAGCAAACTCTTTGATAACTTCGGATACATTTTTTGTATTTTTTCTAACCGCTATCCCGATTTTATCTAAGCATTTTGCCATTTCAGCGTCCGCATAAAGCCATGTATTAAAGGGGCCCGGAAGAGACCCGTTTGACATTGTTCCAACCCCTCTTTCTGAGCTTACAATAGAGTCAAAAACCTCTTTCATCTCACTATCCTTTAAAGAATTTCGATCTTTGTAAGCTAAGCGAGGTTGATCATACTTGTTTAGATTCTCAGAATCCCATTTATTCATTGAATTCCTCATATTTGTTGATAAAGATTATAAAATATTAATAGAATAATTTATGATAAATATTTAATTCTTTTTAAATGAACATTCAATTTTAACTTTTTAACAATTATTGAGTCTTATATAGCAACAATCATTAAAAACAGGAGATTAATTATGAGATTTAAATACCTTCTTTTAATAATTTTTATCATTCCGTTTTTTTCTGAAGTAAATGCGAGAGGAAAAGGGAGAAAGCAAAACCCTAAATTTCGATCTTCGCAAAAAATTGGAATAAGATATATTGCGTACCCGGGTTTTGGATATAATTCTCGGTTTCATAATGATTGGAGATATCACAATTTTACTTATAATCCATTTTGGGATTCATCATTTAGGTCATCAATCGAAAGAAACTTTGAATTAGCAGACGTTGATCAAATATTCAAACAAGTTGTTAAATTGAAAGAGATGAAAGAGAAGGGAATTATAACGGCAAAAGAATATGACAAGGTCAAAAAAAGATTAATTGATCGAGTGGGAAAATTGATCCCATCAAATAAATTAAAAAATTCATCCGATGCTATTATTCAATTAGAAAAAATGTATGGAATGAAAGAAAGTGAAATCTTAACAAGTGACGAATTTGAAAAAAAGAAGAAGAGGATGTTATTGCTGATTTGATGATATCTATAAAATAATTCAATATAAAAAACCCTCCATGAAAAGAGGGTTTTTTATTTTAATGACATCAGCTACGTGCAGGTATCACAAATTAAATTTTTGATGTAAAAGTGAATTAGGACTTAAGTTACCAATTTTATTTTTTTAATTTATAATTGTTGTATATATATTTGAATAACTAAGGAGAGTGGTTATGAAAATTATGCAATTCTTCAATTATTTATTGGCATTGTTACTTATTGCACAATGCATAAAAGCCAAAAATAGAGATGGTCCATTTGGCGAACTTGTTATTATTAACGCTATGATTATTCCTGGGCACGGCGGTCCTGCTTATGGTCCAGCTGATATAATAATTAAAAATGATTTGATTGACCAAATCATCTCTTACAATGGTAAAACTGGCAGAGATAAAAATGTTTCTTATCCCAAAGCTGATAAAATAATCGATGCTACAGGAATGTACGTTATGCCAGGACTAATTGATTTACATGCACATATTAGGGGACCAGATCTTCCATTAAGTTATGTTTATAACTTAAAGTTAGCTCATGGCGTCACAACTATGGTTAATGGAGCAGATAGGGGTTGGAAAAATGCTCTTGAACAAAAAAAATTATCTGATCAGAATAAAATTACCGCTCCCAGAATGTTTCCAATAAAAGATTGGGGGCCTTCAAGGTCACGCGACCCAGGTCATTTGCCCAAAGCTTCAGAAATAAAAAAATGGCACGACACCAACACCCAAAACATTGCTAAGCTAGCCAATCAAATTGTAAAAGAAGGTGCACATGTAATTAGAATTGGATCTTTAGCATGGAATGAAGAGTTATTTGGCAAAGTTGCAAAAGAAATTTATAAGGCAGGTGGAATAACAACAGTTCATTTACCACCATCCGATATATCTGTTGTTAATGCAGTCAAAGCTGCTGAATTAGGAGTTACAATGCTGGAGCATCATTATGGCTATCCTGAATCTGCAATGGGTGGTAAGGTGCATCCATTTCCTTCAGATTACAATTACATGGATGAAGCAGATCGTTTTAGGCATGCAGGATCCATTTGGCAAATTGCCTCTGAAGACATCCTTTATGGTGAAGTTGTTGATCGTTTAATAAAATCTGGCGTTGCAATGCTACCTACCATGAGTACCTATGAAGCAAATAGAGATATAAATCGCGCCATGAGCTCTCCTTGGCACGAGCGTTATACTCATGCCAAGTTAATTGACTGGTATTTTCCAAACCCAGAATATCACGGCTCATATCACTGGAATTGGACCTCTAATGATGAACAAGCTTGGTCTGATATGTTTAAAAAATGGCAAAAACTCATTTATGAATTTCATAAGCGTGGAGGGCATTTAGCCTATGCAGTGGACGACCCTTATATTTGGAATACCACTGGTATTGGCAATGTGAGAGAGTTACAGCTTATGAAAGAATCTGGACTGCATGCTCTTGAAGTTATTAGATCAGCTACAAGGAATAGCGCTATTACGCTAAGACAACCTCAACTTGGGTTAGTACAAACAGGATTTATTGCAGACTTAGCAATAATTGACGGCAATCCATTGGATAATTTTCATTTTCTATATGCTTTTGGCGGGATTGACTTTTCTGAGGGAGCAATAAAAAATAAAGGTGGTGTTAGGTGGACTATTAAATCAGGGATTTTGTTTGATAACAAACAATTAGTGCAAGAGGTTTTGGAAGAAGTTAAAAAATCTAAAAAAAATTGGGTTAACCCAATAAAAAAACTATTCGAACCTGCATCAAAATAAATTAAGCACTTTTTCCAAGCGAAAAACGTTTCCAGGCCGAATGTAAAATAAAAAACCAAACCCCATTAATTATGGGTTCAATAAAAGCATCTGCCATGGCTAGCTCTAAGGTTGCTCCAGTAATAGCCATTACACAAATTATAGCTATAATCATGTGACCAAGCGTATAAATTGCTGTAAGAAGTAAAGAATCAATTGTTACGTAGTATTGAATTCTGCTCAGCATATTTAACCTTTTTATTTTTTTATATTCTATTCTAAAGTTAATAAAAGAGTATACACTTTGTTCCCTTTAGCATACTTTTACGTAATAATATATTTTTTTAAAGTTAAAATTAATAGTTGTTTTATGAGCGTTATGAGCGTTATATTCACTAATCAATATTAAAAGCTAAGGAAAAATTATGTCATTAATAGGAAAAAAAATTAAATCTTTTAGTCTAAATGCATTCCGTGCAGGTGAAGATGATTTTCTACAAATTACTGATGAGCACCTAAAAGGGAGATGGTCAGTGCTTTTTTTCTACCCCGCAGATTTCACATTTGTCTGTCCTACAGAACTTGAAGATTTAGCAGATAATTATGAAGAATTTTTGAAATTAGGTGTGGAAGTTTTCTCGGTATCAACTGATAGCCATTGGACTCATAAAGCATGGCATGAAAAATCAGATGCGGTCAGTAAAGTCAAATTTACTATGGTCAGCGATGATCAATTCAAACTTTCAAAACAATTTAAGGTTTTGAGAAAAAATGAAGGAAGATCTGACAGGGCAACGTTTGTGATCGATCCCAACGGACAAGTACAAGCATATGAAATTACATCAGAGGGTCTAGGTAGAGATGCTAGTGAGCTACTAAGAAAAGTTAAAGCTGCCATCTATGTATACGAAAATCCCGATGAAAGGTGTCCTGCCAAGTGGAAAGAAGGCGAAGAAACATTAATACCAACATTAGATCTATCAGGAAAAATTTAAAATGAAATTAAGAAACGAAATACTCAACTCGCTTAAAGAATATTCACAAATCAACGACAATGACATTATTGTCAATTATTTTAGTCACAATCTTAAAAAAGAAAGTCATTTAACAAGATATGGCAATTTTGGATTAGACAATTCCGGTTTGAAAAATTCTAAACTTAAAATTAAAAATACTAAATAAAACATCCATTAACTAAAATGAAATTAAGTGATCAGATTCTAAACACATTAAATGGCTACACATCTAAAATTGTAGATAATGTACTTATTGAGTATCAAGATGGATCACATGATAAGAAAAATGAGTTGATACAGTTTCTGAATGATGTCGCAAGTGTTTCAGACAAAATTAGTGTTGTTTTGAAATCTGACTCCAAAGGTTCAGATCCGCTAAAATTTGAGATTAAAAAAAATGATCTATCCCATGGGATTTATTTTGATGGCATACCATCCGGCCATGAATTCAATTCGTTTATTTTAGCCATTTTACAGGTGGGTGGTGCACCTCTTTCGATTGATAATGATGTTCAGAAAATTATTGCTGAATTGAATGAAGAATTAAATTTTGAGACCATTGTTAGTTTAAGCTGCGAAAATTGTCCAGACGTTGTTCAGGCTTTAAACCAATTTGCTATTTTAAATCCCAAAATCACTAATACGACTATTGATGGTGGTTTGCATCCGGACATGATCAATGCTAGAAAAGTACAAAGCGTTCCTACTATCTTTCTTAATGGTGAAGAGTTTGCCTCCGGTAGAGTTAGCATAGCCAAGATTCTAGATAAATTAATGAAGGTTGATAAAGTAAAAGTTTCAATTAAATCCTCTAACATGTCTTTGCAAGACGTTACTATCATTGGAGGTGGGCCAGCTGGAATAAGTTCTGCTATTTATGCTGCTAGAAAAGGACTCGATGTAACAATCATTGCGGAAAAATTTGGTGGCCAATTGACTGAAACTATTGGAATTGAGAATTTTATATCCACACCATACACAACTGGCAAAGAATTAACTGATGACCTAAAAAAACACACTAGACAATACAATATCAAAACCAAAGAGCATGTTTCAGTAACAAATATTAATAGCGGGGAAATAAAAACTGTAACATTGTCAACTGGCGAGATTTTTCAAACCAAGACTGTAATTATCGCGACAGGTGCAAAATGGAGAACTCTGAATGTTCCAGGTGAAAAAGAATTGATTGGAAAGGGAGTGGCGTATTGTCCTCATTGCGATGGCCCATTTTACCAGGGTAAAGATGTTGTAGTAGTCGGTGGGGGAAACTCCGGTATTGAAGCAGCTATAGATCTTTCTAACATTGCGAAGAACGTTAAGTTAATTGAATTTTTACCATTTTTAAAAGCTGACAAAATACTTAGAGATAAAGCCAGAAGTCTCAATAATATATCTTTTATTTTGAACTCTGAAGTACAAACTATAAACGATGAAAATGGAAAAGTAGCTGGTATCACTTACATAGATAAGTCCTCCAATGAAATTTATTATCTAAAGACATCAGCCGTTTTTGTCCAAATTGGTCTTATTCCGAATAGCAGTTTTGTTAAGAATGTAGTTGAGCTAAATAATTACAATGAAATCATTATTAATGATAAATGTGAAACCTCACAATCTGGTATCTTCGCTTGCGGCGATGTTTCATCTATTCCCCACAAACAAATAATTGTTTCAATGGGTAACGGCGCCTCTGCAGCTTTATCAGCGTCAGACTATTTGATTAAAAATGAGAGTTCAGTTGTCTCTATCAAAGAAAAAACTACTGCCAAAAAGAGTAGAAAGAAGTAGTCATGCTAAATGAGGTTTCTTCTTAATCAGATACCATGCTTTTAACACTTAAAAGGATATAATTATGTTTAATAATATAGAAAAAAATTTATATGAAAGAATTGGCACAGGCCTTTTTGTAGCACTTTTTGTTGCTTTCTTATTTACCGTTCTTTTTCAATCTTATGTCTATCAATATAAATCTGCTTTTTTCGGTTTTGCTGTAGCAACCATTCTTGTCACCTTTGGCTTTTTTGTGATGCTCAAAATCAAAGAAGAATTAGAAGCAGATGAAAAAAGATAGCCTGAGCGATAAAATTGTTAGCCTTGTCCTTGATTCGAAATTGATCATCTTTGTCCTCGCTTTTTTCTTAATAATTAAACTTTTTATGATCTAATGTTCGATCGCTTCTCAGATAACTTAATTTCGATTTTGGACAAGCCATTAGGTGCAGCCATTGTGCTTGTTTTCTCAATTTTGGTCCTATTAAAAATTTTAATGTAAAGGAATATATTATGTCATCAAGTAACTGGTATTTATTAATGATCGGTGCAATTTTTATTGCAGTGATTGCATTTGTTTTTGGAACTATTGTTTTTGGCTATGAAAGTGAACAGCAGGCAAGAGAAGTTGGCATTTTCATCGGCTTGTGGGCACCAACTTTTGGAATGCTTGGAGCTAGAGCATTAATTCTAGAGAACAATAGTACTGTAAAATAATCAATAATTCACTCTTATTTTAGTGGTTATACTAATAATTATTATTACAGCAATATTATTTGTGTCTGCTCTTTTCATAATTTCTAAAAACTTTAAATCAAATAGCTCTGATAAATCGAATGAAGAGAAACTTTTCAGGCTCAGTATCTCTATTTTATCTTTGCTAGTCATCCTAAGATTGGTAAGTATAATATGATCAAGATTCCAGATTCCATATGGGTTGTTTATTTCACATGCGCCTTAATTTCGTGGTATTTTATTTTAGTTCTCAAGGTAGATCTAATTGTCACTCCTGCATTGTTAATGTCAGCGCTGTCTCTGCAAGCAATGTCAAGATATTTAAAAAATAATAGAAATAGTAGAGAGCAAAGCTAATCTTTCTAAAGTAACGCTTCTGAAATTTCTCTTTTTCAATTTTAAAGTCTAATAAGGTTACTGGCCAAAAATTAATCTTTTAAATAATTTAAAATTTCACTTGTGGTATTCTTTGAGTCCAGGATTTTAAAATGCCCAATGTTAGGGATCACCTTAAGACGACTGCCTTGCCAATTATTGTTAACATTAATTGCTCTTTCTAAAGGTGTTATTTTATCTTTCTCTCCGTGAACTATTAAACCTTCAATATTATTAACATTCTTAATCCACCTACTAACACTCATTTCGTAAGGGTTCATATCGTAGTCTTTTTTAAATTTTTCTAATGTTATATTAATTATTTTTTGATTAATGCCAATGAGCCTAGCAACGTCATTTATCCAATCTGTAAAATGATCTGGCGGAGCTATAAATATAATCTTTTTCAGATCAATATCATTCTCAGATAGCGTGAAAGAGCAAGGTACTGCGCCAAAAGAATGGGTAATAACATAATCAATATCTGTTGATTTCAGTAAATGCTGAGCAAATTCACCAAAATCTTTCATGGTTGTATCGGATTTTGCGCTAGATCCATGCGATGGTGCATCAAAGATTGTAACATCAAATCTTTGATTTACTAATTCTTTAATTATGCTTTCAAAGTTAGTTGCTCTTCCTTCCCATCCATGAATAATTAGAACTTTTCTATTTTTCCCTGGCCAGCGGTAGGTCACAATATCAAGACCATTGAATCTTACGATTTTTTTCGTAGCTCGAAGAAAGATATTGCTTTTTGATAGAGCTGCTTTTTTTATCCTTGGGTTATTTAATTGATGATAAAAATGGTTTGCCATTTGATGTGGAAAAAATAAGTTCAATAACTTTTGGATTATTCTTTTGATCTTTGGTTCCCCCGAACAGAAAAAATCATTATTGTGATAATTTTATCTTCTTAGCTTTTTCCAATTGCCATCAATGGCTAATGTCATTCCATTGTACTGAAGATTGACATACATGGTATTATCTAAAGGGCTAAAGCATACACCAGCAAACTCTGATCCTGTATAGCTATTTTCCGCTATTAGATAACTTCCCCCTGTTTGATTGAAGCCCCACAATCTGTTAATCTTTGAATTGTCCTCACATACTATTAAATCCCCCCACGGGGCTATCGTAACGTTGTCAGGCATGTTTATTTGATCATCTTTTTCAGATTCAAGCCACAGCTCTATGGTTGTGTTTTGTTGGGATAGGAAATTTAGTTTGAAAATCTGACCTTTGTTTAATTTACCTCCTGATGTGCAAGTAACATAAATTGAGGCTTGATTGCTCGTGATTCCTTCTGGCCTAGCAAAGGGAGTAGCACCTTTTGCTGCAAGATCAAATCTCATTGTATCATCTTCCGGGTCGACATCATCAACTTTGATCCAACTAGCTTGGTATATGTTTTTTGTTTTCATGAGATCTTGATTCCAATTTCTAGAATCCTCAACGTTTTCAACTTTTAAAGCAAAAAGTTCTCCTTCTATTAAAGAGCCTTTCTTTTTAGGAATAAACTTGTAAATCAAACCTTCGCTTCTATCCTCTGTTAGGTAAGCATTGCCATATTTATCGAAAGCAACTGCCTCATGCATAAATCGTCCTAAAGCTTTTAATGGGACAGGAGTTGAAAGATCGGGTTTAGCTGGGTCAACTTCAAAAACATAGCCATGAGATTTTCTCCAACTATTTTTCTTATCTATATCTTCCTCACACGAGAGCCATGTATTCCAAGGTGTTAAACCACCAGCACAATTATTTCGTGTACCACTTAAACTTAAAAATTCTTTTTTGACTCTCTTTGTCTTTTTATCTAAGACTATTGTTGTTGTGCCTCCAATTGCAATAGGGTCGTAATGCCTAGATCCAAGATCTTTAATTTGAGAAGATGGATCATCAAAAGCGCCATTTAGCATTCCATCACGAGGAATAAGCTCATGGTTTCTTACCAGCACAACGTCACCATTTACGTTAAAAGCTCCCATACCATCCGCTAAATGAGGGACTTTAAAACCGTCGGTCATGGGAGACCCTTTTGTAGAAATCAACTTATATTTTAGCGATCGATGAAGATCAATAATTTTGTTTGGATCTTTTCTTAGCGATATATTTTTAGATTTATCTAATGATGTAAAGCTAGAGAGTTCATTTATAAAATTCTCAAATCCTAGAAATGGCATGGTGCCTGTTAATGCTAAAAAAGATCTTCTGTCCATATAGCAATTTATTAATACATTATGATATCAAGCAATTATACTTAATATGAAAAAATCTTTATTAATAGGCTTGATTGATTATCTAAATTTTAAACAAAATAAATGAAAAGAATTGATAAATGAGAAAAATGATAGATAAGTATGCTTGGCTTTTTTTTCTGGTTGCTGCTATAATAGAGCTAATTTTGTATTTAATGGGGATAGAGGACAATTATTTTTTTATTTTAATTTTTGCAATATCATTAATTACATATCTTTTTAAAGGCAAAAGCATCTTAAGTTAGTTTTTATTTTTTACTAAAATTAAAGGGGGAATAATATGTTTGAAACAAATCAAAATATGTCAGAGCGAATTCAGAGATTGATTGTATCGTTATTTATGATTCCTGGCGTTTTTTTGCTGGATTATTCATTTTATGGAATACTTTTGAGTTTCGTGGGATTCATATTGTTATTTAATGCGGTAGTAGGAACATGCATGATTTATAAAGTCCTAGGAATAAATACCTGCGATATATGAAAATTGCATACATTATAAATTATTCTAATAATGTTGGGTATTAGTTTAACATTCATTAAATTTTAACATGAATATTATTTACAAAGACGATTGTAACTGTTCTTGCAGTGATTCTGACAATTGCTGTTAGTCTCCATAACGTTTTACAATAATTAGTTACATCCAAATATCTTACTTTTAGATCAGGCTATATGTCTGGCAAAATTCTGCACCTCAAACTTTTTACTTCCTTTTATTTACTTGCCTCCCTGCTTTTTTGTCAACAATCACTGTCTATTGGCTTCTGGAATGCTGAAAACCTGTTTGATTTAGAGGATGATCCTTTAAAAAATGATGATGAATTTTCAATCGGTGGTAGAAAAAAGGTAGATCAAAAGATTTATGATCTAAAAATCCAACATTCAGCTGAAGTGTTGTCAGATCTCAATGTGGATATCTTAGGTTTGTGCGAGGTAGAAAACAAAAAAGTTTTGCAAGATTTAAATAAGTCTTATACAGCTAGAAAATACTCTATAGTTCACTATGATTCGCCTGATGAGCGCGGTATTGACAATGCGTTACTGTATGACAAAAATAAGTTTACTTTGATTTCTAGTAAACCTATTAGGAATACTTTAAAGGGGGGTGACAAAACAAGAGATATTTTATATGTTGAAGGAAAGTACAATAACAACAAGCTGCATATTTTCGTAAATCACTGGCCTTCTAATTATGGAGGCAGAGAAAAAGCTATTCCCAAGAGGTTTGAAACAGCTAATCTCGTAATGGGTGTCATAAAAAAGATTCAAAAAAAAGATAAGTTTGCTGACATCATTTTAATTGGAGATTTCAACGAAGACCCGGATGAGCAAAACATCAATCTTTTGACGAAAATTGGTATTGAAAGCCTTATGATATCTATGCTTGGACAGCCCAAAGTTGGAACTTATGTTTACAGAGGCAAAGACTATTTTTACGATCAAATTTTAATTAATAAAGGCCTCAAAGATCAAAAATATTTAAGTGTAGACCTTGAATCATTGTACATATTAGATATTCCTAAATACCGCCAACAAGAAGGTAATTATGCTCACTTTCCATTTAGGTTTTGGGCTGGCAACCGACTATTGGGTGGTTATTCCGACCATCTTGCAATCAAAGTTGAGATCATAGCACAATAAAAAAAATCAATCTTTGAATAGGTAAATCTGCAAAGCAAGATTATGAATTGCGTATTTTTGCAGTAATCAACTTATTTTGATTTTTACATTATTTTTCTACATGAATTGTAGCGCTACCCTTAAAAAGACTTCCTGTATTCTATTGTTGTTAGTTTCAACCTTATTGAGCGAAAACTATTATGTTTCAAAGTCTTATGGTAACAATAACAACGATGGTAAATCTGTAAGTTCCCCTTTTAAGACGATTGCTAAAGCTGCAAGTGTAATGACTGCCGGTGATGTATGTTACATAAGAGAAGGGTCCTATCATGAGACCATTACCATTAATAATAAAGATGGAAGTCAAGGGTCACCGATTGTTTTTACGAGATACAACAACGAGAGAGTGATTCTTGACGGAACTTTGCCAATCGACACGTCTTGGACCGTTCATTCAGGAAATATTTATAAGAAAAAGCTATCTTTCACACCTTGGCAATTGTTTGTCGGTGGTCTTGAGCAAGTAATGGCTCGTTGGCCAAATGCTAAATTTAGCGATGAATCAATATGGGATAACGATAATCATTGGGCAAAAGGAACTATTGACGATGATGAGAATGCATACTCAAACGGTACAATGATAGATGACCCCTACACTAATGACCAAGGTGAAAGTATTAATCTCAGCTCTCAAGGTTTTGACTTAGATCAGACGAACAAGGAAGCCATTGCTATCTTAAATACAGGCTCTTTTAGAACGTGGTCACGCAAAGTTACTTCTCATTCAGGAGGGACCTTTAATTATGCCACTACACCCAGTTGGAAAACAAAGCATCATTATTATTATTTAGAAGGAAGGCTAGAATTCTTGGATTCAGCAGGAGAGTGGTTTTTTGATACCGCTGATAGTATGCTTTATCTATGGCCTGAAAATAATGCGAATCCAAAGGACCTGGATATTCGGGGCAAAGTTCAATCCTATGCATTTAATATCACCGCATCAGAATATATCCATATTAAAAATTTAGAATTTTTTGCAACTACCGTTTATTTTTACAATGGAGATAATTCTCTTATATATGGATGCAATTTTATGTATCCCAGTTGCTCAAAAAGAATGCTGAGAGTTGTAGATACTCAGCCAGAATTAACCTTGTTTACTTCTAGTAGTACTGATAATATCATACGTAAATCTGCATTTCGAAACACCGATGGTTCTGTGATTGAAATGTGGGGCGGTGATAATATGATAGATAGTTGTTATTTTAATAACATCGACTATTCTGTTGCTGATAACAGTAGTATTATGCTAACCATTAGAATGAATGGTAGTGATAATACGTTTAGCCACAACACCATTCATAAAACAGGAGCATCGGCGACAGTGAAAGTTGGTAATTCAGGATTGGTCGAGTACAACAACCTTTATGATACCGGTCATTTGCAAAGCGATGGATCGATGATCCAATTTACCGAGGCTGAGCAAGATGGCGCGATCTGTAGATATAATTGGCTTCACGATACTGAAAAATACGGTGCCCGATTTGATCACAGTGGTAGCGCTGATGGTGTAAATGGTTTGATGCACCATAATGTTGCATGGAATTGCCAAAGTGGCGGTATCATGGTTAAAGGAAATAATCACAAGATCTACAATAATACGGTTATAAACTCCGGCCAAAAAAATGATATTATAGTCCTTAAAATTGGCAACAGTGATCACTCAGGTACGATTGTTAAAAATAATGTTGCCATGAAAATAGCCAATCACAGATCCAACGATGTTGAGATTGATTTTGGCTCTTACAGTAACAATTGGAATGGTTACAAAGAGGCCGCTTCAATAACATCAATATTATCTGACACAAGCACAAAGGATTTAACCCCGAAGTCCGGATCATCAATAATTGATGCTGGAGTAGCAATATCTGGTATCACGGATGGATACCTAGGTAGCAATCCGGATATGGGAGCATACGAAAGCGGAACCGTTTCCTGGACTGCGGGTCATGGGTGGGATGTTAATTCAACCTTTGGTAGTCAATGGGTTGCTTTGGACGAATCAATTCCTACGATTATTGGCTCATCTATAAATTCAACAAATAATCAAATAACAGTTACCTTTTCTGAATCTGTTTTTAACGATATCGCTAGTCCATCAACCTTAGAAGCAGCAGATTTTTTACTTTCACTTTCAGGCGGTGTTGCAACATTGTCATCCTCAACTCCGACCAGCATAAGCTCAAGTGGTAATAATTATATTCTAGGTTTTGCTTTAACAGGAACTCCAAACGGTGCGGAGGTAATAACAATATCCCCTGTGAATAATAGCATTTTTGACTCTGTTGGAAATACTGTAGAGGTATCTCAAAATAATAATACTGTTTACCTAAATGACAAACTTTCACCGACTGTCGAAGAAGTTTCTTCATTAGCTAGCAATGGATCGTTCAAAGTTGGAGATCAAATTCCACTATTAATAAAATTTTCAGAGAATGTAAATGTCACTGGAACTCCAAAATTAACCCTTCAGACAGGGTCATCAGATAAAGAAATACCTTTTACGTCCGGGTCGGGAACAGATTCTCTCATATTTAGCTACACTGTAGGAGGTGGAGAAAACAGCAATGACTTGGATTATATTTCTCAAAATGCATTGATTTTGAATAGCGGTACAATAAAAGATCCAGCAGGAAACAATGCGAATTTAATTTTACCAACACCAGGACAATCAGGATCTTTATCTTCAACAAAAAACTTCATTATAGACACCGTTGCCCCAACCATTTCCATATCTGCTAAAAATAGCAATGGTAGCGTGGTAAATGATGGAGCAGTTACCAACAATGATTCTCTATTGATCACATTTACTCTTAGCGAACCAGCTTCTAATTTTACTTCAAGCGATATATCTAAATCAGGGGGTCAACTATCAAGCTTTACCGCTACTAGTTCTACTGTCTATACCGCTATCTTCAAGCCATCTTCTGCAGGAGAGACTACCATCGATGTTGCAACGAATGCATTTACAGATGGTGCAGGCAATAATAACATTGCATCCAGTCAATTTAATTGGTCTTATGATAATGTTGCCCCAACCATTTCGTCTGTTAATCTTTTATCTGATAACAGTGCCATTGAGATACTATTGAGTGAAACAGCTTTCAGTCAAAATAATGGATCAGGATTACTCGAGATATCTGATTTCCAATTTTCAGTCGTTGGAGGTACGGCAACTTTAACATCTAATAATCCAACTAGTTTGAATAAAAATGGCAATGCCTACACCTTAACAATCGGCCTAAGTGGTACTCCAGATGGTAATGAACAGTTAACAATCTCTTTGCTATCATATTCAGCTTACGATGCAATTGGCAATGTGCTCTCTGCTAATGATACAAAAATAATTAAGCTCAACGATCAAACCAAGCCAGTGATAGGAGGTGTTAATTTTGCATCTGACAATAGCTATGCAGACATAACATTTAGTGTTCCTGTTTATTCTAATAATAATGGCACAGGTGCATTAGAATTATCAGATTTCATCATTGTATTTAATCAATCTAATGGCACTGCCACTGCAGCATCAATGACAAGCATAAAGAAAGATAATAGTAGCAATGAAGCCAGCGCTACTAATTTAATTGGCGGTGAATCTGTCGTAAGAATTTTTATCAGCATAACTGGTACACCCAATGGGAACGAAGAGTTATCTATTAAACCTAAAGATGCAAATTCAATATACGATCTAGCGGGAAATAGCGCTGACGTTGATATTAATACTAGCAGTACAAAATTTCAAGATCGACTCGCTCCAATTGTATCTATTACTCCAAGCAATAATTCAACCCAAATAAGTTTAGATAGTATCATAGTACTGTCCTTTAATGAACCTATCAGACAACTAAATGATTTAGAAATAACCAATAATAATGTTAAATCATTAATAAGTTTGAATAGGATAGAATCAAATGGAGTTTCGTTGGATTTTCTTTCAACCATAAGTTCTGATAAGAAGATAATCACTATCGACCCCGTGCTTGATTTCAATTTTGAAGAAAAAATTCACTTAACTTTTCAAGATGTGGAAGATTATTATAATAATCCAATTGGCAATTCAACTTCTTCATCTTTTACGAGTATAAAAAATATCAAACCAGTCGCTCAAACTCAAACTATATCATTAGTTGAGGATTCATCCGTTAGCATACAGCTGACCGGAAGCGATTCTGAAGGCTACGACCTTTCCTACGGTCGATCAAATGTAAAAAATGGTACTCTTACAGGATTTTTGCCTAACGTGATATACACTCCCGATTCTAATTTTTTTGGAGCTGATTCATTTAAGTTTGTGACTAATGACGGATTTATCAATAGTGATTCAGCCACTATCTCGATTTTAGTTAATGCGGTAAACGATGAACCTATCCTTTCTCTTTCGGATATGGATACTCTGTTTTTAACACAAAAACAACCTGAAGCATTTATTTTTCCACCCAGTTATACCAAAAATGGCATTACCACATCAACAGCTATAAAAGATATTGATGATGACTATATATCAAAATCAGTGGTTACAATTTCGCCTTATTATTCAAATGAAGATACATTGGTATATGAAGACTATAGTTATCCAACAATAAGTTTTAGTCAAACTGGTTCAGTAGCAACTTATGAATTCATTTCTACAGTTTTAAAAAATGACTATCCATTATTTTTATCAAAAATAAAGTATGTTAATAATGCTGGTTACAACCTAACTAAAGGCAAACGAATTATATCCATTAAAATTGCAGATGATGAAGCAATGAGCGATTCTGATGAAATAATTTTAAAATTGGATATTTTAAATTCTGCTCCTACAGCCATTAGTTTTAAGGATACACTGCTTGAAGATACCAAAACAAGTTTTTCATTGCAGGGCAGTGATATAGACCCTGACCAACTCTCATTTTTCATTACTAAAAAATTTACAAACGGTCAGCTTGTCGGTACCCTTCCAAATTTAACCTATGTTCCAAATGAAAACTTTTTTGGTCATGATGAATTAAAATATGTTTCTAATGATGGTAAGATTAGTAGCGATACAGCAACTATTGATATAGTCGTTCTGCCTATTAACGATCCGCCAACAGATTTTTCATTAAAAAATCCATTGGACAGCAGTAAGGTTATTATTACTGATTCAAACGTTGATTTGGATGTAATTAATTTTGATTGGCATCAATCTCAAGACGTGGACAACAAAGAGCTTACCTACCTTTTATCTGGAGAGTTCAGAATGGTAGATATCGAGGGGAATAATATAGTTCACAAAATTGATACTATTACTAATGCAACCATTCTCTCATTGACCTACAGAAATATTTTAAATATCCTAGATACATATCCAAGCGCTAGAGGAACTATTGATTGGAAAGTTGATGTCACAGATGGTCAAGACACTATATATAACAATGAGCATAGATCTTTAATAATAGAAGGTCAATACGCTGCTCTTTCTTTAAATGACGAAAATACAATTCCTAAAAAATTTTCGCTTCATGACAATTATCCCAATCCTTTCAACCCCGTAACTAAAATTGCTTTTGATATGCCAATAAAAGGGGATGCAAGATTGATTATTTATAATATCATGGGTCAAAAAATAAAAGAATATCACATGAGAGGATTATCCGCAGGGTATCATAGCTTAACGTGGGATGCAAATAATAGTTTTGGTCATTCTGTAAGCGCTGGTATATATTTCTATAGATTTGAAACAAAGACTTTTACTAAGACCAAAAGAATGCTACTTCTTAAATAAATTTTTATTAAGTCATGATAATTGATATCTTTCTACCTGCCAGTTTAATATTTATAATGCTTACACTCGGTTTAGGGTTGGAATCGAGTGATTTTACCAATTTGGTTCGTAAGCCCAGATCCTTCTTCGTAGGCTTAACAAATCAAATACTTCTTCTTCCGTTAGTCACCTATATTATCATTTTAGTATTTGGTATCACAAAAGAGGCTGCAGTTGGAATGATGATCTTAGCATGCTGTCCAGGAGGTGTAACATCTAACATCATAACTAAATTAGCGAAAGGTGATACTGCATTGTCAATATCTTACACTGCATTTAATAGTATTTTAGCTATTGTCACGCTCCCCATGATTGTTGGGTTTTCTATGAAATCTTTTATGGGACAAGAGGCTCCAGATGTAAATATTTTATCTCTAGGACTGACAATGTTTTTTATTACTGCGGTGCCGGTAGGTATTGGGTTATTGATAAGAGAAAAAAATAAATATTATGCCGATAAGTTTGAACCCAAAGCCTCCAAAATATCTACCATCCTTTTTGCTATCATTATATTAGGTGCACTTTTGAGCGAATGGGAAACGTTCATAAATAACTTTGTTTTATTGGGACCTGTAATTGTGCTATTAATATTAGCAATGTTAACCATTGCTTATAGAAGTTCGAAGCTCTTTAAAATGAGTGATAAGCAATCCATAACCGTAGCAATAGAATCTGCTATGCAAAATGGTACAGTTGGAATAACCGTTGGAAATCTAATTATTAATCCTGAAAGCGGTTTATCAATCTTAAGTATTCCTTCTGGGGTTTATAGTATATTGATGTATCTAATTTGCTTGCCATTTGTTTTTTGGTTTTTGAAAAGAACGCCTAATTAAATATCACCAAGCTCAGACATTTTAAATTTCTTGTAAATGGGAGTAGTTCTACTATTTTGCATGATAGATGTTATTTTATTTACAATCTCTGGTTTTGATTTTGAAATATCGTTTTGTTCTTGAAGATCGCTTATAAGATCGTATAATTCTATTTGCATATTACCGTCAAAAATATTTTTGCGAATTGCTTTCCAATTGTTCATTCTTACAGCCTGCTGGCCATTGTAGGCTGGAAACTCCCAATAAAGATACTTATGTGTTTCATTTTGTTTTTTCCCAATTAGAGTTGGCAAGAGACTTATGCCATTAATATTTTTTGGAGGTTTAATTCTTGCTATTTCACAGAATGTTGGCATCATGTCCTGAAATGCTGAAATAAGGTTTGATCGCTGTTCTTTTTTAATCATTTTAGGCCAATGAGCAATCATCGGTACACGTATACCTCCTTCATTGACAAAACATTTAGCCCATCCATACTCCGTCTTAAACGGTTTTGCGCTATCAAAATAGGGTGTATCAGTTCCGCCATTAAAAGTGGGGCCATTATCGCTGGTGAAAATAATTAGCGTATTTTCGTACAAACCTACTTCTTTTAATTTATTTACAATATCTCCAACTTGCTCATCTAAATAGGAAATCATTGCCGCATAGGTTGCCTTAGGATATTGATTGGGAAAGTATGATTTTCCCACAAAAGGTTCTTCATCTCCAATTATTTTTCTATAGTAATTAACCCAATACCTAGGGGCCTGAAGTGGTACATGCGGAAGGGGAGAAGCATAATACAAAAAGAAGGGGTTCTTTTTGTTCTTTTCGATGAATGCTAGAGCTTCATTATGCATTAATTCTGGCGCATAGTCATTAAGTTCGAAATCTTCATAGCTTTTCGAATCATAGGGGTCGGCGTCTAATGGTAAATTAGAGTGTGGTGCAACATTTTTGTTGTTAAGCATTTCACGTTTATCATTTTTCCACAAATGCATTGGATATAAGGTGTGAGCTTGTCTTTGACAATTGTAGCCATAAAAAAAATCAAAACCCTGATTATTGGGAAGCCCTGATGTATTAGGTGCGCCGAGCCCCCATTTGCCCACCATTCCAGTTGTATATCCTGCAGTCTTTAGAACCTCTGCAATTGTAATAGTGCTGTCTGGGATAGGTCTTTGTCCTTCCAATGAGGGGTCATCAAACATTGCTTGATAATTCCATGTATCCCCACGTTCTGTCCATTCATCGTTTCCTCTAATAGGGGTGTATCCAGTATGTTGTCCGGTCAAAAAAACTGATCTTGATGGCGCACAAACAGGCGATCCAGAGTAGTGATCTGTAAATAGCATTCCTTTTTTTGCCAGCTCATCAATATTCGGGGTTTCAATAATCTCTTGCCCATAAACACCTAACTCACCATATCCAAGGTCGTCAGCTAAAATGTATACAATATTTATTTTTTTTTCTTTACCGCAACCAGAAAAAAAAATTAATAGAATTGAGATAATAATTTTTTGAAACATTTTTTTTCTTTGATATACTAAAATAATTTTAATTCAAATAATTTCAAATTATAAATAAATAATCGTTTATTTTAACTACTAGAATGACCACACTTAAAAAAATATTATGTGTATGTATACTTTTCTTAGGTTGTCAAAATAATTTTACTAAAAATAAAGTTACTCTTATCATAGGTGAAGCAAGAATTGATCTAGTATATATCCCAGGAGGGTATTTCATAATGGGCTCAGATGATCCCATGGCAATGCAAGACGAAAGACCCATACATAAGGTCTATATTGACGAATTTTGGATGACCCAAACACCAATTACCAATAAACAATTTTCCTCATTTGTCAATGCAACCAAATATGTCACAACAGCTGAAAAAGATATAAAATTTCAACCAAAGCATAAAAAATCAAATCTAGATAATAAGGACAAAAATATACTGCCCGGCGGTTCACTTATTTTTAAAGGCGGCATGTTATTAGCAAAGGATCCCTATGCATATGACTGGTGGGCTTGGGGATCGGGGATTAATTGGAAAACTGAATTTTCGAACAAAGATAAAGCACAAAATTTTGACCAGCATCCCGTTGTTCATGTATCCTGGTATGATGCTAAACAGTTTTCTAAATGGGCAAAAATGGATCTTCCGAGTGAGGCGCAATGGGAATATGCTGCGAAGCTTGGAAAATCAAAAAACAAAAATAATATTAATATCTGGCAAGGCGTTTTTCCCAAAAAAAATAGCAAAGAGGATGGCTTTATAAAAACCAATCCAGTTAAGCATTTTGATCCAAATTCACTTGGTCTATACGATATGGCTGGAAATGTTTGGGAATGGGTTAATGATTGGTACCACCCTAGCGCATACACAATGAAAGAAAGAAAAAAAAATCCAAAAGGTCCTACAACAAGCTACGACCCCAATGAACCACAAGTGGCAAAAAAAGTTACTAAAGGAGGTTCTTACTTATGTAGTGATCAATATTGTTCCGGATATAGACCATCAGCAAGGATGAAAACAAGCCCTGAATCTAGTCTCGAAAATACGGGCTTTCGTTGCGTTATTAGCAATGAAGACATGATGAGAATAATGAAAAACTTCAAGTCCGTAATTGAAGAATATTAATTAATTATGTATTATTTATAACAACAAAACCAAGGATTTATAATCATGAAATTTTTAATCAGTATAAGTTTGGCTTTTTCCCTCCTTTGCAGTGAAGAAAAAGCCAATTTTGCTTTAGTCATTCATGGAGGAGCTGGAACGATATTA
>CACMQQ010000009.1 GCA_902615915.1 uncultured Fidelibacterota bacterium
TCACTTGTGGTCACCTTTACCGCAAGCGAAGCGACGAGTGATTTTGCAGCAAATGACATTACCGTATCAGGCGGCGCGATAAGCAATTTTACCGCTACCAGCTCAACGGTGTATAGCGCCACATTCAAGCCATCTGCAGCAGGCGCAACGACCATTGATGTGGCTGCCAACAAATTTACCGATGCGGTAGGGAACAACAACACCGCCGCTACCCAGTTCAACTGGACCTACGATGGGGTCAAGCCGATCATAGTGATCACTGCTTCAGATGGAACCAATGCTGTTGCTAATAATGATACCACCAATGATGCAACCTTAACGGTCACCTTTACCTCAAGTAAGGCAACCACCAACTTTGCCGCAAGCGACATCACCGTCACAGGCGGTGCGATCAGTAATTTTGCTGCCACTAGCTCCACCGTTTATACCGCCACCTTTACCCCAAGCGCAGCAGGAGCCACCACCATTGATGTGGGTGATGATAAATTTACCGATACATTGGGCAATCCCAATGCCTCTAGCACTCAATTCAAATGGACCTATGACAATATCAAACCGGTTCCTTCCATTGTTGTTTCCAATAAAGCGGGAACCGTAATAGTCAATGGCGCCACTACGGGAGACGACAGTTTGCATGCCGCGATCAGTATTTCTGAGCCTATTGCTGGGTTTGATCTATCATACTTTACTTTTACAGGCAATGGGTCAGCCAGCGATCTTGTCTCGGTCAATGATACCTCTAAAACGTTGAAGTTGATAGCGAGTGCATCTGGAACGATCACCGCTTCGATCCCCGCTGATAAGATATTTGACCTTGCTGGGAACGGCAATGAAGCGATCTCTTTTACTTGGACCTATGATGGCACTGCACCATCTGTGAGTTCCGTCACCGCACTTATCGCTGACGGTTCGTATATTGAAGGTCAGCAAATTCCTATTGCTCTGATCTTCACTGAGAAGGTAACAGTGGTTGATACTCCTACATTAGCTATTCCACCAGGACCTTTTGGCCATCAAGTACCCTACGCTAGCGGATCGGGGTCCGATACGTTGATCTTCAATTATGTTATTCAAGAGGGGCACAATGCTAATGATCTAGGCTACTCATCGTCTAGCGCACTTTCATTGAATGGGGGATCGATCAAGGATAGCTATACCAATGCGGCCAATCTATCGTTACCGGCCCCAGGTGAGAGCGGTTCCTTATCTGCCAACAAGAATATTGTGATCGACACCTCTGATCCGATCTTCGTTATTACGGCAACCAATGCATCAAATGAAAATATTCCAAGCACATCGCTTACCAATGATACCCCGCTAAACTTAACCTTTACAGCATCTGAGCCTATATCTGGATTTGATCAAAGCGATATAGCGGTCTCAGGGTCTGCTGTTTTATCTGAATTCAGTGCTACCTCTTCAACTGTTTTTACGGCTAAGTTAACCCTCAATGCTGATGAAAGGTTGACCATCAACATTCCAGAAAATGCAGCAAAAGATGGAGCTGGAAATGCCAATGACGCAGCTAATGAGTTTGAACTGACCTATGATGGCACTGCCCCAACAGTCACTATAACAGCGCTTAATTTTGCTGGCAATGCGATCGCTTCTGGAGACACCACCAGCGATGATAGTTTAAAACTAATTTTTACTTCGAGCGAGACCTTCTATGGTTTTGCGGCCAGTGATATTTCAGCAAACAATGGAAGCATAAGCGACTTTACATTTGTCAATGATACGGTCTACACAGCGACCTACAAACCATCCGATGTTGGGGTTAATACGATATTGGTTGATCAAAATGTATTTACCGATCAAACAGGAAATACCAATTCCGCATCATCGCCCTTTGTTTGGAGATACGATGATCTTGCTCCTGCGCAAATTGTTAATGTGACATCCTACACCCAAGATGGGTTATACGGCATAGGGGATAAGATCGACATCACAATGCAATTCAATAAGTTAGTGGCCGTAACGGGATCTCCTCAGCTTGCTATGGCGACCGGATCGGTCAGCGGGTCGGCCAATGCCAAGCAAAGCGCTTTGTCTTTTTATGTATCCTTTGAGTATATGGTAGAGGAGGGGCACTCATCGTTAGATCTCGATTATCTCAGCACTAGCGCCCTTACCCTGAATAATGGATCTATTCTAGACGCTAATCAAATTGGAGCCAACCTGACCTTACCTGATCTTAGTTCGAAGAGTGCATTGTCCAGTCAAAAGAACATCGTTATAGACGGGATTGCGCCCACAGCAATCAGCCAGATCAACTTCAAACCTTTAGATGGACAGATCGAGCTAGAACTGCCGGCTAAAAGTGCATCCGATGTTGTTAGATATCGCATTTACCGCTCCACTTCACCTGATTTTAACGTCTCTAGCGAGACCAAGGTGGATTCTGTCAGCGCTTCTGATACTGCGGTCAATTGGGCAGATAGCGGTCTATCCAATGTGACCACGTATTATTACCGGATCGTAGCGGTTGATCTTGCGGGTAACGTCAGTGTGCCTTCTGGTGAGTTCGCCATAAAGCCGATCCCAAGACCTCTTGCTAGCAGTATTAAACATGGAACGCCCGATAGCGTCAATACTACTGGTTTTATCAACCAAACGTCAACTCTCTCTGCGCATTGGAACGCATTTATAAGCGAGGTGGCAGTCACGTATTACTATGCGATCGGTCAAACAGATAAGAACGACATTAAGGATTGGACTGCGATAGGAGCGGATACGTCACTCAAGGCGACCGAACTTAATCTTATCGATGAAAAGAAATATACCGTAAGCACTTATGCGGTCAATATCCATGGTTCCGTATCTGACACTGTCACAAGTAGCGGGGTGGTAGTAGATCTAGAGGATCCGCAGGTCACCGCTTTCGTACCGAGTAGCGGTCTAGATAGCTTAGGATCCAGCTCTCAAGCCGGTACAGTTTGGTTAAAGGCTGGACAGCGATTGACGGTCACAGGATCGGGAGCAGATAACAACACGGTTCAGGCCTTTGAATTTGCGGTAGGTACAACCCCTGGCGCTGAGGACATATTCAGCTGGATCAGCTCCATTAATTCCAGTTTTAGCTTGGATGTTTCGCAGCTTCCTGAGAATATCTTACTTTATGCCAACTTAAGAGTGCGCGATGTTGCTGGTAATCGTTCATCTATTGTGTCCAGTACTCCATTCAAGATCGACATCACACTTCCAAAAGCAGGTATCGCTAGCGCAGGAAAACCCTATCAACAAGATCCGGACACTTTGCGCTTGAATTGGAGCGGATTTGAGGATAGTGGTAGTGGCATCGCTTTCTATGAATACAGCATTGGAAACCAAGCCCTATTAAAGGATATTGTATCGCCTACCAAGGTGGGTCTTGATACCTCGATCGTTGTTACGAATTTGAATTTGCGGGAGAACCAACGCGCATTTGCAACGATCACCGCAACCGATAGTGCGGGAAATAGTATTATGGTATCTGCTGCTCCGGTGACAGTAGATCGTAGTGGACCGCTTGCAGGTGCGATAAACAATGGTACGATCCCTGGCACCAATGCGATCGCAGATCCCCTTCAAGCCACCGTTCAATGGACACCATTCACCGATCAAGCAGGCATTGATCTATATCAGGTGGCAATGGGTAGTGGCTCGAATCCCTTCTCCATCTCAGGATGGAATGATCTCGAGCCCAGTGGAAACACATTGAATAGTTTTACTTTTAGTGCTCTTGAATTGAAGGAGAATATTGATTATTTTTATACCATTCGCGCTCGTGATAGCGCAGGAAACCTTTCGCGAAATGTAGCCTCCAAGATCTTTAATCTCGATATTACGCCTCCATCAATGATATCCAACAGCTTGCAAGAGGGGTCATTGCTCTCTGTCAGGCAGCCGCAGGTCATTAATTTTGAAATGAGTGAGCCGATCGCTGATTATGCGATAGAGATCACTTCTGAACGTGTAGGGGGCACCAACATCAATTCCACTACCACTATCAATGGTAAAGTGGTCAGTGTTACACTTAAGCCACCGTTCACTAGTTTGGATCGGATATTCGTTTCCTTGTCCACGACAGACCTATTGGGTAACAAGAATACCAGCACGCAGGTAGAGGATATGACCTTTATGTATGAGGTATCGATACTGGGAGATTATAATTTGGATGACGTTATCAATGCCCTAGATATTCAGCGCTTTGTTGTCAGTTGGAATGAAAAGGATTACATCAATGAGATGGGCCCGATCACTGGTGCGTTCCCTTACGTTAGATTGGTACCCGATGGGACCTTTAACTTGCGCGATGGAATGGCCCTTATCCGATCCTGGAGATGGTTCATGGATAACAGCTCTCCTCAAATGATAGCAAGACGAGCCGCAGAATGGGGCGATCCGATCACTATGAACCTCTTAACGGATAAGATACAGTTTCAACTGCCCGATGGCAGTCATGCCGTGGATATGGAGCTTCGCTATCCAATGGATGTTGCTCAACTCGTTCATCAGGATGAAGGAATGCAAAGGAGTGAACGTTTTACCGCTTCCTATCTAGATACTATCAATAACGCGTTGATTATCTCAAGTGCTAGTTATAATACGATCGCTGCACCGATTGCTTTCGATTTAAAGAGATTGGTGTTAGATCGGTCCTTTGAGCTTGAGATCGATTATACGTTCTATGATAAGGATGGCAATATTATTTCAGAAGGACTTGCGATACAAGAAGTCACTCCACTACCAGAAGAGTTTGCTTTGCATGCCAACTATCCTAATCCTTTTAATCCATCGACCACCTTTGCTTATGACCTACCCAGGGATTCACGGGTCAGGATCGTTATCTATGATGTGATGGGTAGGGAAGTGGTGCGTTTAGCCGATCAGGAGATCGCAGCTGGTCGACACACGGTCAAATGGAATGCTAAGAATGCCAACGGAACCCGGATAGCGCCTGGTGTTTATTTTTACCAGATACAAGCAGAAGGCTTTGTAAGAACTAGGAAGATGGTCCTCTTAAAGTGACCTGATATAGCCCACTTCGTTCATGAAAAGATTTTTATTATTAATAAGTTTATTGTTGCTTGCGTGTGAGGACGAATCGAGTGAGAACTGCCCTACGCCAACTAGCGGCGCTTTTACCAAAGTGCAACTACGGGGTACGATCACAAAAGATTCCATAAATTCCTTGCGGGCAGATTTTGGCATCGAGGATAAGTACGAAGCAATTTACGACGTATCGGTCGTTGCGGTTGAGTACGAGACCTTAGGCCCAAAAGGAGAAGAGATCATCGCTTCAGGTGCGGTATATATCCCCGTTAAAGAGGATAAGGAACCCATGTCATTGATATCCGGTCAGCATGGACTCACCATCAAAAAGTATGATGTTCCCTCCGTGATACCATCCTATGGCTACTTTGGATTTTTTGGAGCAGCGATCGGTTATGCAGCTATACAGCCGGACTTTGTGGGTCTTGGTACCTCAGACTATCCCTTTTATCCGTTCGGTCAAAAAGCAAATGGTAGAGCTTTGGTGGATATGGCGGATGGAATGATGACCTATGCTTGTGAGAATGATATCAATCTGAACGATAACTTCTTTGTGATGGGTTATTCAGATGGTGGGTATAATTCCATTGCCATGCATCAGGAAATGACCAACAATCCTCGCTCCTTCAATATCGATGCCAGTGTGGTCTTTGCAGGATTCTTTAACTTAGAAAGACCAGCAGGACTTCAATTTCCAGATGAGATCCCTAATCCAGCTTGGACGGTATTTCCTATTTACGCGATGGATCAAGTACATAACTTAGGTCTAATGGATAAGGTCATTCGTTCTCCTTATTTAGAGAAATTATCGAATACTTTTTCAGGGCAATACGACCAAGTAGCGATCAACAGCCGCTTAACGACTGTAACGCAAGATCTATTTACTAGTGCTTTTATAAACGATTACGATACCTCATCCATATTTGATGCTTACAAACAGCAACTGAAAGATCAATCCTTCAAAGATGTTAGGATAAGTGGAGATCTGTTGCTTATTCATAGCAAGGAAGATGAAGTAGTACCATACTCTGAAAGCGTCAATTTACATGACGCTCTTCAAGCAAATGGGCAAAAGGTAGAGTTACAGTTACTTGAGACCGGCAGACATAGCCCCGTTGATTATGCACCTGGTATCATTTCTGCGCTTGATTGGTTAAAGCAGTACGACCAAGACTAACGATTGGATTGAAACCCAATTCTCATTAACATGCACTAGGCATGGATAATCAAAAAACAATTACACTCACCATCTTACCTGGAGACGGAATTGGTTCAGAGGTGATGGATGCAGCGCTTTTGGTGTTGGATGCGATCTCCAAGAAAAAAGGATTCAATTTCGATCTAAAGCACGAGCTTGCAGGAGGAGTCTCGATCGATAAACACAATTCTCCTTTAACCGATTCTGTCTTGCAAACCTGTTACGATAGCGATGCTGTTTTATTAGGAGCGCTAGGGGGGCCCAAGTGGGATGATCTGCCGCATGATCAAAAACCGGAAATGGGATTCTTAAAGTTAAGAAAAGGCTTAGACCTATTTGCCAACTTACGCCCTGCGATACCATTTGATGCTTTATTGAATGCATCATCCTTAAAAAAAGAGGTGATCAAGGATACCAATATCATGATCGTGCGCGAGCTTGCGGGTGGCATATATTTTGGAGAGCCCCGCAGTTATGGTGAAGAGGAAGCCTATAATACCTTGCGTTATAACCGGCATGAGATCGAAAGGATATCTAAAATGGCCTTTGAACTTGCTAAAGCGAGATCTGGCAAGGTAACATCGGTCGATAAGGCTAATGTATTAGAAAGCTCACAATTTTGGCGCGATCAGGTTCGCAAGATACATAGTCAATACTCTGATATCGTGCTCAATGATATGCTAGCAGATAATGCTGCGATGCAGCTTGTGCGCGACCCTAGACAATTTGATGTTATCTTGACTCAAAATCTTTTTGGAGATATACTAAGCGATATTACGGCTATGATCACTGGCAGTTTAGGGATGTTGCCTTCAGCAAGTATTGGATCAAAACATGCCATGTACGAACCTGTTCATGGGACCGCTCCTGAGATCGCTGGTAAGAATATCGCTAATCCTATCGCTATGATCGCATCCTTATCGATGATGCTTGAATTTACGTTTAAGGATACAAAAACCTCTCAAGAGCTTGACCGTTCTATTTCGCAAGTATTGAATGAGGGTATGCGCACTCAAGATATTGCGCAAGCTGGAGATAATGTGCTCAAGACCCAAGAGATGGCGCAAGCGATCATAGACGTTTTCTTGAGCTTTTGATAGTCATCTTTCCTTAAAAAAGTATTTTAAAATACCAATCCCTTCTTAAGTTTGATCAAAGCTGCTTTACTTGCGGCACGAATTTTTTAGCGCAAAATATCAATAACAATGGAGGGAGTTATGGCACTTGCCAGAAGAAATTTCATTAAGAGCTTAGGTCTTGGATTGGCCTCTGCGAGTTTAAACGCAAAAAACATTACAAGCTTTGGTTCATCAAATTCAGAGTCACTATTTGTTACGGATAGGGATCATCCCACACCTTCCCCCAAAGGTTATGATCGATTACCTTTAGAGTGGTATCAAAAGCGAGTTCAAACTTTAAAAGATAATTTAGCCAAGGACAAAATTGATGCCATCTTATTAGAAAGTGACGTCAATAAGGTGTATTTCTCGGGTTGTTTTCGCGGTAGTGGTAAAAGAACTACGTGGGTCCTCTTTCCCACAAAAGAGACCGATACAGCTTATTGGTTCTCTCCCGGGCTTGATCGTGATCTGATATCATCATGGTGGAGCACAGAAAACAACTATTACTTTTGCTTTCCGCATGGTGAAGGGGGATTTCCTAATAAAGGGCAGGTGGTAAAAGGAAGAACGGTCGATCTCTTTGATTGGTTGTTGACCCATCTTAAAAAGAAAGGTTATAAAGGTAAAAAGATCGCAACCGATATGCATCTTACCAATGATCAATTGAAAAAGGTAAAGAAATATCTACCCAGGACCAAATTTATCAATATCAGCAGTGCGTGTGAAAAAATGCGCATAATCAAGACTAATGAGGAGATAGCGTTAACGCAAAGAGCTTATCGATATTTTGATAAGATACACGCTTTTGCAAGAGATTACATTCTAGAACGCGGCACTGACACTACCGACTTTGAGATCGGACAAGCATTGCAGACCTACGGTATCAATCTTTTAATGAAAGATATCTACCATGATGGAAAACCGCATAACGCTGTAGGTATGCTAGTGACCTCTGAGTATGTTCGTGCAGGCGTGTCCACAGCCTACCCTCATCCCAATCAACTTTTTTATAATAAAGTGAAAAAAGGTGAAGCGGTTTATGTCAATACCGATATCAAGATTGGTGGATGCGGGGGAGAAGGATATAGAAATTATCAGATCGATCCAGTTTCACCTTTTCAAGATAAAATGTGGTCTGTTGTTGCAGAGACCGTTCAGATAATGGTGGAGGAGACCAAACCCGGAGTCTTATGTTCGGATGTTGCTTATAAAGTACATAAACATCAAGTGGATAACGGGATGCAAGATTATATCTATCACAGACCAGGCCATGGAACAGGTTTTAATTTTGAAGGACATCAAGCACCTTACTTCTCACTGGGAGACCACACACCCATTGAGGAAGGAATGATGTTCAGTGTTGAGCCCGGCTTGTATGATTCCAGCAGAGGAATCGGTATCAATCCCAGTGACAATTTACTTGTGACTGAAAAAAGCGCTGTACTGCAATCACGAATACCTTTTTCAAAGGAATGGAGTTATCTGAGCATATAACAAAAAAGAGCCCCAAAGGGGCTCTTTTTTAAGCTTCTGCAAAAAGCAGAAACGGATTTTGTTTTTTTCTAGCTTAGATCAAAACGATCGCTGTTCATGACCTTTACCCATGCATTGATGAAATCATGAGTGAATTTCTCTTGCGAGTCATCTTGTGCATAGACTTCAGCTAACGCTCTTAATTGAGAGTTTGAACCAAAAACAAGATCAGCTCTAGTTGCATTTCTCACTGCTTCACCAGATGATCTGTCATTGCCTTGATAGCTATTCCTTCCAGTCGGCTCCCACTTGACATTCATATCAAGAAGATTGACAAAGAAATCATTATTTAAGGTATCATTATTCTCACTAAAGTTACCTGCGCCGTTTGCTGTAATTCCAAGAGATCTTAATCCACCGACAAGTACGGTCATCTCAGGAGCGGTAAGCTCTAAAAGATGTGCCTTGTCTAAAAGCATATTCTCAGCATTCACGGTAAAGTCCTTATTGTGATAATTCCTGAAACCATCTGAAAAGGGTTCTAAGACTCCAAATGATTCTACATCGGTATGCTCTTGAGTAGCATCGCCACGGCCAGGAGTAAAAGGAACGCTTTGGCCTGATGCCATTTCAATTCCAACACAGCCTGCAAGAACTATCACGTCCGCAACGGATGCGCCACTGGATTCAGCGATAGGCTCTAATACGCCTAAAACCTTTGAAAGCTGATGAGGTTTGTTGACTTCCCAATCCTTTTGAGGAGCTAATCTGATGCGAGCACCATTTGCGCCACCGCGCATATCTGTATGACGGTAGGTAGAGGCACTAGCCCAGGCAGTTTCAACAAGCTCTTGGATAGTCAAACCACTATTCTTGATCTGATCCCTTACTGAATCAACATCGTAACTGGTATTACCGTTCGGTACTGGATCCTGCCATATAAGTTCTTCTTCAGGAACTTCTGGTCCCAAGTAACGTCTTTTTGGGCCCATGTCCCTGTGAAGTAGTTTGTACCAAGCTCTCGCAAAGGCATCTGCTAACTCATCTGGATTTTCTAAAAAGTGACGTGATACTTTATCGTATTCAGGGTCCATTCTCATTGCCATATCGGCAGTGGTCATAATAGTATGAACTTTCTTGGTT
Source organism: uncultured Fidelibacterota bacterium (assembly GCA_902615915.1). Lineage (GTDB taxonomy): Bacteria > Fidelibacterota > Marinisomatia > Marinisomatales > TCS55 > TMED144. The sequence continues at coordinate 9,970 of CACMQQ010000009.1, forward strand.
GGATCTTCAGGATCTGGAGCCATATCCTCAGGCTGTTGATCAATCGGATGCCACTGATGAGCACCAGCTGGACTTTTCTTTAGTTCCCACTCATACTTGTATAGCGTTTCGAAGTAACCGTTGTCCCACTGAGTTGGATTTGCGGTCCAAGGACCTTCAATACCGCTTGTGATAGTATTTCTACCAACACCATTTTCGTAGTCACTGGTCCATCCAAATCCTTGCTCTTCAATAGCAGCACCTTCTGGTTCTAGTCCTTTGTGGTCCTCGCTCGCAGCGCCATGAGCCTTACCAAAGGTGTGTCCACCTGCAGTTAAGGCTACCGTTTCATAGTCATTCATTGCCATACGCTTGAAAGTTTCTCTGATATCATGCGCACTTTTCAAAGGGTCAGGGTTTGCATCAGGTCCCTGAGGATTGACGTAAATGAGACCCATTTGAACTGCAGCTAAAGGTTGATCTAATACTCTGTCACCGGTATATCTTTCGTTGGCAAGCCACTCGGTCTCTTTACCCCAGAAGATATCTTTCTCAGGAGCCCAAATATCAGGTCTACCTCCACCGAAACCAAAAGTCTTTCCACCCATGGATTCAATGGCTACATTTCCAGTTAAAATGATAAGATCCGCCCAACTAATTTGATTACCATACTTTTTCTTAATAGGCCAAAGCAATCTTCTTGCCTTGTCTAGATTGCCGTTGTCGGGCCAGCTATTCATTGGAGCAAAACGTTGCGCTCCCGTTCCCCCGCCACCACGACCATCAGTGGTTCTATAAGTACCTGCAGCATGCCAAGTCATTCGAATGAAGAATGGACCATAATGGCCATAATCTGCAGGCCACCATTCTTGCGAGTCTGTCATTAAATCATTCAGATCTTTTTTTAATGCATCATAGTCAAGATTTTGAAATTCTTGTCTATAATCAAACCCGTTCATCGGATTAGATTTTTTATCATGTTGATGTAGAATATCTACATTGATATTATCAGGCCACCATTGATAATTAGATCGCATTCCTTGGGTATGTTGGGAGTCGGATCCATGATCAACTGGGCACTTGCTTCCATTGTTCATTTATTAAGTCCTTTTAATTGTGTTTAGAACATGTACCGATGAAGGTGATGTTTATATCATCTACATCGAAGTTATATTTTGATTTTACATTTTTTTTCATCGCCTCATTTGCAACGGGTATATCAATCAAAGTATCGCATATTTTGCATTTGAGGTGGTTGTGTGGTTCTATATTGCAATCATATCGTACCACATTGTTATCCTTGACAGTTTGGATCTTACCAAGATTTTCAAGCAGACCTAAATTGCGATAAACCGTACCAAGGCTGATCGCTTTAATCTTCTTTTGGGCTTTGTTATGAATCCATTCCGCAGTAGGATGTGTTTTAGTACTGCGTACTATATCTAAGATAATTTCTCTCTGATAGCTATATCTCACACTATAATTTATTTAATAAATAGTAATCATTCCTAATAAATAATTATTCCTATTTTTATTTAATCTAAATAAATAATTTTAGATATGAAAAAAAGAATCCCACCACCACTTATTACTATGTTTTGCATATTAATAATTTTCCTTTCTAAAAGCATTTTTCCTTCATTTGTTTTTCCCTATAAGCTTGAACTAGGCGTTGTTGTTAGTATCTTTGGTCTATTGCTTTTGATAGTTTCAGTAAAATCCTTTATTAATAATAACACCACAATTAACCCTCTCAATCTTAAGAAATCAACTTACCTAGTTACTGATGGTCTGTTTCGTTTTTCGCGTAATCCAATGTACCTAGGCATGCTTTTATTCCTGCTAGGTACTTCAATAGTATTGAACATTATCGGAGGTTTGATCATTTCAATCCTTTTTATTTTTTATATGAATTTTTTTCAGATCATGCCAGAGGAGAAAGCCTTAGAGAATTTATTTGGAAAAGATTATAGAAATTATTTAAAAAGTGTACGAAGGTGGATTTAACTTTTTTTCATTAAAAAACTAAACTTATTCAGCCTTTTGCCGATATAATAAATAAGTATACTAATTAAAAATTTCTAGAAATATCATGCTTAAAAAGTCTCATTCTTTATATTCGGTCGCATTACTATCTTTGATTTTAAGTAGTTGTGGAGACAAAAAACCTAGTGATTCTGTCGAATCATTAGCCGTAAGTATTACTTATCCTATTGAAAATTCGAAGATTGCGCGAGATGTTCCTTTTAGAGCAAGTATAGAAAGCTTAGAAGGGATAGAGTTTGCAAAGTTCTTTATTGATGATTCTTTGATAGTTTCTGACACCATTGCTCCTTATGAGACAAATATTAATTCCATAGATTTTGATGATGGATCTTACCAGTTAAGTGTTTTAGCTCGTGACGCCAAGGAGCGAGAAAGCGCGGATACAATAACGGTCGATATATTTAATGACCCCAAAGCACCCAAGTCAATCAAAATTGATAGTATTTCATACAGCTATGCTAATCGAAAGCTTCAAATCTATCTACCTGTTTCAATTACAGGTTTTGAATATTTTAGAATGATCACAGATAATGGTAATACTACAGATACTTTGTCTTATAATATTTTTGAAAACGTTGGTTTATCTGTTTTAAGTGTTGACAATTATGAGCCTGATCAAAATAAAGTATTCAATACGTACGTTTGCAACGAATTTGAGCTTTGCACAAAAGGTGACCCGTATGAATATTACAATCTTCTTTCTTATGAAATTTCTTTTAGCAAAGAAAGCGAGATAATGGGTATAACAAGCGCGCCCTGTGGTTCAAGTGACTGTTTTTCAATTACAGGGAGGGAAAATTCAGATGGAATGCACAGGCTTTTCTCACTTGATGGAAGGGAGCTTTCTTTAAATGGATTAGTTGATAAGCGCATAGGAGATGGAAGAGGGTCAGTTGATTACAGACATGGCAATGATATTATTTATGATGAGGGTTCTTACATAATAACAGGTCAACTTGGTGAACAATCATCTGCAAAAGCTTTTATAAGTATTGAAAATGATCAAGGTTTTAGTGCTTTTACCTTTAAAGAATTTGGTGATGGCTATGGGGTCTCAGTTATAAGAACCTCACTTAACAATTATCTAATTGCTGGAAATAGAACCATACAAAATAAGGCAGGAATCTTTTTTGCTCGCTTTTCAAACAACTTGATCTTTGATGATGCGAAAAGCTTTCCTTACATCGATGGATCTTTAAATGTGAAATTAGAAAGCGCTAAAGAAGCCTCAGGAGGTAACTATTTATCAACAGGTTATCTTTACGATAATAATAATTCTACTCTATTTGTTCAAATGAATAATTCATCGGGTGATACCATATGGAGGTATACGCCAAATTTAGAATCAGATTTTACATCAATCGGTAAAGATCTCATTCAACTAATAAATGGAGATATCATAGTAGCTGGACAAGTAAATTTTCGCGGATCCAAAAGTATTTTGATCATACGATTAAATAGTTTAGGAGAATTAATTTGGACATCCTATTTCAATGACAGTGAATTATCAACACATCTTTTGTACTTAAATGAAGATAATATTATTTTGGGAGGGTATGGTTTTGCAGGATCCTTTTTAATATCGGTCGATGGAAATGGAAGAAAAAACTGGATACAAAAATATTCATCCATGAAAAAACTGAATGCTTTTGATAGAGTGGGCTCAGGATTTGTTTTGGTTGGTCAGTCCTATTCTGATAGAGGAATGATGATCAGAGCTGGCATACTTGGTGAGATAAAATAATGAAAAACAATTTTTTATTATTTCTTAATTTCTTGTTTTTTGTAATTGTGCATAGTTCATTTGCTCAAAACGTTGCTCCTGTGATTCCAGATTTGAAAGATCTTACACTTAATGAAGATGGTAGTGCTTCCGTTTTTATTATTGCAACAGATGCAAATAACGATTCTTTGATTTACTCAGCTGCAAGTGACACAAATAAAATTTATGCTGTCTTTACCGAAACATCTAATTTAACCATCTCCCCAAAATCCAACTGGTATGGAACTGACAACATTTCCGTTATAGTTTCTGATGGATTTTTACAGGACACCGCATCTTTTAAGGTAGCGGTCCTACCGGTTAATGATCCTCCGGTCTTATCGATCATTCCACCAGATACTACCTTTGAAGACGTTGCCTTAACTGTGCCCGTAATCGCTTCAGATGTGGATGATTCTGTTTTGACCTATTCCTTTTTAGCCGATACCACTTTACTAGACCTTGTATTTAAAAAAGACAGTTTAACTTTAACGCCACGATCCAACTATTTTGGAACGACCCTGGTCTCTGTCATGGTTAAAGATACCATTGCGACCGATACAATTACTTTTTCTTTTGTTGTGCTTCCTGTCAATGATACACCCATAATAAAAATCATGAAAGATCTATCGATGATTGAAGATTCAACAGTTGTTCGGGTATCGCTTAGTGCTACTGATATCGACAAGGATCCGCTATCCTTTGTAGCATTATACGATACGCTTGCATTTGATATGCAGATCGATGGAGACACCTTAGAAGTTATTTCGCTTCCCAACTATTTTGGCTCTTCATCTATGTCTGTAGTAGTTAGTGATGGAGTGTCATCTGATACGACATCGTTCAAGATCGATGTGGCACCTCGCCAAGACCCACCCTCCGCTTTTAACTGGATAGGTTCTTTGACCGACACTATCCGCGTTGACATACAAAATCAGTTTGCTGAACCGCTTGTATTACGCTGGAGCGAAAGTTATGATACGCTTGATGGTATCTATGCTACTGATGTCAGTTACATTATATCGATGCAGACGGGAACACAAGATGATCTACAATACTACAAGACCGACTCTCTTCAATTCGGATTGTTCTATAGCACTTTAATCTCTGATATATTTGATAGTCATCCTTTAGCGACATCTGCATCAATCTCATTTGGTATCAAGGCCACAGATGGTCTTGATACGGTTAGGATTGAAGGAGAAGAAAAGGTCATCTTTGTCGATCGTTATAATTATCTATCGGTCGATGAACAGCTTTTACCTGATAAATTTGCTTTGCATGAGAACTATCCTAACCCATTTAATCCTAGCACGACTATCCGCTATGATCTTCCGATGGCAAGCGATGTGCGTATTATGATATACAATATGCTTGGACAACAGATTTCAACTTATGATTTACCAGCTACCCCTGCTGGATACCATCGCTTTACCTGGAATGCGATTAACAAAAAGGGAGAGGCTGCTGCAGCAGGTGTTTATTTTTACCAAATACATACAAGGAAATTCACACGCACTCGGAAAATGATATTGTTGAAATAGAGCTAAATCCTAATTAAACTTTTGTTACATGTTTGACGTTCAAACAGGGGGGAAAGGTCTTATGAAATACTTTATTTTATTTTTACTAACAATATTCATTGCATGCTCTGATGAAAATACTACTTCATCAGGTAAAGATAATTATGAGGAAGTTGAAAATGGATTGATATCTCAATCTTTAGAACACGATGGTCAGACTAGAAGATATTTGACTTATGTTCCTGATGGCAATAATGAATCTAACCCTTTTCCGGTTCTTTTTAATTTCCATGGTGGCAGTGGAAATGCATCTGCACAAATTTATACAGCTGATTTTAGACCTATTGCTGATACTGCAAAATTTATTTTAGTATATCCTGAAGGTCTCTACGGTGATTGGAATATGTCACTTCCTGGTGATTCAGATAGTAAGAATAGCACCGATGATTATGGGTTTATAGAAAAAATGATCGTTCAATTATCTAATAGCTATGCAGTTGATGAAAAAAGAATTTACGCAGTTGGGTTTTCAAATGGTGGTGGTATGGCGCATGGCTTAGCAGTTGCGCAAAGCAGTCGTTTTGCAGCGATTGCATCGATGGCTGGAAACTTATACAAGAATGTTGCAAATAACTCTAATCCATCGCCGACATCTATCTTAACTATACATGGAACATTGGACGGTTCTCGACCATATTACGATGAATCATTACTCGCTGGTTATTACTATAATATTGAAAATATGCACTCCTATTGGGTTGATAAAAACCAATGCAATGAAACACCAACCGAATCTACTTTTTTTAGTTCTGGAAGCATTATTCATCAAACGTTTGAAAATTGTTCAGATGGTCACTCAATCGAGCATTACAAAGTTATGAATGGCGGTCATTATTGGTTGAGTTTCTTTCAAAACAATATCCCTACCAATCAAATTATTTGGAATTTTTTATCTCGATTTGACATCAACGGGAAAATAAATTAACGAGCTAATTGTAAAAAATTGAATTTAGAATTACTCGAAGAATTCTTTATGTGGTTCACAATTATAAATTTTGTGATGATAGTGTTTTTTTATTTAATTATCAGATCATTGGTAATTTTTGACTTTTTCTACAACACTTTTGTTAAAAACATGTATATGGGGACTAAGGAAGAATTCAATAAATGATAGTAGGCACTTTCTTTACATATAGAATTTTGTTTGGTTTTTTTGCTCTCTTACCTTATATGACAATATTAATAATTAAGTAACTATTTTAACATTCGCTTAAAAAAATCATCGGTTGCTTGAAACGCTTTAACCCAATTTTCATGCAGTAAGAATCCATGTACTTCATCCGGAAATACCAATTGTTCAAAGTACACATTATGCTTTCTAAGCTCTTCCGCTAGATCGACAGACTCACTAAAAGGTACATTTCGATCATCATCACCATGGATTAAAAGAACAGGGGATTTCCATGATTTAATAAAGTTCATAGGAGATGACTCAAACGCACGCTGGGCAAAATCTGGTTTAGCAAGAGGATTGTAACCAGGCCTAAAGTTTTTAATGATTATGTTCCAATCATGCGCACCATGGATATCAACTCCAGCTGCAAACATGTCAGAATTTTTCGCAAGCCCCATCGCTGTTAGATATCCACCGTATGAACCTCCCCATAAACCAATTCTTTTTTTATCTACATCCTTTCGTGACCTCAAATAATTACCTGCAGCGACAACATCCTGATATTCACTCGCTCCATTGGCACCGTAATTAAGTGCTTCTCGAAATTTCATACCATATCCAATACCACTTCTATAATTCACTGATAGAACAATATAACCCTGATCTGCAAGAAATTGATTCATCGCAAAAGCGTTGTGATAATAACCGCGATGGTGAAAACCAAGTAACATCTGTCTTCTAGATCCACCATGGAAATAGATTAGAGCAGGATAGTTTTTGTTTTCATCATAATTAGCGGGTAGAAATAATTGATTATGAATCTTGATACCATTACTGGACTCAAAGACAATCTGTTCAGGCATTCTCAGAATATTTTTTGGAAATGATTTGGGGATGGCTTTGGGAGCTAGTGAATTCAATGTACCGTTTTTGTTCACTTTATAAGGATGCGCAGGGAGATTGTAGCTAGATGCTAGCACAAATAAATTGCCGTTTTTATCAGCAGTCGGACTCCATTCAACTCCTAAACCAGAGCTTAATTGAACCGGGTTGGTCATTTGAGAGTTGGTCATCCATATATGTTGCCTATCAATATCGTTTTGATTGGATGAAAAATATATATCTATATCGTTTTGCGACATCGATACAAACTGGACTTCAAACGAACCTGGAGTTAATAATTTTTCATCTTGTCCTGTTGTTTTAATAGAATATAAATGAGTAAAACCTTCTTTTTCATAAGGGAAGATAATATGATCGTCAGCTGTCCAAAAGATTTGATTCTTTGCAGAAACCGATCTAAAGACACTGCCCATTCCTTCGTTTGCTTTCCAAATTTCTTTTGCCTCTCCAGTTGAGCTATTGGCTATGTGAATAGACCATGGTAGTCCTTCTCTGCGTTCTTCAAAAGGGAGAATATTTTTTTCATTGGGAGTTTTTATATAAGCTATATGATTGTTGTCATTTGACCATACAGGCGAGGTGTCTTTTTCTAGTGACGGGGAGAGATATGTTATTTTTTTGTTATTAAAATTATAAACCCCTATAAAGCTATGATCGCCTCTATTGGAAACAAATGCCAGTTTTTTACTATCGGAAGACCATCTTAAACTGCTAGCGCTGCCTCTTATTTGAAATTCTTTCTCCTTTTCTTTTTGATTATTTATCTCAAGACACCAAACTTGTCCTTTTTTAAGATAAGATAATATTTTTCCATTGGGAGAAAGTGAAGGCGACGAACCCTCATCCAGTACATATATTTTATTTTTTCTGATATCCAAAAGGCAGATCTCTTGCTTAGGCCAGTTTGAAAGACTAGTCGGGTTGGGTATTTCACCTTTCCTGTTTGGACTGGAGCCTCTGACAAAAATTAATTTATCTTCTTTTGGTAAAAATATGAGCGACGACAGGTCTTGACCAATATCTTGATTATTGTTAGTTATTGCTTTGCCTTTGAATCTGGGAGCCTCAGCTATCCAAATATTTCTGACCCCATTCTCACTAAATACCCAAGCCACTCTTTTGCCTGAAGGTGACACGGTAAGGCCGGTCGGAAATGGAGCACTCATAATATCTTGTATGGTATAATTATTGGCGATAAGAGCGAAAGGAGCTTTGAATAATAATAAAAAGATGATGATAATTCTTTTGTACAATGGTTTCTCCATTTTAATTTCTGTGTTTAAACTTACAATATTTATAAATATCTAATAAAAAGAATAAAATGAAAAAATTTATTATTGCCTTTACTTTCTTAAGCGTTCTGATTTCTAATGATATCGTCGTTGATAAGAGCAAGACCTACAATGTCAAAAACAATTATGCCAAATTTGATCGATTCACTAAGCATGGCGGTCATGGAAATTACGACATTGAAAATAAAGATCGAATCACGCTTCCTAGTAATTTTCCGATCTTAGGTGCAACATTTACCTTAGAGGCTATGACCTTTACTGCAGATACGAGCACAAGATTGCATCAAAAGGTCATTGGCAGTGAAAATTGGAAAGGGAATTATCCGTTTACATCTCCCAATATCACTTTTTTAAATAAAAATGAGATATTTTATGGTTTTAGTTCGAACGGTAACGAAATAATGCGACAAATAAGCAATGTTAGAAAACCCAATACATGGCATCATGTCGCATTTACCTACGATGGTGACAAAGGAAGACTGTATGTAGATGGGGTTCAAGTAGATAGCACGAATAATCCTACTAAATGGTCAGGGAAAGTTCCCGACGCTACCCCAATCGGCTTCATAGGTGCTCGTTTTAGAGGAAAATTAGATGAGGTAAGAGTGTGGGATGTCGTCAGAACAGAGGCTCAGATTAAAGCCAATATGGATAGTTTGCTTGATTTAAATTCCTCTGGTCTTTTAGCATATTATTCTATGGACACTGATGACAATTTTAATATTGTTGATCGTTCTGCTAACAAGCATCACGCTACGATTGACCACGCAGAAATCATGCAAGATCTTTACAGTGATAATTGTCCGGAGCCTAACGGAACAGCTGATTGTCCCTATCCTGATATTTTAAGCGCACTAGAAGCAGCTGAAGGAGGGCAGACAATTTTAATAAAAGAGGGGAGATACTCGGACCTTGTTTTTGCTGAATACATTAACCACTCACCCAACACAGAAGGTGCCAAAATTACGGTATTGGGTGAAACCAAGAACACCAAGATTGATGGTACTATATCAGTAAAAGCGGATTGGCAGCTCACTAGCTTGAACGGAAATCAGGTTTATAAAGCTGTTCTTGATATGGGATCAATTTCTCAGGAAGCTAAGACCAGCATAGACAGCATTTACGGTGTTTTTGTAGATGATCGCTATATGATACCCGCCATGCCAACGAATTTTAAAAATCCGACAGATCCCACCACTGGCAACAAGGACAACCCTGAGCCTGGTACCGTTTGGGAAAATAATGATGGTGCGCCATACAAAAACGGAGGTATCATGTATCCTGCGGTTGACTATAAATATAAAGTTGGTCAGATCGCAAACCTGGATACCCTTGAGGAATGGGCTTTTGAGAAAAATACCAACACCTTATACATATATCCAGGAAAGAAAATACCTAACGAATCAAATGTTCGTGTCAGAATCCGAACGCATACTGTAAATCTTTACCGCTCTGATAATATCGTTTTTGATAATCTTCATTTTTACGCAAATGCATTTTACAGCATATATGGCAGTTATATCACGATAAAGAATTCCAACTTTTCGCATAGCTGGGAAGCTGATCTACGCAACCGTGAAATGGCAGATGGAACTGATACAGATTTTATAGTTGATCATCGATATAGAGGCAATTTGATGCTTGAAGGAGAACATAATGTTGTTAGAAATGTAATCTTTCGATATGTCGTCGACGCGTATATTTTTGGTTTTAGAAAAGTTAAGTATCCAGTTTATGAAAATATTCTTGCTGAGTATAATGGTTGGTTTGGAGATATGTTTTGGAATTTAAAAGTTGACGATAATTGTCTAAACTGCAGGGGGGGTGAAAATCACCTCAATGAAGATAACTTTTTTTCAGATACCTTTCGCTATGTGACTATGAGGCAAAATCGATCAGGCAATATTGGTCCTGGAAAAAGATCCTTGGTTGAATATGCATGGGTTGAAGACCACTATCAAAACACGGATGGCTCAGGTATTGGCAGGGCTTCGGGAGCGGCTAATAGATCCACTACCAGATACAGCTGGATGCTAAACACCAATCGCAACGGAATGCGTTTTGATGGAGATTGTGCTGGTCAATATGGTCTCGTTCATCATGTAGTTTCAGCTGGAAATAAGAGAGGGTTTCGATTGAAAGGTGACAAGCACAATGTATACCATGTCATGGCTTATGATAATTGGGATGTGGATATTAATCTTGCTGCTCATAAATATTGTGGCGATTATGGTTCTTTTGAAAAAGGAAAAGGTGTCCAAAATATGAAGGGCAATCATAATACCGATATCCATAATGCGATCGCTGACAGACTGCTAAATTGCGCTTCACCGGATTGTGGCGATCAGGCTGTGATGAATAACGGTAAGAGCAATGAAAAGGTAGATCCAAAATTTTTATTGAATGAATCTGGTATCTGGTATGGTCGCAATTTTCCAATTGATAATAGACAGGGCAATTGGTCTCAATCTTATCCGCAGCTTGAATTAGAAGATCCATGGCTTGACAATAGAGCTAGAGACCCTGAGCAGTTGATCGAGATATTTGGCGTTGATCCTTTTGAGCAAAATCGTATTCAATCCTATGATTTCAGGCCTAGAAAAGGTTCAATCTTTATTGATGCCGGTAAAGTAATTGAAGGAATAAATGATGGGCAGGATGAAAATTTCTATCACTCTTCAACCTATAGCAATCAAAATAGAAAATATGTAGGAGAAGCGCCGGATATTGGTCCTTATGAGTATGGGGACTCTGTTTATTGGATACCTGGATTTAGGACTGCCTATCCATCAATCCCCATTCCCAGAGATGGAGCAAAAAATGTTTCACTAGAATATGGGCTTGCCTGGAATTATCCATGGAAAGAAAACTATGCGGGTACTAGCGCCATAGTTGCCATTAGTGGGCCTGGACTAGTAAAGACCGAAAGCTTTAACTATCCAAACAATGTTATGTTTGTAAAACTTACTCCTGGCGGTACTTACAATTGGACAGTGACAGTTGATGGAGTGGCGAGCAAAAGTTGGTCATTTACTGCAACAGACAAGGTTTACCCGATCAATGATCGGTCTATAGATATTTCGGTACAAGACAGTACATACCTTCCTCAGCAAATTCAAAAATTATTGGTTTCCAGGAATAACCATGCATTCCTAAGATTTGATGTGCCCGCCATAGTTGATAGCACTTACAAGGTTGAACTTAATTTAACACCAGGTAAAATATATTCATTGAAAGATGGAGTTGTGCTTTATAAATATAACTACAAGGGATGGGACGAGAGATTAGCTAACAGCAATATTGGAATGGTAGATAAAAGCAATCTTACAGCACTCGATACAATTCGCTCGCTCACTGAAAATGAGAAAATATCTATTGATGTATCTGCATATATTGACTCTATTGGCGAACACTCTTTCGCGTTAGCTGTATTATCAGAAAAGGATAGTGTTTATTTTTACAGCCGCGATAAATTGGTGTTGGATGGTCATTTTGAAAAAAGTATTGTAGCTCATAATTCAGGTTTAGCTACGTTGCATAATGCCTGGCCCAATATCTCATTTAAAAATGATGCTAAACTTTCTGTTGACGATGATGAGAACATGCAAATCCCAACAAAATTCAGTTTGCATGATAATTTTCCGAACCCCTTCAATCCTAGCACAACCATACGTTTTGATCTTCCAATTGCAACTAAGATAAACCTGACGATATACAATATGTTAGGTCAAAAAGTAAGAACATTGAAAAATTCGCAGCTAAGTGCAGGGTACCATTCGGTGAATTGGAATGCTACAAATGATCAGGGTTTCCCAGTCAGTGCAGGTATGTATTTTTATCAAATACAAACAAATGAATTTGTTAAAACTAAAAAAATGTTATTGCTTAAATAGTTTTTAAAGACAATTGAAAATATCTGTTGTAATCCCAACCTATAACAGAGCTGAAATAGTTTCAAGAGCAATAAAATCTGTTCAAAATCAAACTTTACAACCTTTCGAGATCATTGTAATTGATGATGGCTCTTGTGACGATACTAGAAGAATAATAAAAGAACAATTCTCTTATTGTAGATATTATTATCAAGAAAATAAGGGTGTTAGCTCAGCTAGAAATCTAGGGATCCAAAAAGCTGAAAGTGAATGGATCGCTTTCCTAGACTCTGACGACGAGTGGAAACCAAACAAACTCGTTTCTCAATTGTCATTACTAAAAAATAGTAAATTTTGTCACAGTAATGAAATTTGGAAAAGAAATGGGAAAACAATTCCGCAAAATAAAAGTCATCAAAAATTTGGAGGTTTGATTTTTGAACAATGCCTAAATAAATGCATTATTGCACCATCAACAGTCGTAGCTCATAAAAATATTTTTTATGATGTTGGTTTGTTCGACGAATCAATAAAAATATGCGAGGATTACGAAATGTGGTTACGCATAACCGCTAAGTATAAGGTTGGATTCAACCCTAAAGAGTTGATAACAAAGTATGGCGGTCATAACGATCAATTGTCCAATGTTCAAGAAGGCATAGAGTATTATCATATTCAAGCGCTAGAAAAGCTCCTTAATAAAAAAATTCTCATTGGATCTAAATTCACAATGACAAAGAAAATTTTGATTGAAAAATTAAAAATTTACTTACATGGGCTTGAAAAAAGGGAACGGATGGACCAAGTTCATAAATATAAAGAAAAAATTATATTCTGGAAAAATTTTAATGAATGATTGTAGATGAAAATGTATTTTTGCAATAGAATATAATCTAAAATTGATCAACCTATGAACACTATTAAAAATTAATTAAAACCTAAGACACCGATAAAAAATTTATATTTAACTGGTCAAGATATTGTGACGGTAGGGTTAGCAGGAGCCTTGGCATCAGGGGTATTGACTAGTTCGGTTGTACTCAAAAAGAATTTGTTCAGAAAAATATAAAAAAATTTATTTTTTCCAAGGATAGAGCTCCTTATTCCAATTCAAGCTTTTATATTTATTTAAAATTGGAATCACCTTATCCTTTGGAATGGAATCCATGGATCCGTATTTACTGGAAATTGATTCTGCTGCAAAAAGTGAATTTATAATTGCTTCTTCTGTTGCTTCAACTGTTGCTAAAAAAAGAGCATTCATGTTTGAATTTTTTAACTCTCTTCTAGTAAAACTTAATTTATCCTCCGTAATAGTCTTATGAGTAGAAAAGATAATGACATAATCGCCACTACCATTAGATGAAAAAGCTCCAACTTTCCCAAACGCTAACTCTGCTCTCTTCCCCATTCGTCTTAAATTTCTATTGGATAAAGGTGCATCTGTTGCAATCACTATCATACATGAACCTTCTTCATGGTCATAAGGGATGGAACTGGAAAAGGGACTTTTTTTCAACTCTCTTCCAATAGGCGCGCCATTAATAATTAGGCTTCCTCCAAAATTGGTCTGAACAAGAACACCAACCGTATAACTGCCATTTTCTTGAGGCAAAACTCGAGAAGAGGTCCCAATACCTCCTTTAAATCCAAGAGCTCTGGTACCTGTTCCAGCTCCTACTGATCCTTCTTTTACAGGTCCATTGTTAGCTTTTTTTAAAGCAGATAAAACATGCTTTTTCTTAACATGCCTCCCTTGAATATCGTTAAGTCCACCATCATTAGTTTCACCAACCACAGGATTGACAGATCTGATATTTTTATTATTAGAAATCATATAGTCCACAATTGCGTTTGCCACTAAAAAGACATTTAATGTGTTAGTTAAAGCTATGGGGGTTTCTATCGTGCCCAATTCATTGATCTGAGTAAATCCTAATGCTTTCCCAAATCCATTAGTAACATGTACCGCTGCCATCACTTTGTCATCAAAAATATTTCCATTGTGAGGCTTTATTATCGTTACACCTGTTCTGACATTGTTTCCTTGAATTATAGTTTCATGCCCAACCTCGACCCCATTTACATCAGTGATTGCATTCCATTTTCCAGGCTTGAGGATTCCAATTTCAATACCCATTTCACGCGGTCTTTTGTTTTGCGAAAAAGAGATTTGCAGGGACTGTAAAGCAAAAATCAATATGTAAAAAAGGATTCTAAGCACTTATCTTTATTTTTTTAATTCAAATCTTATTGGTTTATTGGTAATAATGTGCTCATATTAATTTCGGTTTATTTATAATGCCAAATGATATATTATGTGACATTGTAAAAAATCCAAATGAATTTCAAAAAACAATGTTAACGAAATTACATATTAATACTCCACTTATTGAGTCTCTTATTTTAGGTGAGGGATTGAACGCCAAGGTTTGGCTAAAAATGGATACTTTGCAACCATCAGGTTCTTTTAAAATTCGAGGTATCGGGCATGCAATGATGCATTATGTTAATGAGGGTGCAACTGAATTTGTTGCCGCTTCAGGTGGCAATGCAGGTTTAGCAACAGCATATGCTGGAAGAAGATTAAATAAGCCAGTTACGGTAGTCGTACCTACGACAACAAAACCAATAGCCAAGGAATTAATTGAAAGAGAGGGAGCGAAGGTAATTGTAAACGGTGATAATTTTCTTGCTTCTCATGATTTTGCTATAAAGTTATGCGGTGATAAAAAAAGATATATCCACCCGTTTGATGATCCTTTGATATGGCACGGTCATTCATCGATTATTGATGAGATTACAAAGGAAGGAATAACGCCTGATTTAATTATCGTATCTGTAGGAGGTGGAGGGTTGTTGCTTGGAATTGAGAAAGGCCTGAAAAGACACAAACTAAGCAATGCTTCAATCTTAGCCGTTGAGACTAAAGGCGCAGACTCTTTTAACAAATCGATTATAGCAAATGAATTAATAGAGTTAGATAGGATAACAAGTATAGCTACGTCATTAGGAGCAAAAAAAGTCTCAAAAGCCCTTTATGAATTAAAGAATAATAAGAATATAATAAGTCATGTTGTTAGCGATAAATCAGCGGTAAAGGCTGTCGAAAAGTTTTTGCATGATCACCGGCAGTTAGTTGAGCCTGCTTGCGGGGCGAGCCTAGCCCCGGTATATGAAAAATCAGATGAATTAAATCAATTTAAAGAAATTGTAGTAATTGTATGCGGAGGAGTAGGGTTTACTTTAGAAAATTTAAGTGACTTTAATTTTTGAAAAAGAAAAATGCTCTTAACAAAAGTACTAAAAAGTAAACACCTGCCAATAATTGCCAAAATAGGCTATTTGGCTCTTTTAAAAGATTTAAAAAACAGATCAATCCAAAGCTTGCGAATATAAGACCGTTTGCCTTTAAAGAAGAAAGCATTGTCTAAGATCCAAATTTTCCTGATTGATAATCTTCAAATGCCTGCAGTATCTCGCTTCTTGTATTCATAACAAATGGACCTCCTCTTGCAACAGGCTCGTTTAAGGGCTCCCCAGCCACAAGAATAAAACTAGCACCCTCATTCGAGCAATTTAACTCCAACTTGCCACTAGTACTTAGAACCCCTAAATATCCTTTTGATAAATCACTGTTTACTGACAAAGTTCCTTCGTAAACATAAATGAATGCATTCCAATCCTCTGGAATATCATAAGAAAAGGATTTGTTGGGGTTTATATTTACATCAAAATATAAAAAACCAGTGTGAGGCCTTCCTGGTCCTTTGGTGTTTTGATATTCCCCTGAAATGATCTTAACTGAGGATATTTTAGTTTTTATGCATGGGATTTGATCCGCTGAAATATCGTGGTAAGCTGGTTCTATCATTTTTTTTTCTTTGGGAAGGTTGAGCCATAACTGAAAACCGCGAACTAGTCCATCAGTTTGTTTTGGCATCTCACTATGAACAACGCCTTTACCTGCAGTCATCCACTGAACTGAGCCGTCCTCTAAAAAACCTTCGTTGCCAGCATTATCTTTATGATGAAATTTCCCATTTAACATATACGTTATAGTTTCAAAACCCCTATGTGGATGGGGAGGAAAACCAGCAATGTAATCATCCGGATTATCACTACCAAACTCATCTAAAAGTAAAAAAGGGTCCAGCATATTTAATTCTGGACTTCCAATAATCCTTGTTAGGCTAACTCCTGCACCGTCTGAGGTTTTAATTCCTTCTATTTGATTTATAATTTTTCTCATAATTTATTTTTTTTAATTTTTGGAACGATACGTAGACAATTAAGTTTCATTATAAAATTAATTCTTTCTAGAAACTACAAACTTGGTATAGCTTATTCATATTAATAATACCTTTAAAAAGGAAAGTACATGTTAAAGAAATTTTTGATACCCGCAATCTTGCTTTTATTCATTGTTAGCTGTGAAAAATCATCTAAAAAGAAAATTAACACCTCTTTGCCAAAGCCAACTTTATCGCTCAGTTCGGGTGATTATGTAATGGATAATGATAATTCATCTATAAAATGGACAGGGAGAGAGCTTTCAACAAAATCACATTATGGATCGCTTCAAATGAAAAATGGCAGTTTAACTGTTAATACCGATGGTACTGTTAATGGTATAATTAAAATTGATATGACGACAATTGATTGCGAGGACCTGCAAGGCAGAAGTAAAGCTTCTTTAGAAAGGCACTTGCGAAGTGATGACTTTTTTAGCGTTGAGTCGCACCCCATTGCAACCTTAACATTTAAAAGCGAGGGCGGTATAGGAGCAGGGAATAAATTAGCTTTCAATGGTGATCTTGAAATTAAAGGTATTTCACATCCTATTTCATTTGAATCTGAAGTGAAAAATGTTGATCCTAAAGTTAGTGCATTAGTTGATATGACTTTTGATAGATCAAAATATAATGTAAGATTTCGCTCTGGAACTTTCTTTCAAAATCTTGGTGATAAATTGATATATGATGATATCGAGATCAGCGTTGATATAAGAACTCTGTAATAATTGTATTTATAATGAGATTAAAATTAAAATTTATTTTTCTTAACATTTTTTTAAGTACTGTTCATTCGCAATGGGCCCAAAATGAACAAGCAACCAAAACAACTGCTGGTAATCTTATCATGGAAAATGTACCCTCTATCCCAAAAGAGGTAATTGAGAAATCACGTCAATATTCTTTTATTAGAAGTGGGTCATTTCGCTCATGGACTCCCGATGGTCGATCCATTATCATAGGTACAGGATTTGGCGAAACCACACAATTGCATAAAGTAGAAAATCCGCTAGGTCAAAGATCTCAAATAACTTTTTATAACGAACCTATAAGAGGTGGTTATTTTTCTCATAATAAAAAAATTAATGGTTTCTTATTCTCAAAAGATGTGGGTGGAAGTGAGAATTGGCAAGTTTTTTTCCATAATATTGAAAATGGAAAATCAACGATGATAACAGACGGAGTTTCTCGTAATTCATTAGGTGGCTGGTCAAATGACGGCCAAAGGTTTGCTTTTTCTTCAAATAAAGTCAACGGTAAGGACACGCATGTATTTATTTCTGACTTGGATGGCAATACAAAGCAATTGGTTTCACTGGAAGGTTCTTGGAGCGCTCTTGATTGGTCTCCAGACGATTCAAAAGTACTGGTTAGAAGGTATGTGTCTATAAATGAATCTTATTTGCATATTGCAAAACTTAACGATGGAAGTGTTAATCCATTCAATCCGAGTAAAGAAAAGATCAGTTTTGGAAGCGCAAAATTTAGTAAGAATGGAAAGGGAATATACTATACCTCTGATGAGTCAACTGAATTTCGCCATCTTAGATATTACGATCTCAAAACAAAGAAACATTCTATATTGACAAAAGATATAGCATGGGATATTCAAAGTTTTGATTTATCAAAAGACGGTAAGTTGCTTGCTTTCGTTGCCAATGAAAATGCTATCTCAAAACTCTATATCTACCGCACTAAAGACCTTAAACCTTTAAAGCTGCCATCATTTCCAATTGGGCAAATCTATGGCTTATCATTTAATGATGATAATAACCGAATAGCTATGACATTAAACTCTTCTCGATCTCCAGGAGATGTATATGTATTAAATATTAAAAATAAAAAACTTACACAATGGACCAAAAGTGAGGTTGGCGGTTTAAATACGGATAATTTTGTTTCACCGGAACTTGTCAGGATCAAATCCTACGACGATCTTGAAATTTCTGGTTTTTTATACCTTCCAAGTGATCAAAAAGGTCCCCATCCAGTTATCATTTCTATACATGGTGGCCCAGAAAGTCAATTTAGACCTGGGTTTTCATCTAGATTTCAATATTGGATAAATGAACTTGGTTGCGCGGTACTCGCTACCAATGTTAGAGGATCAGCAGGCTTTGGTAAAACTTTTGTCAAGCTAGATAATGGATTCAATCGTGAAAAATCCGTTAAGGATATTGGTGCATTTTTGGATATGATTGATAATGACAATAGACTGGATAGCAACAGAATTGGAGTTTATGGAGGTTCTTATGGAGGCTACATGGTCTTAGCCTCTATGACTCATTATAATGACAGATTACGAGCAGCGGTTGATGTAGTTGGTATATCTAACTTCGTAACATTTTTACAAAATACAAAATCATACAGAAGAGACCTAAGACGCGCTGAATATGGGGATGAAAGAAACGAAGATATGTATAACTTTCTTCAAGAGATTTCACCTAACAATAATGTTAAAAAAATTACAAAACCTATTTTTATTGTCCAGGGTTACAACGACCCTCGCGTCCCCGTTACCGAATCTGAGCAAATGCGTGACGAAATTAAAAAAAATGGAGGGGATGTATGGTACATGGTTGCAATGGATGAAGGACATGGTTTTAGAAAAAAATTCAATCGTGACTATTTTACTAATGCAATGAGTCTTTTTTGGGAGACTTATTTACTAAAGGACTAAGGTAAGGAAAAAATTTATGAGACCGAAAAAAATCATTCATATAATTGAGACTGCAATCCATTGGTTTATCTATGGGATGGTCCTTTTTTTATTTGGTAGAGAAATCTATATAATGGCTACAACGCTTGATGTTACTGTTAATAGGATCTTGAATTTCTTTATTTATTTAGAGATTATGCAAATGGTATCCATTTTCTTTCAAACTGGAAGAATACCAGTTCGATATCCCCTTTATATCTCAATGATAGGGCTAGCAAGATATATTTCACTTGAAAATTTAGATGGAAGAGAAGCTATATTTATCACTGGATCTATTTTTTTAATATCATTAGCATTGGTTGGGTTAGCATATCGTACTAAGATAGTTAGGTCAACCCCCAAGCAAGAAGACGAAGAATAATCTGTTTGTAAGCATTGAATTACCTCAAAGGTCCGCAAAGAATTGTTTGCTTAACAGAAGAGACAACAGAACTTCTATACAAATTTGGAAAGCAAGACAGGATCGTAGGTATATCTAGCTTTACAGTTAGACCTAGCCTTGCAAAAAAAGAAAAACCTATTATTTCAACTTTTGTCAATGCTAAAATTGATAAGATTATAGCATTAAAACCCGATTTAGTAATTGGATTTTCTGATGTACAGTCATCGATTGCTAAAGAGCTCATCAAGAATGGGCTTAACGTCTGGATTTCAAATCAAAGAAGTGTTAATGAAATTAAATCATTTATTTATCAATTAGGCTCCTTGGTCAATGCAAAAAAAAATGCTGAAGATCTTATTTTAGAATTTGAAAAAAATGTTTTAAGCATGTCTCACACTGTTAATCAATGGGAGAAAAAACCAAAAGTATACTTTGAAGAATGGGATGATCCTTTGATTTGCGGGATACATTGGATAAGTGAATTAATTTCTTTAGCCGGGGGAATTGATATCTTTGCAAATTTTTCAAAAGGCAGAAAAGCTGAAAATAGGTTGATTAAAGATTCTTCGTTAGTAATCAAAGAAAATCCCGATATCATTTTGGTGTCTTGGTGCGGTAAAAAATTTAAAATTGATAAAATGCTTTCAAGGTCTGGCTGGTCAACCATTAGCGCAGTTAAAAAAAATCACATTCACGAGATAGATTCGAGTATTATTTTACAACCTGGACCTGCGAGCCTTTTTGATGGTATGAAAATTTTACATGACATTTTTAAAAATTGGAGTTTAAAATGCTGAAAATACTTTTCTCCCTAATGATTATCCTCTCTTCATGTTCTGATTATGTGGATTTATTTCTTTACGAAAAAGAAGATAAGTTTAATGCATACATTTCACGATTGGATCAAAAAAAATTCACAGAAAATATTGTTAAAGGATCGTTGCCTATCGCTATCAAGGACAATATCGACGTAAAGGGTTTTGCAAATACTGCTGGTTCATTAGCATTGAAAGATAATTATCCAGAAAACAATGCTTTCTTAGTTCAAAAATTACTAGATAATGATTTTTTTGTATCTGGCAAAGCAAACCTTTCTGAGTGGGCAAATTTCAGATCAACTTCATCAACTAGTGGATGGTCATCTATGGGTGGTCAAACAACGAACCCTTTTGGCACAAATAGAAATCCCTGTGGTTCTAGCTCTGGCTCAGCTGTGGCAGTTGCTTCAGGGATGGTCAAAATGGCTATAGGCACTGAGACAAATGGTTCAATTAGTTGCCCAGCATCCATTAACGGTGTGGTTGGAATCAAGCCAACCGTTGGGCTGGTGAGCAGATCAGGAATAATTCCTATCTCTGACACTCAGGACACGGCAGGTCCAATTGCTAATAATGTTTACAATGCAGCCAAAGTACTGGAGGTTATTTCTGGATATGATCCCAATGACCCTACCACTAATGATATTCCGGACGATTTTGATTTTGGATTTACCAGGGACCTCGACAGTACTGCCTTAACGGGCGTTAGAGTAGCACTTTTAGATATAGCGAAGAACAATGAAAAGGGCAAATTTTTATACGAAAAAGCAAAAGAAATTTTGAAAAAGTGTGGTGCTCAAGTCATAGAAGTTGAAGATAACAGAAAATATCCAGGCGCATCAGAAAGAATAGTGCTTCTCTATGAATTTAAAATAGGTATTGAAAAATATTTAAGCACGGCTAATACATCACTAAAAACACTAGATGATCTAATTAATTTTAATAATGAAAATGCAGATCAAGTCTTAAAGTTTTTTGATCAAAGTAGATTTATAGATAGCTATGAAATATCAGATAGATCAGATGATTATAAAAAGGCACTGATAGAAGTCCTCGCATCAAAAGAAATGATTGACAATTTGCTTACAGATAATAAAGTTGATGTTTTGGTTAGTGTTACAAGGGGCCCAGCGTGGGAAATAAATCATAATGGAGGGGATAGGGAAGCTAGAAAGAAGGAACCCTCATGGGGCGGTTCAGGTGCATATGCTGCTATGGCTGGTTATCCGCATATTACAATTCCACTAGATTATAGTGATTCACTTCCGGTTGGACTCTCATTCATAGGTACTAAATGGGATGATAAGAAACTTATTGAGTATGCTTATTCATTCGAATATTTCAATCAATTCAAACCAAATTTTAAAGATTAAACGCAATTTTCTTATTGATAATGAATCGCAATAGCATTAAGTTTACGCTATCAAAATTAGCAGGGTTTTCAATTGAAACTCAAAAAGAAGTGTTGTGGAAAAATATTTAAAAAAAAAACAAGCGCAAAGCTTGTAAGAAATGCCCTTTAAGGCATTAAATTAAACACAACAAATCACTCATTTTTTTTTAGTATAATTGATAAAATATAAAGTTTATTCGCTTTATGGCCTAATGTGTATAATATGGGGCTTAACCTGGTTTTTTCTAAAGTATAGTTTAGTAGAAATGCCCTTGTTTGCGGGTTTATCCATCCGTTTTCTATCTGCAGGCATAATTTTCTTGAGCATTCATCTAATAAGAAAAAAGAAAATTCTCGTATCTAGAAAAATGCTCTTTATTTATTTGCAGTATGGGTTAATAAATTTTTCATTGTGTTATTTTTTGACATATTGGGGTGCTAAATATGTATTTTCAAATTTAGGTGCAATTTTATGGAGTTTATTGCCGCTTTTTGTTGCTGGGATGGCACATTTTTGCATTCCAGACGATCGATTGAACTTGAGAAAAGCGCTAGGCATGTCGATTGGTTTGGTTGGAGCAATAATGTTACTCACTCAAGGAGATAGTCTCGGAACAGGCGAAGTGACATTAGGTTTGCTTGCAATACTTTTATCAGTGTTTTTAGCAGCATGGCCAAATGTTTATTTAAAAATGCAAAATGAAAAAGTTGATTCTTATCATTTGAACGGATTTGGAATGAGCTTTGCTGGATTGATTTTTTCTATCTTTTATTTTTTCTATGAAAGAGGTCAAACCATACCTCTAGATTTTAATAATGTTGGTGCAGTGTTCTTTCTGACGGTTCCTGGCACCGTGCTTACATGGGGAATATATATATGGCTTTTCAATTATTTACCTGTTACACAAATCAGCTATACCGCATTTTATCCTCCTATTGTAGCATCGTTAGTGGGCTGGTTGTTTCTAGGTGAGAGCCTTCCATTTGTAGCAATTATTGGATCTATGATGATTATTGGTGGAGGCTATTTAGTAGTGTCAAAAAAAAGACCCAAAAAGGTATTGAATTAATCTGAGATGATTAACTATTTTTTAATATGAACATTTTAATAAAGTCTATAATTATCCTCTTAATTTTATCACCATTGAAGTCCTATGATTTTGATACTGACACTGTCAAAACAAAAGAACTAACATATGCTGTTGAGCTTTTTTCAGATGGATATGTTATCCCTTGGGGAATGGCCTTTTTGCCAAATCGTCAAATGCTTGTCGCTGATCTTTCTGGAAAGCTTTATTTAGTTAGCAAAGACGGTAAAAGTAAATCTGAAATTTCTGGAGTTCCGGAGGTCTATTTCAAAAGGCAAGGCGGTTTGATGGATGTAGAAATAGATCCTAATTTTTCTCAAAACAGACTAATCTATATTTCCTATAGTCACTTAATAGGAAAGAAATCATTTACTCGCGTAGCCAGAGCTAAGCTTGCTAATAATAGCTTGAAAAATTTTCAGGTTATCTATAAAGCTGATGAAAAACATTACACCAAAAGAGCTATTCATTTTGGAAGTCGAATAATCTTTGACAATAAATACATGTACTTTTCTATAGGAGACAGCTATGAAAGAAAAGAGGCTCAGGACATAAACACCCCGAATGGAAAAATTCACAGAACGTTTCATGATGGTACGATACCAAACGATAATCCTTTTAACGATGACAATGGAAATAAAAGTTCTATATGGTGTTACGGCAACAGAAATCCTCAAGGACTTGCTATAGCTAAAGATGGAACTATTTGGGAGTTGGAGCATGGCCCTATGGGAGGTGATGAGCTAAACATTATTCGCAAGGGGGTTAATTACGGATGGCCAACTATTACTTATGGAAGAAACTATAGCGGGACTAAGATAAGCAATTTCACTGTAATGGAAGGTATGGAACAGCCTATTTGGCATTGGACCCCAAGCATAGCCGTATGCGGTATGAAAGTTTACGAAAATAAATTATTTGAACCATGGCAGGACAACATTCTCGTAACATCTTTAAAAGATGAATATTTAGAAAGAGTGATCGTTAAAAACGGTAAATATGTCGATAGAGAAAGCGTTTACAAGCCTGGAAGCAGAGTTCGAGATGTCGAAGTTGGACCATCGGGTAAAATTTATGTAGCACTTGAAGATCCGGGCAGGATAGTTGTATTGTCACCAATCCCAAAAAACTAATCAGATTAAGCTTTTTTAAACCAAATTCTGACGTCTTCAATTATTAAATAAAAAGAAGGTACCATCACTAACGTTATTACTGTTGCAAAAAGAACGCCAAATGCAAGGGATGTTGCCATAGGAATTAGCCACTGCGCTTGAAAGCTCTTTTCCAATAGAAGTGGAAAAAGGCCAAAAAATGTTGTCAAAGATGTTAACAAGATAGGTCTAAATCTTCGCGGGCCCGCTTCCATCACCGCTTCGAGCGTTGAATGGCCTTCATCTCTATAACGGTTTATAAAATCAACCAATACCAAAGAATCATTAACCACCACACCTGCTAGTGCCACAATTCCTATCAACGATAAGACAGTCAAATTCAAGCCCATGACGATGTGCCCTATCACTGCACCTGTTAAACCAAATGGAATAGCAGACATGATGACAAAAGGCTGTAAATAAGAACGAAATGGAATTGCTAAAAGAGTATAAACTACGATCATTGCAAAAAAGAAATTCCTGAAAATAGACCCTAAACTTTCCGTTTGCTCTTGTTGTTCACCCTCTAACGAGTATTTAACTTGAGGGAAAATGGATTGCAAACTTGGTAAATCAAATTGTGTGATCGATGCAACAACTTCATTGGATGTGGTTTTTGAGATATCAACATCTGCAGTAACATTTATTGCTCTTTTTCTATCAATTCTAGATATGCTAGAATAACCCTGAGTAAAATCAAGTTTTGCAACTTGTCTAATTGGTATTTCATTTCCCTGCGGTGTCCTTACGAGTAAATTTTCAAGACTCTTAACAGTTTTTCTTTCATCAGAGGGATATCTTATGAATACCTTTACTTCATCTTTGCCTCGAGACAAAGTTTGAACCTCTAGACCGTAAAAAGCCTGCCTCACTTGTGATGCCAAAAATGCCATAGTGATGCCATAGTTTTTGGCGCTTGGTAATAAAGACAATTGAATTTCTTCTTTACCTATACTGAAAGAATCCTTTATATCTATAACACCTGTATAAGAAGCTAGCTTTTCCTTTAGAAATACACTTGCACCTCTAAGTTCATTAAGATTATTACTGGAGAGTTGAACATTGACAGCTTCACCTGCTGAGAAAAGTTCACTGCTAAAATTAACTTCTTTTGCTCCAATAATTGCCGGTGTCATTTCCCTAAATCTTTTAGCAATATCAGTAGCAGTTATAGGACGAGTTTCACCTGGTGAAAGTTCGATAGCAAGTTCTGCAAGATGTGATCCAGATTGTCCTGAGCTAAGCGTACCTGGACCTTGTTGAGTCTTGTTTCTAACTGGTTGACCACCTGCAGTAGCAGAAATATTTAGAAACATGTCATGATCTGGATATATTGATTTGTACTCCTCCTCAAGCTTCTCTAAAGATTCTTCTAAAACTTTTAGTCCAGATTGACTGAGTTCAACAGGTGAACCGTTTGGATAGACTATATTTGCGATCAAAAGATCAGAATCAACGCTTGGGAAAAAAACAAATTTCATCCAACCGCCAGCTATTATTCCTACTGTTAAAAAGAGTATTGCTACTGAAGATGCAGTAGTAGTGAGCCTATTATCTATAGTCCACTTCAAGAAAGGTTTATATTTTTTCTCAACAAAATTTTGGATTCCACGCCTTAAGAAATTCTGCAGTTTCTCCCATTTCACAATTATTATATTTTTCGTTTTTTTATTTTTATTATCACTATCTTTCAAATGCCCAAGATGTGCAGGTAAAATTGTTAAAGATTCAATAAGTGAGAAAATGAGAACGACAATAGTTATAAGTGGAATGATTCTCCATATTTGACCAACATTACCTGCAACAGACAACATGGGAGAAAAAGTTACCATGGTTGTTAAAACAGCAAAGATTACTGGCGTAGAAACTTGATAAGCTCCTTTAATTGCTGCTTCTTTTGGCTCTAAACCTCTTTCTCTCCATAAATATATGTTTTCTCCAACTACAATGGCATCATCAACAACAATTCCTAATACTAAGATAAAAGTAAAAAGAGAAAGCATATTTATAGATACATCCACTATAGGCATCAACATAAAACCGCCAAGAAAAGAGATTGGAATTCCCAAAGAAACCCAACCTGCAAGATTTGTCTTTAGTAAAAGAGCAAGAACAATAATAACCAAGGCGAGACCTAATAGGCCATTTTCCGTTAATAGGTCAATTCTCGCTTGAAGTAGCTCTGCTTCGTCATTCCACAATGTAAGATTTATACCATCTGGTAATTCCAAAGACTTTTGTTTAACATAGTCTTTGACTGCTGCAGAAACATTTAAAGAGTTTTGATCGCCTATTCTAAAAACAGAGATGTACATTGCAGGCTGATCATTGAATTTGGTGTAAACTTCAACATCAGCAAACCCATCTTTAATAGTAGCAATATCTCCAAGCAGAAGATTGCTTCCATCTATTCGCGATACAATTGGGATACTTTCAAATTCTTCTTGATTATAAGCCTGACCTTTTGAGCGAATAAGAATCTCACCAATATCTGTATCAATTCCTCCGCCAGGCATATCCATTGAATTAGCACGAATAGCTGAAGCTATTTGGTCCATTGTTAATCGGTATTTTTGAAGATTATTTTTTGAGATCTCGATTGAAATCTCTCTATCTTTTTTTCCTGATATTGACGTCAAACTAACTTCATCTAAAGCATCAATTTCACTTTTTACCTCATCAGCAAAAAAATTTAAGCTTTCTTCTTCAACATTTCCATAAACTGCAACCGTCACAACTTCGGTAGATAGGCTTATAGTTTGAACAACTGGTTTTTCGGCATCTGTAGGGAAGGAGTCAATTGCATCAATCTTAGTTTGTACATTGTCTTTAATTTCATTAATGTCTTCGCCTGGTAGTATTTCAACAAGCGTTGTTCCCACATTTTCACTGGCCGTTGATGATATTCTTTTAACACCTTTCAATCCAGTTAGCTTTTCTTCTAATTTCAAGCAAATTGATTCTTCTACGCTTTCTGGAGACGCACCGGGGTATACCACACTTATGGAAACAATATCTAAATTAATATCGGGGAAGACCTCCATCTTCATTCTAGGTAAAGTCATAACACCTGCAACCATAATAAATAACATCAGCATATTAGCAGCAACTGTGTTGTTAACGAACCAGCGAATAATTCTTTCCATAATATTTTCTAGTAAACGTTTAAGCGCATTCCATCAACTGGTGCGCTCAATTTTGTTAATAGGATTTCATCTCCATTATCTAGACCAGAGATGATCAAAGCTTGTCCCTGTTCATATCTGAGAACAGTCACTTTTTTAGAGGTCAAAATTCCTTCTTGATTAACTACCCATATTTTATCATCTCGAACTGCATATCTTGGGACTCGAACAACGTCATTAAATTTTTTACCATCTATTATCGCATTTAGAAACATTCCAATCTTTAGAGGATTATCAGAATAGGAACCTTCAAATGGGTTGTTTATTTCCCCAATCAAAGAAATCATACGAGTTTGAGGATCGATCTCAGCTGTAGATCTTACAATTTTCCCCTCCCAGTAAAACTTTTTACCACCGTAGTCATTATATAAAACTAAGTTGGGCCTTTTTTCATTTGGAATCGGATTGCCATCAAGATTAATATCTAAAAACTCAAGATCTTGTTCGGCTATAGGCAAATATATTTCAATTTTATCAGTTGAATATATTAGAGCTAATGGAACTCCAGGCGATATCACCGCTCCAACATCAACAAACTTATTTTTAATTCTACCGTCGAAAGGTGCTTTTAAGCTTGTCCTAGATAAGTTTCGCTGAGCAATCTCGAAGTTTGCTTCCGCCGCTTTCAAAAGTGCTTGAGCTTGTGCTAATTGAGGCTTTCTTAAGGCAAGGTCGCTTGGTGTTCCCTCTCCAGTTCTACTCCACTCATCTTTTGCGATTTGAGATTCAGCTATTTCACGTTCTAAATTTACTTTTGCTTGATATAGGTTCGATTCAGCATTGGTAAGATTTAGCTCATAGTCCCTTTTATCAATTCGTAAAAGTATATCTCCTTTTTTGAATTTAGAGCCATTATCTAGTTTTGTAGACACCCATTCAATTCTGCCAGAAACTTCAGAGGAAAGCTGTATCTCTGTTTTTGGAATAACGCTTCCCTGTGATGAGATTTGAACCTTTGTGGTTTGAATGATCGCTGGCACAGTTTCAACGTTTGGTATTTGCAAAGGAATATCGGTTGGTTTTGGATCCGGCTTACTGATTATTAGTAGGGCTGTTAAAACTAAACCCCCTATGAAAATCGAAGCAGGTAATAAAATTTTCTTCATCTAATTCTCTTCTTTTGATTCATCATTAAAAACTCCCCCAAGTGCTAAAAATAAATTTATTTTTGAATTCAATAATTGGTATTCAATTATATTTTTTTGTTGTCTCGCGTCAAACCATCTTTGCTGACTGTCAAGAACCGTAATTAAATTTGTCAGACCAGTTTCATATCTATTTACTGCTAAATTATATGCTGATTCTGAACTATTAACAGCATCCTGTATAGATGATAACTGCTTCTTCAAAGAAATTGAATTTTCAATTGATTGCTCAACTTCTTGAAAAGTTATTAAAATTTTGTTTATCGCATCAAGCTCTGATAAAGTAAGTTGATTTTCTGAGTTTCTAACATTCGCTCTAAGCCGACCTCCTTGAAATACTGGAAGAAGAATATTTGCTCCAATATTAAAAACAGAAAAATCTCCATCGAGTAGATTTTTTAGATCGGAAGTAGAGGTACCTGCAGAACCTGTAAGTGCAATTGAGGGGAATAGCCCTCTTTTAGCTTCATTGACTCTATAATTCGAGGATTCAACTTTTAAAATTGCTGCTTTTAGATCTGGCCTTCTGAGCAAAAGATTAGAAGGTAATCCAGATGGTACATGAGCAAAATCTTTTGGCAATGATTTGGTGAGTTTTAAGGAGCCAAATGGATATTTTCCCAGAGAAATTTCAATAAGCTGGATACCTGCCTTGCTCTGTATTTTAGCATTCTCAACTGCAACCTTTTGAAAAGCGAGAGAAGACTCTGCGAGGTTTACATCTAAACTTGATGCGATGCCTTTTTGATATCTCTCTAAGACAATTCTTTGCAACTCTTCAAAGGTTTTTAACTTTTCAAGTGATAATTCTTTTTGAATGTTAAGCTGGACTGCTTGAAAGTAGCTTGAGGCAAATCTGGTCATCATTGAGAATTGGGCATATGCAAGCTCATTGCTGGATGCTTCAAAGTCTTTCCAAGCGCTTTTGCGGGCATTTAATAATTTCCCCCATATATCCAATTCCCACTGGAATCCCAAGTTTAGATTGAAGATATTGGAAGAAAAGCTCAGAACGCCAGAGTCGGAAGAATTAGTGGAATCTCCTGAACCAATTCCAAGCAGCGAGGGGTCAAAGCCAAAACCAGAAAAATTCTGCTTCCTTGCATTGGATGAATTATTCAATGCAAGGGTAGGAAATATTCCAGCGCTTCTAATTTGTGCACTAATTTTTGCTATTTCCAATTGCTGATAAGTGGAAAGCAAGTTCGTATTGTTTTTCATAAAAGTATTAAAGTAGGAAGTAAATAAAGTATCGCCTAAGCTTTCCCACCAATTTCCTGTATATTTCTCCATTTCAGGCAATTCTTGTGACCATGAGGGTGGTATATCATTGAATAGATCAATTGGTTCAATCTTATTTTTTGGCGAACAGCTAGCTAAAAAAATACATAATAGACATGTAATTGAATGATTAGTGATCTTTATTTTCAAAAGAACCCCGATTATAAGATTATAGACTTAATAAATATTAAAAAATATGAGAACAAAATTATTATTTTAAAGTTTTTCATCCAATTGTTATAATATCAAATATATTTTTTTAGAATAACTTAAATATTTTAAAACCATGGAAAGAAGACAGTTTCTTAAAATAGGCACGGTTGGTTTATTAGGGACCTCTTTTGGTGCAACGCTAAACCAAATTGTAACAAGATCAAGTATCGACAGGCTTTATGATAATTCGCTTGTCATTGATGCTCTATCTTTAGGTAGAAATTGGGATTCTTACGAGCTTAAAGCTTTAAAGGATACAGGTTACTCTGGTATACATACCAGTTTAGCAAATAAAACTTGGGACAGTGCTCTTTCTAGTATTAGGGATTGGAACATAAGAATAGAAGATAATCCCGATATCTTTTTGAGAGCTTTAGTGTCATCACACTTTCTTCAAGCTAAAGAAGAAAAGAGGGTCGCTGTTCTGTATGGCCACCAAAATGCGACGATGATTGAAGATAAAATCGATAGGCTTGACACTCTACATCAATTAGGAACAAGGTGTATTCAATTAACCTATAATGAGAGAAATTTAATTGGCGATGGCTGCACTGAAAGAACCAATGCTGGCTTATCAGATTTTGGACTTTTGGTTGTAAAGAGGATGAATAAATTAGGACTCATAATAGATTTGTCTCATTGTGGAAAAAAAACTACCTTTGATGCCATTCGTTATTCCGATGCACCTCCATGCTTTACCCATACAATGTGCGAAGCATTGTATCCAGGGCATCCAAGAGCAAAAACCGATGAACAGTTAGAACACATTGCAAGAAATGGAGGCATGATAGGTATCACAGCTTTAGGATACTTTGTAGGTAGTGACCCAGGCGGCAAAACGAATATAGAGACATATTTAAATCATATAGATCATGCTGTAAGATTAGTTGGGGTGGATCACGTAGGCCTGTCATCTGATTTTCAAGTTCAAGGAATTCGCCCCTGGGCTACAAGAGAAAGTTGGTATGAGCCAAGATTAAAATCTTTCAAGCCTTCTTATAATGTAAAGTGGCCCCCTTGGATACCTGAGCTTGATTCAACCGATCGCTTTCTTAATGTTGCATACGGACTTTTTAAAAGAGGTTATTCCGATAGTGCGATCCGAAAAATTTTAGGATTGAATTGGATGCGCTATTTTGAGCAAATTATAGGATTATAATTTTTAGAATTATTTTGTTAAGAGCGGGGTTTCATTGAAATTTTCTTTTTTACTAAGATCTACTACACAATTGTTATGTTTATTGATGTTTGTTTGCGCGCAACAAAACAAAGGAAATATATCTGGTTCAGTCTCAGAGTCAATGAGCGGTTACCCGCTAGAAGGAGCAAATATTACTGTTCAAGGGTCTGAAATTGGAACAACATCAGATGCAAATGGTCAATTTTCAATTTTAGATCTTAAGCAAGGATATTATACATTAATCATATCCTTCATTGGTTTTGAGTCAATTATTATTCCAGATGTTTGGGTAAGGCCGAATGCTTATGATTTTATTACAGCAAAATTAAATCAACAAGTTATTGAATTTGAAGATATTGTAGTTGAAGATAGTTATTTTTCACGTAGTGGAATAAACATGGAACAATCCATTATTTTTAGAAATGATGAAATTAGAAGAGCACCTGGAGCAGCACAAGAATTATCCAGAATTTTAAATTCACTTCCAAGCGTGGCCAGCGTTGGTGAAAATCGTCAAGACCTAATGGTTAGAGGTGGCGGTCCAACCGAAAATGGATTTATTGTTGATAACATTCATCTTCCAAATATTTCACATTTTGGTATGGAAGATGGTAGATCCAATGGTCCCATAGGTATGATCAATACAGAACTCATTGACAACATAGAATTTTATAGCAATGGTTTTCCTGCAAAATATGGCAGTAAGCTTTCAAGTTTTGGGGAAATAAGCTATAGAAATGGCAATAAAAATGCTTTGGAAGGCAATGTTTCGATGGGCATTGGTGGGGCAGGCATGCTTTTGGAAGGACCTTTGTTAAAGAACACAACATTTATTACATCCTACCGCAGAAGTTATCTAGATGTTATTGCTGGTTTACTCAATGCAGGGGGGCTTCCCAGTTATGATGATTTGCAGGGTAAAATAACTTACAAACCTAATAGCTACAATATTTTTACTTTTTTGACCGTCAGTGGTAATAGCCTATACCAAAGAAAGAAAGAGGAGGCTATTGAAGAAAATCTTAGTCAACATGGCAAAAGAAAGAATAAGCAAAACACTGTTGGGGTTAATTACAAGAGACTATGGAATGAAAGAGCATTCTCTAATACAAGCTATTCTTTCACTAATCAGAAAGTAGACGCAGCATTTATTGAATTGGTTGATGGTAGAACATCTTCAAGTGTTGATAATGATCTAACCACAACATATTTTAGGAATATCAATCAAATCAAAATTGGTGACGCTTCAAATATTGAGTTTGGTTTGGAAACTAGAATGAAATTTGCAAATTTCAATTTTTTACTAAACGATCTTTCTATTAAGAAAGATGTAACCGTTCAGAATAATTATGCCTTCTTTACTTTCAGAAAATTATTCTATGATCGAATATCGATTTCTACAGGTTTGCGAGCATCCAACAATTCATTTGAATCAAATGTTAATTTTTCTCCGCGATTAAACTTAAAACTAACTATTAATCCCTTGACGAGTCTCATATTCTCATCAGGAAAATATTATCAAAATCCTCATGAGATTTACTTAAGCATTGATTCCAACGATAAATTGACTAGTGTTTATAGCACGCAAAATTCACTAACATTTGAAAGATTGATTACTGCAAGTTCAAAATTTTCAATTTCTATATATGAAAAGTCTTATCAGCAAGCCCCAGTGCACAAAGATGAAAAATCAAAAATTCAGGACCTCTCATTCTTAATGGATAGGTTTCAAATTCTTGGAGATTTAACATCGGATGGAACTGCAAAAGCAAGCGGTATTGAGTTTTTAATAGAAAAAAAGAGAGCAGAGAATTTTTATGGACACATAGGTGGCACTCTATTTAACGCTACATACAAAGACCTCAACGGAGATACAAGAAATAGAGATTATAATTATCGATATATTTTCAATATTGTAGGGGGCTACAGACCTAAAGAAAAATGGGAAATTTCTGTTAGATGGTCTTTATTTGGAGGCAAACCTTACACTCCAATTGATGAATTATTATCATCAAAACTAGGCTATGAGGTGCTATTTGAAGATCAAAACAATGAAGAGAAAACACCTGTCTATCATTCACTTTTCATTAGATATGACTACAGAAAAAACTATGGATTCGGCAATTTGATAGGTTACATGGAGCTGTGGAATGCATATAACCGGAAAAATATAGAAAATTACTTTTGGGATTCAGGATTAAAAGAAGAGACTTACTTCAATTTAATACCTGTTGTAGGTTTGGAGTTGGAATTTTAATTAGTATTTAAAATGCTTAATCTTTTCACCCTCGTGGCCTATTCTTGTCATCGCTTCAATGCCTAACTCCAGATGAAGATCGACATATTTTCTTGTCACTTCTTTGTCCATCTCCTCAGTTTTAACTCCATCGGGAATCATTGGAGTATCACTAACCAACAAAAGAGCACCTCTGCTTATTTGATTGGCAAATCCAGTTATAAAAAAGGTAGCGGTCTCCATATCAATACCCATAGCTCTAACTTTTTTTAAATATTTTTTAAAGTCTTTGTCATGCTCCCAAACACGACGATTGGTTGAATATACTACTCCAGTTCTATAATCGATATTTTTCTCAACTAGAATTGCGGATACATATTTATGCAATTTAAAGGAGGGCATAGCTGGCACCTCTTTAGGAAAATAATCATCGCTCGTTCCTTCTCCTCTGATAGCAGCAGTTGGAAGAATGAAATGACCTATGTCAGTGGTTTTTTTCAAGCCACCGCATTTCCCTAGAAACAAAACGCCTTTTGGCGATATCGCTGAAAGCAGATCCATTATTGTTGCAGCATTGGAACTTCCTATTCCAAAATTGATTATGCTCAGGCCATCATCATTAGTGCTGGATGTCATTGGACCACCACTTCCTTTGATCTCACAATTAAATTTTTCAGAAAATTTTTCTACATAATTTTGGAAATTCGTTAAAAGAATCCATTCACCATAATCTTTAGGTTCTGTTCCTGTATAACGATTAAGCCACTCAATTGCGATAGTTTCTTTTTTATCCATAAATAAAATTATTATAAAATAAGAGTTAAACCCTTGTTATTTATTTATTATTTCGTGAGCCTTAATTGATCAAAAATAATTTTAAAGCCTTATCTAGATATGTAATGGCTATTTTTTATATATTGGTTGGAATTAGCCATTTCATATTTCCAAGTTGGTTTGTGCAAATTGTACCTCCAGCGTTGGATTATCCATTACTACTTGTGTTAATAAGTGGTTTTTTTGAGATTTTACTTGGTTTCTTTTTACTTTTTAAAAAGACAAAAAAAATAGCGGGATGGGGATTGATTTGTTTATTAATAGCTGTATTTCCTGCTAATATATATCTTGCAATGACCAATGGAGAGGCAATGAATACAACACCATTAATAGCTTGGTTGAGATTACCTTTTCAATTCGTATTTATTTATTTAGCCTATTGGCATAGTCTAGAGCAATAATGGTTAAAAAGAAAAAAAACAGCAAAAGAAAATTTAACATCGATGGTACTATTTATTTATTACCAAGCGGTAAAGGCCTTTTTAAACCTGATGATGTATCTGTAGATGAAATAATAATTTCTAGGCACTTTCTTAATGGTTCTTTTAATTCTGACAGAGTTACGGTGCAGCCTTTTTATTCAAATTATTTAAACCAATCAAAAGGAAAAGTAGTAAAAATACTGAAACGCTTTTCATCGAATTTCATAGCAATTGTTTATAAAAAGAAAGATACTTGGTACGCCAATGTTGACATCAATCAACCTAAAAATATAAGGATCGAAGATACGAAGATTTCATTAAAACAGTTTGATGTCGTTGAAATTACCATGGTTGATTGGAATGCTGGCAGGAGGAGAGCTACAGCAAGAATAATTAAAATAGTTTGCCATCATAACGATGGTAAAGCAGATTTGAAATTTATAACGGGTAAATATCGAATTAATGATTCTTTAACGATCAACAAAAAAAACTTAGAAGAAAATTTTTTTAAGGAAAAGATTAATTCATCAGTAAAAAGGCGAAAAGACCTAAGAAGTTTAGAAACCTTTACCATTGACCCTATAGATGCCAGAGATTTCGATGATGCTATATCAATCGAATATGATAAATCTAGGCTTTTTATATGGGTTCATATAGCAGATGTGGCAGAATTTGTCGATTATAACTCTCAAATAGATAAAGAAGCGATGTTAAGAGGAAACTCTTACTATTTTCCAGAGAGGGTTTACCATATGTTGCCAAGGATCCTTTCTACAAAATATTGCTCACTTGAACCCAAGGCAGATCGATTATCCTTAAGTATTAAGATGAATGTTGATGAAAAATATAACGTCACTGACTATGAAATTCACGAAACTGTAATCAATAGTGATAAAAAATTTAGTTACGAGGAAGCTGGGTCGATCTTAGATAAAAATGAGGAATCCGATCACACTACTTCATTACATTTATTAGATAGGATAACTGACGATTGGAAAAGAAAAAGGATTCAAAAGGGAGGATTTGAAATCAATACTAGCGAATGGAAATATGATTTTGATGGCAAGGGAATTCCAATAAAATATTTTAGAAAGAAAACAAATAGATCTCATAAAATAATTGAAGAATGTATGCTGATGGCTAACAAGATCGCTGCCATATACATGAAAGATAACCTTGATGATAGGTTTAATCATATGATTTTCAGAAATCATGATATCCCATCATTGGTAAATGAGCAAAGAATAAGAAAAATCTTTAATAGATTTAAATTTAATCCAGAATCAAAACATGAAGCTATTTCTTCCAAGGATATCCATCGGTTTTTATTAGAAACCAAAGATCAATCATTGAAAAAATTCCTTTCAATATCAATTCTAAAAAAAATGAAAAAGGCAAATTATGGTTTGAATTCAATTGGGCATTTTGGATTAGGTTTTAATCTATACACGCACTTTACCTCACCAATTAGACGTTACAGCGACCTTGCTGTTCATCGACAAATAAAAGGCATTTTAAGAAAAATTCAAAAATCAAAAATTCAAACAACATTAAATGCTATAGAAGCTGCTAACCAGGGTGAAATGAAATCATCTTTTGCAGAAAGAGAATATAAATCACTCAAGGATATTCGATTCTTAATGAATGAAATTGGAAATGAATTTGAAGCGAATATTAATGACTTTTCCAAAAATTATATACACATAACACTGGATTTTGGAGATATAAATGGTTTTATTGAAATAAATACCTTACGAACCGATATCTATGAAATATCAAATGATGGCACAAGAATCAACGGAAGATATTCAAAAAATCGTTATTTTTTAGGGCAAAAACTGCTACTAAAGTTGGATAGGGTTGATTTTATGCATCAGCAATCATTTTTTTTAATTAGAAAAATCATACAATAAAGTGTTTTTTTAAATAAATTGTAATTATGAAATGTTTATCATGTTCTCATAATTGGAAAAGACAGAAATTAACGGAATATGTAAGTTTTTTATCGAGATGTCCTGAGTGTGGTAGTAAAGTATTATTGCGAAATGATTTCAGTCTCAAAATATTCCAATTTTTTATGAAGATCTTAAAACAAGAAAAGAAGTAAAGCAAAAATCAAAGGTATTTTTTCCATGAAAAAAATAATATTAGCACTATCAATACCTATTATAATCCTTGCAAGCGAATACAAAATTCCACCAAAGGCAATTGCAGACATTGTTGATGCACCATTGACACCTACTATGAGCTTATCTCCAAATAAAGTTGACTATCTTATTTTAAGCAGATCAAGCTTGCCAAGCATAGAAGAGCTTTCTGCTCCAGAGTTGCGACTTGCTGGTGTGCGCATAAATCCCGCCATGAACGCTAGAAGCAGAAGAACTTCTTATACCGGAGCTAAACTACATCAAATTGGCCAATCAAGGTCGATTCCTTTAAAAGGCTTGCCTAATAATGCTAAGATACACTCGTTCAGCTGGTCTCCAGATGGTAAGTCAATAGCTTTAGCGGTTTCAAGCAACACTGACATTCATTTATATATCGCAAATGTTAAAACTGGAAAATCCAAGATGCTATTGAGATCTCCATTGAATTTGACCTACGGTGCGCCTTTTGTTTGGAGGTCAGACAGTCAAAGTCTTATCGTAAAAAGTGTTCCAGAAAGAAGAGGTATTGCGCCAAAGAGGGGTATGAAGCCTAGTGGACCGACAACACAGGAGAATTTAGGTAAAATTGCTCCAGCGAGAACCTATCAAGATCTTTTACAAAGCTCATATGACGAGGCTCTTTTTGACTTTTATTTTACCTCACAAATCATTGATATTTCTATTAAGGGAAAGAAAAAATTAGTTGGTAAACCTGCTATCGTTAAACGAATTGATCCATCTCCAAATGGTAATTATACAATGATTCAAATTATTCATAAACCCTATTCCTATATTGTTCCAATTAATCGGTTTCCTTTTTCTACTCAAATACTTGATAAGAAAGGCAGATTGATCAAAGAATTAAGAGATACCCCTTTAGCTGAAACTATACCAATTGGACGAGACGCTGTATTAGATGGTGCACGATCGTTTAGATGGAGATCGGACGAGGGCGCAACTATTTTTTATGCCGAGGCGTTGGATGGAGGTGACCCTAGAAAAAAAGTTTCATTTAGGGATGAACTTTTTCTTCTAAAAGCACCATTTAGCGAACCCCAGTCAATGCTTAAAACAAAGTTAAGATTCAACAATGTAATGTGGGGCGACTCTAAAACAGCTCTTATCTCAACTAGAAAGTGGTCCGAAAGAAGACAAATCGTCATGCATTATAACTCTGATAGCAAGGAATCGTTTGATATAATAGACAGATTATACGAGGATAGATACAATGATCCTGGCACACCTATGATGGAAATGAATAGTTTTGGCAGGCCCGTCCTTGTGATGAATACTACTAATAATGAGCGTTAACTTTATATGTCTGGAATTGGTGCCTCTCCTAAAGGCGATCTTCCTTTTGTTGATGAGTTTGAAATATCTTCCCAGTCCAGTACGAGATTATGGAGGTGTGAATCACCATTCTATGAAAGAGTGATAGGTATGGTAGATAAAAATAAAAAGATCTTTATTACTAGCAGAGAAGCCAAAGACCTGCAGCCTAATTATTTTTTACGAAATTTATCTGACAATACCGATAAAGCGCTTACAGCTTTTCCCCATCCTTACCCTCAAATGAAAGGTCTGTATAAAGAAATGTTAACGTATAAAAGAAATGATGGTGTCGATTTGTCTGCTACCATTTATTTGCCTTCAGGTCGAAAGCCAGGCGATGGACCACTTCCGTTATTAGTTTGGGCTTATCCCAGAGAGTTTAAAACATCAAAAGCTGCTTCTCAGGTTGTTGGATCTCCTCATAGATTTTCAAGGATCAGTCCAACCTCACCTCTGGTTATGCTATCGTATGGATATGCTGTTTTAATGGGGGCAACAATGCCTATTATTGGTGAAGGTGATAGTGAACCAAATGATAGATTTGTCCAACAGTTGGTTTCTAGCGCGCAAGCTGCTGTAGATCTTATGGTTGAAAAAAATATCACAACCAGGGATCAAGTTGCTATAGGGGGCCACTCCTACGGTGCCTTTATGACTGCGAATTTGCTGTCTCACTCAGATATATTTCAAGCCGGTATCGCTAGAAGTGGAGCATACAACAGAAGTTTAACGCCCTTTGGTTTTCAATCAGAGCAAAGAACATTTTGGGAGGCTCCAGAAATATACTTTGCAATGTCACCTTTTATGCATGCACACAAGGTCAATGAACCTATACTATTAATTCATGGTGAGGTTGATAATAATTCAGGAACATTTCCTGTTCAAAGCAAGCGTTATTACCATGCTTTAAAAGGTCATGGCGCTACCACCAGACTAGTTATGTTACCGCATGAGAGCCATGGGTACCGAGCTAGAGAATCGATTATGCATATGCTTTGGGAGACAGCAAGTTGGTTGGATAAATATGTAAAAAAAGACCAAAAGGACTAAATGAATTTTTTAAAAATTACTTTTTTTAAAATTATTAAGCTTAATTATTTTGTTTACCTAAGCTTATTTATTGCTGGGTGCGAAAATGATGAACAAAAATCGATAAAAGCAGACAAAATCACCAGAGAATATTTATCAGCTACAAACCTCCCTGGGCTAAGTATAAGCGTTGCTAAAAAAGGTAAAATAGTTTTTTCTAGAGGATATGGTTATGCAGATGTTGAGCAAAAAAAGACAATTGATCCCTCAAAGACCAAGTTTAGAATAGGGAGCGTTTCGAAAACCTATGCCGCGACTGCCTTAGGAATATTAAGCGAAAGGAAAATTTTAGATCTTGAAGAAGATATCTATAAATATGTCTCAAGTTTTCCTTTAAAAAAATGGAAATTCAATACAAAGCAATTAGCTGGGCATTTATCAGGAATACGTCACTATAAAAACGATGAAATGCTGATAAATGAGTATTACGGAAGTGTTAATGACGCTATGGAATTTTTTAAATACGATACATTATTACATAAGCCTGGAACTAAATACCACTATTCTACGCATGCATGGACATTGATCTCCTTAATTATCGAAAATACCTCTAGATCCGAATTTTTATCATTTATGAATAATGAAGTTTTTGCTCCGTTAAAAATGAATGATACGCAAGCAGAATTACAAGCTGTGGAAACTGACTTGGTAAAATTCTACCAGTTTAACAGCTCTAGAGATACATTTGAGATAGCGCCAAAGGTAAACAACAGCTGGAAGTGGGCAGGAGGCGGGTTTATATCTACAACGGAAGATGTCATTAGATTTTTAAATGCTCATACTAAGCCAGGTTTTTTTAAAAAAAATACGCTAGAATTATTAACAACATCTCAATTCACGGCTGATGGTGAAAAAACAAATTATGGACTTGGATGGCGAATTAGAGAAGGTCGAAATGGGGATATATTATATGGTCACACTGGGGGCTCTGTAGGAGGGACAACTTATGCTTTTTGGAATAAAAGAACTGATACGATTGTAGTAATTACCTCAAATATAGGACGAGCAAGATTTGGTGAATTACCTCTAGATATTTTTGATGTTTATCGGAATTAAATGAGAATCCCCATATATCAAATTGATGCTTTTTCCAGCCAACCTTTTAAAGGTAATCCTGCTGCAGTTTGCCCACTAGAAGAGTGGTTACCCGATGAAGTCATGCAGTCCATTGCTATGGAGAACAATCTATCGGAAACTGCTTTTTTCGTAAAAAATGAAGATCAATATGACATAAGATGGTTTGCACCAAAAATTGAAATCGATCTTGCTGGTCATCCAACTTTAGCAACAGCACATGTGATTTTTAACGAAATGAATCATCAAGGAGATACCATTACATTTAAATCAAAAATAGGTGATATTCTAGAGATAACAAGGAATAAAGACATTATTTCTATGAATTTTCCCACTAGACCTCCCAAAAAAATATATAAAAAAGAATTGATTGAAGAGGCTATCGGTGTAGAAGTAGAGGAATTTTATGAAAATAGGGACGGTTTAGCTGTAGTAGCAAATGAGGAAATAGTGACAAATCTTTCTCCTTCGATGGATAAGATTTCAAAGATGAACTATGTAGGTTTGATCGTTACATCTCGTGGAGATAATGTAGATTTCGTCTCAAGGTTTTTTGCGCCTCAAATTGGTGTACCTGAAGATCCAGTAACTGGTTCTGCGCATTGTGAATTGATTCCATTATGGGCTGAAAAATTGAACAAAAATAAATTAATTGCAAAACAATTATCATCTAGAGAAGGCACTTTATATTGTGAATATTTAAATGATCGAGTCATTATTGGAGGCGAAGCGGTAACGGTTTTGTCAGGAGAGTTAATTATATAAATTTAATCTTTAACAAGTGGAGTAATTATGTTTAAAATAAAAAATCTATTTTTTTTAACTGTTTTCATTGTTGGCTGTGATCCATCATCAAATAGCCAAAAAAAAGATATAGATTTGACTGGTATATCTAGCTATGACTATACCTTAGATAAAACAACTCAGAAGTTACTTGAGAAGCAAGTTGACGATGTATTAAACCCAAAAAATCTCGATAAATGGATGAAACATATGTCATCTAAACCCCACCACGGTGGTTCTCCATGGAGCAAGCAAAACGCAGAATATGCTACTAATTTATTCGAATCCTGGGGTTTTGAAGCTTATATAGATACGTTTAGAGTTTTACTACCTTATCCTAAGATAAGAAAATTAGATTTGATATCTCCAAAAAGAGTATCGCTTAAATTACAAGAACCTCCAGTAAAAGGAGATGAATCCACTTTCATTAAAAAAGATCTTTTGCCTCCCTATAATGCATTTTCAGCAGATGGCAATGTTACCGCTGAACTAGTTTTTGTTAATTATGGTATACCTGCAGATTATGTTGAGTTAGAAAGAATGGGTATTGACGTGAAAGGTAAAATAGTTTTGGCTAAATATGGAGGTTCATGGAGAGGGATTAAACCGAAGGTAGCATATGAAAAGGGCGCTATTGGATGTATTATGTATTCAGATCCAAAAGATGATGGATATTTTCAAGGTGATGTTTATCCTGAAGGCCCTTACAGGAATGAGTTCGGCGTTCAAAGAGGCTCTGTGCTTGATATGCCGCTTTACCCTGGGGATCCATTAACACCTGGATATGGCTCAAGAGGAGAAGTTGACAGGCTTACCATTGAAGAGGCTCCGACTATTATGAAAATACCGGTCTTGCCAATTTCTTATTCTGATGCATTGCCTTTATTAGAGTCATTGGGTGGTCCAATTGCACCAAGTTCGTGGAGAGGGGGTTTGCCTTTGACTTATCATATTGGACCCGGACCTGCGAAAGTAAATTTACAGCTTGAGTTTGATTGGCAATTGAGAACAGTATACAACCCAGTAGGAAAATTAACTGGGTCTAAATATCCAGATGAGTGGATCATGAGAGGCAATCATCACGATGGGTGGGCAGCAAGCGCTGCCGATCCTATTAGTGGCATGGTATCCCTTATGGAAGAAGCAAGAGGAATAGGCACACTCCTTAAAACGGGTTGGCGCCCAAAAAGAACTCTTCTGTATGCTGGATGGGATATTGAAGAGCCTGGTTTGCTGGGTTCAACCGAATGGGTTGAATATTACAAAAAGGATATTCAAGATAAGATGGTTGTCTATATTAATACAGATGGAACTGGAGTTGGCTTTTTAGGCGTGGGCGGTTCTCATGCTTTAGAAAAGCTTGTCAATGAGGTGTCTTCAGAAGTGATGGATCCTATTCATAATGTTTCTCTTCAAGAGCGCAACAGGGCAAGACTCAGAACGAGCAATAATCCAGACTCTGAAAGAAGCGATCTACGTATTTACCCGCTTGGGGCAGGATCAGATTATACCGCATTTGTTCATCATGCTGGAATCTCTTCTCTGAATCTAGGGTTTGGTGGTGAAAGTGGAGGAGGAGCATACCATTCTCTTTATGATACTTATGATCATTACAAAAGATTTAGTGATGGAGATTTTACTTACGGGATTACCCTGGCGAAAGTGAATTCTAGATTGGTATTGCGATTATCAGAATCTGAAATTTTGCCATACCGCTTTATTAACATGGCAGACAACATTAAAACATTTATTGATAGTAACAAGAAATTAGCTAAAAAGGTCAAAGAAGAAACCATTAGAAGAAACAATTTATTGGACAAAAAAGCATTCACAATCGCTAAAAATCCAAAGATACAATACTCTCCTCCAAAAAGACTTTCAGAGATGAAAGATTTTGATTTCTCTTCGTTAGATAGATCATATAACAAACTTGTAGATGCAGCAATCTCCTTTGAAAAAGCCATAGAAAGGTCAAAGATAGACAATATCTCTCAAACTGACTTAGTTGAAATTAACCGACTAATAAGAGAAGTTGAGGGAGCCTTGACACATGAAAAAGGGTTGCCTAGAAGGCCATGGTATAAAAATATGATATATGCACCAGGCTTTTATACTGGTTACGGAGTTAAAACATTGCCAGGAATAAGTGAAGGTTTGGAAGAAAGAAAATGGGATGAGGTCAACCTATATATACTAGAAGTATCTAAAGCCATTGAAAGAGCATCTAATAAAATCAAGAAAGCGGCTTTGTTAATAGGTTGAATGGAATAATTTTTTTTTACATAAATAATTCATTCACCTTGCAAGGTAAGTGTCAATTTTCTGCTGCCTCCATTGTTTCTGTGTTCGCATAGATAAATACCCTGCCAGGTGTCTAATAAGAGCTTACCGTTTTGTATTGGAATAGTTAATGATGATCATAAAATTGCGGATTTCAGGTGAGCTGGCATATCATCTGACCCTTTCGCTGTATGAATCAATTTAGGTTATCCTCAGGAACCAGTTCATTGAAATGCGTTTCAAAATCTTGTCTGACTGAAGGGTCAGCATCCTCATTTATCGTTAAGGAAGCTGATGTGTGATGAATAAAGACATGGAGTAATCCTATATCAATTTTCTTAATATCTTCGATCGACTCCTCTATAAAATGAGTAATTATATGAAAACCCCTTTTGTGAGAGGGTAGAGATATTTGTTTTTGAGACCACATTTTTTAAAAAAGTGCTAAAAGTAACATAATTTTTATATTTAAATTTACTTCTAATTCTAACAAAGTATCATAGTCATGATAAAAATAATACTACTTTTAGTAGTAACAATAAGCTGCTCATCTCCACCAGTATCGCTTGTATATACTGGCCAAAGAACTGAAGATAATATTTATAATGGTTCTGGAGAATTGACATTTCCAGACGGAAGTAGTTGGAATGGAGAATTTGTCAATGGTAAGGCAATGAATGGAGAGGGTACA
Source organism: uncultured Fidelibacterota bacterium (assembly GCA_902615915.1). Lineage (GTDB taxonomy): Bacteria > Fidelibacterota > Marinisomatia > Marinisomatales > TCS55 > TMED144. The sequence goes on from CACMQQ010000009.1 coordinate 54,259, forward strand.
CTTTATCTTTATCCTGGCGCGTTCATTGAAGGCTCAAAGAATGGTGACGGTGAATATTTCTATCCGAGAGGCGATAAATACGAAGGGAAATTAGTGAATGGTCTTTTAGAAGGGTCAGGTATTCTAATTAGATATGCCGATGAGGCCATCTATGAAGGCTCATTTAAAAATGGCAAAAAGAACGGTACTGGTAAAATTACGTACTCAGACAACTCTTACTATGATGGAAATTGGGTCAATGATGTTGCTAACGGTATAGGAATATTTAATTATGCTGATGGTCACAAATATGAGGGGCAATGGTCAAATAGTCATGCGAATGGAAATGGGATTTTCTCATCGCCTGAGGGGTATATTTACAAGGGTGAATTCATGGATGGCTTCTTTCACGGTTATGGTATTTTGAAGTATTCAAATGGCAATCAATACGAGGGAGAGTGGAAGAGTAACTATGCACATGGCGATGGAACTTTTACATCCAAGGATGGTTTTGAGTACAAGGGCAATTTCAATGAAGGCAAATATGATTATGACGGAAACATGAGGTATACTAGAAGCGCTGATTTTATAGGAAATAAGGGAGAACTGTATAATAACGGCATTGAAAGAGGACCTATAAAGTTATTTGATCCACCCCCTATTAAAAAATAATTACTTTTCCTTCATCAATAAGTTCATTGTGGGGTAAGGAATGGTAATGTTGTTTTCAGAGAATTGGTGATAAATTCTACTATTTATCTCATCAACTGTTCTTCCTCGACGTTCAGGCTTTGCTATCCAAAGCAATAACTGAAATTTAAGACCTGAATCAGCAAACTCTCTGAATCTCACTCTTGGTTCAGGATAGGTGAGAACATTTTCATTATTTTTTGCAATCTCCATTAAAATATCTTTGACCTTGTCAATGTCGCTACCATATGAGACCTGAACATTTATTCTTACCCTTTCATTCTCTGAGGGTCCACCACTTTCGTTAACTATCTTGGATGCGGCTATGACCGAATTAGGGATGGTAATCTCTATATCATCTCTTGTCATGAAGCGAGTCGATCTTAGACCCATATTTCTTACATATCCTCTTTCTCCTGTTTCAAGAATGATATAATCCCCTTCTTTAAATGGTGAATCAGCCATCAGAAAGATACCTGCAAAAAAGTTAGAAACGGTATCTTTTGCAGCTAAACCAAGCACTACACCCAAAACACCAGCAGAGGCCAATATACCATTTATATTGATATTCCAGCTTAGAAATAAAAAATAGATTCCAAATAGACCTATTCCTATTTTTCCTAAATTGTTAAAAAGAGGGAGTGTTTTATATTGAAGTAATTTATTGCTGGTTCTTGATGAAGCCCATTCCATGGAAATGGTAAATATTCTTGAAAAAAGGAAAAGCCAAATCAGGATAGTGATCGTTTTAAATATCCCTACTATTGCGAAATCAAGATAATCTGGTAGGCCTGCAGTTTTAACAGCAGTGGAAAAACCAACAAAAAGTATAGAGTAAAAGATAGGCTTGTGTAAAAGATCAACAATTTTATCATCAAGGTCTGACTTGGTCTTGGTTGACATTTTTTTAATAATACTGACGAATATGACATCGCTTAGCTTTGCTATGAGGACAGAACTAAATGCAATAATAATGCTTCTTGCGATCGGGTCATCTAAAATGACTGAATAGTTATTTTTTACCCATTCCATAGTAATTATAATTTATGCAATGTTTCTTAATTTACTAAATAAAGACATTTATCAATCAAAGACAGACTTTCTTTTCTTTTTTTCCTTTTCAGCTTTACGTTTTTTTCTGTCTTTCCAAAATTTATAGATCTTGCTTTCAAGTATCGGAGAATAATAAGGTTTTGCCTTGTTTTTAACCCATTCGTTCATTGAAAAAATAAACATATTTTGTGGAAATGGGTCATTTTCCATAGTTGGAGTAAAATAGTTAGAGCGTCTGTCGCGATACCAATCGTAAGTGATCCATCCTATCGTAAAAAATGAAAACGAAGAGATCAAAGAGTAGTAGTTTTTACCTTTAGTTGATTTATTAGAAAAACTCGGCAGATAATCAGTGAAAACACTGAATGATCTTTTTTTATATAATTGCCATGTCAAAAGTGAACCATAAAAAATATAACCTGTCTTGAATGCTCTTTCAACGGAATTTCCAACGTAAGAGGGGCCTGTTTTAATTTTATATATGTCAAAAAATGAATGATATTGGGTTGTGTAGGATGTATCATTATAGTGAAACGTTGCTACTTGTGGTGAATCATAGGATTCCTCAAAAAAGACATTATCAAAATGCAATGTGTCTTTATTTTGGAATATAATAAAGCCATCACGTTTTTGAATCTCCTTAATTCTGTGTTTCATAGATGAGCTTTGATGTAAAATTTTGCCGTAATCATTAAAAATAATGTAGGTTCGATCAAGAGGTATAGAATCTCTAGTCAGCTCTCCTGAGAGAGTAAAGAAAGCACTATCTCTTAAAACTGAATCTATTATTACATTAGTAGCGCCTCCATCTAGATCGACCATGATATGTCGAACATTAATAGAATCAGGTTCAATTGGGTCAGTTGGTATGGGGTTTAAATAAATTCTGGTTGAGTCAGAATAATCTCCTACTTCATATTTAGGAAATTCTACCGTGTTCGTTATGGTACCAACATTTAGATTTTTATTTTTTAATTCAATCCTTTTGACAATGCCAATACGCGTACCAAGATCTACATTAATGATATATTCTCCTGGTAATATATCTTCAAACTTGAATCTACCTCCGCCAAATCTGTTAAAAAGTTTTTTTGAACTTCGCGTTGTAAATAATAATTTTTCATTGGTGTCTAAAAGAGTCACTTCCGCATCGAAAACAGTAATTCCATTTCCATAAGCCGCTTTACCTTTAATGCTAAAAAGTTCAATTTCTTCAACTAAAGTGTCTTGTTGAACTGTATTATTGCTTAATTCGCTTTGAGCAAAAGTAATTTTGCAAAAAATAAGAAAAACTATGATCTTTATGATGATTTTCACTTTAAAAATTAAACCATTTTTTTAATTAGTGTTGCATTTCATGATTATGAAATATTACGTAATTTTATTAATATTTTTAATCATGAGATGTAATTTACAAATAGTATTATTTTTATTGTTAAGCATTGGATATGCTCAGCCCAAGCTTAACATTCAATTAGGGTCTGGCTTCTATTCACCTAATCTTATTGGCATGGATTCAGACTCGAATTCAACTATTCCCAAATCAAATTTTTTAAGCAATAATCTGTTACTAAACTGGGGGATTCGATATCAAATCTACCCTAATATAAGAGCGGGATATACGCAATCCCATTCAATTCATTTGGGCAAGGTAGGTAGCTCAACATATTTTAGAAATATTGCTTATCGATCTTTTAGCTTTGAGACTTTTTATTATGCCAAAGAAAGAATTGAAGTAAACTTTACGCTTGCACCAATGCTTAATAAAGGTTCAATTAGTCTAACATCTAAATCTGAAGTTCAAGACCTTAATACGCTATTAACTAGCTACAAGGATGGCTCAACTATAAAATTAAAGTCTGGGGGGACAATGACAAAGACCTGGATAGGTTTTGCAAGTCATATCGGCCTTAGGTATTATATTTCCAATTTAACCTCTATTGAGGCAAAAGCAGGTTATTATCTTTCTAGTTATAAGGAAACCAATTGGAAACTGGAAGGGCAAAAAGTAACTGGACCTAAAATGAAAATTGGCAAGCTACCCGTCTTACAATTGAATGCAGTTTTTGGGTTATAGATGAGATTGCAAAATATCTATTCCTATTTTCAATGTATTTGCGCTGCTACAATCTTAATAATTAATTATTCTAATGCTCAAAATGAAGAACCAGATGATCTAGAAATCAAAAGAAGTAAAAGTGTAGAGTGGATCGGCTCTTGCGAAACAGACGAAATCATCAAAGCCGAAACCTATGGTCTAAGCGCTTTATCTTTACTAGAAAAAGTAAAATATTATTATGATACTAGACGATGTAAATACAAAGAGGAATCAAAAAAAATTCATAAAGATATCGATAATGACCAACTTGAAAAGAATGCTGAGAGATCCAAAAAATTCACGGGCAAAGCCTCTAGTTGTGCTTACTGCGCATTGAGTATTATGTTATATCTAATTTTAAATAAATGATGCCAAAGATAATTTTTATCTTTTCTTTTATTTCAATGATTTTTTGTCAAGACAAAACAAGCAATAGGATAGACTATAATACAGCACTTCTAATGAGCACAAATATCAAAGAGGACGTTCGACTGCAGCTGGATGAACCAAAATCAGCTGATATTGAACGATTGTCATTAGCGCTTGATCTATATTTATCCTTAATTGAGAAAAATGCTGAATATGAATTCATTTTAAAAGGTGAAAAACTTGTAAAAGATGCTATACTGATCTATTCAAATAGACAATACAACCCCAACATTAGAATCAAAAAGAAAAAAAATATACGATATCACTATTTCTTGCTCGACTGAGTCCACGCTCAAACTAGATCATCATCCAATTCTTCAATAATTGTTTTTGCAATCAATTGTGCTATTTCATCGTTACTGTGTCCAAGCTTTCCGAGCTCTTCCCAAGCCTTTTGAAGTGTAGCAATTTCATCCACGTTGGAAAAAATACTATCTAGCACTGTATTAGGAACAGAAAAATCTCTTAATCTCTGATATATGTTTAAATTCTTTAATTCCATCCGTAAAATTAACAAAGATATTTAGATGTTAAAAGGAGTGCTCTGTGGAAAAACATATAAAGGTCATTTATGCATTGCTAATCGTTGGTTTTTTGTCAATTACAGTTCAGCTGTGGATTCAAACCAAGGCAATAAATGATTTGAATGAAAAAATGGAATCGGTAAGAGAATTATTATTTAGATTTGCTTGATTGATTTCTCAAGTAAAAAAATCTAATTTAATTTCCTTATTTTAAATAATTTTTAATAATTTGGCGTCGTACCCAAGTGGTCTAAGGGATCGGTTTGCAAAACCGCTATTCGCCGGTTCGAATCCGGCCGACGCCTCATTTAGTGCCCGGGTGGTGGAATTGGTAGACACGTTGGACTTAAAATCCAATGGCTGAATAAGCCGTGCCGGTTCAAGTCCGGCTCCGGGCACAATTAATTGTAAATTTATAGAGTGAGCAAAATGAAAGTTTTAAGATTTTTATATTTCACACTGTTTGCTATTGTTTTTGTAGAATACATAAAAGCTGAAGATAACATTAGTGAAACCTTATCAAGACCAATAATAATTAAATTTAGATCCTCAATTCCACAGACCACCCTTAGTCAAAATATATTACCGAATCCTTCACAAAGAAGCGTTGCTTTCAATTTTATCAAATACGATAGACCGATTGCTAATCAAAAAAATATCAATCAATCTAAAATAAAGTTTGGGATTAATAGAATACACTATTTTAAGAATTCATCCTCAATATCAGATTCTGAAATTGTTTCTATGCTAAGAAGCGATCCGCTAGTAGAATATGTACTTATTCAGCCTATTTTTAAAATCAATGAAGTGCCCAATGATGCGCTTTGGAGCGATCAAGTTTCCTACATGAATGCTTTGAATTTTCCTGAGGCGTGGGATATTGTGAAAGCTGAAGAGGGGAGTGTGGTGATTGCTGTAGTTGATGATGCAGTTGATTGGACACACGAGGATCTTATTGATAACATATGGAGCAATCCTAAAGAGATTGCTGATAATGGTATAGATGATGACAATAATGGATTTATTGATGATATAAGAGGGTGGAATTTTACTGATAACTCTAATAATCCAAAACTTAATGGAGTTAGCCATGGCACTACTACTGCTACCGCTGCTTCTGCCTCTACAGATAATGCTATCGGTATAGCGGGTGCTGCTTGGAATGCAAAAATTATGGCAATAACCGCAAAATGTGGAGATAGTGAATACATTTGCTACACCAGTGAAGGCGTTATTTACGCTGCTGAGAATGGGGCAGATATTATTAATGCAAGCTATGGAAGTGCATATGAAGGAATTACAATTCCTGAGCAGGATGCTGCATATGCGTTTAGTGAGGATGTATACGGCTACGCAACCAGCCTTGGTACTTTGGTGGTATCCTCAGCTGGAAATAGCGGATTAGATAGTGACTATACTTTGCATTTACCTGCAGCAGTTCGAGAAGTTTTATCTGTTGGTGGCGTCCAAGGTCCTGAACCTAATCTTGTTTACACCTCAACAGCGTATGGCATATCTGTAGATGTATACTCACCATCTACCGCTGTAAGGACTGGTACTTTAGGTAATGCCTATACATCAAGCTGGGGCACATCTTTTGGTTCACCTATCGCAGCGGGCATTGCCGCATTAACAAAAACCAAATTTCCAAATTATACTCCTGCTGAATTGCAAGCAAAATTAAGGATTTCAACGACTCCATTGTCTGGAACTGGTCAATGGAGTGGTAAGCTAGGAAAAGGTCGTATTAATGCTTTGCTTGCGGTTAGTGAGACCACTTCGCCCAGCATGCAAATTCAAAATGTTCGCCTTTATGATAATGGCGATGATCTATTTTATAATGGAGAAACTGTTTTTGCTGAAGTAAGTTTTGTTAACTATTTAAATGATGCAAAAAATGTTGTTATTAGCCTATCGTCTGACAATGAAAATATCGTTATTTTGTCAGATGATTATAGCACAAACTCAATAGCTAAAAATGATACGATAACTCATACATTTTCTTTTTCTCCCAATTTATCTACCATCAACCAGGAAGCGCTTTTGCTTTTCTCTATCCAAGCAGATGAATATAATGACAGGTTTGTTAAAGAGATTATGTTAAATCCACCTCCTATTTTGAATCATAACACTGGTAAAACTCAAGTCAGTATAACCGAAACAGGTAATATAGGATTTACAGAGTTTTCTGGATCATACGGTCAAGGCTTTAAATATAACGGTAAGAATTATTTATTCGAGGGAGGGTTAATAATAGCATCATCGCCAACAAAAGTTTCTGATGCATTAAGATCGGAAGGAGACGGCAGAAGTGCAGATTTCTCTGTACAGGAAAATTCAAAAATGGAAATTTTTTATGGAAAAGATCAACCTGTAAAAGAAATTGGAATAACCTCCATTACTGATCAATCAGCTTTAAATAGCAATAAAGTCAATGTGACTCAGTATACCTATGCAGACTCAAATAAAATAAATGATGATTTTGTTATTTTTAAATATAAAATATCTTCTTCTGATAATGAATTTTTATCAGACATTTATACCGGTCTTTTCTTTGATTGGGATCTTAATGAAGATGCTACAGACTATTCTGGCTTTGATTCAAATAGATTAATGGGTTACGTTTCAAATAGCCAAAGTAACCCAACTGAGCTTATTGGCGTTATGATCCTAAGTGATAATTATGGACAAAATGCTATGAATTATAGATCAATTGACAATCCAACAGATATCTATGGCGGTGATTCTGGAGATGGTTTTACAAATGCCGAAAAATTTCAATTTATGTCTGGCGGTCTTCGTACAGGCTCATTGAATGCTACAGACGTCTCCACAATCTCTTCTGTAGGACCGTTATTTATAAATAAAGGAGATACTGCAGAAGTTGCTTTTGCCATTGTGGGAGGCAATAGCTCACAAGAATTTTTAGATAATGCTGATAATGCGAAAAAATTGTGGGTAGAAACTCTATCACCAAATTCAAATCAAGCTCCAACATTTGTAAATACGGTGGATCCTTATTACAAGATCATATCAGTTGAGAAATTAGAATTAGATTTAAAAGCAAATGACCCAGATAATGACCAATTAAAATATAGCATCATTGAATCTGGCGATATAGCAGAAATAGATGAATCATCTGGTAAATTTGTCTTTCAGCCCAGAATAGAATTTGATGGACAATTTAAATTCAGAGTTTTGGTTTCAGATGGCCAAATTAGCGCAATTCAGTCATTTACAGTAATAGTAGAAAAAGCATTATACGACATATCAAATGCATATGAAAATCCATTTAACCCAATGAATGGTAATACACAAATAGACTTTCAATTACCTGAAACTACCAAGTTAAATATCGTTATATATAATGCTATCGGACAGTCTGTAAAAAATATCCCCTCAAGTGAATATCAACCTGGTAAATACACTTTTAATTGGAACGGAAATGACGATAATGGTTCAATGGTTAGTTCTGGGATTTATTTTATTTCTTTTGAGTCAAAATTTGATACTTCTGTTAAAAAGATAGCGGTAATCAGATAATTTTATATTTTAATACTATGACCAAATCTAAAGACAAAGCTTCAGCCATTGAAAAGTTTTCTAATTTTATCAAAAAGGTCTCCATTGATCATAGCATAAGATCAAACAGTGACCATAAAGATAGTATTTTTGTTAATATGTTTAACAAAGATAATGAATCAAATAAAAAGGCAGATTCTAGGCTAAAAAGGTAAAGTGTGACGTATCTCACAATAGAAATAATACTATTGCAACATGCTTTTTAATTTTATAATTTAATTTCGACTTAGTAAAGTCGAACCTAATAATTTAAGGAGATTAGAATGAATCGTAATCTAAAATTAATTGCTTTATCAGTGATGGTTACAGGATCATTTGCTTTTGCTCAGCAAACAGATGAAATGGGTAACCAGTTTGATAAAACCGGTCCTGAGTCTGAGACTGTTGCTCCAAGTGGCAAGACCGGTGCTCCAACAGCTGGAACTGTAGCTGGTCCTGGATCTGCAGCAACTATGTCTGCACCAGGTGCCGCTAACATGTCTCCACCTGCTGAAATGGCTACAGCTAAATCTTCTACAGCTGCAGCCCCTAAGAAGAGAGGTTTTTTTGCAAGGCTCTTTGGAGGTAAAGCTGATAAAGTAGATGATAAAGACCCTGAGTAGCTCAGCTCTTTAACATTGTTTCATAATAAATAGGGCGAATTTTCGCCCTATTTTTTTTCCATGAATTCTTTATTTTCGTATCATTAACAGGAGAAAATCATACGATGTTATACAAAATTTTGATTACTTTACTTTTAATTACAACTAGCAATGCTCAAAATTTTAAAAACCAACTCTCAGGAGGCTATTCTGGCAGAGGTGGTAACACTGAATATTGGTATTATAATTTAAATTATGCTTTAACCGCAAATGGTGATATTAATTTTGGCAGTTTAACTTTGAAAGATTCAGAATTTCTTCTTTCTCTTGATAGAAATGTTTCTGAGTACAATGGCGCTCCTTACTATAACGATCAAACAATTGTTTTTAAGTTTGATCTTTGGGCAAACGGTACATTTTCTCCCTTTATTATTGCTGAAACGGCTTTTGATGAAGCATTGGGTATTAAAAAACGACAAAATTTTGGTTGGGGAGCAAAATATAGAGTTTTGGGTGATTTTTTATCTGTTAGTGCAGCTTTTTTATCTGAAAAGGAAGAGGTGTTTGGTAAAAATAATGTTTATGAATATGTTGATTATGACACGAACAATGATGGAGTAGGAGATTCTTTAGGGGTTTATGCATATTCTAATTATGGAGATATGCCAACTTTTGATTATTCTAGAATATCCATAAGGCCAAAACTAAAATTGCCTTTAGGTGATAATTTTTATTACCAAACTGAATATTATTACAAGCCAGCTGGAGATGATGTATTAACTAATTGGAATAATATTTTTTCCATTTCAACTGCTGAAAAATGGCTTAAGATTGAAATCAGATATAATATTAAGACCGACAGCAAGCCAGCTCCAAAGCGATTTTTAGCTTATAGTTCTACTTATCCACCATCTTCAACATTTGATAGCGCTGGAATAGAGTATGATAGAAATACTTTACAGTCAAGCGAGGATGGTTTTTCAGACAAATATCATATTTTGGATTATAGAAGCAGTGATGAATCTTTTTCAATAGGAGTTAGTTTCACTTTTTAACTGTTTCAATCTTTCAAAAAGAACTACGCTTGTGGCAGCTGAAACATTTAAGGAATTGATCTGACCTTGCATTGGTATTGATGCTATAAAATCACTATTCTTTAAATTAATTTTTTTTATTCCTTTCCCTTCGCTGCCTAGCATGATGACAATCTTTTTACGGTAGTCAATCTCATACCAATCTTTATTACTTGCTTCGTTCTCAAGAGCGACTACCCAAAAATCTTCTTTTTTTAATACTCTTAGACATTGATCTATATTGGATACTTCGTAAATAGGAATGTTAAAAAAAGCACCCTGACTAACTTGAATGACTGCATTTGTTATTCCACAACCATTATTTTTGCTTATGATAATTCCATCTATTCCAGCACATTCTGCAGTTCTAATGATTTGCCCAAGGTTTTGAGGATCTTCAATCTGGTCAAGGACTAATAGGCCCACATTAGTTTTTATATTTTTAAACGAAGGTAGTGTTCTTGTTAATTTACCTTCAAAGTGTGCTATCAATCCCTGAGTCCTGTTATTTTTTGAAATATTGCTAAAGTCTTTCCTATTTAGGAAAATTAATTTTTTTTTTATTTCATTATCTATTTTGTTTTGCTCTAAGTATCTACTGGCTGGACTACCATTTTCAATTAAAATTTT
>CACMQQ010000010.1 GCA_902615915.1 uncultured Fidelibacterota bacterium
TTGCTCTTTAATAGATCTTCAATTTTTTTACCTTCATCATCATTGCCAAGTACGCCAGCTAGCATAACACTAGCGCCTAACGATGTCAAATTCAATGCAACATTTGCAGCGCCACCGAGCTTATTTTTAACATTTAAAGTCTCTACAACAGGAACTGGTGCTTCTGGTGAGATTCTATTAATTGTACCAAACACATAGGTATCAAGCATGATATCCCCTATAACTAAGAAATTCTTTTTTGAAAAAGATTCTAATAGCATTCTAGATTCCTTTCAATCAACTACGACTTCTACTTTTTTTATATTTTTTTCGAGTAGTTTTATATTTATTGTTTGCAGATCTATTGCTAGAGCCTGCTCTTATTTTGCTAACATAACCATTCTCAAGATAGATATTTACTGAAGTAAATAATTTTAGAATTTTATCGCTTATGGATGATAAAATGATAGTTGTGCCGAAATTCTTATTCATGAGTTGAATTTTTTTTCTAAAATTAATCTCAGTGCTGGTGTCAAAATAAATACCATAATCATCAATTATTAAAACTCTTGGATCATCTTCCAGAGCCAATGAAAGATTTGCAAACGCAAGCTCTCCTTTAGATAGATCTGAGGGTTTGTTATTTAACAATCTATTGATGTTCATTTTTTTTGAATAAGTAGAGAAAATATCTTTGGATTTATTATTGTTTATTTTTGAAGGTAAGCTTTTACCAAAATCATTTTTTAACAAATCCACAAATTTTATCTCAGGATTTAAAATAGCTTTACCCATCCAGTTTGTTTCAAAAAAAGAGTTATCATACTTTACCTCTCCTGAGCTTTCTTTGATCAAACCTGATAAAAGTTTTAACATTGTCGTTTTTCCAGAACCTGCTGGGCCAACAACTCCATATATTGCGCCTTTGTGAAATTTCAATTTTCTTACATTGAGAATATTTTCATTTGAGATATCAACATTTAATCGAGTAATATCGTACAATGCATCTTGATTTGTGCTCATTTCAATTACACTCCTAATAAGGGTGAATGAAAGTTATAATATTTAAAGGTTCTCTAGGTAACGCTCTACATCGATAGCAGACATACAGCCTGATCCTGCTGCAGTAATTGCTTGTCTATAAATATGATCTTGAACATCGCCACAAGCAAATACACCATCTATATTTGTTTTTGTGCCACTGTTTGTTAATAAATAACCATTTTTATTGGTCTCTAGTTGATCTTTGAAAAGATCGGTATTTGGTTTGTGACCAATCGCAAGAAAAACACCATCGCAATCCTCATTAAATCTTTTCTTCGTCTTTTGATTTTCCAAGATAACAGATTTGACACCACTTTCTTTAGTTCCTTCGATGTCTTTAATCACAACATCCCAAATAACTCTGACCTTTGAATTTTTCATTACTCTATCAACCATCACCTTAGATGCTCTAAAAGTATCTCTGCGATGTATAACAACAACCTCGGATGCGAACTTTGTTAAGTAAGTTGCTTCTTCCATTGCAGTATCACCTCCACCAACTACCAATACTTTTTTGTCTTTGTAAAAAAAACCATCGCAAGTTGCGCAAGCTGAAACGCCAAAACCCATCAATTCGTTTTCTTTTTCTAGTCCAAGCATTTTTGCCGAAGCTCCGGTTGCAATTATAATGGTGTCGGAATAATATTCATCTTTACCAACCCAAACTCTAAAAGGTCTATTTTTTAAATCGACTTTAGTGACATGTTTAAAATAGCATTCTGCACCGAATCTCTTTGCTTGTTCGCGAAAATTTTCCATTAACTCTGGACCCATAATTCCAGATGGAAAACCAGGGTAATTTTCAACATCGGTAGTAATTGTTAACTGACCGCCTGGCTGATTGCCTTCAAAAACTAATGGTTCAAGATTTGCTCTTGCAGTATACAAGGCTGCTGTTAGGCCAGCAGGCCCAGAGCCTATTATTATAACCTTTCGATTCATTCTATTGTTTTATAAAATTATATAACTGAGTCTAATAGTTCAGTTATTTTTTCTTTAGGTACAGCTCCAACTATTTGATTTGCAACTGCTCCGTCTTTGAAAATTAATAACGCTGGAATACTTCTTACACCATACTGCGCTGCTACCTGATTATCAGTATCAACATTTAACTTTCCAATTTTAGCCTTTCCTGAATATTCGGTAGCTAATTCATCTACGATTGGACCTATAGCTCTACATGGTCCACACCACTCAGCCCAAAAATCAACTAAAACTGGGATATCAGATTTTAAAACCTCAGCTTCAAAATCATCAGTACTAAAGTGTTTTAGATTTTCTGACATATGTAATCCTTTGATTTGATATAATTTGAATGATTGAACTTAGTTCAATAAAATTTTTGATAAAAATATCAATTTTAATCTTTGTAAAATATTTTAACACTTTTACCATTTACATTATCCGGCACCGTAACTTTAATTATGCTCGAAACAGTAGGGGCAATATCAATAGAACTGATTCTTGCTTCTATTGAGATTTTTTTTAAACCTTTTGATGATATAAAAAAAGGTATATGAGAATCGTAATCATAAGGAGTGCCATGCGAAGCTCCTGCTTGGCTTCTGGTTGACCAAAATCTTTTTGGAATCATTAAGACATCTGGACTCTTTATGGGATGGATCATATTTTTTAGCCTTGAGTTTATTTTATCATCATCGGAAGATAAAATTTCATCTTTGGTTAGAACCATTCCAATCCCAGGTATTTTGATCATTTCTTTCTTTATCAATTGGCTAATTTTGTTGCGTTCTTTTTTTTGAATAGAATCATCATAATAAAAACCATATCCGTACCGATTGACTTTATTTTCACCAAAATCAGAATCAATCTTGATCAAAGTTTTAGCAACTATGGAGTCTCTAACACCTGATGGAATTCTCCCAGAAGTAAAGCCCTTCTCTTTTAAATATTCAGGAAGTTCAATGACACCATGATCACTTGAAAGAACATAAAGAACATTACTATTTCCAATTTTTTGGTCAACATTCTCAATGAAGTGGCCTAGGTTTTTATCCAGTCTAAGTAGATTATCTAACTGCTCTTGAGAGTAAGGACCAAATGAATGACCAACCCCATCAGCAGCGGATAAGCCAATAAACAATAAGTCAGTATTGTCATCTTTTCCTAATTTGTATTTTTTTATGGCTAAATTACTTAGCTCTAGCAATGATCGATCTCCGAAAGGTGTGACATAAAATAGATTTAATAATCGATCGATTTGAATATCTTTGAAAATTATTGGAAATGACGGATTATAGCCATCGCTTGTTGTCCAATCATTCTCACCATAAAAATAGTCTGATCGTGCATTTTCATCGTAAATATTTTTATTTTTTAGAAAACTCCATGTGCTATCAGTATAAAATTTGACACCCATCTCTTTGTTAAACTTTCTTAACCAGAAAGGGATTTTTTTGATATAATAAGATGAGGAAGTAAATGAGCCTTTCTTATTATACCAAAAAACTCCGTCTGGATTTTTACCACCCATCATTACCGCAGATCGATCTTTACCTGAAAGAGATACAACTTTTGATTTTGGATTTTGGCTTTTTAACCAGTCTCCCAAAGCTGTTGCTTGAACGTTTCTGTATGAGCTTGCTTTATCATTGCTTATCAGATCATATGAAAGCGTATCTTCAGCGCAATACCAGCCTCGACCCAAAGATCGATCATACCATTGGTTGCCAATTATCCCAACAGGGCCAGGGTGCATACCACTAGCTAAAACAAAATGTCCAGGACCAGTACTTGTATTGCTATAATCATGATATGTTTGGGTAAAGTTGACTCCATTATCAACCAAAAAGCGCAAACCGCCACTGTAAAGTTTATCATATTTATTCAATAAATCTGGTGTCCCTTGATCAATTACTAAAAAAACAACCAACTTTGGAGGTTTATCCAATAAATTCTCATTAGCAAGCAAAGAATAAAGGGTTAAAAAATAAATTATGTAATTTTTAAAAATCTTCTTTTCCCTGCTTTAATTATTTTATTCTCGTTCGAGTGTAATTCGTAATCAAGATTATCAATCTTTACTCCATCTATTTTTACAGCACCTTGTTTGATCAATCTTTTGGCTTCACCTTTGCTTTGCGCTAAACCTGAATCAAACAATAAATCAACTATAGTAGTTTCGTTCTTTACTTTAAATTCGTCCATTTCATCAGGGTTTTCTTTATTTACTATAACCTTTTCAAAATGAGCTTGTGCCTCTTGAGATTTTTTTTCACCATGATACATTTGAACTAGCTCTTTTGCGAGATCTCGCTTAATGTCTCTAGGATTGTTACTTTTATCATCTAATTTTTCTTTGATAGATAATAATTTGGATTCTTCTAAATCCAAAGCGACAGAATAATATTTGTATATGAGTTCATCCGGAATAGACATTGTTTTTCCGTACATGTTTGCTGGATCATCCATTAGACCGATGTCATTTTCGTAAGATTTAGACATTTTGTCTTTCCCGTCAGTTCCCTCTAGTAGCGGAAGCGTAATAATGGATTGGGGTTTCTGACCATTCTCTTTTTGAAGATCGCGGCCAACAAGTAAATTAAATTTTTGATCCGTTCCGCCCAGCTCAATATCTGCTTCTAATTCAACCGAATCCATTCCTTGGGCCAAAGGATACATGAATTCATGAATAGAAATAGGTATTTCTGATTTGAATCGCTTAGTAAAGTCATCTCGCTCAAGCATTCTTGCAACGGTGTATTGACTACAAAGTTTTATCACGTCACTAAAACTCATTTTGTTAAGCCAGTGACTATTAAACACTATTTCCAATTTTTCTATATCTAAGATCTTTGCTGCTTGATCTATGTAAGTTTCAGCATTTGCTTTTGTTTCTTCAATGGTTAACTGTGGTCTTGTCTTATTTCTACCAGAGGGGTCTCCTATCATAGCAGTAAAATCACCAATTACTAGAATTGCTTTATGACCCAACTGCTGAAAATGAGACAACTTTCTTAAGACTACGCTATGTCCAATATGCAAGTCAGGTCTACTTGGATCGCATCCTAATTTTATTTTCAACGGCTTATTATTTTCTGAAGATTTTGAGATTTTTTTCTTCAATTCATCTTCAGGAATAATTTCTTCTACTCCCCTTGAAATTAAGGACCACTGATCTTCTAACGTTGGAAAACTCATAACTATCGTAATCTTAACTCTCTTTCAGTTTGCCTTTTGATATCGCGTTCTTTTTTGGCATCCTTTTTTTCATAAATCTTTTTTCCTTTTGCAATTCCTATTTCAAGTTTAGCCCAGCCACGATCATTAAAATAAATTTTCAATGGAACTGCGGTTAGTCCTTTCTGATCTAGAGCAATTCTTATTTTTTCTATCTCTATTCTATTTAACAATAACTTTCTTAATCTTGTTGGTTCATGCCCGTCAAAGCCCGTATGTGAATATGGGTTGATATGAATGCCACTTGCCCATAATTGATTTTTTTTTAAATAGACATAGGATTCTTTTAGGTTGGCGTTTCCCTCTCTGAGACTTTTAACTTCACTTCCCATCAATTCAATCCCTGTTTCATATTTATCAAGAATGTTATAAAGATGAAAAGCTTTTCTATTGGTGGAAACAATTCTTTGTTCCATTTATGAAAAAACCTGATTTATAAGATTATTAATTAGAAATATTTAAATAATCTAAATGTAATAAATCTTCAATTAATAGGACTATCTAAATTAAAATTTTTTTAACCAAAAAAATTAGAAAAGTTCATATTTCCCTTTTTTGTTCTGCTTTAAAATATAATCAATTTTTTTCTTAACAGCTTTTATTTCATAGCTAGTTAAGCCAAACTGAATTGTATTGCCAGACTTTCTGACCCCTTTTCTTGGATTTAGGTTCTTTGAGGGATAAACAGAGAAAATTTTGTCCTCGGTGAATTCAAATTGTGCAACTACACCAAGTTTTTCATTCAGATCTTTAGTCGTGATTTGCTTTAAACGGTCGATGGTTTTTCGTGGTAGCTTTTTAACTCTAATATATTTCCATATAGCTCCTCTATCGCTTTCTGGACTGCTAAATGTCACGCCATTATCCACGGTAAAGACTCTTGGATTATCCTCATCAGTGGAGGTTAGTAAATTACCTTCATTGCTGTCTTTATGGTTGATGATATTTGTCATGATATTGGTGTTGGCAAAATGTTTTGCATAGGTAGGATTGACTTCAAATTTCTCTTTATCATAAACCTCGCCTCCTATGGTAACTTCATTTAACCAATATTGCATCATCACAATAACCAAATTAGGCTTTCTAAATGTGGGTATTGCCTCCGCTTCAATATTTTTATATTCATCGAACATGAATCCTCTGCATACTGTTGGAGGAACAACATATTCACTTTCATCGAGAATAAGCTTTTGAAGTTCATATGCAGCCATTTCAAATCGAGGCGCATTGTTGAATTCATGACCACCTGGTAACGCTCTTCTCCATTTTATTTGAAGATCATTCCCGTCTTGGTAGCGTAAAATTACTCGTTTGCCAATATCCCCTTTAAAGCGCAAATCTTTAAATCTAAATATCTCAAAATCAGTATTTTTAAGTTTTTCTTCAATGGTTGATACAGTATAAAGAATGTTAGAATCTTGAGCGTAAAGTGATGTAGTCAAAAAAATAGTGAAACTGACTGCTAGCAATAAATTCTTATAAATACTTCTCATTTAATCCCTCCTTAGTATTGTAATTAGATTAAGGTTATATTAGTTTAAAAAAAAAATTTTAAAAAGATTAAAATATTAAACAGTCGGTATAAAAAATAAGTGAAGATTGCCATTATTGAATCATTCAATGGGGGTTCGCACAAATCCTGGATTGAAGGGTTGATGAAAAACAGCACCCACGATATTATTTCAATATCATTAGAGGGAAAATATTGGAAATGGAGAATGAGGGGTGGCGCTATTTCTTTAGCAGAAAAGTTTTTGCGATTCAATTTTAGACCGGATCTCTTTTTATTGAGCGATATGGTTGACGCTACAATATTTAAAAGTTTAATTGGTCATGAGTTCTTTGATACACCATTAGCTATGTATTTTCATGAAAATCAACTGTCATATCCTTGGAACTATAACGAAAAATTTAATGAAAACAAAAAAATGCATTATGGATTTATTAACTTTTCATCAGCTTTAATATCAGATCATGTTTTTTTTAACTCAATATTTCACATGAATAGTTTTTTTAAAGATGCGAATCAATTTTTAAAACAATTCCCAGATCATAATGAGCTAGGATCAATTGAAAAAATAAAAGCCAAATCTTCAACCTTACCACTGGGTATTGATCTTAAACGATTTGATAAAAACAAAATTAATGAGAAAGGTAAGCTTCCATTGATATTATGGAACCACAGATGGGATTACGATAAAGACCCTTCTACCTTTTTTGAAGTGATGCAAAAATTAAAAAATGAAAAAGAAAAATTTGAATTAGTTATTTTGGGACAAAATATCAAAACCATGCCTGAAATTTTTAGAGTTGCTAATGAAAAATTAAAAGAAAATATTAGATATATAGGTTATTGCAAAACATTAAGTGAATATTCTAAATGGCTATATTTAAGTGATATATTGCCGGTCACAAATATCCAAGATTTTTTCGGTATTAGCATTGTTGAAGCAGTTTATTGCGGTACATACCCATTACTCCCTAAACGCCTTACCTATCCTGATCTATTTAACTACAAAAAAAATTCTAAACTATTTTATACGAATAAAAATGATCTTTTTTATAAACTAAAACATTGTATTAACAATGTGGATCAAATTCGTCTTTCTTCTTATTCTTCTTTGGTAAAAAGATATGATTGGAGTGAAATGATTGCTGAATATGATGCTCAATTTTTATCAGTTGCAAACAAATAAAGACAAAATAACAATCTAAACTGCCATTTTAGCAGTATATACTGCTATATTGACATACATAAATACAAAAATGACATAAAATTTTAATTGGCATAACTCTTGAAACTATTGGAAGTAAATACATTGAAAGGATTTTAAAATGAACTTAATAAAATGGCAACCTAGCCGCAATATTCTTAATGATTTTGATCTAATGATCGACAATATATTTAATGATGGATGGAATCTTCATACCTTACCAGGAAATAACACTCATCCAGCTATAGATATTAAAGAATCAGAAAATGAATATACGATAATCGCAGATCTTCCTGGTTTTGATAAATCAAATATTAATTTATCTATCGATGAAGGTTATTTGACTATTAAAGCCAATGAAGAAAAGGTGAGCGATTCCAATGGTCGTTATATGCTTAAGGAAAGAAGTATGAGAAATTATTCGAGAACATTCTCATTACCCGACAATGCTTTAGATAGCAAAGTAAGTGCAAAATATACCAACGGAACACTGAGCATAACGATTCCTAAGAGCAAAGAGATAAACAAAAACGTTAAGCAAATAAAAATAAATTAACGACTAATAAAGTTAAATAGCCCTGATTTTTCAGGGCTATTTAATTAACTCAAGATAATTTGCTAAGATTTTTTTTACTTTATCTTCATCATAGGGTTTAGAATTGGATACGGTTATACTCCTAGAATAAACGGTAACACCTAAATATTCCAATTGTATCCGAAAAGCTGTTAAAAAACGAAAACCATCTCCCCCGCTATGAGTAGCCACTAAAGCTATTTTATTGTTAAATGCTTCTCTCCAATCTTTAGTTTGAACACTTATCCACGTTAAAGCATTTGACAAAACTGGGGGTACGCCACCATTGTACTCTGGTGCACAAAAAATAAAGCTTTTTGCCTCTAATATGCTACTAACTAATCCATTTAAAACTTCTTCATTAGCCTTAACTCCAAACGAAAATAAAGATAATTGTAAACTTTCTAAACTAATAATGTCAGGACAGTCAATAGAGGCGGTTGTCTTGTCGACATCTTTTGCTACTCCTGTTAAAGTAGACTGGATGCTATTTGCAAGATCTAGATTTTTATCATTTGTCGCTGATATGATTTGAATTTTATGCATATTATATTGTTTGTATTATTACTTGATATTTTAAGGTTTTTATTTCATTTAAAAAACAATCATATGTTACTGAATAATATACTTGAAGCGATCGGGAACACTCCAACGGTACGGTTATCCTCAATTGAAAAAGAAGTTAGTTGTCAACTCTATGCCAAATGTGAATTTATCAACCCTGGAGGTTCTGTAAAAGATCGTATTGGATTTCAAATGATTGAAGACGCTCAAGAGAAAGGCCTTATTAAGCCTGGCTATACATTGGTTGAGCCTACCTCAGGAAACACAGGCATTGGACTTGCCCTTGCGGCTAGTGTGTTAGGTTACAAACTAATTATAGTAATGCCTGAAAAAATGAGCATGGAAAAAGAAGTAACCTTGAAAGCATTGGGCGCAACTATTGTTAGAACCCCAACAGAAGCAGGGCACGATGACCCGGACGGCCTTATAGAGGTTGCAAAAAAAATAAATCGCGAAACTCCCAATTCTTATATTTTGGATCAATATGGAAATCCCAATAATCCTCAAGCCCATGAAATGGGTACCGCAGAAGAAATTTGGAATGACTTTGGATCAAGTTTAGATATGATAGTTGTTGGTGTTGGAACAGGCGGAACAATAACGGGGATAGCAAAAAATTTAAAAAAGAAGAATCCAGATATCAAAATTGTTGGTGCAGACCCATACGGATCTATCTTGGGAGGGGGAGACGATATTCATACCTACCAAGTTGAAGGTATTGGTTACGATTTTTTCCCAAAAGTGCTTGATAATACCATTATTGATAAATACATAAAGGTTAACGATCAAGATTCATTTACTATGGCAAGACGAATTATCAAAGAAGAAGGATTGCTATGCGGCGGTTCTTGTGGAACTGTAGTATGGGCTGCCCTTCAAGCAGCCAAAGAACTAGGTCCAGATAAAAAATGTTTATGTATTCTTGCAGACGGCATAAGAAACTATTTAAGCAAATTTGTTGATGATGATTGGATGAAAAAGAATAATTTTAAGCTAGATTAGTTTTTTTAGCAATTCTAACGACCTCTTTTGCAATGGAAATAGGTATTCCAGATTTTTCTTTTATAGCTTTAGGATCTAAAGATGCGATCTCATCTATACCATTAAAATCTTTCATTATTTTTTTAACTCTACTCGGCCCCATACCAGCAATATCGTCAAAAACTGATTTTAAAGAAGTCTTCTTCCTCCTTGTTCTTTGGAAAGTAATTGCGAATCTGTGAGCTTCATCACGTATTCTTCTTAGAAGAATTAGACCGGAAGAGCTTTTTGGAATATTTTGCGGGTCTGAGTGACCCGGCACGAATACCTCTTCCAATCGTTTTGCAATCCCAATCACAGTTATATATTCTAGGCCCAACTCTCTCAATGCTGAAACTGCCATAGAAAGTTGCCCTTTACCCCCATCGATTAAGATCAGGTCAGGAAAACCCAAACCTTCTTTTTTTACTCTTGAATATCTGCGTAATACCACTTCTCTCATGGAAGCAAAATCATCAATTCCCTCAACAGTTTTAATATTATACTTTCTGTATTCATTCTTTTTTGGCTTCCCATCAAAAAAAGAGACCATAGAAGCTACAGTATTGGTTCCCCCTAGATGGGATATATCAAATGCTTCTATTTTACGCGGAGAGGATTTTAATTGCAGATCCTCTTTAAGTTGTTCAACCATTTTAGGAACAAAGTCTTTTCTCTTCATTCGATTAAGCTTCCATTCACCCAGCAATAGTTTTGCATTTTGATAGGCCAATCTTAGTTCTTTGGCTTTTTCCCCTCTTTCGGCATATTTGAATTTTACCGATCCTTTACGTTTTTGTTTTAAGAACGCAATCAATTGGTCTGAGTTTGTTGGCTCTTTGGGTAAAACGATCTCATTAGGTATGAAATCAGATTCTAAATAAAATCTGGTCAAAATAGTTTCAAAAATGCTCTCCTCACTACTGTCTAAATTCCTCAATGAAAGTTTTTCTCTACTGTTTATTCTACCATTTCTAATACGAACTACAACTGCAATTCCATAGTCTTCGTCTGTGGCCAATGCGAATATATCTCTATCTTTAAAGTCCGCTGATACTTTGCGCTGCCTCTCTCTAAAATCCTTTATTGCGGTAAGTTGATCTCTAAAAACTCCAGCATCCTCAAAGCGTAGGTCATGAGAGGCATTGTTCATTTTTTCAGTAATAGAATTTTCTATATCATTGGTTCTACCATTCAAAAATTTTATCACATTAGATATCATTTCCCCATAGATCTGCTCTGAGACCATGCCCTCGCATGGGCCTTCGCATTTTTTAATGTGATAATCTAAACACAGCGATATCTTCTTTTTTTCTATTACATCATCATCAATAAAAAAATCACAACTTCTAATTGGAAAAATTGCTCTTATGGCTTTTAAGGTTCTTCTCAGATAAATAACGTCTGTATAAGGTCCAAAATATCGTGAACCATCTTTCACTATGGTCCTAGTTATAAACACTCTTGGATAGGGTTCTTTTGTGATTCGAATGTAAGGGAATGATTTATCGTCCCTTAAATTAACATTATAAAAAGGTTGATATTTCTTAATCAAATTAGCCTCAGTAAGTAAAGCCTCTACCTCGCTGGATACAACAATCCAATCCACATCTCGAATCTTTTTTATCATAGAAATGTTTTTTGCTGATTGATGTCTGTTCTTCTGAAAATAAGAACGCACTCTTGTTCTCAATTCTTTTGCCTTGCCGATATACAAAATATGAGAACTAGTGTCTTTAAAGAAATAAACACCAGGTTTTTTTGGTATTTGTTTTAGGCGATCTTTGTCAAAGGTGTTCAAATAAAAACTTTTTTAATTATTCAAAATTTTCAACTTTTTTTAATTTTTTCCCGACAACGAAGTCATTTGAATTGTAGCTCTTCTTTTTTATTGATTTAATTTCCCAAACCATGCTAAAAGCTGATTTTCCATCATCATTAAAATTTTCCATTTTACTTTTTACAACCTTACCGGGCACCTCTTCATACTCATAATTGGGGTCAATACTTTTGATCATTCTATCTGAGGACATGACCATGCTTGCATTTGACCGTTTACCCTTATAGCTCTCAACAAGTTCCATTTCTTTTTCTAGAACAAAAGAAATTAGCGCTGTATCAGTGGTAATCCACTCAGTAGTAATCATCTTAGATCCACTTTTTCTACCAAAGGATGTAATGATTTTTTTTACTGAAAAACCGTTTAACTTATCCTTATCTGTAAAAATATTTCTATCTAAAATTTTAAAACCATTATCCTCATTATCATCTTCATCACTCTCCTCAGTGTCGTCTTCCTTTTTGCTGTCATTGTCAGAATTGTTATTATTTCGATTATCTCTTGAAAATGGATTCGTGATATCTTTGGTTTTAGGGATTCCATTGTTTTCAATGATAGATTGAAAATTCTCAACGGTATACTCCTTTTCCTCTAGATCAAATACTGTTCTCATTTTAGTTTCACCATTTAAAATTATCCCATTCCTTTTGTTGCCACCCATCATCATTCTAGTATAAAACTTATCAATTTCAATATTATTGTCTTTTTTAAAACTTTTATCGCTTGCATAAGATTTGACGCTTGTTGTTATAGTTCCCATCATTGGTACATTCATCAAGGTGGTCGTTTCCATCTCGATCTGGTCTTTTTCATTTTGAGAAAATACTGATTGATAAAAAAATAGGATAAAAATAATTCTAGTCATCAGGTACTGCTCCATGGTAATCTATTTAAATCAACATTTCCTCCAGACAGGATCAATCCAATTCTTTTATTTGAAAACTTAGCTTTTCTTTTTAGCACAGCAGCTAGGGTAATAGAACACGAGGGCTCTACAATCAGCTTCATTCTTTCCCAGACCATCCTCATGGCGTCGATAACTTCTTCTTCTGTGATAGTAATGATTTCTGAGACAAATTCTTTGAGTATAGGAAAATTTAACGCTCCGATCTGCGCTCTTAATCCATCGCAAATGGTATTTATAGTTTTGTTAGGAATAATTTTTCCAGCTACTAAGGATCGAAAAGCATCATCTGCCTCGCTTGGCTCAGCTCCGTAGACCTCAATTTTTTCTTCAATTTCATTTGCCATAATCAGAGTGCCTCCTATCAAGCCACCACCGCTGACAGGAGATACGATGATGTCAAGATCTGGGCAATCTTCAATTAATTCTTTCGCGCAAGTTCCTTGCCCAGCAATTATTCTCTCATCATTATAAGGATGAATGACTTCTGAGCCATTTTTTTTTACCAAATCCTCTAAAACGCCCTCTCTCGATTCTTGACTAGTTTCACACCAAACTATCTCGCCTCCATTTCTTTTTACATTTTCTACTTTTATCTTGGGGGTGTTGTGAGGCATTACAACATGGGTTTTACCCCCTCTGCGTGTCACAGCCATTGAAAGAGCAGCGCCATGATTTCCAGATGATGTTGTAGCAATACCTTTTTTTAAATCTTCCTCTGACAAAAGCTGGACAGCATTGGTCGCACCTCTGATTTTAAAGGAACCCGCTTTCTGGAAGTTCTCACATTTAAAGAACAATTCTGCTCCAGACAATTCATTTAAGCTTGAATTTGTTAGAATAGGCGTTCTGTGAATAAATGGACGTATCCTATCATGTGCTTTTTCAATATCTTTTAGAGTTATCATCAGGAGAATCTAAATTAATCGTAAATTAAAATCATATTAATTAAGGTTGAAAATGAATAATAAAACAAAATTACATATGTCCACAGATGAATTTCGCAAAGCAGGCTACAAGGCTATAGATTGGATTGCAGATTATTATGAAAAAATAGAAGACTATCCAGTCATGTCACAATTATCACCTAATGAGATTATTAATAATCTTCCTGATAATCCCCCCATAGAAGGGAAAAAATTTGATGACATTTTAAAGGATATGGATTTACTCATGAATGGCATTACGCACTGGCAGTCTCCCAATTTTCATGCTTTTTTTCCATGTTCAACCAGCGGACCAGGAATACTTGGAGATCTTTTGTCTACTGGATTAGCAGTAAATGGAATGAACTGGATCACCAGCCCATCGGCAACTGAACTTGAAATCCATATGCTAGATTGGCTTGTTAAAATGCTAGATCTTCCAGAATATTTTCTTTCAAGCTCAAGTGGGGGTGGAGCCATTCAAGATACTGCATCAAGCTCAAGCTTGATCGCTTTATTGGCCGCAAGAGAAAAAACAACAAAAACAAATTCCAATAAAGCTGGATGTAATGGCAATTTAACGGTTTATACATCGTCACAAGCACATTCATCAATAGAAAAAGCCGTTAAAATAGCTGGCATTGGAACAAATAACCTAAGGTTGGTCAAAACAGATAAAAATTTTGCTATGGACGTAGAGCATTTAAGACAACTTATAGATAAAGATATTAAAGACAAACTCAAGCCTAGCTTTGTTTGTGCAACGGTTGGTACTACATCGAGCACTGCTTTGGATCCAGTAGAAAAAATTGGAAAAATTTGTAAAGATCTCAACATTTGGCTACACGTTGATTCAGCAATGGCTGGGCCTGCAGCCATTTGCCCAGAATTTCGATTTGTTAATAAAGGACTAACCTATGCAAATAGTTACACCTTTAACCCTCACAAATGGATGCTGACAAACTTTGATTGTAGCATATTTTATATTCAAAATAAGAAATATCTACTAAATGCTTTATCGATCATGCCAGAATATTTAAAGAACAAACAAAGCTCAACTGAACAAGTTACTGATCTAAGAGACTGGGGAATACCCCTTGGAAGAAGATTTAGGGCTTTAAAATTGTGGAGCGTAATTAATTATTACGGGGTAA
Source organism: uncultured Fidelibacterota bacterium (assembly GCA_902615915.1). Classification (GTDB taxonomy): domain Bacteria; phylum Fidelibacterota; class Marinisomatia; order Marinisomatales; family TCS55; genus TMED144. The sequence goes on from CACMQQ010000010.1 coordinate 14,920, forward strand.
AAGGGATTCAAGACTATATTAGAAATGATATGCATATTACCCAAAAATTAAAAGAATGGATCAGTAAAGATGATCGCTTTGAAATTATAGCGCCAACACCTCTTACGCTAATTTGTTTTCGATTAAAAGGCAGTAACGATGAAAATGAAAAACTGTTATACAACATTAACAAAAGCGGCTCAATGTATTTAAGTCATACAAAATTAGATAATAAATACACATTGCGATTTTCAATTGGAACTTCAACTTCCAGTTTAGACCATGTAAAAAATAGCTGGAAAAAAATTCAGGAGTTTGCTACTCAACTAAGAATTAGTTAGGCTTTTGCGCTAATTCAACTAGCACGCCCCCTGCGCTTGAAGGGTGAATAAATACTACCTGATATCCTTCCGCTCCGGTGCGGGGTTCATCAGATAAAACTCGTATATTATTTTTTTTAAGCTCTATTATTGCTTGTTTTATGTCATCTACCTCAAAACATACATGATGTATACCCTCACCCTTTTTACTCAAGAATTTCCCTACTGGAGTATCAGATCCTCTAGATTCCAGTAACTCTACTTTCCCTTTTTTAGTATCATAAATATCTGTTGTCACACCTTCCGATTCAACCACTTCAGTGCTACGATGAGGTATTTGTAAAATATGTTTCCAAAACGGTGAGCTAGTATCTAAATCTTTTACGGCAATAGCAATATGCTCAATTCCAATGATCTTCATTGTAGATCCTTATTTTTGGTATGCTTTAGTTTCACGCCTAGACCATGCTCTTTGGGAAGCTTCAACCTTCCATTTTTAACAGTTACTCCCTGATAAGGATCATCCTCAATCAGCAAATTTCCATCCAGGTCCGCATAATCAACAAGGGGCGAAAGATGAGAAGCTGCGGTGATCGCAACTGAGCTTTCAATCATACACCCTAACATTATCTTCATTTTAAACTTTCTAGCCAATTTAATCATTTCTAAGGCTTCATACAAATTTCCACATTTCATGAGCTTTATATTTATACCATCAAACACATCTACTAGAGATGGTATATCCCTAGAATTTATACTGTTTTCATCAGCAATTAATGGCAATGGAGAAACATTTCTCAATAAAGCAGTATCTTTCAAATTAGTTGACTGAAAAGGCTGCTCAATAAATTCTACATTTCTATCTGCAAGCCAAAAACTCATTCTTTTTCCCGTTTCAAGATCCCATCCCTCATTTGCATCTACTCTAATAGTCTTATCTGTCTTATCTCTTATTAAACTTATAGTTTCTTTGTCTTCCTCTTCGCTTACACCAAGCTTCACTTTTAAGATAGAGAATGGATTCGATTCCTTGATCTTATCAATGATTAGATCTCTATTTCCAATTGATATCGTGTATGAAGTCAAAGGTGTCATCTCAGGATCAGCTTTGAAGAATTGATAGAGAGGTATTCCAAGGGCCTGACAATGCCAATCTAATAACGCCATAGATAGGGCTACTTCCAATGACTTTAAACCATTGCACTGTGGTAATAGTTTTTCAAAAAAAATATTACTTTTTACCATGTCTTCATTCAAGGTAATACCGTTTTTTAATACTGATAATATATTATCAGTACTTTCATTGTAACGATCTGATGGAGCGGCCTCCCCTCTGCCAATTATTCCATCCCGTTCAATATATACATAAACTATGTCATAGTAATTATGAGTACTTCTCGAGATCCCAAACGGGTGAATACAATGAATTCTATTTACTGTGTATTCTAAATTCATTCTTGCCCGGGAGATGAAGCATTACCCTCCCAATCTGGATCAGCAACACCGATCCAACTTTCACCGCTTTTCATTACGGCATGTATTCTGCCAAATCTAGCTTTTTCTTTCTGAATGCTGACTGTATATCCTTTATTTGCATAATATAGACTATCATCCATCGTAAAACTGTTTTTATCAGTGAATTCTAGATCTATAGTGCCATCGTTTTGAGGATGTACTCTTGGAAGTGACATTGCCTCCTCAAGCGATTTGCCATTATCTATAATTCTACTAATAACAGCAACAATCGAAGATGGGATTCTAGAGCCACCCGCAGCACCTAAAGCTAAAATTGGCTCATTGTCCTTTGAGATAATCATAGGAGAAATGTGAGATGATGCCCTATCTCTCGCCTTAACTTCTCCTAAATAACCACCGAGGGTTTGCGCATAAACAAATCCAAGGCCAGGCGTAGCAACTTTTGAGCCCATGGTAGTGCCAACTGTTTGTGTTAAAGCAACGATCATACCATTTTTATCAACTACTGTTAAATGTGTTGTATGTCCATTTGGTAAAGTAAATGCATAAGGCATTAATTTATCGATCTCAACCTGTGGGTTGATAACTTGTCTAACTTTTTCTTTTGCGTATTCCTTAGAAGTAAACTTATTAGCATCCTCTAAGCTTTTCTGCACCCTTCTATCAAGATAAGCAGACTTTATAGAATTATATATTGCTTCACCCCAATCACGATTGGATTGAAGATCTTTTGATTCAGCGTATTCTTCCAGTATATGCAAAGCTTGGATTGTTATTGCACCATAGGATGGTATCCACAATCCTTTTATATCATAACCCCTGTAATTTCCTTCAACAATGTGCGATACCATCGCTTCATACTCTGCAAGCGCTTGCATGCTAAGGACCCCGCCATTGGCCTTATTATCCTCAACAATTTTTTCCGCTATCCAGCCTTTATAAAAAACATCAGATCCTTCATCTGAAATAGCTTGTAAAACTTTAGCTAAATCATCTTGAACGATCCATTCACCTGGTTTTTTTGGTGATCCATCGGGCCTTAAGAAATGCATTCTCGATCCATCAAATTCATTTAATTGTTCATTGACATAGGCCTGTCTCATCGCTTCACCATAGATTAGATGATGACCATCCCTAGCATAATCAATGGAAGATTTCATTACAATTTTTCTCGATAGTGTACCAAAATCAGTTAAAGCCTTTGTTAAACCTTTAACAACACCTGGTATGCCAATACTTGGGTAGCCATAACGTTTTTTTGGCGCTGAATCAAAATCGTAATCGCTAGGCGCAGCTGTTGTTGCATCAATTCCATGATAACCTGAATTGGGGTCATAGATCAAGATCTGAGCACGACCCCCAATTCCACTCATAGAAGGCTCAACAACAGCAAGAACATAAGCAGCGGCCACCGCAGCATCCATTGCATTTCCACCTTGACTCAGTATTTGAACTCCTGCTTTTGTTGCTAAGGGATGTCCAGTTGAAACTACACCAGATTTTGAGGTATGTGACTTTTGCAATGATTCTACATAGATACCTTTATCTAATGAAGGTATGCTAGAACAAGAAACAAAGATTAATAATAAAAAGACATATTTATTTTTATTCATTGTATTATTTCCTCAATAGCATCAATCAATTCCATATCACCAAATCTTATGAGATCGGTAGTTGGTAAATTAAATTTATCTTTGGTTTGATTGATAGTTTCAAGAGCTCTTTCTTCCGAAAGTGCAAATGTTAATAGGTTTATACCAATAAATTTGGAATCTTTAAAGTGGCTCATTAGATCTAAATGCAATTTTATTATAGTTTCCATAGTAGACATCGGATAATCAGTTACATCTAAGGGTCTTGCTGGATCATGAGTCATTAACATATAATCCGGCATGGCACCATGCAATAATCCCAATGTTACCCCAGCATAGTACTGGTTAGTTAACGATCCTTGGCCTTCAACAATAATTAATTCTGGATCTCTAATCATTGCATCATCAATGGCTTTTTCAATTTCTCCAGCCATAAAATCAGCTTTTACAGCATCGATTGGGACGCCACTTCCACTCAAAAGAATGCCAGTTTGGCCTGTTCCAACAAATTCTACTGCCCTACCTCGTTTTTTTAAACGCTCGGCAACTTCCCATGCGGTCGTCATTTTACCTGAATCACAATCGGTACCAACAATTAAAAGAACAGGTGTCCTTCTTTCTTTCCATGATCCTATTGGAAAATGAGGTGGATCGGGAGGCATTCTCAAATCTTTCAGATTCACATTCGATATTTTTGCTTCATTAGAAAACTCTTTATCATCGTTTATAAATTCGTGCATTCCACTAATTATATCGCAACCATTTCTTATTGCGCTGAGAACATCCTTCCTATTTTCTTTACTAATAAAACCACCTTGTGAGGCACTTCCTATGACTAAAGTATCTGGAGAGTATTTCAAACACTTTTTAAAATTGCTGACAACGGGTATGGATTTACCATAACCTATCTCATCAATAGCAAACGTGCCAGATTTTTCATGATCTATAACCGCTACAACGTCGTTTTCTCTGTAGCGAATCAACATATTGCCGGTTTTATTTTTAATATAATTAAAAGCTCCATGGCACAATATCACAATTTTTTTATTTTCACTATTTTTCATAAACTTTTTAAATATTGTTAAAGATGAATTCTATAAAATTTGATTATCTTGTAGCTAAGTTAATTAGTCAAGAAATACAATACACATGGAAATTTATAAAAATATTATATTGACCTTCTTGTTATTAGCCTTTGGATGTGATGACAACAAAAATGATTTATCTAATGAAAAGATTAACAATAGCGAGGCACTGATTGGATATGGCATAGGTGAATTTAGTTTTACAGGTTTAAAATTTTTTGAAAACAAACCACTAAGTATTTATACTTTTGCACCGGATTCAAATTTAAAGGATCTTAGAGTGGTTTTCGTAATGCATGGAAACAATAGAAATGGAAAGGAATATTGTTTTGAATGGGTTAAAACTGCTCAAAATCACAAGTTTCTTTTGTTGTGTCCTAATTTTGATGAGCTCAATTATTCAGGATCTGAAAATTATCAATTAGGTGGAATGTGGCAAGATAATGCGTTTGTTGATTCATCTCAATGGACCTATAATTTTATTGACTCTATACATCAATTTTTACTCGAACTAAAATATATAAATAACAATAAATACGCAATTTATGGGCATTCTGCAGGAGCACAGTTTGTTCATAGATATGCCGAATTCATTCGACCTTTATCCGCCGAGATTATCGTTTCAGCTAATGCTGGCTGGTATACTAGAATTGACACAACAGAGCAATATCCGTATGGATTAAAAAATTCTCCAATAAAAACATTTGGGATCAAAGATGTCTTGAATCTACCTGTAACTATTCTTTTAGGAGAACTCGATATAAACCCAAATGCTTCTTCCTTAAGAAAAACAGAAGAGGCAATGCGTCAAGGTAAGCATCGCTTTGAAAGGGGTAATTTTTTCTATAATGAAGCAAAGGAATTTGCTGAAAGTAAGAATTGGCAATTTAATTGGCGCTTAGAAACCGTTCCCAATGTTGGTCACTCAAATTTAGGAATGGCAGAAACCGCTGGCTTATTGATACATAATGCATTTAATCAATAGCTAAAATATCCCTCCTCAAATGCATTTTATAAAACTTTGAAACTGTTGACGTGAAAGCAGAGGCAAATTTTGACCATGTTGCTATATTTTCTCTTATTCCAGGCTTAGGAGCTTCAATCTGAATTGCGCTAATCATCCCTCCATTTTTTGAACCATGAACTAATGTGTTATATCCGCCTGAAAAAAATCTCGAACCCTCTGGTCCCAAATGATCGCTACTGGGGACACATGAAAATCCCAGATCTGTCAACATGGTACCAAAACTTGAAGATCCTCTCAGTAATTCTACAAATTCAAACTCTGATGAATCGATCAGTGCCCGAATGCTAGACATACTTGGATCAACATTGTTCTTTAACTCATCATCCGAAAGATCCAGCTCATCCCCTTTGATCAAATATCCAAGCCAAGTTCTTAGATCATAAAAACCGTCTGGGTTTGCGCCATGACCATGCATATCAAAAAAAAGCCCTGATCCAAAATCTCTTTCTATTTTTTTCTTTGCTTGATCAATATAAAAATGAAACTCGTTAAAAGCTCGAAGAGCAAATCTGTTGTTTTGTGCCGCTTCGATACTATCTCTGTTAGCATCCAATTTTGTTCGTTTCAATCTGCACAATATTACATGAGGCCTACCACCATACCGGATTACCATTGAATCCATAATAACTTTTGTAAGTTGGTAGGTGTTTGCATCGGTTACCGTTGTTCCATATGTTCTATCTGGTATCTCATCCGGAGTTAAAGCTCCTCCATGAGGGGCAGATAAAATGATGGGAATATTACCAGCGATATACTCAATATAATTATTTCTTCCAAAATAGGTAGAATCTGTAATGTAAGGCGCATCGTGACCTAAGGCGGGGAATACTTCTTTTTCAATAGTATCCTTAGGTAAAACGGCTTTTTCTTCCACTTTGTCCTGGTTTGAATCCTCACATGAGATCAACCATACTGTGACAAAAAGGTAAAGATATTTTAAGTAGATAAAGTTCAGTTTCACGTAAGCAATAAAGAGACAACTAAGAACACAACAAGGATAGAAATAATATTCAAAAGAAACCCAGCTCTTATCATGTATTTTTGCTGTATGTACCCAGTCCCGTAGACTATTGCATTAGGAGGAGTTGCAACCGGAAGCATAAAAGCACAATTCGCTGCTAAACCAACACCAAAAACTAGTGCGAAGGTAACAGAACCGCTAAATTGATCTGACAAGGCAATCATAATAGGAATAAATATTGCCGCAGAGCCGGTGTTTGAAGAAATTTCAGTCAAAAAGATCATTACAGCTATACAAGCAATAATAACGATCCATGTCGATGATCCTGAAATGGATAAAAACAATGATTCAGCTAAAAATTTAGTGGTACCTGTTTCGGTGAGTACCTTTGAAAGGCACAATCCTCCGCCAAAAAGAAGCAATATTCCCCACCCTATTTTCTTCTCAAGATCTTTCCATGATATTAAACCAAGCATGGGCGCTATAGCGGTAATTAGTATAGCTATCATCCTATCAAAATTTTTCAATCCGAGTAAATCATTTATTGGTCTGGAGAAAATCCAACAAACAACCGTAAAAGCAAATAAAACTACTGTTCCTTTGGCTCTTGGTGTCCACTCAAAATCAACGTTCTCTACTTTATTTAATGCTATCTTGCTCTCAGGCCTAATAATTATCCATAAAGAAAAGATAACGAATGGAAATAATATTAACATTGTTGGAAATCCAACTGCAAACCATTCAAAAAAATCAATGTCCAGAGCGGATACTGCTATTCCATTCGGTGGAGAACCTACCATCGTTCCATTGCCACCAATATTTGCTGCATAGGCTGTTCCCAATATCAACATAGTCCGCATTTTTGGATATTCACTTCCAACCAGTGCTACAGCTATGGGTATCATCATTGCTGTAGTTGCGGTGTTGCTCATCCACATTGATAAAAAGCTTGTTACAGCAAAGAAACCAATGACTGAAAGCCATACCCTTCCTTTAGTAATTCCAATTACAGCATTTGCAAGCCAGCGATCAATACCATGTTTTTGCAAGAGAGCAGCAAGCGTAAAACCACCCATGAACAAATAGATAATAGTACTAGAAAAAGGGGCCATAGCTGCACCCGCATCCAATACCTTGAGAAAATATGATATTACTGGAACCAAGAGCGCAGTGACAGCTAGAGGTATGATTTCAGTCATCCACAAGCCAGCACAAACAAAAAGAATAAAAAACCCTTTTTGTAGTTGTGCATCGCTAAAAAAGATATAGCTTAAAAATGCACTAAAAAGAACCCCTAGAGCAATTACAATGATCTTTTTAGAAAGTGCAAATTCAGACATATTTATTCGTTCTCTAACTCCTGCCAGTCACTCATCAATTGGTCAAGCCGTTGATAATGAGTATTTGTTGGGGGAAAAAAGGAACCTTGCCTCACTCCTCCGCCTTGCAATTGACCCGCAAGCCTGATAGTGCCTCTTTGCACAGAATTAGCAGTTTTTTGTTTCGCCTTTAAAATTACAAATTCCTCATCATCTTCCTCTACCTCATCCTTGGATCTTTCAATTAGATCTTTGAGTCTCTTATTTAAAGCAAACGAATCTTCATATAACTTATGAACTTTTAATAGAAATGATTCTCTCAAACGATATTGCCCTGAAGATATATCAACTAGAGGGTCTCCTTTAACAAGCACTTTACCACTACTCTTACTATCATCTGTGCTAACTACGATATCAAAAGTACCAGGCGAAACATCAACTCCTTGAATTCTGAGTGGATGTGGTGGCTTTGGTAGAATTTCTTCTGGTTTTGGCTTAATTAACCCTTCTTTATCTCCAGCGTCAGCTGAAAAGGTGGGTGTATCGTACTTTAAGTCCCAAACCAATCTTTTCAATTTACCTTTATCAGATTTTTCTTTGTATTGTCTTACAATTTGATTTCTTTGTTTAATTGTTATAGTAACAGAATCAGCATCTGTATTGACGACATAATTAATCAGTGCGCCATACTCTGGATTTGGACCAACCCATTCCTCTTGACTTCTGTAGGAAGTGCTTTTCCAATAATAAAAGAGAGTCGCGTCTCTAGTTGAAAACAAATGGACATCCTTATCCTTGGACTCATTCCATTCCGCTAGCGGAGCAAGGTCATCCAAGACCCAGAAGCTTCTTCCGTGTGTTCCTAGAATAAGATCTTTCTCTCTTGGATGTATAATCATATCATCGTAGAGGGTTGTTGGTAAATTAGAAGTAACCTTTTGCCAATCGATGCCGCTATTTAAACTAACGAACACAGCATGCTCAGTGCCAATGAAAAGAAGATCATGATTATCAGGATGCTCAACAATGACATTGATTGAACCAGAGGGCAGATCTGCGCTTAGTGATTTCCAATTTTTACCAAAATCTTCGGTTTTATAGACATATGGCGACCAGTCACCTTCCCTATGTCTATCAAAAGTAACGTAAGCATGACCTCTGCCTTGACGAGAAGCTAAAACCCTACTAACATAGGCATTTTCAGGTAAACCTAATATATTTTGGCTCACTTCAACCCATGTTCTACCATCATCTCGTGTAAGCTGCACATTGCCATCATCCGTTCCAATCCATACCTCTTTCTTGGTTATAGGGGATTCAGATATAGAAATGATCTCTCCAAAAGTTGAGGTACCGTCATTTTTTGAAAGTTTTATATCTGCACCTAGAACACCCATTATCTCCAACGAATCTCTATTAATGTTTTTTGTCAGATCATCGGTTCTTTGCCATGATATACCGCCATCTCGTGTAGTAAATAATCTATTTCCACCTAAATACACTTTCTTGTTAGAGTATTGAGATAGAACAATTGGAGTAACCCAATCAAATCTGTATTTTTCTTCATCTTTGCCAGGAATTGGTCTAAGTCCCTGCATATTACCATTGCGCTTATCAAAGCGAATAATGTTACCATTTTGTGATGCATTGTAAACAATGTCTGATTCCGGATCTGGTTGTTGTGACATACCGTCGCCAAATCCAACCTGCTTCCAGTTATCTGCAAGAATTCCAAGCCAATGACGGGTAGCGCTTGGACCCATCCAGGAATGGTTATCTTGCATGCCTCCATAAATGTTATAAGGAACATCCATATCAACGCCCATAGCATAAAATTGGCCAATAGGTATGTTATTTAAACGACTATAGGTTTTGCCATAATCCCAACTTTCATGCAGACCTGCATCACCTGCTAAGAAAAAGTGATTAGAGTTAGATTTATCAATAAAGATCGAGTGATGATCGCTGTGAACACCTACGTCATAGGTTGGCCTGGTCGGTAATTGATAAAATGTTGTTCCAGAATCTTCAGTTCTGTAAAGCTCAACCGCTAACATGTATACTATCTTGTCATCTTTTGGGTCTGTAGCTATATGACTGTAATACATAGGTCTCGGATTCAGTGTATTCATTTTTTTCCATGATCTTCCCCCATTTGCACTTCTATAAAAGCCACTTTCCTTAGAGTGCTCAATTGTAGCGTATAACACATTTGATCGATTTTGAGAGGCAGCAAGTCCAATTCTTCCCAGATCTCCACTTGGCAAACCTTGAGATAATTTAGACCAGTTAGCGCCCCCGTTGGTGGTTTTGTAGATGCCACTCCCAGCTCCTCCACCATTAAAACCCCAAACCTTTCTCATTCGCTGATAAGTTGCAGCGTAGACTATGTTTGGATTATTAGCGTCCATCACCATATCTATAATACCGGTCTTATCATCTACATATAAAATTTTCTTCCAGCTTTTTCCACCATCAGTAGTTTTGTAAATTCCTCTTTCTTCAGTTTCTTTCCATAGGTTACCCAAAGCTCCAACGTAAACAATATTTGAATTAGCAGGATGGACTATAACTTTAGAAATATGAAACGTTTTCTCTAGGCCGATTGATTGCCATGTTTCGCCTTGATCAGTAGATTTATATACACCATTTCCCCATGATGAACTTTGCCTATTTTGCTGCTCTCCTGTACCTACATAAAGAATGTTAGTATTGGATTTTGATATCGCTATATCTCCGAAAGTTGAAACTGCCTCATTATCAAATACAGGCTTCCAGGTTGTGCCTTTATTTGTTGATTTCCATATTCCACCAGAGGCAGATGCTATGAAAAGCATTTCTGGATTGCCAGGCATGACCTCCACATCGTGAATTCGTCCGCCTGCTACTGATGGTCCAATATTTCTAAATGTTAAATCTGAAAATAAATCTGATGAGCTTTGCGCATTAATTAAATAAACGCTAATCAGTAAAATGATGTATTTGTTCATAATATTAAATCCTTTTGCTGGTATAAAATAAAAAAGCCCCCAATAACATGGGGGCTTTTTTTCTAACTTTTACTTTAGTTTGAAGAAAATATTACTTATTCACTTCTGTTTTAGTATAAAGCGCATCCTGGTCAGCAATTACCGGGACATTAGAATTAGAGTTCTTTTCACTTTGTGCATAAGGAAATCTTTCCACATGCTTTGATGCAGCCTGAGTATTCAAAGGAAAAGGAACAATTAGATTAGTTTCACCATCACCGCGTAATCTTCTATGATCATTGAATGGACCATATGAACCATATAGTGAAATATATCTTTCTTCAAGAATTTCTCTTAAAAGAGCAACTTCTTTAGTGACACCATCAGCGTTTTCCATACCACCAGATGTAAAATCAGCTTCTACATATGCATCATACTTGTAATTTGCAGATACGTCGTGTGTTGAATTGAGCCTTCCACCTGTAGCAAGCCATGCTCTGTAGGTATTCAAATTTGACAAACCAGCAGCAAAACCACTAGTACGAGCAGCAGCCTCAGCTTTGATCAATTGATTTTCACTATATGTTGCAAAAGGTTGTGATTCAAACTGATGTGCAACACCAGTGTTCCCAGAAGCTGAATTCTCGTCAATCATGTAGTAGTTATGACGAGCAAGCTCATTGGTCTTAGCATTTCCACGATACACGGATTCCGCAGGATTCAACATCTTAAGAAGATAACTGCCTGCATTTCCAATGTCACCAGTTCTTGAACCAGCTAAAAGGGTATAAAACAAGTTCTTATCTCCGGAATTAATGGCTGCATCCCCCCTAGGATGATACATCATATCACCAGCTGAAGAAGAAATGCCATTATTTGCAGCGGATAGGGCTGCTGAGTAATCACTTTGGATCAACGCATATCTCGCTTTTAATGTATAAGCAGCTTCAATCCATTTACTTTTGTCACCATTAAAAACGATATCAAATGATTCATTTCTAGATGATGCTGCAGTTAAATCGGCTATTGCTTCATCCAATAAAGATGATAGTGAAGCTAAGACTGTCTTTTGTGTATCGAACTTCGGATCTTCAACATCAGTGCCAATTTCACTGTATGGCACATCACCCATTAGAATTGCAAGTGTACCAATAGCATTTGCTTCAAGTACCTTCGCAATACCAACTAATAGCTTATCATCTGGTGCTGCATTTCTGATATATCGAGCATTTGTGGTTACACCAACATAAGCAGCATTCCATTCATCATTAGATTCATCTGCAGTTAATGCATAGGTATAAATATTGGAATATAGTGAAGTAAAGCCAATATTTTGACCAGAGAACATCGCAGATATTCTATTAAGATGGCCTACCTGAACCTGCGTGTTTGCAAGCATAGCGCCATTAAGGAATAATCTTGCATCAACATCAGCAAGGGTAATCTCATTAGGGTTGTCATTCAAAGATTTATCAATCTCACAAGAAGACATCACTAAAGCAATCATCGCAACGAATGCGAAAAGCTTGTTCGTTTTTATATAACTTTTAATATTTGTAATCATTATGCTATCCTCTCTTAAAAGTTCGCTGAAACTGAGAACAAGAAGGACTTTGTGCTTGGATTGGCAAAATAATCCAAACCACTACCGGTTTGAATACCACCAACATGAACTCCGGGATCAACTCCGACAAGTTCTTTATACCATGCAAATAAGTTTCTTGCAGTTGCAGTAAAGGTTACATTGCTCAAACCTGTTGATGCCATCAGAGCTTCATTATTCAATAGGTATGATAATGACAATTCTCTAATACGAGAGAATGTTGCATCCTTAGTAGCAAAGTTGTAAGCCTGGTTATTACCAAAGCCACCACCAATTGATTGACGGAACCATGCCTCATCAAGAAGAACATCTCCACCGCCAAAGTCGTGGACAAATCCTCTCACAGTAGTTCCAGCAGGAACTGTTACACCTTTTACATTGACAAGGTCTTTAGTGAGAGTCACTTCATTATCGGTCTCAGTTGTGGTTCCAAATCTTCTCAATACCCACTGGGTACGAGGAGCATAACGGCCACCTTGAGAATGCTCAAAAAGCATATTGAATGTGAAGTTGTTCCAACGTGCATTAACACCCATAGTACCTCTCCAATCGGGATTCGGATTACCAAGAGGAATTAGCGAGGTGGTTAGTTGTGGAAAGCCAATATCGTTTAGAATCAATTTTCCATCCCACTTGCCATTCTCAGTTTGAGAACCAGTTCCCCATAGGGTTCCAATTGGATACTTGGTTACATTGCCGTTTTCATCAGTTGTTGGAGCCAAAGCTACAGAAGTAACGTTACCGACGGCTAAGTTAAGGACTTTTGTACCAGCAAGGTCTTGAACAAGGTTTTCATTGGTTGCCCAGTTGAAATTAAGCTCTAGTGATGAAGACTGGTTGCTTAACACATTAAATGAGCCATCAAGCTCAATACCCTTGTTGCTCATCCTAGCAGCATTTGCATACTGAGAAGAATAGCCAGAAGTTGGTGACAATGTTCTTGAAATTAGCATATCATCTATCTCATTAGAATAATAGGTAAAACCAAAAGAGAATCTATCTTCAAGAAGGCGAAGATCAGCGCCAAACTCAGTTTCAGTCTTCACTTCAGGTTTTAACTTATCATTACCTTTGTTATTATCAACTCTGTATCCACCGCCCCACTGACCAACGGAAACTGGGTCACTGTATGTAGCATAACTGAATCCACTTTCAGCTAGAGTTTCAAAACGATGAGCTGCAGGCCTTACACCCACTTGACCCCAAGCTAGTCTAAGCTTTGCAAAACTTACAAAAGGAGCAAAGCCTCTTACTAGATCAGTAGCCTGATAAGCAAGATCAACTGCAGGATAACTGTATGCATCGCTAATAGTAGAATGTGTCTCGTTAGCTAAAGAAACATTCAAAAAGATCTGATCTAAAGCATCTATAGATAATACACCATATAATCTGTTTGAACGTAAAAATAATCTGCCATTATCTACGGCTGAAGCTTCAGCGGCAGTATTTAGGTTAGTTGTAAACTTATCTGAGTTAACTAAGAATCCATCAATAAATGATGAAGATCTACTATATACTCTGTCATTTGTATTGAAACCAACAGTGGCGACCATTGAAGCTACACCAAGCTCCAAATTTTGGCGAGCAATTAGGTCATAATTAGTTTCTCTGTTAGTAATTCTAGCTAAATCAAATGCACCAGAGTTCCTTGAAGATCCAGCAGTTCCAATGGGATAGAAACTTTCTCTATTATCAGTAAAAGTATCAAGACCCTGTCTCAATACGATTTGTGTTCCTTCCATAGGTTCGTAGGTCATTTCATTGGACATGATGACACGGTTAACTCTGGTAGTATTTTTCTGCTCACCAATGGTCCACCCTGGATTGTTATAGATTGGGTTGGTACTGGATCCGCCAAGGTATCTTCTGTAAGCGCGATGTCTTCCAGTATACTCTGTTCCACCACTCCAATAACTACCCTTGAAATACTCATTATCATAATCAGCTGGAGTCCTTAAGAAACCTAGCATGACTCCAGATACATTTGAACCTCTTTGTAGTCTATTAGAGCTTGAATAAGTATAGCCTACTTTAGAAGACATAGATACATTGGGAGAAAGTCTGAACTTTGTATTTAAACGAACATTATCCCTATCATAGTATGAATTTCTTATGATACCATCCTGATTTAGTCGGCTGTAGCTAAATAAATATGTTTTATTAGCATCACCTCCAGAGATTTGGAAATCATCTTGTGTATATCTTCCAGTCCTGAACACTTGATCGAAATTCTTGTCAACAAAGGTTTCCTTAGAATTCTTTTTTGTTATTGTATATTGAGTGAACTCGCCATCTTCAGATACGAAATATGGCTTAGTCTTATCAACTGTATCTTCACCACCGGCTCTATCTGCAATCTTGTCACCCCAGGATTCCGCTTTAACGCCCCAAACACCATTGTTTCCCTGACCATAAGTTGTTTGCATTGGAAGTCTTTCGTGAATCTCGTCAAAGGACTCAGTTCTTTTGTAACTCATCTTCATCTTTCCAACAGAACCATCTTTGGTTTGAATGACAATCACGCCATTAGCAGCTTTTGATCCCCAAAGTGAGGCAGCAGAAGCGCCTTTTAATACTTCAACTGATTTAATGTCATTCGCATTAATGTCGTTTAATCTTGATTGCTGAGAAACACCACCAAAACGGCTTGAATTTCCATAAATCTGTGAATTATTAATCGGCATTCCATCAACTACGATTAAAGGTTGACTAGCACCTGAAATGGTGTTTGAACCTCTAATTTTTATTGATGTTCCAGCGCCAGCATCACCACTAACTGAATTAACAATAACGTTAGATGCCTTAGCAGCTAAGGAATTTGCTACTAATGCTTCTCCTGAACGTGTCATATCAGCAGATGAAACAGAAACACTGGTTGATCCTTGCTTGTCTCTATTAGCCTCAAAGCCCAGTGCTGTAACACTAACTGCTTTCATGCTAAGAGCGTCAATAGCAAGGGAAAAGTTTAATTCTGCTGATCCCTCCGATGGCACATCAACGTTTAGCGTTAGATTGCTATAACCGATATAAGTAGCTGTAACAGAAACACTTTGCCCCTGAACAGAACCTGCATCAATCATATAATTTCCATCGCTATCAGCTGCAGCACCAAGTGAAGTTCCATCAACTACAACGTTTGCTCCGACTAATGCATTTCCATCAGAATCAGTAACTGTACCCTCAATGGTTTGTGCAGTAGTGAAAGCAAATAATAGCATAAACGGAACTATTAGTTTGCATTTATTCATTATCTCTCTCCATTAATCATAGATTAATTTATTAATAAAAAAATTTTTGCTACTTTTTGTAACCTATAAATATAAAATATATTATTGCAGAATTAAATAAAAATTTAAAAAAAAATTGTACTCACTTTGACGTTAAATCACTCACCTTTTACAATCTTGAAATTGATAAAACCATAAAATATTGCAATGAAGGGATTTATAATATTAAAGAAGCAAAATGGTAAATATGACAAAGTAGCAACTCCCAATGCCGCGGACATATAAGCTCCACAGGTATTCCATGGTATCAAAGGGGAAGTTATGGTTGCTCCATCTTCTAATGTTCTAGATAAATTTTGAGGGGCTAGCTTTCTTTGGTTGAATTCACCTCTATACATTCTACCTGGCAATACAATAGCTATATATTGATCAGCTGTTACAATATTAATACCAATGCATGTTGCAACTGTTGTAATAATTAAGGAAGCAGTCGAGCTAACAAAAGATAATAAAGACGAAACTAGCTTTTTAAGTAGGCCTGTGGTTTCAAGAACCGATCCAAATGTTAATGAGCAAATAACAAGCCAAATTGGATTTAACATGCTGATCATACCACCTCTACTTAACAAATCATTGACCATTGCATTACTGCTTTCAAATTGAAAACCAGAAAAGAGCGCTATCCAAACTCCTGAAAACATTGTCAAAAATTTTGACAGCTCTGGTCTAGCGACAAAGTTAGTAACAGCTTCCGGTTGAAATATCACAGCAAAAAAACCTCCTAAAAGCGCTCCGATCATAACAGTTGGGAAAGCAGGAACTTTATTATAGGCAAGTACAAAAACAGTCACAAGCGGAATAAAAAGAAAAAAATTAATATTAAATGATTCCATTATGGTAGATTGAATCTCTAAGAGCCCAGATTCATTTCCAGAAGGGACAGTTTTTAAACCAAGAAACAAAAAAATGATAAGAGATATTAAAAGACTTGGGCCAGTCGTCCATATCATATGCCTTATGTGGGTAAAAAGATCAGTGCCAGCAACTGCGGGAGCTAGGTTGGTTGTATCAGATAGTGGAGACATTTTATCTCCAAAATATGAACCTGAAATAATTGCACCGGCGGTTACAGCAGGTGAAAGGCCCAGTCCGACTGAAATTCCCATAAGAGCTGCCCCCAATGTACCAGCCACAGTCCATGAACTGCCTATGCTAAGCGCTGATAAGGCGCAAATAATACAAGCAGCAAAATAAAATATGGATGGTGACATAATATTTAAACCATAATATATCATGGCGGGAACAGTACCGGACATCACCCAAGTTCCAATCAACGCACCAACGGCTAATAAGATCAACACAGCCCCCATACCCAAGGATATGCCATCAATTATACCTTTTTCTATGGTTTTCCAATCATAACCGTTTTTTAAACCAATTATAGAAGCTAAACAACCAGATAAAATTAAAGCTATTTGGTTTGCTCCATAGGATGAATCCTCGCCAAACAGATAAACCGATAAGGTCAAAAGGATGATCAAAAAAATTATTGGCACTAATGCATCCATCATACTAGGAGACTTTTTTTGTGACATTATCTAAACTTTGCTTTTCTTTTTTCCACAAATGCTATTAAGCCTTCTTTTGATTCTGGCTTGTCGAATAGGCTACTAAATGCTTTAACTTCAAATTTGAGCCCCTCATCAAGGTTTCTTCCAATTCCATATCTTATGCATTGCAAGGACTTTGCTATCGCATTAGGGCCGTTTTTCAATATCTCACTAGATATATCTTTGCACTTTTGAATTAGTTTGTCTTGCTCAACAACATGATTAACTAGACCGATATCTTTAGCTTCTTGAGCTGAAATTCGTCTTCCAGTTGCGATTAGTTCGTTTGCTAACCCAATTCCAACTATTCTAGGTAGGCGTTGCGTGCCACCCCATCCAGGCAGAATACCTAATAAAACTTCAGGCTGTCCAAACTGCGCACTTTCACTAGCAACACGAATATGACAAGCTAAACTTATTTCACAACCTCCGCCCAAAGCAAAGCCATTGACTGCGGCAATAATCGGTTTCGGAGAATTCTCTATTGTGAGAGTAAGATTTTGACCTGACTTTCCAAATTCAAGTGCTTCTTTTTGTGTCATTTCATTCATTCTTTTTATATCTGCACCAGCTATAAATGCTTTATCCCCCTCGCCTGTCAAAATAATGACTCCTATGTTATCATCATTAATGAATTCATTTATTTGATTTTCTAGACTTTCAATCACATAAGGATTCATGGCATTATAAGCTTCAGGCCTATTGATCGTTACAATAGCAATGTGGTCTTCTAAAGTTGTTTTAATAATTGACATATAATTATTCCCTAAATGTTCTACTGAATAAGACCATAACTGTAAAAATCTCCAACCTTCCTAAAAGCATACAAAAGCTCAATAACCACTTACCAGCTGACGGTAACAATGCATAACTGTCTGTCGGTCCAAAAGCACCAAATGCAGGTCCTACATTTCCAATCGCAGAAGCTGATGCTCCTAATGCTGATATTAAATCTAAGTTAAATGATGCTAAAACCAAGGCAGTTAAAACAAAGATTGAAAGATATATTAAGAAAAATCCTAAGGTATTTCTGACTATGTCATCACCTATAGATCTCTGACCGATTTTTAAAGGGATAATTGCTCTAGAATGAAGCATTCTGCGAGTTTCGGTTCCAGCATATTTAAAAAGGAGAATAATACGCGCTATTTTTAATCCACCGCTTGTTGATCCACCCATTGCCCCAAAGAACATAAGGAAGAACAATAATAACTGAGAAAAGAAAGGCCAAAGCTCATAATCAGCATTAGCGTAACCGGTTCCAGTCATAATTGCAATTGACTGGAAAAGTGATTTTAAAAAGCTGTCATGCGACCAATTATCTCCGGAGCTTGAAATATTCAAAAAAATGAATAAAGTGGCTATAAAAATCAAGATCAAATAGATCTTAAATTCATAATCCATAATATGAGACTTTAAATTGCCGGCTAGTGCTCTAAAATGAAGGGTAAAATTGATACCAGCTAGAAACATAAATAAAATAATTATATACTGAATTGCAGGGCTAGAGTAAGCTGCTATACTATCATTTTGAGTGCTAAAACCGCCTGTTGGCATAGTTGTAAAGGCATGACAAACAGCGTCAAACCATGGCATACCTGCTAAGCCAAGCAAAAGCGTTTGAATAGCGGTAAATCCAATGTAAACGAGCCACAATACCTTAGCTGTCTCTTTTACTCTGGGTCTTATTTTATCAGCAACAGGACCAGGAACCTCCGCCTTGAAAAGCTGAACACCTCCAACACCTAATAGTGGTAAAATAGCAATGGTAAAAAGGATGATACCCATCCCTCCGATCCATTGGAGAAATGATCTCCAAAAAAGAATACCCTTTGGTAAACTTTCAATACCATTTAATAGATTTGGAAGTGTTTGGGTATTTCCAATGATAGTGGCTCCCGTAGTAGTGACACCGGACATGGACTCGAACCAAGCATCCGTAAAATTGGGGATAGACTCAGTTAAATAAAATGGCAGAGAGCCTGCAAATGCTACGATCAGCCAAGCAAAAGTCACTAATGCAAACCCATCTTTGCTTGTTAATTTTTTACTTTTTCTTGTTATCAGCCAGATTGGAATAGAAAGTGAAAAGCAAATAACAATCGATAACACATATCCCCGAATGTTTGGCTCAGAATTAAAGTAAGCAATAAGCGTGGGTATCAACATTGATATGCCGACAATACCTAGCAATGCAGCTAAGATATTGAGAATGGTTTTAATGTTCAATTAAAGCTCAAATAACCTTCGAAGTTTTGGAACAGCGCTTGACTTCGTAAAAACTAAAACTGAATCCTCTTCAGTTAATTGTGTGGAACCCCGAGCAATCGAAAGATTGCCGTGATGATTTATTACACCCACAATACTATCCTCCGGAAATTTTACTTCTTTCAAAGGTTTCTTTGTGACAATGCTTTCTGATTCAGGCCTAAATTCAATTACATCAACATCGATTTCATCAAACTTAGTTACTGATGTTTCTGTTTCATCGCTTGAAATAAAACGCAGAATAGAATTTACCGTAGACATATTTTTGCTCAAAACAGCTCCAAGACCAATTTCTTGGACAATAGGCATATATTCTGTTGTACTTAAGTGTATTATAGTTTGTTTAACTCCAAGGTGGTGGGCAAGCATTCCTGAAAGAAGATTTATTTCCTCTTTTTCAGTAACTGTAATTAAACTATCTACGTCTTGAATATTTTCTGATTTCAAGAATTCTACATCAGTGCCATCGCCATGTATGACCATGGTGTTATTCATATCTGTAGCTATTTTTTCAGCTTTTTCTCTATTGCTTTCAATTATTCTTACAGACATTTCATTTTCAAGACTTTCAGCAATCGTTCTTCCAATTTTACTTCCACCTAAAATAACAACGGAATTTGTTTGAACTGCTTCTTTTCCAAGCATATAAAGCAAGGATTCGAGTCTTTCAGTTTTAATAACAAAGTAAGCAGTATCAGATGATTGAAACTCGAATTCTGACCAAGGTACGTGTGATTCAGAATCTCTTAAAACAGCAACAATGCCAAATTTAAAGTCTCTTTCTTCATCACAAATATCTCTTACTGTTTTACCGATGATTGGGCAGTCATCATCTAACCGAACACCAATCATTTGCATTCGACCACCCTCAAAGTCAGAAGCTTGAATTGCATATGAGTGCTTAACTAGCTGAACAATTTCTCTGCAGGCTTCCTTTTCAGGGTGAATTACATGATTTATCCCAAATTTCTCAGGCTTGATGATTGAATCTCTAGTTGTGTAATCCTGGTTTCTTAATCTCGCTATTATTTTTTTTGCACCGAGCTCTCGAGCTTGCTGTGAGGCTATAAGATTTACTTCATCTATGGTGGTCAGGCATAAAACATAATCAGCTGACTCTACACTTGCATTTAGTAAATTTTTTGGACTAGCCCCATTGCCCTCTTGCACAATTACATCTAAGGACTCGGAGGCTCGCTTACATTTTAGAGGGTCAATGTCAATGACAGTGATATCGTGATCTTCTTCACTCAATGCCTTCGCGACGTGAAAACCGACCTCACCAACGCCAACTATGATAATTCGCATATGCGATATTTCTCCATAAGGGATAGATATTAAATAATTTTAGCAAGAATCCCATGTTTTTTTAATTAGAGATACGTTTTATTTCAGCGCCTAATTTTTGGAACTTTTCTTCAATTTTCTCATAACCTCTGTCTATATGATATACTCTACTGATGGTGGATCTACCCTCTGCAAATAGGGATGCCAATACTAAAGATGCGCTGGCTCTAATATCTGTAGACATGACTTCTGCGCCAATTAGTTTTGTAACGCCATTTATAGTAGCAATATTTTTATCTATCGATATATTTGCTCCTAATCTATTCAACTCAGGGATGTGCGAAAACCTATCATGGTAGATATTCTCTACCATTTTTGCTTTACCTTTGCAAATTGACATAAGTGAAATCCATTGCGCTTGAAGATCGGTGGGAAATCCAGGATGAACATTGGTTGCAACATCCACTGGACTAATCTCATCAGCTTTTTTTATAAAAATAGAGCTATCTTCGGCCTTCATTTTGCAACCAGCTTTTTGCAAACTTTCCAAAACTATAGAAAGATGATAAGGGTTTACATTGTTTAATTTAATATCGCCCAAAACAGCGCCAGCCATTAAGAATGTGCCTGCTTCAATCATGTCTGGTATAACAGAGATATTAACTGGTTTTAGCTCATCAACTCCTTCAATAATTAAATCACTGGTTCCAATACCATTGATTTCAGAACCCATCTCGTTAAGCATTTCACATAATTGAACAATATGAGGCTCTCGTGCTGCGTTGGTTATTTTAGTAATGCCTTCTGCAAGGGTGGCAGCCATTAAAATATTTGCCGTTGCCCCAACAGAAGGTATTTCAAAATATATATCTGCTCCTTTCAAGCGTTTACATGAAGCATTTATATAGCCATTCTTTAGGTTAATATCTGCACCCATTTTTTCAAAACCGCGTAAATGATAATCAACTGGTCTTGGACCCCATGCACATCCACCAGGTAATGACACCTTTGCCTCACCAAAACGGGCTAGCAGTGGACCCATAACATAAAACGACGCTCTCATGGTTTTTACTAAATCATAAGGAGCCTCAAAAAAAGATATATTATCTGTATTTAAGGTTAGCTTTGAATCTTCAAAAAGAGACTCAACACCTAAAATATTAAGAAGATTTATAAATGTTCTTGTATCTCGAAGGTTGGGTGTGTTTTCAATAGTAGTTTTACCAGGAGACAGCATTGAAGCAGCCATCATTGGTAAAACAGCGTTTTTAGCTCCACTTATCACGACCTCGCCACTGAGCTGATTTCCTCCAACTATTTCAAATCTATCCATATGTTTCTGATGAGCTACCTTTAGTTGCTGAAATTGATGCATAGGTTTCAGGGTTGTTTCCATAAAGCTCAGCAATGGCATTTATTTTATCTTTTTCATTCAAATATTTAGCGCTTACTATCGTCTTTGATTTTGATATCTTTTTATAAACATAAAGATGGTTTTTTGCTTTAGAGGCAATTTGTGGTAAGTGTGTTATGCAGAAAACTTGTTTATCTTTTGATAATTTTAAAAGTGCTTGTCCAACTTTTTCTGCTGCATCCCCTGAAATACCAGAATCAATTTCATCGAATATTAGTGTTGAAACTGGATCGAAATCTTTTAGAACGGTTTTTATTGCCAACATAATCCTTGAGGTTTCACCTCCTGAAGCAATTTTTACTAGTGGCTTAGGTGACTCACCCGGATTTGCACTTAAGTAGAACTCAACTATATCAAATCCTTTCGGATTGATTTCTACATTTTCATTTTCAAAAATTACTGGACTATTTTTTTTTGATTTCTGAAAAATTCTAATATCAAAAACAGCATTAGGCATATTCAAGTTTGCCATTTCTTGGATGATTTGTGTTGAAATCTTTTTTGCGATGTTTTTTCTTTTTGAGTGCAATTCTTCTGATAAGTTTTGAAACTCCTTAACCAGTGAATTTTTTCTTTCTAGAAGATCAGCATATTTTTTATCTAAACCTTGCATTTCTTTTAGTTCAACATATGCTTCTTCCAAGTATTGCAAAACATAGTCTATCGTCCCGCCGTACTTTCTTTTAAGCATTTCAATACCGTGCAGCCTTTCTTCTATTTGTCCTAAATTATTATCTTCACCGTCTAAATTTTGAACATATTGAAGCAAGCCTACTGATGATTCTTGAATGGATTGGGTTGCATCTTGTATTTCATTAACAAAGGGAGTTAGATCTTCATCAAATCTTGATAATCTTTCTAAATTTGAGATTGCAGATGAAAGTTGTTTATAAATTGAATGGTCGCTTTCATTCAGCGTAAGGTTAATATTTTTAAGTGTTGAAATAGTATCCTCAATGTTTTTTAACCTTTTAAATTCCTTAGAAAGAGATAGGTCTTCATCTTTTTTTGGATCTATAGTTTCAATTTCGTTAATTTGAAAATCTAATAGTTCTTTTCTTGTCGATGCATTTTCTATTTTTTTTTGAGTAGACCTAATTTCTAAATCAATATTTTTAAGATCTTCATAAAGGATATCAATCTTGGCTAAATTTTTATTTTCTCTTAAAAAATTATCTAAATAATCAATATGATTATCAGGATTCATAATTAACTGTTGCTCATTCTGCCCATGAAAATCAGCGATAGACTGAGATCTTTTTTTATAATCTGATTCAGAACAAGGTTCTTCATTGTGAAATGATCGTGCTCTTCCGCTCTTTGATAATAGCCTTCTAAAAAAGTTTTTACTGTCCGACTCTATTTCAAGCTCTAAAACTGATCTTTCGGCACCACTTCTTACAAATGTTTTTTCACCTTTCGCGCCAAGTAGGACTGATAGGGATTTTAATATCAATGACTTTCCAGCGCCAGTCTCTCCAGTTATAACAGTTAGACCTTCATCAAATGAAACTTCCAATTCTTTAAGAATTGCAAAATCTTTTACACTTAATCTTCTAATCATTGTATTTCCAATATATTAATAAACACCCAAATAAAAAACCTATCGAATCTGCTAAGACATCAAGACCGCTTGAAAATCTTCCTGAAATAAATGATTGTAAGTATTCATCGCAACAAGCAAAAAGAACCCCAAATGGCAAAACTATTTTTATAGTATTCAGATTTATGGCTTTCATGCTTTTGGTTGAAAGGATACCTAAAATAAAATATTCAACAAAATGAATTAACTTATCCCATGAAAGTAAGAAATTTTTAGGTAAAGCTTGAGCTGGCAATGAAGATAATGCTAAAATTAAAAGCATATATATAAAGAGAAAAACCCTGAAAAATTTATGATTCATAATGTGCCATAGCCCTTGGAATGACATCCAATAGATCGCTTGCAATTAAGGATTTCTTGCTTGAATTTTTTACAATCATGTCTGCTGCTTGACCATGAACAGCAGCTGCGATCAAACAGGAATGAAACATGCTGATTTTTTGTGCAGCTAGACCAGCTATCAACCCTGACAGCACATCACCTGATCCAGCTGTTGCAAGCCCCGAATTTCCATTACTATTGATATATCCATTATCATTATTTACAATTATACTAGAAGGGTATTTTGCAACTAAAGTTCCGTTGAAATCATTCATAAAATCTGCGATCGAATTTGGAAAGGAATTGATTATTTCAACTGATGATAAATCTAAAACCTTTGATAATTCTCCCATATGGGGTGTTATCGCAAAATCAGATTTGATTTTACTAAATAAAGATTTATCGCTGTAAAATGGTTTTAATCCATCTGCATCTACAACTAAAGGTTTGGTTATATTTTGATATAAAGCTATGACAAGGTCCAGTGTTGAACGATGATTTCCAAGCCCTGGTCCAATTAATACTGAATCGCATTCTTCAGAGCTATCAAGGATTTGTTTTAGATTTGAAAGCTGGAAAAAACCCTTTCCGTTATCTTCGCAAGGCAATGTTAAACCTTCAGTAATCTTGTTCTCATAAATACCGTTAAGCGATGAAGGCGCGCAGGTAATTGTCAAGCCTGCCCCTGATCTTAACGCGGCTATAGAGGCCAGATATGCGGCTCCTGTCATTCCAATAGAACCGGCAATAATCATTACCTTTCCTTGTTTGTATTTATGGGTCATATCAAAAGTTTTTGGAATTATAGAAGAAATATAGTTCGTTTCTGTTTGATTCCAATTTATACCATCAAATTTTTTGCCTTTGACAAAATCAATATCTACCGGAATTATTTTTCCAGAGTACGTTTTGCCAGGTAAAATTGCAGAGCCAAGTTTTGCCTTGCCGATTGCAATCGTGTAGGATGATTTTACGGCATTCTTGGAAACTAGACCGTTGTTAGATTGAACTCCAGTTGGTATATCTGCAGAAACAATGTTTTCAAATTTATTAATAAATTTAGTCCAATTATGAATTTCAGCTCTCAATTCACCTTCAAAGCCAATTCCTAAAATACAATCAATTATTACTGATGTTTTGTTCTCAACTAATGTAATATCCAATTTGTTTTTGATATGAATGTTATGATGAAGACATTTTCTGTAAAAATACAATGTATCGTCAGATAGGTTTTTCTCAGTGTACAATGAAAATATAACTGGTTCATGATTTTTTATTTTTAAATCTAAAGCAGCTGCAAATCCATCTCCACCATTGTTGCCTTTACCACATACGAAAACAAATTTTTTATTTGGGTATTTTTTTTGAAGAAATGCTGAAATCTTAATACCCGCATTTTTCATTAATTCAATACTGGAAAGCTTGCCTGACTTTATAGTTACATCATCTATATATTTAGCTTGATCTTTGGAAAAAACTTGCATTACAATGTCAACAAAGCAAATGCTACTGCATATTTTTTTTCATGCGAAATGGTTAATTGAGGGTTTTTTATTTTCAATGCTTCATTCATAATAACTACTGGTACGCCATGAGAATCATTGAGAATCTCAATGGATTTGAAATCTATTTGATTAATTATTTTTGAAGAAAAAATTGCCTTTTTTACAGACTCTTTTGCTGCAAACCTTCCAGCAAAATGCGGATAGCAATTTTCCTTATTTTGACAATATTTTATCTCTCGAGATGTAAAAATTTTTTCAATAAACTTTAAACCATATTTGTCAATTGAGTTTTTTATTCTTTCAATTTCGACGATATCAGTACCAATGAACAAATTATTTATTGTTAACATCCTTGATTATTCTTACCACTTCATAAATATCTTCAACATCCCAATCAGCGCCAGAATCGGTTGTTCCAAAGGTGTCTCCATATTTAGCAAAGATAGTCTTCATGCCAATTTGTTTTGCTCCTACAACATCTCTGTCTGGCCAATCGCCGATCATTAAAACTTCTTTTGCAGATAGATTTAATTCTTTAAGTGCCATCATAAATGGCTTAGGCGATGGTTTTTTTGAACCCGAATCATCGTAGGTTAGCACAGGATCAAAAATATGATGAAGATTTAGGTAGTAAAGACGCATCCAAGCTTCTCTGCTTGGTGCATCTGATACAACCGCTAGCTTGATTCCCATTTTTAAAAGTTCGATCAATGTTTTATTTACATTAGGATAAACAAGCAAAGTTGCCTCGCGAGCCCTTCTGTATGAAACTATGCCAGCAGCTAAAACCTTGTTGCTGACTTTTCCTGTGGTTTGCTGAAGATAATCATCGAAGACTTGTTGGTGTTCCCAACCCTTGTTTAAATATAAATCAAAAATATCATCGAAGGCTTTTTTCTCATCAACTCCAAGGCCAGCTTCATTCATAGCTGTTACAGCGGCTCTTACAGCAAAGCGCTTCATCTTGACAAAATCTAATAAAGTATTGTCAAGGTCAAAAATTATAGCCTTGATCATTGGTGGTAAAGGTTTCTAAAAGAAATAGATGAATTTACTTTTCGTATTTTTGAGGATTATTGACTTTGTCAATTTCATATTCAGCCATTTTACGCCAAGATCTATCATTTCTGGCGCTTTCAAAGGCATTCAAAGCGGCGATTTTATTTCCTTTTCCACCACACCATTCTGCTATACCCAATTCGAACCAAGCTCCACCAAATCTATTTTTTATCTCAGTGCTTTGCCTTGCAGCAGTTTTTGCAGAACCACAATTACCGTTACTGTTGTAGGCAGATGCAAGTCTGAAATAGCTCATTGAATCGTTTTCGTTGAGAGCAACAGCCATCTCTAGGCTAGAAATCGCTTGATCCCAATTTTCCTCTTCGGAATAAATTACACCTAAATTAGCATGACCTTTTGAATAATTCGGATTAACAGTAATAGCCATATTAAGCGACTGCTTGGCTTTCTCAAAATCTTTGCGATTTATATAGATATCACCAAGAGCTCCATAAGCTTTATCATATCCAGGATAAATATCAATTGCCGTTTGCAGGGCGCCAATTGCACCATCTGCGTCATTGTTTGAATTTTTAGCTAAACCAAGGGCAAAATATCCTTTATAAAATTGTGGATTTACATCAAGTGCTTTCTGATATGAATCAATAGCAAGATCTTTATCTCCCATTTTTGATTGAATTACACCCATTTGATAGTGGGCCTGATAAAATGTTTTATCAACTGAAAGCACATTTTGGTAAGATGAGATTGCTGCCTCAAGGTCTCCTCTTTTGTAAAATTGATTACCATTATTAAAGTAATTCTTCGCAACATTTTTTACAGCTGTTAGGGCAGTTTCATGTTCAGGGTTTATTTCTAAAACCCTGTTAAAATAACTAACAGCTTCCTTGAGATCTTTCTTTCTGAAGTAAGTTAATCCCATATTGAAAACGGACTCTGGGTATTGAGGAAACTTCTCCGATGCAATTCTAAATGATTCAAGCGCTTGATCGACATCACCGCTTTGCATTGATCTTTTTCCTTTGCTCATTAAGGTAACAAGCTCGCTCATTTGCTCATATTCTGAACGAAATTCTTTGTTTTCCGGTTCTGCTTCGATTGCAGCAATGAAATTCTCTCTCGCGCCTTTAAGGTCGCCCTTTCGAACAGAGGTTCTAGCTAAACCTATGTAAGCGGGAGCAAAGGTAGGGTCCATTTCTAAAGCGGAGTTAAAACTGGAAGCTGCAGATGAGATATTTCCAGATTCTAGATCTTCAAGTGCACTATTGTACAACTCATCAGGTGATTGTGCATAAGCCATCGCAACGAAAAATCCAGTTAAAATGATTTTATTGATCATAACAAAAAGCCCTTTTTCTAAGTGCCGAAGGCCGGACTCGAACCGGCACAGGGTTTCCCCCACTGCCCCCTCAAGACAGCGTGTCTACCAGTTCCACCACTTCGGCAATATGTTTAATTTTAAAAAATTTAGTTTAAATATATTACTAATCAAGTTTATTAAGAAAAATTAACGATAAAAAGTTCAAAAGTAGTCAAACTTAAATAAAGTAAAATATATTTATCTTAATCCTTGATTTGATTAGGAATATCGAGCACTGCCGGCTGGGGATCTGATGAGGGCAAATTCAATGTTCCGTCCTGTTGAGCTTTTTCTATAACAGAATCAATATTACCAGAAGATGGCGATCCAACTAAACTTATAAGCAAAGCCAATCCCATGAATGCTACAGCAAGATATGTTGTTAACTTGCTTAAAGCGGTAGCCGCTCCTCTTCCACCGAAAATTGTATTGGTTGTTTGGCCGCCAATTGACCCAGATAATCCCCCGCCTTGACTGGCTTGCATAAGGACCACTAAGATTAATAATAAGCTAATTATGGCGTGAACCGCTATTAAAAAACCTAACATTTTTTCTCCAAATTATTAATTAAAATTACACAAATCGATTATTTCACAAAAGGTTTCAATTTTTAAACTAGCACCACCTATTAAGAACCCGTTTACGTTATCAATCATTCCTATTTCTTTAGCATTTTTATCATTGACAGATCCACCATATAAAATTGGCAAATCATGGGATTCGTCATTGAAAAGCTCATTTAATATACCCTTTATTTGCTGATGAGTAGAATAAATTTGATCAACTGTCGCTGTTTTTCCAGTTCCAATAGCCCAGATAGGCTCATATGCGATCATAAGTTTATCTAGTTTTAACGCATCAATGTTTTTTAATCCACTCTTTAGCTGATTCTTTAATGTATTCTCAGTCAAGCTACTATCTCTTTGTTCCAATGATTCACCAATGCAAAGTATAGGGTTGATTGATGATGCTAAACATGATCTAATCTTTTTATTGATTAAATTGTCGTTTTCATAGAACAAACTTCTTCTCTCAGAATGTCCTATTATTGCATAATCTATTCCAATATGCTCAAGCATTGAAATAGAGACCTCACCAGTGAAAGCACCGCTTTCTTCATAGTAAAAATTTTGCGAACCAAGGTAAAAATTATTAGAATTGAATTTTCCAGCTAAACTTTCTAATCCAATAAATGGTGGAAAAATAATTACCGAACTTTGGCTATCATTTTCATCAATGTGAAAGTTTAATTTTTCTAAAAATTCGATGGCTTCAGATAGATTCTTGTTCATTTTCCAGTTTGCGGCTACGATCATTCTTTTTTTCATTATATTTCCAATCTTTGTAATGCAGGAAGTGTTTTTCCTGAAAGCAGTTCTAGAGAAGCACCTCCCCCTGTAGATAGATGCGTAACATTTTTGGTGAGGTTGTATTTTCTTAATGCTGAGGCAGAGTCCCCACCACCAATTATACTTTCAGCCTCTTTTTCAGTAAGCTCAGCAATAGAAGATGCTAGCCTTTTAGTACCTTCTTCGTAATTTTTATTTTCAAAGACTCCCATAGGGCCATTCCAAAAGATAGTTTCAGCATCATTCAAGATAGATTGAAACCTTTTTATGGAACGTGGACCTATATCGAGGCCCATATATCCATCTTTGATTTCATTTTTTGAAAATATAACTGGTTTTTTTTTACTTTCGATAGATGTATTGCATAAGTAATCAGAAGGGAAAACTAATTTTTGTGAATTTTTAGTTTTTTCTAAGATATCAAAGGCAGCGCTGACAAGATCATCTTGATAGATAGAGCTACCTATATTTTTTCCTTGCGCTTTCAAAAAAGTAAACACCATACCACCGCCAATGATTATACGATCTGCAACATTCAGAAATCTATCTATCAAGGACAGTTTGGAGTCGACTTTAGATCCCCCTAAGATAACGATTAAAGGTTTTTTTGGTTTGCTTGTAAGTTTATTGAAATATTGTATTTCTTTTTCAATGAGAAATCCCATTCCTCTTTGACTGAAGTGGTCAATTATTCCTACATTTGACGCATGCTCTCTGTGAGCAGTTCCAAAAGCATCATTAATAAATATATCGCCATGCTTGGCAAGTTTAGCGCTAAAATCTTTATTGTTTTCTAACTCATCATTTGAGAATCTTAAATTTTCTAATAAATGAATCTCGCCAGATTTGAGGCCTAAGGTTACATGATGAGAATCTTCGCTTACACAATCATGAGAGAACTTAATAGGCATTTCAATAAGATCTGCCAACACCTCACCAACAGGCATTAAAGAGAGTTTTTTATCAATTTTGCCTTTTGGTCTGCCGAGATGAGACATTAAAACTATCTTAGCATTGTTCTTTAAACAATAATTCAATGTTGGTAAAAGGGCTTTTAGTCTGAAGTCATCTTGAACCTTGCCTGCATTCATTGGCACATTCAGATCTGCTCTTATTAGAATCCTTTTATGTTTGATGTCAAATGTGGAAATAGACTTGATCATGTATTACCGGTAATTAAAATCGTAAACTTATTTATTTATAATTATATTTTAGTGAAGCGCGATTTAGTTTTTAATTTAAACAAAATCAGTGGATAATATAATTAACTTATAGCTTATCAATGAACAATCAATTACTTCAAAAGACCAGCTTTCAAGATCTCATGCTTAATCGTATTCATGAGATCCTTCTCGTTGCAAGTCCATATGATGCTTTTATTCTTGAAGAAGAAGGAGGCTTGACACAACAAATTTTGTATGAGTACCTCGGCATGAACCTTTCCTATGCTCCAAGGGTGTGGCATGCTGAAACTGCTACAAAGGGTCTTAAAATGCTATCCGATAGAGCCTATGATATGGTGATCGTAATGATGAGGATCGCTGATATGGACCCGTTGACATTTTCTCAAGAAGTAAAAGAAAATTATCCAAATAAACCTGTCATACTTCTAGCTTTCGATGAATCAGAGATACAGGATATTGATAAGAACGATATCAATAGATCGATCGATAAGATTTTTATTTGGTCGGGAAATGCAGATGTTTTTCCAGCGATCATAAAGTATCTTGAGGATAAGATGAATATTCAAAGGGATTTTAACATAGCGGATATTCGATCCATTCTGGTTGTTGAGGATGATCCTAGGCAATATTCCATTACATTGCCATTTCTTTATCAAACTATGCTAAAATATGTAAGAAGTTTGATAGATAAAAGATTATCTGATATTGATAAGATGTTCCTATTCAGGGCTAGACCAAAAATAATACTTTTATCAGATTATGATGATGCGATCAATTTCTATGAGAAATTTTCCAATAATATCATCGGAATTGTTTCAGATGTTCGTTTCCCAGTTAAAGGAATCATGGATGATAAAGCAGGAATAAGATTTGTAAATCATGTAAGAAAAAAGTCTAAAAATATTCCAATTATACTTCAATCAACAGATGAAGAAAATGCAACAGAGGCCTTAAGTAACAACGCTGGCTTCATACACAAGAGCTCTCCAACGCTTTTGCAAGATATGGAAAACTTCATGGTTGAAAATTTCGGGTTTGGAGATTTTACATTCAGAGATAAGAAGACAAAGGTCATTGCTAAAGCTAGTACCGTAAATGAGCTAAAGAACCATTTAAAAGAAATTCCTGACTCATCATTAAAATATCACTCCGATAAGAATCATTTCTCTAATTGGCTAGCGGTAAGAGGCGAATTAAGAATTGCTTCAAACTTGAGACCGCTGAAAATAAAGAATTTTAAATTGGACAATCTAAGAAAATTGCTGATCGATAATCTGAATATCATCATCAAAAAAAGGAAAGATGGTCAAATAGTAGAGTTTGACATAAAAAAAGATAATGAATTGCAATATTTTACGAGACTTGGCACCGGTTCATTGGGAGGTAAAGCGCGAGGCTTGGCTTTTGCTAAAAATCTTATTTCTGATATCGAAATTGGAAAAAAGGATAAAAATACTCTTATCAGAATACCAAAGATCACAGTTATCGGTACTGATGAGTTCGATCGTTTTATGAAAGAGAACAGCCTAAACAAGATCGCCTTCTCAAAGAATAAAAATGATAGGGACATAATATCAAAATTCTTAAAAGGTGAGATTTCTTCAAAATTAAAGAACACCCTTTCAAAGTTTTTAGACAAAATGAGATTTCCATTAGCAATTAGATCATCTAGTCTCCTAGAAGACTCTCAATACCAGCCTCTATCTGGTATGTATGCTACCTACATGCTACCCAATTCAAATAGGTCAAAAACTAAGAGACTAAATGAATTAATAAAAGCCATAAAACTTGTTTACGCATCTACATACCTAAAAGAGCCCAGATCACTTATAGAAAAGTCGGTTCATAGACATGAAGAAGAAAAAATGGCAGTCATCATAATGGAGCTTATTGGGAAAAAACATCAAGATAGATTTTATCCAAGTGCGAGTGGTCTGGCTCAAAGTTACAATTACTACCCTGTCTCATACATGAAAAGAAATGAAGGAGTTGCATATTTAGCACTTGGACTTGGCCGAACCATAGCTGAGGGAGATAAATCCTTACGCTTTTCTCCTAAATATCCAGATATCATACCGCAGTATTTTTCAACGCGCTCAACAATTGAAAACTCTCAAAATCAATTTTATGCTCTAGATCTTAAAATGGGTTCAGACCTTTTGAACAAAAATGCTGAAAATACATCTAACTACAACCTTGAGATCGCAGAAAAGGACGGTGAGTTAGATTGGGCTGCTAGCGTAATAACAAATTCAGATGGCATGTTAAGGCATTCTTTAAGACATGATGGTGTCAGGGTCATTACATTTCCAAATATTTTAAAATGGAAAAGGACTGATATTCTAGACATAATTAATACCTTATTGCGATCTGGAGAGAAAGCCATGGGATGTCCTGTAGAGATCGAATTTGCCATAAATTTTCACAAAGATGATATCACAGAGTTCTGTTTGCTTCAGATCAAGCCAATGTTAATTACAGGGTTAGATGTGAATAAAAGATTAGAATTCTCAGATCACAAAAAAATAATCTGCAAAAGCTCACTTGTCTTAGGAAACGGTATCATTGAAGATCTTAGAAATATCATATTTATCGATCCAGATAGCTTTGATGCATCGAGAACGAAAGAGATCGCTCTAGAGATCAACAAGATCAACGAACAAATAAAGGATGATGAGTCTTTTGTGCTCATTGGCCCAGGGCGTTGGGGCTCTGCGGATCCCTGGTTGGGAATTCCTGTTGAGTGGGACCAGATATCGAAGACCAAGATAATCATAGAATATGGTATGCCTGAATTTCCAGTTGACCCCTCTTTCGGAAGTCACTTCTTTCAAAATGTCACTTCGATGAGAATTGGGTATTTCACTTTAAATCATAAGAATCAACAGGATCTACTAGATATTGATTGGATAAGAGATCAACAAATAAAAGAGAGAACAGACTACTTGATCTGGTCTAGATTGTCAAGACCCATTCAAGCGATCATAGATGGCCAAGAAGGTCAAGGGATTCTCACTGAAGGATCAAATAAAACTCTTGAAATGATGGATGAGCACGAGGCATCAGGAATTTGACTTAGACAACTCCTTGATCAAGCATTGAGTCCGCTACCTTGATGAATCCTGCAATATTCGCACCTTTGACATAATTCTCGTTTGTACTATGCTCTAAACAGGATGAGTGGATGCTATTCATGATATTCTTCAATCTATTGTCAACCTCTTCCCTGGTCCACGAAAGATGCATGGAATTCTGACTCATCTCAAGCCCAGATACTGCCACTCCGCCCGCATTTGCTGCCTTTCCAGGACCAAAAAGCATCTTATTGGATAGGAAGACATTCACTGCTTCAGCATCAGATGGCATATTTGCACCTTCAGCAACAACAAAGCATCCATTTTTAACAAGGTCTTTCGCTTCAGCCTCATTGATCTCATTCTGGGTTGCACAAGGAAGAGCAACATCGCATTTGATACCCCAGGGCCTTTTTCCTTCCATAAATTCAGCCCCGAACTTATCAGAATACTCATTGATTCTGCCTCGTTTGACATTCTTCAAATGCATAATGAATTCTAACTTATCCTTATCAATCCCGTCTTTATCATAAACAGATCCGCTTGAATCGGACATGGAGACCACTTTTCCGCCTAATTCAAGTACTTTCTCAGCAGCATACTGTGCAACATTTCCAGACCCTGAAATGACCACGGTCTTGCCGTCAAAGGAATCATTTTTTGTCTTCAACATTTCTTCAGCGAAGTAGACGCAGCCATATCCAGTCGCCTCTGGTCTTATCAAACTACCGCCCCAATTGAGCGATTTACCAGTCAATACACCCGTAAATTCATTTCTAATACGTTTATACTGACCGAAGAGAAATCCTATTTCTCTTCCGCCAACACCGATATCCCCAGCAGGAACGTCCGTATTATGACCTATGTGTCTGCTAAGCTCAGTCATAAAGGACTGGCAAAAACTCATCACTTCATTGTCAGATTTTCCTTTGGGGTCAAAATCAGAACCGCCTTTACCTCCGCCCATTGGGAGTGTGGTAAGACTGTTCTTGAAGACCTGCTCAAAACCCAAGAACTTTAAAATACCAAGATTGACTGATGGATGAAAACGCAAGCCACCTTTATACGGCCCGATAGCTGAATTGAATTCAACACGATAACCTCTGTTTACCTCAACTTCACCTCTGTCATTTCTCCACGGTACCCGAAACATCAATACTCGCTCAGGCTCAGTTATC
The DNA here is from genome assembly GCA_902615915.1 of uncultured Fidelibacterota bacterium. GTDB lineage: Bacteria > Fidelibacterota > Marinisomatia > Marinisomatales > TCS55 > TMED144. Next base: position 49,651 of record CACMQQ010000010.1, read on the forward strand.
CTTTCTAATATCCTGGAATGCACATATTCTGGATGATCGGATAAGAATCCCCACAAAGAATCAGCTACCTCGTGAACCGCTTGATGGAATTCCTTCTCACCTGGATTTTTGTTTTCAATGTAAGACATGAAATCTTCAACGGAATTATACATGTTCTCTCCTTGGTATTTTTCTAATGAAAATATTCGGCGAAACTTAAATTAATAAAAGTATAAATCTTAGCATAATTTGATTGTTGTAAGAAAAAGATTTTAAGTAATTTCATTCTAGAACTTTTATCTATGGCGGAGTAGCTCAGCTGGTTAGAGCAGTGGAATCATAATCCACGTGTCGGGGGTTCAAGTCCCTCCTCCGCTACTATCTTTTCTTGTCAAGAAAAGTACATTCCTTATAAAATCTACTGTAGCTAGTTTTTAATTGATTTTACCCTTAAAACTAGTGTTTACTGCTAAATATATGCTGCATATAATTTAATATTTGACATATAGATAATTTAATTGATATTAAATAAGATTAGAAAAACTTGATAAAAATCATAACCAAAAAAATAATTGATGCAAAAATTATTAAATTTAAATAAAAACTTATTTTTGCTCGAGCTTCAAACATGCTTAGCTCACCTCTAGGATCGCCTACTCTCATAAATTTTTTATACATCGCTTTATATGTTTTCTTACTAATCTTATTAGTGTATTTTTTTATATTCGTATTCTTCACGATTCACCCATCCCAAGATCGATAAAGCCTTTAAATATATATTTATCTATCATAATGCTATCCTTAGGCTCAAGATCAGCTTTTTTAATACACTCTTCAATTTGAGCAGAAGAAATGTTTCTTTTGACTATTTCTTCACAGAGTTTTAAACTAATATCGCAAAGATTTTCAATCGCATCTGCTTGACCGTTTTCTATTAAATGACAAAAATAGGCATGATATATTATATAGTTTTTTATGAGTTTTTCATTTTTCATAGTATAATTAATCAAGTAATTTTGAACCCTTCATTTATTTTCTCTAGTAATCTTGATTTGTCAGATTTATCTCTTATACAATTGAACAGCTTTATTGTGCTAGGCCTGCCTTCAAGACTGTATTCATTAAACAATAATTTAAAGCTACCAACAAAATTAGGATCTCTATCATCATTGTTAATTTTAAAACAATTTGCAAAACAAGCCTCTATATACAAATATGGTTTATTTTTATAATTGTCATTCCATACTTTTATAAATAACTCATACAATTTGATAGTTTCATATATTAATTCTTCATCAGTTTTATAATCATAGTTTGGCCTTCCTCTACCAAAGTAAGATACATAATTAGTTATTTCATCATAAGAATTACCATTTAAATAGTCATCAATTGAGCGGACTATAATTTCATAACCCTTTTTATCTGTTTGACAATGAACACATCTAATTATGAATGAAATAAAGCTAACTAAGTGATTCCAATTATAAAAGTAGTCTGTTGGATCAACTCTATTTTCAATACCATCTTTTAAAGGAATCCCTATCCTTTGGGCCATCATACTCATAAGCATCCATTGTCATCCAAAGACCATCATCTATATACTCATCGGCGCAACTATCTTCCTAAGGTTTTCCAGCATTTTATACTTATTTATGATTGATTTATTTGTAAAAAATTTTGGCAAATGCAATTAAAAAACCCCGATTATTTTATAATCGAGATTTAAATTATTAAAATTTGAGAGGAAAACATCTAGGCATTTTTTATTTTATAAATTAGTTTTGTTAAATTTTTGATGTTAAAAAGATTATGAAAGAGAAATACAAAAAAATCATTCCACTTGGATCAAAAGTTGATATTTCTTTAAAAAACATCAACTCAGAACCAAGCTTAGGAATAATAACTGAATTTGATGATGATTGGATAGTTATTAAGAATGATGCGGGCGACTCCAGTATCATAACATACGATAGCATTGCAAGGGTAAATCTTGTTGATGACCAATTAAATTCGAATTACGAATTTAA
>CACMQQ010000011.1 GCA_902615915.1 uncultured Fidelibacterota bacterium
ATTTATTTCATCTTTCTCGTTTATAAAACCAGGAGTATCATAGATATATTTGTTTATGTTTAACCTGTTTAGAGATGATATCAATCTTTTGCTTAAAATAAAGTCATGCAACTCTAGATAATGAACACTCAATATGCTATTATCTTTCAAAAAAGAATCGTAATATTTTGGAGATGGTAGGCTATTCTTCTCAATTATTAAGACGTCATATCCAAAAGCATTCAACTTTTCTCTAAAAGAACGCATACTAAGAAAATGTAGCAATATTTTTTGTTTGTGAAAGACTGCAGGATATCTACTGTCACTTAAAAAAAGGGGATCCTCGATTAAGAAAATTTTTCTTCTTTTAGATAAAGAAGGATTGGGATAAAAAAGCTGATGGGGAAAAACTAAAGTTGCTTCCATTAATTGGTCTTATTTTTTCTGCATTTTTTGCTACAATATTTAACATTCAGCCAATCTTTCTTCCATTTTTTTCTCCAGTTAAATGGCCTCTCGCAAACAATGCACAGCTTTGATGGTAAGTTTTTTGGAATACTTAAACCTTGGTAGACGACAGTCCACCATCAACGCGAAATGTTTGACCTGTTATCCAATCATTTTCTGGATTCAATAAGAATTGTATCATATTACTGATATCATTAGCGGAGCCTATTCGATCTCTAATGTGCATTTTTTTACTCATTTCCAAGGCAGCTGGATTGCTCACAATTCGTGTGGATAATGGTGTATCAACTAGCCCTGGAGCAATAGCATTGAATCTTAACTCTTTTCTGGCATAAGTAACAGAGGCTGATTTGACCATAGATTCAATACCGGCTTTGGTGGCTACAATCATTTCATGATTTGATAGACCTATTTGTGTAACAGCAGTTGACATCATAACTATGGAAGAATTAGAAAGAGCCTTACCTGCAGCTCTTAAAACGCCAAAAGCTGTTTTTAAATTTATGTTAATAGCTTCGTCAAAATCAGATTCCTTGATAAAATGTGGTGGTTTCAAAATTATAGATCCAGGTAATGATACGACTCCATCAATATTTCCAAAAATTTCGATACCGTACTGTATAAGCTTCATAACTGAATCGAAGGAAGTAGCATCAACATGCATAGATTTTAGGTCTGAAAATTCTTCAGAGGGCATATTTTCGTGATAACCAAGAAGGAGATTAGATTTGCAATTAGTTAAATCAGTACAAAGTTGAGAGCCAATTCCCCCGCTCGATCCAATAATGATATAATTGCGATTTTTCAAATTTTCCTCAAAGATTGATATAGCATGCTTGTGGAAGAACTTATTCCACCATTAAGCTGCCAACCTTCTGCAATCATTGATTGAACACTTTCTGCAAACTCTTCTATGTCGTCAGCATAAGCAGATATGATTAGATAATTTTGTTTTTTAACTATTGTGATTTTTTTTGATATAGTTGATATATTTTCCATGTTGCATTTTATTAAAGAAAATATTTTAAAGCAAGTTATTTATGAGCGTTATGAGCGTTTTATTATTAATAAAAATTAAAATATAAAATAAGGCATAGTAATCATACGTAAACGGAAAATTGAAAGAATATAATGAAGAGTTTATGAACTCTGGTCTAAGATTTCGATGTGATTGCCGCTGGGGTCTTTCTTGTAAATATAACCAATACCATCACGGTGGTATTTGATTTTATCAGGATATTTTTCAGGTAGTGAACGATCGACTAATGCAAAATGGTTCGGATGTTCATCTTCCAGGACTAAGGCTAAATTTATATTACTAAATTGTAACATTGCCCATGTCTCATCTTGATGCTTTACTGAACAATTATAGTTCTCAGTATAAAATTCAACTGAAGAAGCTATATCATTAACAATTATTGCTAGATGATCGATTTTTGAAAGCTGATCGTTCACTACTACTAAAAAATATTATGGATGCTTAATTAACTATCTTTTGCTGCAGCCCAAACAACTAGACCAAATCCAATCTTATTGATTGCATCGCCTACGTTGTAAATTAGGTCTCTCATATCAGCGTCCACTAAGCCGGCCATAAAGCTATACCATTGACCATCTGCAGTTCCAATCAAGTAACCTAACGGATAAATACCCCAACCAATGATTACAAATCTTGTTAATAAGGTATTTGCGTTCGCTATTTTACCACCAGCTGCTGCTGCTGCTGTACCTACTTCACCTGCAACAACATCATATGCGATGTAAAAATATGCTACACCACTCAAAAACCCCCACAAAGCTGGAGATAATGGACCAATGCCTGCCTCACCGAAGTAACCGGTGACAAGCATAACTATTGATGCCCAAACAAGTTTTTGGAAGTTAACTTTGGTTAAGAGATAAAATTCAACAACCATCAATGGTACGGTTAGTATCCAGTCAATGTATCTGAATTCAGTTGGGCTGATACCTGAGGTAACCCAAACTTCTCTCATGTAGTAATAGTGAACTGCTGCAATTCCTGTGATTAAACCGGAAACTGTCATTGACATTTTCCATTCTGCTGAAACATTTGATCTTTCAACAAAGAAAAACACAGTAGCTGCTAACATTGCCATTGATCCAAGGAAGAAGGTAAACCCAATATAATCCCCGGATTGTAGTGTCGCTGCTAAAAACAGGTTATTCATATAACAACTCTCCTTTTTTTATTTTAGGACCAAACCGCGCAATGTATTTAATCATTATAAGTAGAGGTCCACATCCTACAAATATCCTCGTCTATGCGCCTGGTATTCTTTCAATCTATATATATTTTAATATATAAACAAAAATTTTAACAGAGTATAAAATAGCACTAAAATATAAAAGGTGCCAACAAAATTATGAGCGTTATGAGCGTTTAATTGATTTTATGTCTTTTTTTTAGTGAAAATTTGATATTTATCTATGATTAAAATGCTCAAAAGTAGCGAAAAACCATATGAAAAATCTTCTACTGGGATAGTTCCAATCCTTGTTCCAATCATTTCCATACTATTATACCAGACAATTTCATTCTCAATCAATGATCCTGTTAACAAACCGTTTACAACTAAAAATGGGATAAGTATAAAAGCATAACTAACATAAAATTTTGCAATCAAATCTTTATATTTAAGAATACAAATTATGATTAAGACAGCAGATGTTGTAAATGAATGCAAAGTATAAATTCTATCACTAAAAGTAAATGCTAAAACCATCAGCAATACAACTAAAGAGTAAGAAAAAATATTTAAAAAGCTATCAGCAATCTTCCACTTAGGTTTTTGGACAGTTACTGTAGCATGAATAAAAAGCGATCCAAAGGGGATACATATAAAAAAAAGCACCTCTTCAACAGGAAGATTAAAAATATTTATTCCTGTTAAGTAAAAATAATTAAACCCCCAAACGCCCAGGTCTGTAAACACAATATCGTGGATAATAAAAATAACTGCTATAATTAGGATAGAGGGAAATATTTTTTTTAAAAAAGCTTTTTGATTAGCTGGAGCAAGGGGAGATAAAGCTAAAGGCCCTAAAACAGTAAATATATTTATCAATAGATAAGCATATTTATCCATTATTTACTTTAAGCTTTTAAAAACGCTTAAAGGAACAAAGAGCATACCAAAATATTCACAATTTTCTTTTTCTTGCTTTGCATGGTGCAGACGATGGGCATGCATTATTGCCTTGAAGTATTTGTTTTTAGTAGCAGAAAATATTTTGATACGACGATGTATAAAAATATCATGAACAAAAAGATATGCTAAGCCATAAGCTAATATCCCAAATCCGGAATAGAGCATAATTTCATTAGAATATACACTGCCAAGTATAATCAATGATGCGCTGGGAATAGCAAAAATAAGCGCAAAAGAATCATTCTTTTGAAATTGTTTATTTGATGGAACATGATGATCCTCGTGTAAATACCATAAAAAACCGTGCATAACATATTTATGTGTAGCCCATGCTATAAATTCCATACAAACAAATGTAATTAGGACAATTGATATTTGAAACATTGATTAAACCTTATACAAAATCAAAATTACACTTAATTAACAAATCAAAAAAATTAATTTATTTTCAAAATCGACTTTAATGAAGTAGATATTAAAAGCAAAAATTTTGAAAAATTGCTGATTCGTATTCTGGTGCTAATAATTTTTTCTGGAGATGTTTTTTTTATTTTTAAAAGCAATTGAAGATAATATTTATAAGCCATTGTAACTCCAAACCTACAGGTCTTGGGCAATTTTATTATTCCCAAATAAGCAGCGGAAAAATCATCTTCAATATCCTTAATAATTATTTTTTTGTCATCTTCATTTAGTTTTTTATTTAAATCTAAATTCGGAAAATAACTTCTTCCTTTATCTTGATAATCTTCACTTATGTCGCGCAAAAAATTTACTTTTTGAAATGCTGAGCCAAGTCTTTTAGCAGGCTTTTCAAGAGCATTGAAATCATCTTTATCGCCATTTGTAAAAATATGAAGGCACATTAAACCTACAACCTCCGCTGAGCCAAAAATATACTTCTTATAGGTTTCTTCATTGTGCGATCTATCAGTTAGGTCCATTCTCATACTTTCAAAAAAAGATTTGATGAGATTTTCAGTTATGTTGAATTTATTTACGACATCTTGAAATGCATGTAAAACCATATTTGAACTATATTTATTTTTTATTGAATCAATAGCTTGCGCTTCAAAAAGATCGAGCTCACTTCTTTGATCTACATCAAAGAAAGTGTCAACTATCTCATCACCAACCCTAACTAAACCATATATTGCATAAACATATTTTCTTATTCTTTTATCAAGGCAAAAAATGCCTAAAGAAAAAGATGTGCTGAATTTTTTTGTTAAATTTTCAGAAGCAAGATAGCAGGATTCTAGGTATCTACGCTCATTGCTCATGCGTGCTCTTTAATGATTTGCTTTGCGACTATTTTGCCAGAAACCAATGAAGGTGGCATTCCAGGACCTGGCACAGTCAATTGGCCGCAATAATACATGTTGGTCAGTTTTTTATTTTTTATTCTTGGTTTAAAAATGGCAGTTTGAAACAGCGTATTTGCTAACCCGTAAGCATTGCCCTTATAGGAGTTGAAATCTGAAATAAATTCTTTGTGAGCGTATGATCTTTTAAAAACAATGGAATCTTTAATATTTGTCCCAAGAGCATTTTCAAGACGATTAACAATCTGTTGAAAGATTATCTCTCTAGAGTTTTCATTGTCATTTAATCCTGGTGCAACTGGAACTAAAATAAAGACCGCTTCTGAGCCCTTAGGTGCAACATTGATATCAGTTTTAGATGTGCATGATACATAGAAGAGAGGGTTTTTAGGCCATTGAGGCTTATCATATATTTCTTCAGCATGTTTATCAAAATCAGTATCAAAGAATAGAGCATGATGTGGAATATCTAACTCTTTATTTATGCCTAAATAAAATAACAGTGAACTTGGTGACATGGTTCTCTTGTCCCAATAATTATCGTTGTAGTTTCTATTTTTTTCATCCATTAAATGATTTTCGATGTGATGATAATCCGCGCCCCCAACAACAATATCGCAGTTAATTTTTTTGTCATGAACTAAAATATGATCAACAATGTCATTTTTTGTTTCAATTTTGCTAACCGGGTGATTAAATAAAAATTCAACATTATGATCTAAAGCATTTTGATAAAGACCGGTTGCAATTGCTCTTATACCGCCATTAGGATACCATGTGCCCAAAGATAGGTCCGCGTAATTCATTATACTATAGAGCGCTGGTGTGTTCGATGGTTTTGCTCCTAAAAGTAGACTAGGAAATTCGAGTAATTTTATTAGCCTTGGGTCTTTAAAATATTCTCTAATATGTTTACTGATTGGTTTAAAGAGATTTAATCTGCCCAAACGCTTAAGTAAATCCAGCTCCATGAACTCCAAAGCTGAGAGGCTCGGTTTATAAATAAATTTTTCAACAGCAACTCTATACTTTTCACCGGCATCATCTAGATAATTTTGTAAAGATTCTCCACTTCCACTTTCTATTTTATCAAATTTCTTTTTTAATGTATCTAAGTTTTCAGATACATCTAAATATTCATTTTCATTAAAGTATATTCTGTAACCTGGGTCTAATCTGGTTAGCTTGTAAAAGTCAGCTGTCTTTTTTCCAAAATCATTGAAATAAGAATCAAACAGATCAGGCATCCAATACCAGCTGGGACCAGCATCAAAAGTAAAACCATCCTGGGAAAAGGATTGCAAACGACCGCCATAGGTTGAGTTTTTCTCTAGGACCCTGACTCTATAATTTTTTTTGGCAAGGTATGTAGCACAGGACATTCCTGCTAAGCCTGAACCAATGACTACGACTTCTTTAGACATAAGCTTTTAGAAGAGAGTTAATTATTTTCATTTATTTTCTGTAATCTAAAGGAGGTTTTATATCACTGTGAAAAAATAAAGTAAATGAGCAAATAAAGATTAAGTATTTCATAAAATTCCTCTAATTATTGTTAAGTGGATTATATATCCTACCAGTTATCCATGTGTTGAAATATGAAAAAAATGCTAAAACTACGGACCACTGAACTACACAAGTTGCGACACTAAAGGGTGAAAAAGGATTATACCAATCATCTGGAGCATAATTTGTAGCTGATAATGACATCCACCAAACAATTAATACTAGCCCTAAAAGAGGAACAAGATAATTTATTATTGGAGTCCAAAGCTTTGGAAATTGCCAATCAAATTGAGAACTATTGTACTCATTCAAGATTTTTTCAATTCCATATTTTGATGCAGCTAGAGCAAAGAAAATTCCTGATATCATCAACGCAACTCCCCAAACAAAATCTTGATTTGCAAGTATGTTAATATTCATTGCAGAAGGTATCCCCATAACAAAGCAAACAATAACAATCCAAAAGACGGCTTGCTTCCTTTTCAAGCCAAAATCAATCAAGTTTTTAACAGCTAATTCAAGCATAGAGATCAAAGATGAAAATCCAGCAAACGATAGACCAAGAAAAAAGAGGACAGACAAAGTTTTTCCAAATATCATTTTTTCAAATAATTGTGGCATCCAAATAAATGTTAATCCAGTAGCAGCAGGGCCAGAAGTTTTCATAATGTCTAAAATTTCAGACTTAGGCATATTTAGTTCATTTCCAAGTATTGAGAAAACAGTGCTAAAAATCATAACAGCTGATAGAAGTGAGACAATATTATTGCCAATAGCAGTAGTAAATGCATTTTTAACGATACCGTATCTTTTTTTTATGTAAACAGCATAAGTTAAAAACAGACCCCATCCAGCGCCAGTATCCCATGCGTTTTGAGTTAGTGCCTCTAGCCAAAGCTTAGGGCTAGTTAACTGGGACCATTGTGGGGTGAAAAGATAGATAATTCCATTAAAGGCGCCGGGCAAAGAGATTGCTCTTATGACACAAATCAAAACAATGATTAAAAGCGTTGGGATAAGGATTCTATTTACTTTTTCAATCGATGAAACACCTTTGTAAATCGCAAAACCTCCTACCGTCATTGCAATAGCATGAAACAAAACAGGATAATAACTGCTTTGAAAATTATTCCAAAGCGAGAGAGAAGCAACTGAGCTATTTGGTAATTCAGTAAATGAAGTGACTAAAAAATAATAAATATTCCAGCCTACCACAACTGAATAGTAGAAAGCAATCGCAGTAGAAACAAAACCAACAAAACCGCCAAGAAAAGCGAAAGGCTTTCCTAAAAACATTGCAAAAGCTCCGATGGTTCCTTGCCTAGATTTAGAACCCATTACATATTCAACTATGATAAGTGGAATACTCCACAAGAACAAAAAAACTATCCATGCTATGAGGAAACTACCAGCACCATCATCTCCTCCGTTGGAAGCAGCTATTCTTGGAAAACGCCAAATATTTCCTGTGCCTACTGCAACTCCTAGTGCGCTAAGCAAAAATGTGAATCTTGATGAAAATCGTTGTCCAGAATCTTTCATAAAACGAGGTATTTAATAAATCTTGACAAGGTCGTCATATCCTCCGATAGGCGTGCCATCAATTACTATTTGTGGAACTGTCATTGCTTTGCCGACTTCTAGTAATTTTTCTCGCCCCCATCCCAGTTCTTCAATGTTTATTTCCTCATAATCCCATCCTTTTTCATCAAAGAATCTTTTAGCTAGATCGCAGTATGAACACCAATTGGTTGTATAAATTTTAATTTTTTTCACAATTGGTAATTAAGATATTATTCGGCTTTACTCATTACCTTATAAAGTGTATAAAAACCAAAAAGTGAAACTACCCATCCTATCATGAAAAATGTGAATTCCATAAAAACTCCTATGTTTTTTCCTTAAGTACGAAATCAAGAGATGTTTTTTTCTTAGGTACGAAATCAAGAGATAATGAGTTTACACAATATCTCAGGCCAGTGGGCCTAGGTCCATCCTCAAAAACATGTCCGAGATGAGAATCACATTTAGCGCATGTTATCTCTGTCCTAATCATGCCATAACTTAAGTCTCTTTTTGTATTAATTTTTGTCTCATCAATAGCATCAAAAAATGCAGGCCATCCTGAGCCAGAATCATATTTTGTATCCGAGCTAAAAAGTTCATTGTCACAACCAGCGCAAGTGTATGTTCCTTCTTCCTTGTGATTATAATATTCACCGGTGAAAGCTCTCTCCGTGCCCTTTTCCCTTAAGATTCTATATTCTTCAGGTGTTAGACATGTTTGCCATTCTTGATCTGTCTTCGAAATTTTATCCATAAAAATTGCTCCTGCTTTTTTTTCTTTTTTCTGGGAAAACCCAAGCACACAAAAGATTGCACCTAGAATGAATAATTTGGTTTTTATCATGAAGCTTCTACCTCGAAAAATTTAAATTGTTTCCATTAATAAACAATTGTGTTAAAAATTTTACATAATAAGTAATTTTAACATATCAATTTAGTTCAAATCATTGCAAAATATTAACTCTATTATATTCTTTAGTTATACTGAAAACCTATTTTGGGCATTTAAACAGATGGGTCTTTATCACAGCCGCTTAAAAAATATTGACGGTTTGTTATTTTATAAGCTCCTCGGGACAGGCAAAAAACCAGGTTTCAGAGTCACGCCAGATTTTAAAACGTATGCTTTACTTACTAGCTGGAAATCTGAAGAAGCTTGTGATAGTTTTATGGATGATAATTATCTTAAAGAATTTAAAATTAAATGTAATTCAATTAGATATATCAAACTATTAACCATTAGCTGTAGTGGATTATGGAATAATCAAAAACCATTCATCCCAACAGAGAATATTAAAAAAAATGATTTATTAAAAAATAAGATTGCTGTTTTAACTAGAGGAGGGGTAAAAATAAGCAAAGCGTTAAATTTCTGGACTTCGATAAGCTCTGCAAGCAAATCAATATCCCGTGCCAAGGGGGTTAGCTTTTATAAAGGCATAGGAGAACTTCCCCTTTTTGAACAAGCAACCTTTAGCATTTGGGACAGCATTGATCACATAAAAAAATTTGCATATAAGGATGATCTTCATTTAAACATTGTTAAAAAAGCAAAAGAGCAAAATTGGTATAAAGAAGACCTATTCGCTCGATTCTTAGTAAAATCAGATATAATTGAACAATTACCATGAAAGATGTTAGTATTATTGGGAGTGGAATTGCAGGCATTGCTACAAGCATAAGACTTGCTAGCAAAGGTTATAAAGTAAAAGTTTTTGAGCACAATAATTACCCTGGTGGTAAGATAAATTCTATCGAATTAGATGGTTACAAATTTAACTATGGACCACAATTATTAACATTGCCGAATCTTATTGATGAACTCTATAAATGCGCTGGTTTAGACCCTAAAAGATATTTTAAATATAAAAGAAAAGATATTCATTGTGTATACTTCTGGAAAGACGGAACGGTATTCACTGCGTACGATGATAAAGAAAGATATTTAAAAGAGTTTCAATCAACTTTTGATGTTGATAGTAAAACAGTAGAAAAATATTTTATAAAAAGTAAAAAAAAGTACAACTTAACCAACAAAGTTTTTTTAGAAAGCTCTCTTCATAAGTTAAGTACTTATTTAAGTCTTGAAACAGTAAGATCAATGATGCAATTATGGAGACTAGATATTAACAAAAGTCTTCATTCGTTAAATCAAAAAAGTTTTAAAAATCAACATGTTGTTCAAATGTTTGACAGATATGCAACTTATAATGGATCAAGTCCTTATAAAACACCTGGTATTATGAGCATTATTCAACATCTTGAGCATAGCTTTGGAACTTATATTCCTGATGAGGGTATGGATAGCATTGCAAAGCATTTATACAATTTAGCTAATGACTTAGGTGTTGAGTTTTTCTTTAATGAAGCAATTGAAGAAATTTTAACTAAAAACAATCAAGTAATTGGAGTTAGGTCTGCCAAAAAAGAAATAACCTCTGACATAGTTGTATCAAATATGGACGTATATCATACCTACAATAAGCTACTTCCTCATCTCGATACACCAATAAACGTTATCAAAAATGAAAGGTCGAGTTCCGCATTGATTTTTTATTGGGGTATTAATGGAACATTTCCAAATCTTGATTTACATAACATAATATTTTCTTCCAACTATAAAAAAGAGTTTGATAAAATATTTAGAGAAAAAGACATTTCAGATGATCCAACAATCTATATCAATATTTCAAAAAAGGATATAAAAGATCATGCCCCAAAAGATAAAGAAAATTGGTATGTAATGATAAATGTTCCATGGAACGAAGATCAAAATTGGGATATCAAAAAATCACAATTAAGAAAAAATGTCATAAACAAAATCAACGCAACGCTTTCAATAGATATTAATAGCCTTATAGAAACTGAGAAAATTATCACACCGAAAAATATTAGCAATGACACATTATCGTATAAAGGAGCATTGTATGGCAGCTCCAGTAACTCGAAATTATCTGCTTTTTTAAGGCACCCCAATTTTACAAACAAATTAAAAAATCTATATTTCGTAGGCGGCAGTGTTCACCCTGGCGGGGGAATACCTTTGTGCTTACTTTCAGCAAAAATAGTAGATGATATCATTTCAAGCAAAGATTAAGATATGTTTTTAAATGCACCCAGAAAAGAGATTCATTTATTTTTTCTTATAGCCTTTTTCCAGATTTGCGGCTTAATTGGGGTTCTATTCATTGATAGAGATCTTACTTTAAGCTTAACCCCTCAAAATTTACTAGTAACAACTTTTTCTATATTTTTCATTTATGAAGACAAAATTAAAATGCTTCGTTTTTTTATTTTTGCATTTTCAATAGGATTCTTGGTAGAAGTGATAGGAGTTAATTATGGAATTATATTTGGCAACTATACATATGGTACTGTTTTGGGTTTCAAAGTTTTAAATGTCCCATTGATGATAGGAGTTAATTGGTTCTTTTTATCCATTGCATGTGGTGGAATATCCGACATGATGTTTAACAAACTTTTACCAAGAATATTTTTTGCTTCTTTTCTTATGGTCCTTTTGGATCTATTGATTGAACCATTGGCTCCCGTTTTAAACTTTTGGGAATTTGAAGGGGGTATAGCTCCAATAAAAAATTACATTGGATGGTTTATGACATCATTCTTAATTCAATTAATATATCAAAGAATGAAGATCAGTTTTTCGCCTCTATTTTCTGTTCTAGTCTATTTATCGCAAATGGGTTTTTTTATATTATTGTTTTTTCTTATTTAAATAGTTAGAATTTTTTTGTGTATAAAGCATTTAAAAATCCTATAATTTTTTTTCTTTTTATCGAATCATTGTTTGGACAGTGATCTCTTTGAAGTAATCCTTCCTTGCCAGTTGGTGAGTCAGAAAAAGGGGTTGGCGCTGCCAAAAACCAAATCATTTATGATGTATAATCATTCTTCAGTTACATCGATTGGTGGCATGAACCCATTGGAAAAGAAAATTATGATCATAAAGGCACTTTGAATACATTTATAATTAAACCTTCATTGGTTTACGGATTAAATAAAAAATTAAATCTTTCGCTGAATACAACAATAGGAATTCGCTCAATGCATTGGGGAGTTGGCGAAACTTCAATTCATCATAGATCAGAGAACACTTTATCCAAATTTAAAAATGCTCATTCGAGTATCTTTGGAGATTCAAAATTGCTTTTAAGATATCTTTTTAAAAATGCAGGAATGAAAAAAGGCTTCAGGATTTTTGGAGCTGCAGGTTTGAACATTCCGTCCAAAAGTGTACTTACATCAGATCCATTTTTTTTAAACGATGAACCTGAGGAAGAACATAGGCATTTTAGCTTAAGTAACGGGACTTATAATTATATATTAGAAAGTCAATTTTATTATAAAAGAAGCTTAAACCCTGTTTTCTTTGGAGGCTTCATTCAAATTGAGAATCCTATCAAAGAAAGCAAATACGGTTTTTTATCTCCTCGAACTATAAATATCACTTTATCTGCTATTAATAAGAGATTTGATAGCAAGGATTCTTCCATTGGGTATGGTGGAAGTCTTTTATTTACTGGTAAAGGCTATTGGAACGGAAAGGTGTCTCCCTATACTGAATCAATAGTATTTAGCCCAAGCCTAACCTATTTGGTTGGATTAAAGCTTGGCTCGATGGCTATCAATATTCAAAAGTCAATGTTTTTAAGCGGCTCTTTTGCAGGGAACGAAGGTGAAATAAAACAGCGTATAAGGGCTTGGCAGGTTGGATTAGCCTTTAGAATTGTTCCTAAAATGAAAAATTAAATTTGTCTTCTTTCATTCCCTGATCGGCGCTCTTCATCTCTTCTGTCATGTCCCGAGCGACGATCAACCTCAACAGGTATATTTACTTTTCTTCTGTCACCTTCTCTTCTTTTGATGTGGCGTCTATCTTCGCCTCTATTATCTTTCATTTAAATCTCAATTATTTAATGATTGGTCAAAGTTATGATACTTATCGCTTATCTGTCTAATTAAATCTCAATTTTATTCCGTTATTGCTTGAATCAATATTTTGAAAAAATATTAAAGTTAGCGGAATAGGCAATTTAAAATCAAAAAATCCACCCACATCTACTGTGATGCCCCCACCAAAGGCTAATTTGTTTTGATTGTCTATATTTGCCGCTTCTAGAAAACTAAATACACTCACCCTTTTTATATACGAAATATCTAATGGCAAAGAATAGTCCGGGTATAGCAGCGGTACATGATATTTTAATTGTGACCTATATCCTTTTTTGTAATATTTCCATTGATATCCGATAGGATAGTTCATTTTAGATGAAAAAATTGGATCCTTGTAATTGTGCTCAGCTTCCATAATTATTGATATCTGGTGCCTTTCAATAAAGCTTTTTAAGAGATACTTAATGTATAAATAAGATTGACTTCCATTGCTTAACCCGCCAAAAGGAGAAGATCCTCTAAAGAGATAATATTGCAAACCTTGGTTTTCTAAATCCATTAATGGTTTTTCTTTTAAATTTGAATAAAAAAATTCAGAATAGACAGGAAGTATTCCTCCATCCTTATCCGGAATTGATTGCTCACTATTTACCTGTATACCACTTGGTACTCCTTCCGGAAAAGTAAAATTGTACCGAGACTTTCTTCGAGAAAGATATTCTGATCCAAATTGCAAATAACTAAATGATCTTTTGGGTCCTCTATAATGATCAAAAAGTGGGAGCCTTAGGTTAAAATCGAAACGCAACTCATTCCATTTCTCAGAGACTTTAAAATTTATAGAATCGTTTATAGAGGGAATATATTCCGAGTAAGTATCTTTATAATTAACCCTTCTATCACCTAAGCTCAAATCAAAATTCACAATTGGGTAATATTTTAAATAACTTGATCCAATTCTTTTCTTGTAAACATCCTCTTCCTGATTATAGGATATATCAGCGCTTAATGAAGCAGTTCCAAGAATATTATCGGATTGAATACCTAGGCTTGGATCAAACATATCGTTAAAAATATATCGACTATGCATATTTAAAAAATTTGAAAAGTGGCTATAATTTTCTACGTTGTATTTCTTATCAGGTTGCTCTTCATAATTGTCATTTAAATTTAATTCGTTATAGGGTGGCTGATAAAATCTTACAGGGTCAAAGCGGACTTTTGAAATAGGCTTCCATTTATCAGTATTAATTTTCTTTGAAACAATTTGCTCACCACTTGAAGTATAGTTACTAAAGAGTAGTGTTGTACTATCTTTCAAAGCTGGATAATAGGCTCCTAGCTTTCTATTGGTTAAAAGATATTCCTGGCTATCTTCAAGGTTGATTGCTAAAATATTATCAATGCCTTTATAAGGCGATTCGAAGAGAACATAATTATTATAAAAGACGGGTCGAAAAATATCTTCCCAAGTTGAATCTTTTATTTTAAGAAAAGTTCTTTTGAGTCTATTATATATATACATTGAGCGACCTTGATCATTCTGCAAAATGAAAACTATCTCTTTTGCATCATCAGACCAAGAAGGCTCCATAATTATTCCATTATCAGGTGGTAGTGATCTATCATTGACTTTCCCTGTTTTTGCGTCAATTATAGTTAAAAAAGAATTTCTTTCTTTCGAAAAAGAAGATGCAACTATATAGTTTCCGTTTTTTGACAAAGATGGGTGATAATACATTTTTTTTGTAGATATATCTTTAATTTGATTTGTACTAAGATCTAAAATTTGGATATTTGCCCAACTTTCCTTAGACCATCTTTTGTCTGGTGAGTAATAAGACCAAACAACTTGACTTCCATTGGAATGAAAACCAAATATTTCAATGGATGAAGAAAGTTCATGAATTTTTTCCTCAATTCCATCTTTTACTCTTACAATCGTGGGAAGGGTCGCAACACCAGACTTTAAAGCTATCAAGCTTCCATTTATAGATGGAGATGGAAATTTATAATCAGTCCAATTCTCTTGATTGGGACTAATATTAGTTACCGAATCTTCCTCAATCTCTATAACTAATTTTTCCCAAAGCGCTCTTTTATCATACAATGCATCGCTATAGATGTCAGAGATCTTTGAATTCAACGATTTATAGACCGATCTTGAAAAAGGGGCTAGAGGATTTAATAAAAAAGGCCACTTTAAAGTTTTAGTTAAAATCTCATTGATTGAATTGACATTATATTGTGACTTAATGTGTCTGGTTAGCATGTAGCCCATCTCATAATGATCCGGATATTTGTTTTTGTAAGAACCAAATAAAACCTGCCTGTAAGAAGGCTTTGAGCCTGATAAAATCAAAGAACGAGTCAAGATGTCAAAATATGGCACTCTTCCTCTTCCTGAGTTTGAAAATGCAGTTTCAACATCTACTGCGTCTCCTTCCCAATACCAAGATGGAATTAACAAATTGTTAAACATGGAGAAGGTGGACTCACCGAACAATTTATAAATAAGGCTGCCGGTACCTTGGTTTACAAAATTAAATTGAGAAATATGTCTTCCTTCATGAATTGAAAGATCGTTATACCATTCTGTTGATCCCATTCCTTTTATCATTATTGGTGTATGATACCACTCTGACTTTCTTGGAGACAAAGAAACAAACGCATTTGGAATAGATAATCTATTTCTTAATACAATTGGTGTCTTTAAATGGTAATCATCAGAGGATACTTGAAGACGAAGATGATTTTTCTCCATTAAATTGGCAACGCGCTGTCCTTCTTCTGCAATCTCCTCAGGGAAAATAATTTTATAATTTTCAGTAACGATCACTTTCCAATCTATGGAAGGCCTATCTTGAGCAAATAGAAAGATGAGTTGAGCTAATGATAATGGAATGATCTTGTAGAAAAAATATTTCAATTTATGCTTTCATAAATTAAAAAAGGTTCAGCTTCAGCTGAACCTTTTTTGCTCCGGAGGAGGGACTCGAACCCCCGACCTGGTGGTTAACAGCCACTCGCTCTACCAACTGAGCTACTCCGGATCGGTAATGTTTTTTTATTTAATTAAATAACATTTCAAATTTATAATAATTAACGTTTCAAATCTAACATAATTACATTTCTTTCTCAGCTTTTAATGAGTTCTTTTTTATGAATTGACCGTGATCAATCTGCTTTGAACCAATGTAAACGACTCCATCCTCATTGTGAGGTTTTTCAAAAACGGAGTGAATCGATTTTAACCCGCCAAGCCAAAGTCTTGCATCCTGTAAATAAACCAAGTCACCTTGAGATGCTTTCATTTTCTTCATGTCATTTTGCGAAAATCTAACCCCATCCTTTAATTTTTTATCCTCCTTCCAATCAACAATAATATCTGTTCCTTTGGCTTCATTTGGCTCTGAACCCTTGTATAAAAATTTAAGTTTATGCACATCAAAAACCGTTAAGCCATCTAATTTGTTATCTTTATCAGGTTTTGAAAATAAGGTCACTAAGATACCAACACCGGCACATACAACTAGATTATATAATGCGCCAATATAAGAATAACCTCTGCCAGGCCTTAGCTCTATACCATGTGAAAAGGGTGAAATTAGTTCGGGGTTAAATTGTCCTAAAATCATAAGAAAGGCACCAAAAATAAACGTTGCGATGACAGCTGCAGAAGTAAACCGTTTCCAAAAAATTCCCATAAATACTGCAACTACCAATGGAGGCGTAAAAGTAGAATGAAACCAGCCATGTGCCTCATATATTGAATCAAAGGAATTAAAGAAAGGAACTAAAATGACTGCAATGATTTTAACTATAATCGAAGCCATTCTTGCAAAATGCAATTGCTCTTCCTCTGACTTGGATTTTTTTGTTAATGGACGATAAATGTCGTTCACGATAATTGCTGAAGATGCATTAACCAAAGTATCTGCTGTTGACATTAAAGCTGCACATAAAGCAGCAATAATGAAACCGAAAACTCCTGGTGAAGATATAATATTTGTGACAATTACAAATACATCGTTTGCAACAACATTTTCAGGTATTACTCCTGGCACCCCATTGGCAATCGCTCTTCCAATCCATCCAGCATTGGATACAACTATTGCAGATATTGGTAGAATAATGAGAACATTAAAGGCAGCTGCTTTTCTACCCTCGTCGACACTTTTTGCGGCCATGAATCTCATTATTAGACCTTGATTCAAAAATAAAAAACCTATTGATCCTGCTATTCCATCCTGCCAAAATATGCCAACAAAGTTGAAGTCGGGAGGCGAGTTAAAATTTGCAAGAGGTAACTTGTTTTCTGGAGACAAAAAGGTCCAAAATGCTTTAAAACCTGACATATCTGTATTCATTCCTAAGAACTGAATCCCTAAGAAAAACAAAAGCACTCCCGCAAAAATCAACACAAACCCTTGAATAAGGTCCGTAAAAATAACGGAAGTTTGCCCTCCGTAATGCATATAAATAGTCGTCGCAAAAGCTATTAATAAAACAGTTAACATTAACGGAATCCCATATATTTTATATAAAGCAGTAGCTAGTGTTAAAAATTGAATGGCAATATAACCAATCATGTAAAGCAATATCATAAAAGTAGCTAAATATCTAGCGGTTGGGTTGAATCTTCTTTCAAAATATTCAGGTATGGACCTAACCTTGGAATAATATATTATAGGTAACCATCCAAACATAAATAAAGGCATAAAAAACCAGTCATTCATGTATGTCATCGTTGATGAAAAACCATACTGGTAGGCTTTGGTTGTGTATTTTACGAAACTATGTGATCCAATACCTGTAGCGACAATAGAAATAGTAATGAGCCACCATGAAAATCTTCTTCCTCCAAAAAAGTAATCCGTTGTTGTCTTGCTATATTTACCAAAGTAAGCACCAAAACCCATTACAATAGCAAAATAAAATAAAATTACCGCCCTATCAAGCCCTGTTCCTAACATTTGCTCCATATTAACTACTTATCGCTAAAAAAATAAACATAGAATGGATAAACATATAGAAAAACAGTCCATACAGAAGAACGCCTAACCATTTTTTATGTTTAAAATAATCGAGCCTTAAAGCTTTTGTCTTAATGATCAGAATAAGACCTAAGAAAAAAGCTAACCCTCCAGCTCCATACAAATAAATAAATGGCAACCATGTTTCTTGAAAGGTCATTTTGCCAAACCCTTTTGAAAGTGAAAAAATAATTCATCATACGTATCATGCAACCCGCTCATTATGACCTTGGTATTTCCTACAACAGGCATAAAGTTCGTATCGCCTTTCCAGCGAGGAACAAGATGAAAATGCAAATGATCATCTATTCCAGCTCCACCAACTGAACCAATATTTGCTCCAATATTAAACCCTTCAGCATTTAAGGTTTTTTTCAAAATTTCTGAGGATTTAGATATTAATTTCATTATTTCAGATAAAGTTTCTTCATTTAGCTTACTTAATGAAGCTATATGTTTATAAGGACAAACCATTAAATGACCATTATTATAAGGGTATAAATTCATTATTAAAAATGAAAACTTACCTCTAAAAAGGATTAAATTTTTTCTATCATTGGAGCTATTCACATCGACGCACAATACGCACTTATTTTTATCATTTGATAAATCGCGTTTAATATGCTCCATCCTCCATGGAGCCCAAAGTTTATTATCTCTGTTTAGAATCACTTAAACAATTGTCTCTCTCTGTTATCAATAAAATCTCTCAAAATTGGAGATAAAAAAACCTCATTAATATTTAATTGCATGAATCCATCTGCTAAGATATTCAATTGCTCATCCAAAGGTTTTATTTTATTTATCACAATGTGTCTTTTATCATTAACTTGGCAATATCCACCTTGAAAATCTCCTTTTGCATTGACAATTTTAACATCCATTTTTTCACCAAGCTCATAAAAAAGTTCTAATATTTTCTTTGATTTAGTTTTTGACATTAAAGTAACTCATCTTTGTTGTTCTTCTCAAGATAATCAACTACATCTTTTACCTGTTCTGCTTTATCTTTTGGAACAACCAGAATAGCATCGGATGTAGCGATTACTGCCATATCGCTTACTCCTACCAATGCTGTAAATTGCTTTTTTGACTCAATTAAATTATTTGTTCCGTCTAAAACAACCCCTGTACCTCGAACGACATTTTTATCTTTTGTTTTTGTAGATACATTGTAAATGGATGACCATGATCCAAGATCATTCCATTTAAAATCTGCTTCTACTGCATATATTGAGTCCGATTTTTCTAATAATCCATAATCTATCGATACAGGTTCAATTGAGTCCCATAAATCATTAAAGCGCTTTCTTTGTTGAATTCTTAAATCTATTTTTTGCATTATTTCATTTAGATCAGGCATATGCTTCTTCATTTCTTCCATAAAAATATCTGCTTTCCAAACAAACATCCCACTATTCCATAGAAAATCTCCACTTTTTAAAAATCTTTTAGCTAAGGTAAGGTGAGGTTTTTCAGCAAAAGCTTTTACTTTAAACACATTTAATTTCAATAAAGGCTCTTTTTTATTATACTGTATGTATCCATATCCCGTCGAAGGGTGTGTTGGTTTTATGCCGATTGTTACAAGTGCATCTTTTTTATTTGCAACTCTGAATGAAGATCTTAGTGTTTTAAGAAATTGTTTTGCTCCGATAATTAAATGGTCTGAGGGAAAAATTGCCATAACTGCATCTTTGCGAATTTTCTTAATATGTAGAGCAGCCAATGCAATAGCTGGTGCAGTATTTTTTCCTTTGGGTTCAACTATAATATTTTTTCTATTGACACCCTTTACTCTTTTACGAATTTTGGGCGCTAATTCTTTACTTGTGACAATAAATATATCTTCTAGACTATTTATCTTTTTTAAGCGATCAATTGTCATCTGAAGCATGCTATCTGGACCGATAATATCAAGCAATTGTTTTGGATTGTTCTTCCTGCTAGAAGGCCAAAATCTAGTTCCTCTACCGCCTGCCATAATCACGCCAAACATTATCTATTCTTTCTCAATTTGGCCAACATCTATTTCCCAGTTCGCCCTAATTTGAAACGTATCAGGATATTCATAAAACCATTCACTAGCTTTTAAAGGAAAAAAAGATCCACCAGTAAAATCATTATTGTTATCAGAATCTGAAATAACCAAAATTTTATATTTCCCCTCCAGTATGTTCTCAATTTCAAACCGTGAATTGCTCTTTAATTTCTCAAAATACATTATTGAATCAATTTCCATTCTCTTAAGTCCGATAATTGGATTAATTTTTCTTGATATTGAATCATCTAATTTGCCAACAAGAGAGCCATATCCCAATTTTTTCCCTGAATCTATTTCAATAAAAATCAATGAATCAAGAAATGATTTTCCGTCAATTGTCTCGATCTGATTTGATAAAATTTTAACTAGATAGCTATTTTTTTCCTTCCATCCATTTGCTGGAAATATATTTATTTGCCGAGGGGTTATTAAGTCTGGGTAAATTAAAGAAGTGTCATTTTCATTAATTAAGAAAAATGCTGAATCGCCTAATGATAGCAATGGTTTTGAAAAAAGAAAAGGTATCGCTGGTCCACTAACACCATCCGGATTTATTGTTATTTTAGAATATGGGTCTAGAATTGAAAGAGGTTCTTTATCTTGATCATCTCGAACAATAAAGCTTATTTTTATTTCATTAGTTAACATTTTTCCATTAGAATCTATGTTTTTAATAATTAATTCATTCTTGCCTGGAACAAGTTTCTCATTAGAGATAATTAAAAACTCATTTTTCTTGACATTACTTTGATAATAATTAACGTACTTTTTTTCTTCTTTTTCATCAATTATAAAAATCTCTTCAAAGCTTATTTTGTCAAGCCCTAGATTAAAAAAAATACTGCCCCACCTATTAGCCTTCCAATCAATATAATCAATATTAAAAACTGGTTCTTTCCTTGAAGTTTTAATATAAATATCACTGATGATTAATTTATCATCAGTTAAAACGTATTCTAATTGTGGACTTAGCCCGTGAGCCATTCTAGAAGTGTTTAGAATAGCTCCTGAAGCGCTTCTCTCTAGTCCCAAAATTGCATATTTTCCTTTTGAGAGATAATTAAAAATAAAATTTCCATTTTGATCAGCATCTGAAACATACAATGGCTTCGTAAAAAAGATAGAATCGTTTAATTCTTCTTTTACTTTCCATAGATGTACACTGTGGTAACCTTCTCCATATACTTTTCCTTCTATTTTGCCATTGTCTATTATTGCTCCGGTACTAAAAGCTATTTGTTTTGTTTTATCTAAAAAAACTCCTCTTTCATCTTTTAATTTTGAGCTGATAGATATCACATAGGTTTGATCTTCTAGCAAATTTGCAGGCAATTCTATTAATATTTCCTTATTGTCATAAATTACTTTCATTTCGTCGTCAAGTTTTGGATAGATACTGAATGCATTTGAAATAGAACTCTCATCGATATATTCGGAGAACTTTAATTCGATCTTATTCCCTTTGAATAGCAAAGCCCCGGATTCTGGAAAACTTGAAATTAGTTCTGGCGGGATTTCATCTTCTGGACCGCCACTTGGTGGTGAAATTGCTGCACATGAAAAAAAAATTATAAAAAATAATATGTTTATATTGTTTTTATGTAAATGCAAAAATAAATCCCATTTTTTCAAAAAGAAAATATGATTCAAATTTAGTTTTTATTTAAATATTAATTTTTATTTATTTATTTTTTACACCTATTTTTGTCTATGACTTTAGTGCCTCCATATATCAAAAATTTAAAAAACTATGTTCCTGGAAAGTCAATTGATAGTGTTAAAAATGAACTTGGTTTAAAAAACATCTATAAACTAGCATCTAACGAAAACCCAAATGGTCCTTCAAAAAAAGCTTTAAACGCAATAAGGAATTCTCTTGAATCCATTCATAGATACCCTGATCCATCAGGGTTTGAGTTAAGAAATAAACTAGCACAAAAATTTAATCTAAATATTGATAATATTGTCTTAGGCTCTGGAAGTGAAGGGATAATGTCTACAATTATGAGAACATTTTTAAATAAAGGGGATGAAATTATTACAGCCAAAAATTCTTTTATCGGTTTCAAAGTGCTCGCTAATGCGTCCGGTAAAAAAATCCATTGGGTTCCGATGAAAAATCATAGATATGATTTAAAGCATATGCTAGAATTCGTTAACAAGAATACTAAGATTATATATATTGCAAACCCAGACAATCCAATGGGAACATTTGTCAATCAACTAGAATTTGAAAAATTCTATTCACAAATTCCAAAAAGAGTGCTGATTATTCTTGATGAAGCATATTTCGAATACTCTAAAGATTCAGAAAATTATCCTGATTCAATGAATTACCGATATGACAATATTATTACCTTAAGAACATTTTCAAAAATTTATGGACTTGCAGGATTAAGGGTTGGCTACGGCTTCGCCCATTCGAACCTTATCGGTAATATTATGAAGGTTAAAGAGCCATTTACACCTTCACTTTTAGGTATCAATGCTGCCATTGCAGCTTTAGATGATGATGCCTTTTTAAAAGAATCGGTAAAGAAAAATAAAATCGAACTAAAAACGCTTAAAGATAAACTAGACAAAATGGAAATTAAAAATATTCCATCAGCAACAAATTTTATTACTTCTATTTGGCCTACCACAAAAATAGCTAAAAGAATAAATGACTTACTTTTAAAAAAGGGTATTATTGTACGACATTTAGCCCCATTTGGATGGCCAAAATATGTTAGATTTTCTATAGGTAACAATCGCGAGAATAAAGCTTTAATTGACAATTTAGAGAGTGTAATTAAAGAAGTTTAATTAAATGAAAAATTATAATATTGAAAAATTTGACCATTGCGAACTTTATGTCAGCAATGCAAAGCAAGCAAGCCATTTCTATCAGAATGCTCTTGGATTTCAACCTATAGCTTATAAGGGCTTAGAAACAGGCTCTCGCGACAAAGTGAGCTATGTAATGAAGCAAAATCAAGTCAGATTTGTTTTGAGTTCTCCCTTGCGGTCTGGCACTGATATTGGTAAGCATATAGACAAACACGGTGATGGCGTGAAAGACATATCATTTACCGTTGATAATGCTGAGAATGCTTGGAAAGAAACAACCTCAAAAGGTGCAATAAGCGTCAAAGAGCCACATGTTATAGAAGATGAAAAGGGAGAGGCGGTGCTTTCAACAATTAAAACTTATGGGGATACAACCCATACTTTTGTTGAGCGAACAAATTACAAAGGTCCCTTTCTACCAGGGTACGAAGTTGCAAGGTTCAATAAAATTGCTGATCCAACAGGTATTGTACACATAGACCATGTTGTCGGTAACCAACCTGAAGGTGAAATGAATAGCGTTTGCAATTTTTATGAAAAGGTCTTTGGGTGGCACCGATTTTGGTCAGTAGATGACAAAGACGTGTCAACAAAATACAGCGCATTAAAATCAATAGTTATGGCAAATGATAATGAAAAAATAAAAATGCCTATTAATGAACCAGCCAAAGGTTTAAAAAAGTCTCAAATTCAAGAATTTATTGAATTTTATAACGGTCCTGGTATTCAACACATTGCTATGTCTACGAGAAACATAATAGAAACAGTAAAAAAACTAAAAGCAAACGGAGTAGAATTTTTACCAACACCTAGATCTTATTATGATGATCTTAAAAAAAGAATAAAAGGCGTAGATGAAGATATTAACTCATTATCTGAACTCGGGATTTTATTGGATTCGGACGATAATGGTTATATGCTGCAAATTTTTACTCGCCCCATTCAAGATAGACCAACCCTCTTTTATGAAATCATTCAGAGAAAAGGCTCACAAAGTTTTGGCAAAGGAAATTTCAAAGCATTGTTTGAGTCCATAGAAAGAGATCAGCTCAAAAGGGGTAACTTGTAAAAATGAAATTTTTAACATTTACATTAAATAATAGTAGCAAAGATAGATTTGGTTTTGTTTTTGAAGACAAGATAATTGATATTAATAAATGCGCTGAATGGATGAAGGATAACAAAAATAACTCCTCATTTAATCGTATTCCATCAACGTTAACTGATAGTCTAATAGATTGGGATGTTAATCTTTCCCTTCTAATTGAAATGAATGAATTGATAAAAGACTCTGATATAGAAAAATTTTCATTTTCAGATTCAGAGATAATTTTTTTACCACCTGTACCCAACCCTCCGTCGTTTCGTGATTTTTATGCTTTTGAACAGCATGTAATGGCTGCAAGAAAATTAAGAGGTCTTGAAATGAACCCCGATTGGTACAAAATTCCTATTTTCTATTTTTCAAATCCAAACTGTTGCTATGGACACAAACAAGAGATCCCTTATCCCAAACAAACAGATGAACTTGATTTTGAATTAGAATTTGCAATCATTGTTGGCAATGGTGGGATCAATATTGATTCAAGTGACGCTGAACAATACATTGCTGGATATACGATTTTAAATGATTGGTCTGCTCGAGATCTTCAACGCGAAGAAATGCCCATGAGTCTTGGTCCTGCAAAAGGAAAAGATTTTGCTTCGAGTTTTGGTCCATACATGGTCACTAAAGATGAACTATCTGATGCTTGGGACGATCAAGGAAACCTAAATCTTAGGATGACGTGTCATGTAAATGATAAATTAATTTCAGACGGTAATACCAATGATTTATACCACTCATTTGGAGACATGATAGAAAGAGCTAGCTTAAATACAAATCTATTACCAGGCGATTACATTGGATCTGGCACAGTTGGGACGGGTTGCATCCTTGAATTAAGGCCAGAAAATACGGATGGTTGGATTGAAAAGGGAGATAAGGTGACATTAACAGTTGAACGATTGGGAAGTTTAGAAAATAAAATTATATAATATGCCCTTTTATCAAAAACAAGGACAACTTCCAAACAAAAGACACATTCAGTTTAGGGATAAAGATAACAATCTTTATTGGGAAGAGCTTGTTAGTAGAGAAGGGTTTAGCTACATATATTCAAATCTTTATCATTTGAATCCTCCAACAAAAGTAGAAATGATAGGAAAACAAGAGCCTATTGAGATTGAAGAGCTAAATGATAATCATAGACACAGACATATCTTAACTAGAAAATTAAATTTAAAAGGAGACATTATCTCTTCTAGGTCACCATTATTTTTTAATGAGGATGTAATTATCTCAAAGGGTTTTGCGCAAGAACAAATGGATTACCTTTATAGAAATGCGCGCTATGATGAATGTATTTTCATTCACAAAGGAAAAGGATCCATAATTTCATCTTTCGGTGAAATGGAGGTAAAAAAATATGACTATGTTGTTATTCCCAAAGGGGTTATTTGGAAAATGGTTCTTGATAGTGATATTGAGTTTTTAACAGTAGAAACAAAAAACCCTATAGAAACCCCATCAAAGTACAGAAATAGGCTAGGTCAGCTTTTAGAACACTCTCCATATAGCGAAAGGGATATTATAACGCCTAATCTAAAAAATAAGAATCTTAATGGACCAATAAATATAAAAGTTAGAATTGACAATGGTCTTCAAACCTACCAATACAAAGACCATCCCTTCGATGTCGTTGGTTGGGATGGATATTATTTTCCTTGGATCTTTAGCTTAAGAGATTTTATGCCAATAACGGGCATGATCCATCAACCACCACCTGTTCATCAAGTATTCCAAGCTAATGGAGTCGTTATTTGTAATTTTGTCCCAAGGCTTTTTGATTATCATCCTTTAGCCGTTCCAGCTCCCTATGCTCATAGTAATGTTGATTCTGATGAAATACTGTATTATGTAGATGGAAATTTCATGAGTAGAAAAGGAGTAGAAACAGGTTCAATCACATTTCATCCATCTGGACCACCTCATGGACCTCAACCAGGGAAAATTGAACAATCACTTGGTGCGAAAAAAACTGATGAGATAGCTGTAATGATTGATACTTTTAAGCCATTGAAATCAACAAAACATACTAAAGAAATTGATGACAAAAATTATCCATATTCGTGGATAGAGAAATGATAATAGACCCAGCAAATCAATCCTTTTCCGAAAATCACAAATTAATGATCGGATCTATTGTACCAAGGCCCATTGCGCTTGTATCTACAATATCTAAAGGAAACATTAACAATGTTGCTCCTTTTTCTTATTTCAATGGG
Source organism: uncultured Fidelibacterota bacterium (assembly GCA_902615915.1). Lineage (GTDB taxonomy): Bacteria > Fidelibacterota > Marinisomatia > Marinisomatales > TCS55 > TMED144. The sequence continues at coordinate 26,165 of CACMQQ010000011.1, forward strand.
GTATGCTCTAATCCTCCAACAATTATGTTTGCTCCAGCAAGGAGAGGTTACGATGGAAAAACAAAAGACACTCTTAATAACATTAGAGAAACGAATGAGTTTGCAATAAATATTGTTTCGGAAGAAATTGTTGAACCTATGGTAGCATGCTCAACAGATTATTCGGACGAAGTTGATGAATTTAAAATATCAGATTTTACGCCTATTCAATGCGATAAAATTTTAGCTCCAAGGGTTGAAGAATCAAAAGTAGTGTTTGAGTGTAAATTGAATACCATCATTGAAATTGGCCCCTCCAAACCTGGTGGTGGTTTTGTAGTAATTGGAGAAATAGTTTTATTCCACATAAATGATGATGTGTTTAAGGACGGAAAGATTGATCTATCTTCACTTAATCCAGTTGGAAGACTATCGGGGAATAATTATTCAAGGGTTTTTGATTCATTTGAAGTAAAACGCCAAATTAAGCCAACGAAATAGAAGATGCCTCTTGATTTAAAATCAAGGATATACAAGGCTCAAACCGTAGGCAATGTAGAACCTATTGAGCATATGATTCCTTATCCAAACCTTCGATCATTGATTGATGGTCAAAATATTAAGTATGGAGAAAGAGTTGTCTACAAAGATCATAATTTAACTTCAAATATAATCTATGATAAAGCTCAACAAATTGCAAACTGGCTTCAATCAAAAGGGATTCAACCAAAAGATAGGGTGCTTGTAAAGCCAATGGCTTTCCCTTTAAATGTAATCATTCCTTTTGGAATATGGACACTTGGCGCTTCTGTATTAATTGACAATGATAATGATACTGAAAAGGCTTTTAAAAAAACAAATTCTAAAATCGTTCTTGAAAATGATAAAATCATCAATGAAAGTGAAGAATTTCCAACACATTACGAACCTAGATATAAGCCTTTGTTGGAAGATGAAGCTGCAGTTTTAATTAAGAACGACATAGGTTATCAGTATAGCAATTACAACCTTTTAGTTAATACAAATGGCATTCTTCAAGAAATTGATCTGTTTTCTGATCAATCCTACTGTGTGAATTTGAAAGCTAATTCAATGCCATGGTTAATACTGCAGGTCATTCTACCATTATATAGTGGCTCCACAATAGACAGTCAAAATCCAACCATAACCATTGGAAACAAGAATAGTGATTTTTTGATTAAAGAAAAATGGAATACTATAGAGGAGACAAATCCTCCTACCATCTACACATGCAATGAAAACACAGCTTTTTTAGCAATAAACAAGAAACCTATACATTTGACTGAAATTAGCGAAAACCAAAGACCTTTATTTATCAAAGGCCACTCTGTGATGATGGGATATCTTGATCAAGAGCAAAGTAATAGAGCATATAAAAATAATGCTTTATATATTGCTAAAATCTAAGGAATGTTCTCCTCTAAATATTTTAACATCTTTTTTTGCACACTTAGCCAACCCAATCTGGTTTCAATATTAATATAGCGAGTTTTTTTACCGAGCGCTGCCCACGACAAAGAACCATCATCTGTTGATGGGGTACTTTTTTGCAAAACAGCATTAAATGGAGATTTAGCTAAAATATTATAATCATTTTCATTAGTACATAAGAAAAAATCTCGAGGATTTTGATTCTTTTTGATAGAGATCTCATCGCTGTTGTTAATTTCTGATCTAATATTATATCCTTTATAGTTGTTGTGAAGTGATATAACTATTGATTCTTGATCAGAAAAAAGCTCTTTGAAAAGAATAGTTCTTGCTGAAGAGATACTATCTAAAACTGTTTTTTTCTTATTCCTGGACCAATATGGATTGTATTTATTTAGATTTTTTTTTGCACCTGCCTTTGAAAAGATTCTATTTGGATCGATAATACCATTTTTGATATTTATTTCCCTAGAATCATTTTCAATTAGATATGCCGTACCCGGATATCTTTTTATATGATACTCTAAAGCCATTTTGGCTGTTTTTTCATCACCATGTAACCATATAAATTTTCTATTAGAATTGCCATTCTTAATGACCTTAAACTTTGCGATGGACACATCTAATTCAAGGTGAGGTGGGTTATTCATTTTCACAAATGTCATTTGTAAGATCGCGAGTATAATTGATAATTTATATAATGATCGTTTCATACTATTTGACTAAGAGAAATAATTGCATTTTGTATTGTTTTTAAATTATAAAATTATAATCAATTTATTTTATGTTTAATTTTCGAGGAACTATACAAACAAATAAAGGTTTAAAAAATAAAAGGTTTTTAAATGTTTAAAAAATTAATTTTTTCAATATCTGTTATAACCTTAATTAGCTGCTCAAATCCTCCTACGCAAAACAATACAAAGCTAACCTTTGGCACTGTTCAGCAAGTTGTAAAAAAAGGTGCAAATCAAACTGAGATCATGCAATCTTTAGGTGCCCCTAATATTGTATCAAAAGACAAAGATGGGCTTGAGACCTGGACCTATGATAGGATTTCTCGAGAATCTGAGTCTAGGAGTAGAAGCTTAGGCCTATTTGGAAGCATAGGGGCTTTTCTTCTAGGTGGTTCTGGCTCAAGGAGCTCCTCTAGCGTTGCTTCAAAATCACTGACAGTGATAATTACTTTTGATAACGATAAAAGCGTACTAGACTTTTCCTATCAAAGTCTAGAATTTTAAAAATTAAAATCTCTATGCCTTCGTATTTCATAAAAACGAAATGGGTACATAATCTTGTAACGATTTACTTGATTACTTTTATCTCAAGTTGTACGACCCCGCCGCGATCAGTTAAACCGCCAACATCTGTTGCTAGAGCAATGGAGACGCGAAGCTTTGAGGGAGATCTTGTAACTATTTTAAAAGCTTCTATTAACTCGCTTCAAGATATGGATTACACCATTGACGTTTTGAATTCAGATATAGGCTTAATATCTGCCAGCAGGACCTCAGAACGAAGAAAAGCAAATTTAGCAAACGAAAATAATAATTCTGAACAAATGTCTGCAGGCGAACAAGCTTGTCTAGTCGCTGGTGGTTTTGTTGCGATCGTTGTTCTTATATCATTTCTTGATTCTATTTTTGATGGAGGCAGTTCAAATGATGGTGATAGCAGTATTTGGTCTGGACCGACGACAATTAATAATCGCGATGATGAACCAGATGGTCCCATTATTTACAGATACAAGATAATGATCAATCTAACAGAGCTCGATAATAATCAAACTAGAGTTCGTGTTAGTGCGAGTGGAGAATCTGAACAAGATGGAAAGATTTTAGCAACAGGTGGAATTCACGAAATTGAATTCTTTTCAAAATTCTTCGCAGGTATGAACCAAGGTCTGTTTCTTGATAAAAATACGAACTAATTTATCCAATATCAGATAAAATGTCCTTAGCGTGGCTCTTTGTCTTCACCTTATCGTAGACTTTTTCAACTATACCCTCTTCATTTATTAAAAAGGAACATCTAATTATTCCCTCGTATTCTCTGCCATACATTTTTTTTACACCCCATGCACCGTAGGCTTTTAAGGTCTCTTTTGTTTCATCTGCAAGTATTGGATAGCTAAAATTTTGTTTATCACAAAAATTCTTTTGCTTTTGAACAGAGTCAGCACTCATACCAATTATTGATATATCCTTATTATTAAAATGCTCGAGTTCATCACGGAACCCTTGTCCTTCAGTTGTTCATCCAGGAGTGCTAGCTTTGGGAAAAAACCATAACACAACTTTTTTACCTAAAAAATCAGACAAACAGGTGTCTTCGCCATTCTGATTTGGTAAATTGAAGTTAGGAGCTTTTTGTCCTTCTTTTATCATTTGTTATCCTTAGTTAGTTGAATTTCAGACCATCTTAATCGCTCATCATCTGTTAAAGTTATCATATCATTTACAATACTTAAACCTTTTTTTTGTCCGTTCCATGGCAATCTTTCATATGCATCCCTAAAGCTCAACCATTCGTAATCTATATGTTCTTCAGAAAGAATAACTTTTCTATCTTTCACTTCAATTCCAAAAACAGGAACTAAATTCACGCGATCATGATGGCTTTCATAAAAAGTACTTATGTGGTCTACAACAAACATTCTGAATGGCTTCAAACTGGTCTCCTCTTTCAATTCTCTAATAGCAGCCTGCCATGCTGTTTCATCTTTTTCAATTTTCCCAGCTACACCTTGCCATAAATGTTCATATATCCTATTTTTATTTCTTTTAAGTAAAAGATAATGAATATCTTTTCCTTTTTGGCTAAAAATATAACAATCAACAACTCGTACTTTTATTTTAGGCATCTACTTCACTACCTGGGAAGCAAATTGAAAAACAAATCCTTTATCTAATAGATCAGGTACTACCTTCTCTATTACTGAAAGCGTATTTTTTCTCGCATGTCCAAGTCCCACTGCGACTCCATTTTTTTTAGCTGAGTTTGCCAGCTTGTTCATTTGTTCTTCAATCCTATCTAGATCATTATTATTGTCTAAAAAAATATTCCTTCTTGCAGTTGGCACCCCAAAAGATATCATTGTTTTTTCACCGATGGTCAATGATGATGTTCTGCTGTCTATAAAGTATTTTCCCCTGTCCTTCAAAACAGATGCTAAAACGGTCATGGTTTTGCTATCTGATGTAGCTTTAGATCCTTGATGATTATTCATTCCAATTGCTTCTGGTAGACTTTCAAATGCTTGAATGAGTTTGTTTTCTAAAAGCTCACTTGTCATTGATGTTAAGAGCTTGTATTCATCTTCTCCTGGAGAATAGTTTTCAGATTCCATTGGCATATGAATAATTACTTCTTTGCCATAGGAAACAGCTTTTTCAGCAAATTTTTTACTCGCTGTGTGTCCAGGAATTATTGCACATGTTATGGGTATGCTTAGATTTAAGAATCCATCAGAAATATTATCATTGCGATAACCAAAATCATCAATGACCAGAACGATGACTCCTAAAGTATCTTGATCAATATCCTTAACAGTCTCTGTCCTTTCTTGATTCTTAATTTCACTACCTCTTGTTAAAAGATCAAGCTTCCTTAAAGCTGCAAAGTTACTTGCTCCTAATACGATGATAATAATAATCAATGTAACTATAGTAAGATTTTGAATATTTAGGGATTTCTTCATGGAATCCTAATTATGATATCCAAAAATTGAGGGGTGCCCAGTTGCTGATTACCAAATAAAAAAGCATAATTGAATGTAAAGATTCCAATACCAATTGAAAAACCAGAAGTAATATTTTGAAAAGATTGATTATTATAATAGTTCAACCCAAAATCAAGCCCTTGATAATCTTTTTTAATTCCAATGCTATAAATGATATCATTTACTAATGAATTCTTTTCAATGCCTAGCGAAATTTCACCAAAACTGTGATCATATGTGGATGAAATAATAGATCTTAATGGAAGGGAGGGCTCAAGGTCTATTAAATTTTTTAATCTGCCAATATTTAAGAGCGAATAAGTGAAGCTCAAATTATTGTTGATATCTCTACTTATGCCAATGTCCACAGCATATCCTGTAGTGCTATATTGATAAAGCTCCATTCGTATTAGTTTTAGCGTTAATCCTAATTCACTATCTCCTATTCTTTTAGCTGTAGAGGCACCCAAGGATAATCCATAAGATGAATAATATCCTAATGGATCAGATGTTGGCTTATTTGGTCTCAGTTCAATATCATTAATGCCAAGATACCGAAAATGCAATTGAGAACTTTGATCTACAATCTCACCTCTCCATTTCATATCAAACGATTTAAAATCAGCAAACCAATTACCATATGATACACTTAGTTCTTCGCCTAATAGATTTTTTTTAAAAGATGATGGACTTCTCCAAATAGAATTAAAAGTTATCAGATCTTCAGCAGATGTTGGGATTGATAAGAACTGAGTACCCGATGCTGTCAAGGCTGATGCAAAAACATAAGGCAGTAATTTAAAATGTAAACGCATATGTAAATATGTGAGCTGCCCCAGCAGGATTTTCATATACAAAAGCATAATCTAGCCTTCCGTCCTTTTCTCTTAATAAAGACCAATCAAGCCCCACCCCAACAGACATTCTTCTGTTGCCAAGGCCTGCTCTTATATAATAGTTATTCAAATATTTATATTCACCCCCAAATCGAAGTGAGTATCCTAATATTTGACCTTGATTAGATAAAGCACCAAAATCTGCGACTATGTGAAAATTCTTGTAGTCAAAATTTGTACCAAGTCTAATAATTGTTGGAAATTGATCAATATAAACCTTGCCCCTTTCGTATATTTTATCGGTTTTCCATTGATAACGTGAATTCAGATCTTGAACCATAAGTGCAAGCTTAACGCCAGATTTCATATTCATTCGAATACCAAAATCTACTCCAATTCCTTTACCTGCAAGGTCTGTGCTATTTATTGGAAGTTGATGTTGTAATATTTTTAAATTCATACCTATTGACAACCATGGGAAAAAACGTTGAGCAAAAGAAATAACAAAAGCATTCTCAGAGGTAGATAAGTACTGTGTATGTTTTCCGGAAGAATTTCTTCCATCAATCTTATCAACACCAGCGCTGATCCATCCTAAGCCCAAGCTTGCAGTGGGAGGTAAAGGTGTTGAGAAACTTGCAGCCATTAAACGTCTGTCCAAAGGTAAAAAATGATTACTGAAGCCTATTTGCCTTTTTAAACTGAATGGTAAAGATGCGGGGTTATGATAAGCTGTAAACCCGTTATCTAATTCAGAAGTAAAACCATTGCCCATTGCGATAGCTCTTGCAGATGTACCCATTCTTAAAAAACTTCCAGAGTAAGAACCGAAACTGCTTGCATTAACAGTGGAAATGAGGAGTATCGCAAATATTTTGATTAATTTTTCTTTCATTATTTTATGATAATTAATTTCATCCAATCAATTTTTTGATCATATTCAATACGTATGAAGTAAGTACCATTATCTACAATTCGTCCATTGTTGTCCTTACCATTCCATTTAAAAGACCCTGTTGAAATATTTCTTCGATCAAATTTTTTGCTAAATACAGGCTCCATAGCAAAGTTGAAAATATCCATCTCGACAACATAGGATACTTTAACATCTATATTGAAATGAACATAACCCTCACCATTTACTATGTTGTGTTCATAAGGTGAGAATGGATTAGGATAAGCGTACGATTTATTGCTATCATACTTAGCTCTGTAGATTTTCCAGCTCGTTGCAGATGATCCAATAGACCGAGCTAATCCATCCCAAGTTCCTATCCATAGGGTCGAAGAACTTGAGAAAAATGGGCGCTTATCATAGTTAACACCAACAACTTCATTGGTCAAGATTTCATCCATTTTATAAGCACCCGTAGATCCAATGGGAAGAGCTTGCTTAATGTTAATATATTTTGCCCATGTTTTTTCAATATCCATTGGGCTATCAACTACAGTTTTCCAAAGACCATTTTTAGATCCTACAAAAACCATAGAATCTGAAGCTGTGATGTTGTAGGGCCTTTCGTCTATTAAAGTAGAATGCCAAGTCTCTCCATCATCCATTGAAAAACTAACTCCATTTTTTTCACCATCTAATGCTTGTAGCGTTGCTGCCCAAATAATTCTTTTCCCTTTAAAGCGCTGCAATGCTAGATCTACGACAAACCCGCCACTAAGACCATTATTTGCAGCAGTATAATGCTTCCAAGTTATGCAGCCTTTCCCAGCTCCAATTATTCCTCTGTTAATCCCGCTTGCAGTTCCAACCCAAATGGTATCCGAATAGGCGATAACTGAAAAGGCTTTATGATTATGGTTGCCACCATCTTGAGGATCTCGAGGATTCAGGTAATAATCTTTTAGTAAGGATTTATTTTCTTCATTGGGATCTATTTCATAGCTTGATGAATCACAGGTATCTAAAAATATATCTCCATCTTCAGGGAGAGGGATCCTTTCCCAAAAATTTTGAGCAGTTTCAATATTGTAGCGTCTCAAACCGCCAGCCCAACTTGTGATCCATATATATTTTTCTCCAATCGCTGCATCATATGTAACATTGGCTTGATGTGCAGTAATAGGCAAAGATTTAAAATATTTACCCGCAAAAGTAGGGATGGAATCAGAGACATTGTCAATTAATTCATCATAAAAATATTTCCAACTTATTGAGCTGCCAGTTGAATTTGTTGTATAAACAATTCCATTCCCTGTTGAAATATCTTCATCTGAAGTTGCAAAGGCTGCTAATAATGATTTTTTATCAACAGCAAGCGCAGAAACAGCCCCAAAAAAATTCTTGGATGGCGCTGAAGAGATTATTGAGGAATCTAAAGTAAAAATTCCGATTGAATCTTTTACAAAGGATACTGAGTCTTTTAATAAAGATAAGCCTGAGCCGGTAGCCAACCACAATAGAGTATCCTCCTGCTGAACGATATCACCAATAGAATTACTTTTTAACCCATCAAATTGATTTTGTGAGACTAGATTTCTCATCCTAAAGATCTCAGGAGAATTTACTTGTGAGTAAGAAATTTGAAAAAATATCAACCAAAAAAATAATATCTTCATTTTATTTCAACCACCTTTTTCAATTCTTCGCTGTAAGCATTGGAAAAGTCTTGGGCTTGAAAATACCAATGGTAAGTACCTACAGCTGTAGTATCCATAATGAAAACATTCAAAGAATACGTATTATCACCTGATTGAAGGTCACCAGAACCTGAATCACCGGTTCCATCATCATAAAGATTGAATAAAATTTGATCACCTTTAAGATCAGTTCTCCAAACTTCTCTTGTAGCATCATAAGATTTAAAAAATACTCTTTTAACATCATCAGCGCCATTGCCATCAGTTACTTTCGCTGTTAATAAGAATTTTATAGTATTTGATTTATTTGGATCTGGATTGGAGGCAGGCCTTGTGATCGTACTTGGCATAGCAATACTAACAATTTCAGGACGAATATTTCCAATAGTAAATGATCTTTTTGGAATGGACTTTACAGAATTCCCGTATACTGCTACAATAGAAGCATATAAATTATCTCTAGAGGGAATAGGGTTTATAACAACATTGCGCAATACTGATGAAGAATTAGCAATTCTTCTTGAAAATATATTATCATTTGGTATGATATCACCTAAAGTACCATCATCAAATAATTTTATCGTATCAGGCACAGAAGAAGAATCGGTACCCATCCAAACAGCCACAACTGAATCAAGCTTAGAATTGTTAAATGATCTAGATGCATTAATGCTAAAGTAAAATTTTTCAGAAGCTTGCAAAAAGGCAAAATTAAAGTTTGAAAGCGGGTTAGGTTCTTGGGAGATCTCTGTATCTTCGCAACTAGAAAACAAAATCATAGCCATAACGTAAAGAGTAATTAGCTTAGGTCTTAAATCGTTCATTTAATGTTATAAATATGGTTTAACATTAACGTTCCAACCTCACCTAAGCCTTTTGGCGAGCAATTTTGAACAATATCTTGGTGCGTATGATGATAGTTTGTTTTTTCATTTGGAAAATCAAAATCGATAATGTCTATAGCAGGTATGCCTGCCATCTGATATAAAGGCACATGGTCGTCAAAAATAGTGTATTTTGCTTGTTTTTTAAAAGTGTCCAGATTTAGAGACTCGGCAAGCTCCCAAAGCTCTAAAACTAAGGTTGGATTTTGCTGATAAGAATATCTTTCGATGTAAAATTCCGGCTCTCGATCTGCAATCATATCTAGATTGATCGCATACATTGGGTAGTTAATGGGAATATTTTGCGCAAAAAATTGTGATCCTTTTGCATAAGACCAGGAATCCGCGCTTGTTCCATAGTCCTCTGCATCAAAAAGAACCAGGCTTACGCCAATAGGTGGGGGATTTTTTTTCATGATCTTTGCAAGCTCTAGTATTACTGCAACTCCACTTGCTCCATCATTTGCACCAATGATTGGTTGATTTTTTCTCATGATGGTGGAACTATTTTCAGCCCAAGGGCGTGTATCCCAATGCGCAGAAATCATTATCTGCTTGCTATTTTTAGGATTAAACTGAGCGATCACATTGCTCATTTTGACTTTTTTCCTAGTTCTTGGCATAATATCGTCAAATTCTTGCACAAAAGTGGTATCAGCTGTTTTATTGAAAATTGTTAAATAGTATTCCAATGCTTTTTTATGACCTTCAGATCCAGGATCTCTTGGTCCAAATTCGCACTGCTTAATCAGTTCGTTAAAAGCATTTTTCGCACTAAAATCTGGAACTCTTGCTTGGCCACACAGCTCATATACTAAAAAAAGACTTATTATATAAAAATATTTCATTATCCTCTAATAGCTAAATTTACATCAAATCCAAAATCCCTATCTACCCTCTTTCCAGTATGCATTGAATCGCTTTCTCTGTATTCCCAAATCATACTACCGCTTACAGATTCAGAAAATGAATATGTCAATCGCATTCCGGATTTCCAACTAGAAGTGAAAGCTGTTTCAGCAAATTTATTAGCTTCGAGTGATTTTTGTAAGGTCTGATTTTTATTCATATCAAAATTAAAAGTAAAGTTAACCTGATTATTTATTTTATAATTATCAAAAAAAGGTAAAGGTATTTCAAATCCCCCTCTATGAGAATAATTAGCTGTTATAAGATAGGATTGATCATTGAAGATTTTCTGACCTCCATTAGAGGTGGTTTCTCTTGAGTTTGTTCTATTGTGTCTAATTGTCATTGTAACGCCTTTATTCAATGATAAGGTAGCACCTATTAGTGGTGAAAAGTTCATATTTACCCTTGACGTTCTTTCATTGTCACCGTATTTAGATATAAAATCTTCAATACCTAAAAAGGAAAGTGCGGGGCCATTAAACTTATCAAACTGCCAAGCTCTATTTTCCTTTCCATTGAGCGCATGATCAATACTCATGGTCTTAATATATTTTCCTATAATACGATTTCTTTCAAGGCCCGTCATTCTCACTGACCATCCTACAAAGGGGAAGCCATTTTCTAAAAATTTTCCATATGATAAGTAGTCCCTTGTCATCGATCTTTGCTGCAATCCTGATCCACGTATATTGGTTGATAGATTTTGAGCATAATTAAAGGAAAATGAAATCGAACGAGACAAGCTAATTCCAGATCGAATAGAAAAATCCTTCTTATGGTCAAAATTACCCGTATTAGTTCCAACCTGCTCAGAGTGGTCTAATCCATGATATTTTTTTAAACCAATTCTATAGCTAAAAGGAACATCACCTAGAACACCAACTCCTGTTTTATTTAAATTTTCTGTATAAGAAAAATTGATAGGGTTTATTCTTTTTGATATTGCATGCACATATCTCAAAATGAAACTATCCTTGGCTTCGTCATTGGTGTTTTCTTGACTATTGATATTTGTCGTGTTGGGTTCGCTCGTTGGAGCCCTTCTAGATCTAGATCTTGAACGAGTTCGTTCAGATGGAGCTCTTTTTGGCGGGACCTGATTAGGAGTATAATAGGATTCAATCATTCTTGATAAATTAAAACTAGTCCCTGTTGTAAAACGAACCTGATTGCCAATATTTGAACCTTCAATATTTTTATCCTGCGATTTACTCCATCTGTAATTTGAAGAAAAGTTAAAATTCGGATTCAACCATTCTGATAATTTTGGGGAGAATGATGAGCTAAAATTTTCATTTCTATCTGATACGAAGCCAATATCCCCTTTAAATAAATTATTAGCAATGTACCCTCTATATTCATTCATATTGCTATTCACAGAACGAGTATATTTTGTATTTATCTTATCTGTTAATTTATAATCCAAAATATAAGATTGGCTCAATCCAAAATTATAATCATCCGGGGATTTATCTCCTTTCCTGGGGGTTCTTTGTCCAAGCCTTTCATTAAAATTAACCGATGCATTGAAAGCAGAGGGCAAATAATAAATCTGAGTATCTTTAATTTTTGCCCCTAAATAAGGAATGAAAGCCAATCTTTTGAAAGGTTTAATATAATTATCTCTCCCAAAAGGCAATGCATAGCTCATTTGCCCCTGATAAGACTCAGCTAAAACCTCCTTCTGAATTTCATTGGACATCATTTGTCTATTTATTGAAAATCGTGTATTTATTTTATCTAAAGTGTATTTTAATAAATTGTTATCGGATTTAGATGGTTTAGAAAATGCAATTGATAGATTCATATTGGTCGATAATGACAAGATAGAATCTGGAGTATTATTCTCATTTACTATAATGTCCTGACCTGGAAAATATTTTGGTCGAGAGATTGAATTTGCAAAACTTGTAGTGACTGGTAATTTAATGCCCCATTCTGAGGGAAGAAATTTTTCTAAATTTACACCTGAATTGAGATTGAGGCTTTCTGTTGATCTATTACTGCCTAAGCGGGATTGCAGAACATGAAAATCAGCATCCTGTCTTCTGTATGCAAAAGAGGTATTTGCAATATCGGAAATATTGAGCCTACTTTGCATTCTCATGGATATACCTCTTTCTTTGTTGACCCCGCTCAATCGTAACTCGTCTAACCACACCTCTCCATCAATCGGCTGATCTGAGATATTAATTACTCCAACAACAAAAAACTGAATTCTGTTTAGTGCGGGGTTGCCTTTGATAGTTATTTTTTTTCCTGTCTCTATTCCTAGCTCATCGGTGAATCTGTATTCTCTAAAATTAATGGAATCAGCAAAAATATCCGTTTCTCTAAACTTTCTTACAGATGTGCTATCTTTTAATTTCAAAGCTGTTAACCATTTCAAATCAAGGTCAACAGAATTTCTATTTTTGCCTTCATCCCATCCTGAGTAAACAGGTTGTCTCAATTCATAATAATTATCGCCAAAACCAAACCGCATGAACATTTCAACATCTGAATTCTCATTGCCAATATTTATTCCAGAGCCATGCACATACATTTTCATCTTATCGTAAGATAAATAACTTTGGGCGCGATCTCCGCTAAGTGCTATCATTGATTTTATGGCAGCTCCAGATGTTCTAGGGGGTAATTGATTAAATTTCAATACAAGAGATTGTTCTTTGGATCGTATTTGATTGATTTGATCATACTCTCCCTTAACTCCTTTAGGTGGTTGATAACTAGCGTTATCATCAGTATTAATGACTGAAATCGCAAAAGTTGAATCTGAGCTTTCTTTGGTAAAGTTTTCGAAGGATCCTTTTGCAAGGCCTAGCTCTTGCCATTCGTTCCCGACCAATTCTATTTTAGCAATCTGTACACTTGCCTGGTCAGCGATATCACTTAATCTTAATCTTAGATGATGAATATTATTCCACTCTCTATTTTGCAAATTGCTTATTGGAACAAATTCATTCAATGGTATTCTATATAACCTCCATCCAGTGAAATCTCCATCTTTTTTAGTTTGTCCAGCTAAAAAAACAGTATCTGCTAAAGAAAAAGATCGAGTGAAGTAGTCATTGGTTCTATCTAAAAATCCTGTTCTGTCTAAGTCTTCTGTATCTGGATACCTGCCAGCATCCAAAGCATTGCCCTCAGTGCCATTGATCTTGGAATAATCAGAGCTACCCTCATTATATTCCCAATTATCTCCATTAGGATCGTCTTCGTCAACATCATTGCTAGTATTGATAAGTTCAACCTCGCCTAATTCTTTGTATTCTACATAACTTAATCCTTCTTTACTTAAACATCCACCCCATCCATTTTCAAAAGAATCGCTACAACCATCTATGCCAATATCTTCTTCATCATCCAATATGCCATCCCCAATCAGTCCGCCAACGGGTATATCCTCTGTGTTTAAAAGACCATTG
>CACMQQ010000012.1 GCA_902615915.1 uncultured Fidelibacterota bacterium
CAACTCCAATATCTATGAAAGAAGGAACATTGATTGACTATACCATCAAGCTTTTTGGCATTCCTTTACATTGGAGAACACTTATTACAAAATTTGACCCACCTAATCAATTTATAGATGAACAACTAAAAGGACCATACCTATTCTGGCACCACACTCATACATTTATTGAAAAAGATGGAGGAGTTGAAATGTTGGATAAAGTGCTATATACTATTCCAATGGGGTTTTTAGGAAGATTTTTACATTTTATTTGGATAAAGAATGACCTCAAGAAAATATTTAGTCACAGAGAGAAAGTCATTGATAAAATTTTGGCTAATAATGGTTAGATTCTAAATAGAATCTTGTTAAAGGAAATATTATGAAAGTAGCTATCTTTGGTGGAACCGGTTTCGTGGGCTCATATATAATAGATGAACTCATAAAGAACAAACATAAGCCGATCGTTTTAGTTCGCAGTGGCTCTGAACACAAATTAATTCAAAAAGATAAATGTAAGATCGTTACTGGTGATTTAAATGATCACAATGCGATTGAAAAAACTATTAAATCTGCTGAATCTGTAATTTATACCATTGGCCTAGTTAGAGAATTTCCAAAAAAAGGAATTTCATTCAACCAAACACATTTTGAGGGTGTTAAATCTACGGTTGATGCTGCTGTAAAAAATGGTGTATCCAGGTATATTTTGATGAGCGCTAATGGGGTTAAGGTTGATGGAACTGCGTATCAAAAAACTAAATACGTTGGTGAAGAATATTTGAAGTTCTCCAAATTAGACTGGACCATATTTAGACCCTCTCTTTGTTTTGGAGATCCTAGAGGCGAGGGAAGACCTGAATTTGCGACTCAACTTAAAAAAGACATGCTAAGTTTACCTATTCCGTCTCCAAACTTTATGCCAGGTCTTAATCCTTTTGAAGCAGGAAATTTTGCACTTTCACCTATCCATATCAGCAATGTTGCAGAATTTTTTGTTAAATCACTTGAAATGGATAGTGCAAAAAACAAGGTTTATCATTTGGGCGGCGATGCCTTTTATTGGAAAGATATTGTTCAAACAATGGCACTTGCGTATAATAAGAAAAAGTGGATGGTTCCTGCTCCAGCAATAGGAGTAAAAATGATGGCCTCTATTTTTGAAAGATTTTCATGGTTTCCAATAACTAAAGATCAAGTAACAATGCTTCTTGAGAACAATGTATGTGATTCAACTGAGCATTTTAAAGATTTTGAAATTGAGCCTATCCCTTACAATGAAGAGACACTTAATTATTTAAAATCATATTAGAGAGTGAAAATGAAATTTTTTATTATTGTATTATCTGCTTTAGCTATTGGCAGTTATTTTTTATTCGCTAGTGGAGAACCTCGTATTGAGCTAAAGATAGGGGATGAAGCACCCAATTTTATGCTTGAAGATCAAGATGGCAAGAAACACAAATTATCAGACTATCGAGGTGAAAAAATAGTCTTATATTATTTTCCAAAAGCTGATACACCTGGATGAACGAAACAAGCATGCGGGTTCCGCGATGCGTTTTCAGGTTACAAAAAAGAAAATATTACAGTTTTCGGTCTAAGTTATGACTCAAAAAAATCGCTCAAAGCTTTTAAGAAAAAATACAGACTACCTTTTTTCTTACTTTCTGATCGTGGGGGAAAAGTAGCGAAGCTATATGGTGCTAATGGACCAGCTTGGGCAAAAAGAATGACCTTTATAATTGATGAAAAAGGAATGATTGAGAATATTTACAAAAAAATAAATGTCAATTCACATGGACAGAAAATCCTTGACGATCTCTTAACAAAGAAAGATTAGAATTTTTAAATGTATAAAAACCTAATTTTTCTATTTGTCGCTATTTTTACTTTTTTTGACAAAAATTTAAATGCGCAAAATTCAAATTTTCAGGTGTATGGTTTTATCACTGATAGCACCTCTGGCGAAGCCCTTATTGGAGCCAATGTCTTTATCAGGGAAACCGGGCAAGGCATGGCGACTGATAATAACGGATACTATGTATTATCAGAAATTTCAATTAAAAACCCTACTCTAATTGTTTCTTACGTGGGTTATAGCCAACATGAACAAAAATTAGATTTTAATAATGATCAATCTCTCAATATTATGGTGGCTCTTTCCCCTGAAGCCATTGAGATTATTCAAATTGATGTAACTGCTGAAGAGATAGATCGTTTAAATAAGATAGAGCCAAGCAAAGTAACCCTTTCCCCACGTTTATTGAAATCTCAGCCTTCGCTTGCCGAGCCTGATATCTTCCGAACGCTACAAGCATTACCAGGGGTATTAACAACTTCTGAGTTTAGCACTGGTTTGGTTATTAGAGGCGGCAATACGGATCAAAACCTAATCCTTTTAGATGGTATTACAGTTTATAATCCATCTCATTTAGGCGGGCTATTCTCAAACTTTATAGTGGATGCAGTCAAAGAAGCTGAATTAATCAAAGGAGGGTATAATGCTGAATATGGAGGCAGGTTATCAGCTGTTCTAGATATCAGAAGTAGAGAAGGGAATAGAAATAAATTTGAAGGAAGTTCTAGCATTTCATTACTCTCTGGACAAACTACATTAGAAGGCCCTTTTTTAAATGGTGCGTGGCTTTTCGCCGCAAGAAGAACATACTTTGATAAGGTTTTGCCACTAATTACGGATAGTTTTGATTTGCCTTACTACTTCTACGATATGCAAGGTCATGTTTTTACCGATCTAAATGAAAAAGACAGAGTTTCATTAAGTTTCTATCGAGGATTAGATGATCTACAATTCAAAGATCTCGACCTCAATTCAGATTGGGGTAATGAAACAGCAAGCTTAGCATACAGAAGAGTCTTCAATGAAAAAATGATAGGCAATTTTTTATTTGCAAACAGTAGATTTTACACCAGATTTGGATTAGGTGGGGAGAATGGTATTAACGATTATAATCCACTATCTGATCGAACTCTATCAGCAGATTTATCATATTTTTATAACCAAGATCTTAATGTTTTTTTTGGATCTCAGATCAAAAGTTTAAGCATACAATACTTATCTAAGTTCAACAATGAAATACTTTTTGAATCAAAAACAAAACCTATTCAAAATTCTGGTTACTTAAAATTAAAATGGAAACCCAATAAAAGCTTCATCATTGAGCCTGGATTAAGACTTACTACTTTTTCTTCAAAAAAGGGCTTGTTTTCAGATTTTCGTTTTAGCGCAAAATATATTATGAACAGTAGTCAATTCTTCAATTTAGCTCTGGGAAATTATCATCAATTTATATCAACCTTCCAAGATGATTTTACTCAGCAAATTCTCGATAGTTGGTTTGCTATTGATGAAAAAGGAAATCCTTCAAGAGCCTCTCAAATTGTTTTTGGATATGAGCAATTTTTTCCACGCGGTATGAAGCTACAAGTTGAGGGGTATTACAAAAAAATAAAAGATATGCTCACTTATGAGGAGTCACGCGCTACCACAGATGGTGACTTCAGTGATACTGATTTGCTGGACTTACTAACGCCTGCTGACGGCTATGCTTATGGGGCAGAATTTTTCTTGCAACAGTCAACCGGAAAATTGAATGGGTGGATCGGTTATACATGGTCAGTTAGTAGAAAAATAATGAATGATAAAGAATATTTTACTAATTGGGACCGATCGCATGTTTTCAATTTATTAGCAAATTATCAAGCTAGTCCGAAATGGGATTTCAACGCAAAATTTACTTTGCAATCAGGACAAGCATTTACTGCAATAAATGGATATTTTTTGGAAAATCTTCCTGGAAGTCCTGAACAAAATTATAGAACTATTCCAGCAACTAGGAATGGGGGTAGATATCCATCATATCACAGGCTTGATGTTGGAGCGGTGTGGCATAGAAAGAAGTTTGATCTCACTTTTCAAGTGATCAACCTTTATAACAGAAAAAATGTTTTTACTTATACCTATCCTCTTGGTAATACCTTTAACGGTATTGATGATGATGGAGATTGGAAAGCTGCTGAACATGATAAGAATAAAAATGGCAGACCTGATAAAGGCGAGCCCAATGTCGATGAAGCCGATGAGGGCAGAATACAAAGAAATCCTGTTAGTTTGTTCCCAATGATCCCGACTATCGGAATAAATTGGAATTTTTAATGAAGATATTTTCTATTATAATAATTTCTATTCTTTTGCTGTCGTGCGAAAACTTTAATGATCCTGAAACTCCATATGAAGAGCAATATGTAGTATTTGCTAATATATCTGGTAATTTACCAATGATTGCTGATACAATTTTTGTCTCCCGTAGCGCTTCAATTGAAGAAGGCACTGATGCTGAAGATCTTTGGGTATCAAACGCTGATATAACAATTTCTAACGAAAATATGGAAGCAAAAGCTCTACCTTTAATTGGAAAGCCAGGAAGATATCAAACGGACCTTTCTGTTGTTTTTCAGGCGGGTTCAAGTTACCAATTAACAGCCAAGATCGGCAATACCGTTTTGACTTCAGAAACAACAGTTCCTAGATCACTAGATGTTAAGACATCTACAAGCTTGAAAGAATACCGTTGCAATGATGGTACAGTGATGAGTATTCCAGAAATAAACATTGACAATATGGACTCAAATGGTTTTCCAATACCTTCAAAGGTTGATACAGTAGCTTATAACTATGGTGAATGTTTTACAGGAAGCTTTGCTTCATACCCAATGTTTATGCTTGATTTCTCAATGGATGATTCTGCAACGCTAGTAAGGACTCTGACTTATAGTATTGAATCAGACTCTGTTGGTCTTGAGCCTGGCAATAATGAAGATTTTTACGATTACAATTGGAATGGAAAGCGTGATAGTACTTTTATAAATCTGATTTATGATACAAGTTTCGTTAATGTTTTATGGAAAGGTCAATATTATCGAGACACTAACAATAACCCCAAGCGTGCTAATCCTTTTGTATGGGACATTGAAAGATCACCGATAAGAATGAGTTGGTTATATTTTAATTATTACGGACTTCAATTGATTACTTTGCTCTCAACAGATAAAAATTATTATAATTACTTACAAGGCGATCCTTTAAGGTCTAATATTTATACCTTGCCAGGTTCAAATATCAAAGGAGGCTATGGCTTATTTTCATCTAATATTAGCAAGTCTTTTTATGTGTATTTAAAGCGAGGTAGACAGTACTAAATACCCACTTGGTGTTCCCATACAAGTGTTCCTCCATAATATCCAGTAATTGTTACCATGGTTGTTAAAATAATTAATATTATAAAAATTATCTTATCGAATAATTTATTATCCATATATTTAAAAAAAAGATACAACCAAACGAGAAAAGTTAGCAAAGTAAGCCATGTAATCATATTACCATAAAACCCGTGTTTATCAAGGATTTCATGAATAGCAGAACTATAATCAGAACTTCTTGCTTTTTTCATTTCCCATTGACCTGTAATAGAAGCTAATACCGATGTGATAGATGATAAACCAAGCATCCATAATCCAACTATTCTGCATGTCCAATTTGGCTTAATTAATTGCAAACCTGTGAAAAATAAAGCACCATAAATAAAAGCTATAGGAAAGTGAATAACTAAAGGATGAAGGGGAATTTTCATTATTAAGTTTGATTTAAAAAGTTTGTAGCCCGTAGGGGAATCGAACCCCTGTTGCAGGAATGAAAATCCTGAGTCCTAACCACTAGACGAACGGGCCAAAACGTTTTTAATTATATATTAGGGTATAAAATTAGCAGGTATAAACACAAATCGCCAATACCATTTATTTATTTTTGTCAGTATCTAAAATATCCAATAATTCTCCATTTTGATGCAATTCCATTGTGATATCTGCACCGCCGATTAATTTTCCATTTACAAAGAGTTGCGGTATGGTAGGCCAGCCTGATTGTTCTGATAATTTGACTCTAATCATCGGATCTTCAAGAACGTTGATGTCTTTATATTCTACACCATAATGACTTAAAATTTGTACAACTTGGTTAGAAAAACCGCACATTGGCATTTCCTTTGTTCCCTTCATAAAAAGCGCTATAGAGTTATCGCTAATATCAGATTTTATTTTTTCATTCAAATCCATTATCATTCCTATTTATTTTCTTTTTTCCACTTTGAAACCGTATAAGTTTTGAGTTGTAAAGCATGAACTTCATTTGTGAGTAATTTTCCTAATGATTTATAAACCATCTGGTGTTGCTCAATTAATGATAGACCCTCGAATAAGTCACTAATAACTATTGCGCTAAAGTGATCGCCACTTTTTTTGGTATCCGCAACTTCAACTGTTGAGCCAGGAATTCCTTTTATGATTAATTCTTTAACTTGATCTGTATTCATATTTAATATTTTTAGTTAATGAATTTAATAAAACTGTTGTTATAATTATTAACTCATTTTTATAATAAATAAAAGGTTTTATGAAACTAATTTCATGGAATGTTAATGGCGTAAGAGCTGTTGAAAAAAAAGGTTTTCTAGATTGGTTGAGTCAAGAAGATCCTGATATTCTTTGCATCCAAGAAACCAAAGCTAAGATAGAACAATTAGGCCCTTCATTAACTGAAGAGCATGGATACCATACATATTGGTTCTCAGCTGAGCGACCTGGATATAGTGGTGTAGCAACCTTTTGTAAAAAAGAGCCATATGATGTTACCAAAGGTCTTGGTATAAAAAGATTTGATCTAGAAGGTCGCGTATTAGTCACTGAGCATGAAAATTTTTTACTTTACAATATATATTTTCCTAATGGTCAAAAGAATGAAGATAGGCTCAATTATAAACTAGATTTTTATGACTCTTTGCTGCCAATCATTAATGATAATGTTGAAAATGGACATAACGTCATTGTGACTGGAGACTGGAACACTGCTCATAAATCAATAGATCTTGCAAGGCCGAAAGAAAATGTTAATACATCTGGTTTCATGCCAATAGAAAGAGAAAAAATAGATGAGTATATTTCTCACGGATGGGTAGATACATTTCGTTTATTTCATCCGGAGGCAGATCGGTATTCTTGGTGGACCTACCGATTTGGAGCTCGGCAAAGAAATATTGGTTGGCGTATAGATTATTTTTTTACAAATGAGGGATTAGTCGACATAGTTGAAGATGCTGATATTTTAGAAAAAGTGATGGGTTCTGACCATTGTCCTGTAACATTATCTATCGCTGATAGGGCTCTATAGTTTTTTAAATCATAAGATCAACAGCTATTGCATCAGCGAATAGAAACCCATTTTTTGTAAGCTTTAATTGCTGATCGCAATATATTAAAAAATTACCCCATTTTTTTAAATTGTTTTGAATAGAAAAATACACATCATTTTTTTTTGATTCAGGAATTTTTGTAAGATCTAACCCTTCTATGGTTCTTATACCAAAACCTAACAATTCATTTGCAATATCTTTATCTGAAAGTTTTTCGCTAGATTCAACAGGAGATCTTTCATTTGAAATAAAATCAATATATTTATCAATATTTTTTACATTCCAATATCTCTTGCCATTATAAAAACCATGAGCAGATGGACCAAATGAAATACATGGGTCAATATTCCAGTAGTGATAATTATGTTTGCATTCGAAGTTTCTTTTAGACCAACTTGTCACTTCATATTGAAAGAATCCTTTTTTGCCCAATATTTCTTGAGCAGATTTGTAAAGATAGCAAGAATTATCGTTGTCCGGCATTTTAATATCTTTACTTTTGACTAATTGGTATAGTTCTGTCTCTCGTTCAACCACTAGTGAATAGCATGAAATATGTTCAATATCCAAATCGATAAGCGCAGTAAGATCCTTTTTCCATGTTGACTGATTTTGATTTGGGATATTATAAATCATATCACAATTAATATTTTCAAAGCCTGATTTTCTTGCGTTCTCAATTGTTCGAAAAATATCCCTTTTCTTATGATTGCGAGTTAGAAAGTGTAAAATTTTATTATTAAAAGATTGAACACCAACGGATAAACGATTTACACCAATATTTTTTAATGTTTTTAGATTTTCAAGAGCTACTTCCCCAGGGTTTATTTCTAAAGTAATTTCTGTTGCATGGGATAAATCAAAGTTTATGCTAAGAACATTAAAGATATTTTCTATATACTTTGGATTTATAATACTTGGGGTCCCTCCTCCAATAAAAATAGTATCAAATATAAAATTATGAGCTATATCTTTATAGAATTCTATTTCTTTGGATAAAGAATTAAAAAAGAGAGGCAGTCTGTCTTCATCGTAGCCTGCAGTAGAGGAGTAGTCACAATAAAAGCACTTTATTGTGCAAAAAGGAATGTGTATATAAATACCAGAGTTGGTCTTTGCCAAAATTTATTTAGTTAATTCTTCGAGGTCATCGCGAATTAATATTAATATTGCAGACTGAGGCACTATTAAATAATCATCATTTTCAATCTTAACTTCAATGGATGCTTTATTTAAAAATAGCGCAACATCTCCAATATCAGCTTGAGTTGGAATATATTTAACTGGTGAACTACTATTCGTTGACCATGGCTCATCAACGCTTTCCTCAGGATTACCAAGAGGAATACCCGGCCCAACCTCAACAATCACTCCGCTCAAAATCTCTTGTTTTTCAATAACGCTTGGAGGCAAATATAACCCTGCTTTGGATTTTTTTTCTCCTAAATCAGGACGAATCAAAACCCTATCTCCAACAACAAGTATTTGTTTATTTTTGCTTTTCATTTTAGAAATTAAAAAATTTTCTTTGACAGTTCAACATTGAGGATTATCATTATTTTGTTAAATTTTTTTATGAAAATTATAGTCAAAGAAATTTATTTAGACAAAGATATTAAAGAAGCTTTTTCTATTAGGAGAAAAGTTTTTGTTGAAGGAATGAACATTCCTGTCGAAATTGAATTAGATAAATATGATAAAATTGCTCATCAAATAATTGCGTACGTAGATGAAATACCTGCCGGAACAGCTCGATGGCGCAAAACGAAAGAAGGAATGAAGCTTGAAAGATTTGCAGTTTTGCCTAAGTTTAGATTGTTTGGAATAGGAAAAGCTCTAGCTGAATATATTTTAAAAACTTTAAAAAATGAAAAAAACATTTATCTAAATAGCCAACATACCGCTATTGGTTTTTATGAAAAACTAGGTTTTTATAAAAAAGGAAAGAGCTTTAAAGAAGTTGGCATACTTCATCAAAAAATGTTTTTAAAAAAATAAATAACTCTTTTTTCAGAATTTATAATCCTATTTTGTTTGTGAATAATAAACGAACATATTTTAAAACGTTTTAAAAATGCCTGATTCCATATACAAAAGAATGATCAAACTGATGTCCCCATTTTGGGTGTATATCATAATATCATCCGTTTCTGCAATAATTTTTGTCCTTTTAAATAGCGCTTCAATATGGCTAACTGCAACATTAATCAATAATATTTTATTAGATTTTGATAAAATAGTCCAATCTCAAATGGAATGGTCAAGTAATGACAATCTTACACTGAACGAGAAATTAAAATTTTATACTAACCTAATCATATTAAGAGAAACCCCAGCAGAATCATTAAGAGTTTTATGTGTTACAATTTTATCTGTTTTTTTTGGAAAAAATATTTTCTTATATATCAAAAATTACCTTTTAAGAATTGTTGAATTAAGTTTGGTTCGTGATATTCGAAATAAATTATATGCCCATATTCAATCTCTCTCACTTGGATATTTTAATAGACAAAAAACAGGTAACATAACATCCATAGTTATTAATGATGTTGAGCATTTACAAATAGCATTGGGCGCAACATTTCAAAAATTGTTTGTTGAACCAATTAATGTGATCACATTTGTTAGCTTGTTGTTCATTATTAGTTGGAAGCTTGCTCTTATTGCACTGATTATAATTCCATTGGCTGGAATAGCTGTAATAGGAATTGGAAAAAGTATAAGAAGAAAGTCGAGAAGAACACAAAAAAAAGTTGCAGATATTATGCAAATACTTTCAGAGACATTATCTTCAATTAGAATTGTAAAAGCATTTGCAAATGAAAAAAACGAGGTTAGTAAATTCTCCAAAGAAAGCAAAAATTATTTTAAGTTACTTTTGAGAAGAGGAAGATTAGACTTATTGGCAGGTCCTATAACTGAAAGCTTTGGCGTTGTAATTGGAGTTATTCTGTTGTGGTATGGAGGCACTGAAGTATTGATGCAAAGAGGATTAAACCCTGAGGATTTTATAAGATTTATTCTAATTCTTTTTTCGATATTAGGGCCAATTAAACAAATGGGAAATGTCAACCTGAGAATTCAAACTGGATATGCATCTGCTGAAAGGATCTTTTCTTTATTGGACACCCCTAAAGATATCATTGAGCATTCTAATCCAATACAATTAAAATCATTCAATAAACATATTGAATTTAAAAATCTTAGCTTTGAATATGAAGAGTCAGAAGGATTAGTTTTAAGTAATATCAATTTTAAAATTAACAAGGGCGAGGTAGTAGCAATAGTAGGCCCAAGTGGAGCGGGTAAATCTACAATAGCTGATTTAATTCCAAGGTTTTATGATCCTAAAGATGGAGAAATCTTGATTGATCAAGAAAATATAAAAAAACTATCATTAGCATCTTTGCGAAAAAATATGGGAATCGTAACCCAGGATGTAATATTATTTAATGATACAATAAAAAATAACATTGCGTATGCACAGCCAAAAGCCACTACGGAGTCAATAATAAATGCTTGCAAGGCAGCTAATGCTTTGGAATTTATTGAAGAAATTCCAGAAGGTTTTGAAGCAATTATAGGAGAGCGTGGAGTAAAATTATCTGGAGGGCAAAAGCAACGGATTGCAATAGCAAGAGCATTATTAAAAAATCCCCCTATTCTTATTTTAGATGAAGCAACTTCATCTCTTGATACAGAGTCAGAAAAAAAGGTGCAAACTGCCATTGAAGCATTGTTGAAGGACAGAACTGCTTTAATAATAGCTCATAGATTGTCTACAGTTCAAACTGCAAATAAAATAATTACTATTGAAAAAGGAAGAGTCTCTGAAATAGGAACACATGATGAACTATATAGCAATGATGGGCTTTATAGAAAATTATATGATATTCAATTTCTTAAAACATGAAAAAAAAATTAAATATTTTCTTTAGTAATTCAATTTCTAAACATAAATGGGGCGGTGGTGAAAAATGGATGGTAACAGCAGCAAAGGGTCTATCTAAAAGAGGTCACAACGTTTATATTTCGGGAAAAGCAAATTCTATATTGTTAGAGAAAGCTATTAGCGAGAATCTAAATACTGTTCCTTTAAATATATATGCAGACTATAATCCTTTAAAAATTTTACATACAAAAAAAATCTTACAAAAATTAAATATTAATGTAATTGTTTTAAATTTAAACAAGGATATTAGAGTGGCGGGAATTGCAGCTAGATGGGCCAAGGTCCCTGCTATCATAGCTAGAAATGGGTTGCAATTGTTCTCTGATAAATGGAAGTATAAAATGACTATTGGTTTAGTTGATGGCATTATCACTAATTCAAAATCTATTAAAGAAGCGTATGAAGAATTTCCATGGATGGAGCCTGATAAAACTGAAGTGATTTATAATGGTATTAGTACCAGGGAATACAACATTAACGATATTGACATAAATGCTTTGTGGAGTATTCCAAAAAAGAATAATATTTTTGTTGCCGCAGGAAGGCTTACAACTCAAAAAGGATTTGATCTATTAATAAAAGCAGCATCAAAAATAGATTATAAAAAATATCCATTTACTATCCTAATTGCTGGCAAAGGAAAAGATAGAAAATATCTATTAAAATTAATAAATGAATTAAAAATAGGAGATAGGGTTCATTTGATAGGATTTCAAAATAAGTTATCTCAATTTTTGAAGTCATGCGATTTCGTAATTATGCCATCCAGGCAAGAAGGAATGCCAAATGTGGTTATGGAAAGCATGGCATTGGGCAAGCCTGTTCTAGCTGCAAATGTTAATGGAGTGCCTGAATTAATTGAACACGAAATAAGCGGCTATATCTTTGAACCATATAAGATAGATGCAATTAGAAATGCTATGAATTATGTAATGAAAAATAAAGATTCAAGTATTATAAAAAATTGGGGTTTAAAAGCACAAGACCATGTAAAGAAAAATTTTACTATTGATATTATGCTGGATAATCTTGAAAGTTATTTTTATGAAAAAATAAATAATTCGATTCGAAAATAATAAATGCCTGATAACTTAATTATTGATTTTGATAGCACTTTTATTTCTCTAGAATCTTTAGATGAATTTATATTGAATAATATATCCAACTCTGCCAATAGTTCTGAATTAAGAGCTAAAATTGAAAAAATAACGAATCAAGGCATGGAAGGAATTATAGATTTCAATTTTTCCGTTAATGAGAGATTAAAGTATCTATGCGCTAACAGAGATAGTATAAAATCATTTTCAAAGATTTTAAAAAAAAATATAACCAATTCTTTTTTATCTAATAAACAATTCATAATAGAAAATTCCCATAAAATTTTAATCATTTCTGGAGGATTTATTGAGATGATAGCTCCTGTAGTTAAGGATTATAACATTAAAAAGGATCAAATTTATGCAAATGAGTTTATGTTCAATAAAAATGGCATGATTAAAACTATTTCAAAAAAAACATTATCTTATAAACACAGTACAAAAGTGCACCTAGTAAAAAGCTTAAACTTAAAAGGGTTAACGCACATAATAGGAGACGGTATGACTGATTGTGAGGTATGGCGTAAAGGCTATGCAGATGAATTTTACGCTTTTACTGAAAATATCAGGAGGGAAGTTGTTGTAAGATGCTCAAGGCAGGCAATCAATTGTTTGGATGATTACATAAAAATTATATCTTAATATAACTTTCAAATTATTTTTATAAATTTGTACTCAATTTTACTTCAATAATAATGTATTTGGAAAATTATGATTCAAAAGGTTTTAGCCGATAAAATACCTCAGTGGCAGGAGGATATTAAATCAAACTTAAAGGATAAAGGCGATAAGGTTGTAGGTGAAGTTACAGTAGCTCAAACATATGGTGGAATGAGAGGCATTATTGGATTAACTTGTGAAACATCATCTGTTTCTCCAGATAAAGGCTTAATGATTCGAGAGCGCCCAATATCTGAAATATCACATTTGTTGCCGGAAGAAGTATTCTATTTATTGCTTACTGGAGAAATTCCAAATTCAGAAGAACTATCTAGTCTACAAGGAGAGCTAAAAAATAGACGAAAAGTTCCAAGCTACGTTTGGAATGTCATAGAAAGCTTACCTGAGGGATCTCATCCAATGACGATGTTAAGTGTCGCAGTTCAATCAATGCGCTCTGAAAGCAGATTTGTTGATAACTATAATCTAGGTATGCCCAAATCTGACTATTGGAAGTATGCTCTTGAAGACGGTCTAAAAATCATAGCAACCCTTCCTGAAATAGCTGCAGGTATTTATAGACTAAGAATAGGATCTAAAAATAGAATTGACTACGATATAGATCTTGACTGGGCCGGAAATTTTGCTCATATGCTAGGAATTGAAGGAGAAGATTTTAAAGATCTAATGAGATTATTTTTAAATGTTCATTGTGATCACGGTGGCGGTAATGTAAGCGCTTTTAGCTCACTAACAGTTGCATCAGCCTTATCATCTCCATTCCTTGCATTGGTAGCAGGGTACAATGGCTTAGCTGGCCCTTTGCATGGGTTAGCCAATCAAGAATGCTTAAAATTTGTCTTAGATATTAGAAATCACTTTAAGAAGGCACCATCGGATGATGAGTTAAAAAAATACTGCTGGGATAGATTATCTCAAAATAGAGTTATTCCAGGTTACGGACATGCTGTACTGAGATGTCCTGATCCCAGATTTGTATCTTTCATGAAATTTGGTAAAAAACACATAAAAAACGATGAAACGTTTGAAATTGTAAAATCTTTATTTGAAATAGTCCCCTCTGTTCTTGAAGAGCATGGTAAAGCTAAAAATCCATGGCCAAATGTTGATGCGGCATCTGGTTCTCTGCTTTATTATTACGGACTGAAAGAATTCAATTATTATACAGTACTATTTAGCCTGTCAAGAACATTGGGTATAGTATCACAAATAGTGCTTAATAGGGCTGTTGGCATACCGTTGATGAGACCTAAAGCTGTTACATCCAAATGGATTAAAAATTCAGTTTAATGCACTAAATAAAAAGAAATATTTGTCAGATATTTTTTTGGTATTATTAAATCAATGCGCTTAATACCTTTTAGCATTTCATTTATTTTTTTGCTTTTCGGCTGTGCATCGCACCCAACAATCAATCCTCATTTACCCGAGGCAGGCAAATCAAAAAAAGGATATGCGTTATCTATTGAAAACGTTGCACCAGTTATGTGGTATAGAATTGGAATTAGCGACAAGAGTGAGTTTGGACTCAGAATAGGATTACCTATTTATGGCACAGGTTTAGATTACAGTAGAGTTGTATACAATCGAGATAATAAATGGGATATGATAAATCTTGCATGGTCATTAAACCCAAACTCTAATTTTGATTTCACTTATTATAAATTTAGAACTAAAAAAAGTCAAAGTGGTTTTTTAAAGTCTAGATGGGTAGGGTTGCGTTCAATGATAATACCCAACGGAATAACAGGTGGTGCAAGCAATAGGTTTGGGTTTTTGATGGGATTTAAAAGAAATCCAAAATGGGGAATAGAAATTGGCTATTTTCATGATCCAACAACTATTCCATTTAGTCAAATTTTAAGCACTAATTGGGATAACAATGATCCAAATATCAATGAAAGATATAGACAAAAACCAACCAAAGATGAAATGACCGGCTTTCCAAGCGAATTTTCAAGATTAACCGGTTTAAGTTTTTCAATCTTTTTTGATTTAGATGTTAAAAAAGAAAAAAAATAATTTTAAAAATGAAAATTCAAGATAAAATAAAAGCCACTTTTGATAAGTGCGCAAAAATAAAATTTGAGGGAGATTCAAATGATCATCCAATCATTTATTTAAACATCTTGAAAAATATCATAGGAGACAATAAAGAAAACCCATCAAATACTTTGATGAATAAAATGATAGAAATTTCAGAAGAATATTCACCTAGAGACAAAGATGAAATTTTTTTGTCTGAAATTGCAAGTGAGGGATTAGGTATGACTGTTGCAGTTGCTGACCTCCAGGATGCATGTCAAAACGGAAATTGGAAAGAAGCAAAGAAAGTAGCAGCTAGACTTCAGCATGTAAGTGAAAATGGATTAGGGTTAATTGAGGCTCTTATAGAATTGTCATTACAAGATTTTGATAGAATGGGAATCTTTTCTTACCATCTGCAAAGAGCCAATACTTTTAATCAAAATAACAAAAATAATTGGATATATGCTGTTTGTTTATTCAATGAACTTAAGAAAAAAAATCTTAAACTACCTCATAAAGCCAAAAATGTAAAGTTTTCATACAATCTCTTAGATGGACATCGAGATATAATCAAATATTCTGTTTGCGCTCGATTATGGCAAGGAGACTACGTAAGAGTTTCGAGCTATCAAAGAGAGCTAAGTCACTGGATTCATGTCTCTGATAACAAGAAATCAACAAATATTGTAAATACGCTTTCATCGGATGGTTTAGATAATTACCGAAAAAAAAGAGGTGATTTTTTCATTAATTTAGCTGAAGTATTCATTGAAGATTTAGAAGCTTTGAAATTTTTAGAAGCTTTTAGATTTTTTGTTAAACAAGCCAATGAAGAAGAATATTATACCCTAAAAAAACTTTTGAATAATTAATTAATGTCTTTTGAGAATGAAATAAACACCCTTTTTCAGGCAGGATTAAAGTTCTTCAATGATAAAAATTTTTACGATGCGCATGAAAAATGGGAAGATCTTTGGTCAGATTATTATTTAAAAGATAGACTTTTCATTCAGGGCCTGATTCAATTGTCTGTAAGTTTTGTACATCTTAAAAATAATAATATGAATGGCGCTAAAAGTTTGCTTAACAAATGTAAACAAAAATTTAAGGGGTTTGATATTCAAAGAGGAATTGATGTAAAAAAACTATTAATTTCTATAGAAAAAGTCCAAGATAACTATGATCATATCAATTCTTCAGAAGATTTTAATTGGAGCTTAGTGCCAAGGCTGGGGCAAAATTTTGAATAAGATAGGAATTTTTACTAAAGATATTAAACTTGGTACAAGTCTTTCTGAGCGCCTGCTAAACTATAACAGGAAATTTTTCTTATTAGATAAATTAGAAGAATTGGACGATTCTTTCAGGGTTGCAATTATTGATTTGAATGAAAAAGATTTTAGAGATGAATCATTTATAAAGGGTGTCTCAACAAATCAAAATATATATGTTATCGGTATAGCTAAAAAAGTTGTAAAAAATGAAAATGATCATTTTAAGAATTTAGGTTGCAATATGATGATTTCGTCTGTTGGTATAATTAGAAACATTTCATCAATCTTGAATGAAATTTTATAATTATTTTTCAATCAACTTATTAAAGTGATACATTCAGTTTAATCAAAAATATTTCAAAATTAAAAAGGATAATCAATGTCAAACCCATACCTAACAAAAGTATTTCATTTCAACGCTGCACATCAATATGGACACTCGGATTGGACCGATGAAAAGAATTGGGAAGTTTTTGGACCTGATTCAAAAATACATGGTCACAATTATAAGCTTGAAGTAATGGTCACTGGAGATATTGTAGAAGATACAGGTTTCCTTGTCGATCTTGGACACTTAAAAAAAATAGTTAAAAAAAATGTAATTGATATCTTAGATCACAGTCTTTTTGATGTTGAAGTTGAATGGTTTAAGGATAGGCAGCCCAGTTCAGAAAACCTTGTTATTTTCATTTGGAATCAGATACAATCAGAATTAAAAGGCGCAAAACTTCATCGGATAAGACTACACGAAACACCTACAATTTTTACAGATTATTATGGATAATAGTTTTAAAGAAAATTTTTTCAATATTCTCTTTAGTATCTTTATTGCATCCTTAATAACATGCAACTTGATCGCAAATAAGTTTGTTACAGTAGATCTAGGTTTTAAAACATTTGTAGTATCAGCAGGAATACTAGCCTATCCTATCACTTTCATTGTTACAGATTTGATCTCAGAGCTATATGGACAAAAAAATGCAAACAAGGTAGTATTTTCAGGATTCATTGCATCTATTTTTGTTTTAATATTTTTGTGGCTAGGTGGTCAATTCAATGCAATTTCAGATTCTATTGTTGATAATGAAACTTATGATGTGGTTTTTCGAAATGCTTGGAGAATAATTGCAGCGTCAATGATCGCTTATTTATTTGCACAATCAATAGATGTTAGGTTGTTTCATTTTTGGAAAAAATTGACCAATGGTAAACATCTATGGTTAAGGAATAATGCTTCAACAATATTTTCACAATTGATAGATACGACACTGGTAATCTTCATTTTATTTGTAGGTGTTTGGAGCTCTAATCAAATTTTTTCTGGAATAATAGATGGCTGGATTTTTAAGATGATGATTGCTTTAATAGATACTCCAATTATTTATGGAATAATCTATTTATTAAAAGGTAAAATAGAACCACATTCAACATGAAGACTTTACTTTTTCTTGTAGGAACATGGTTTTACAGAAAATTTTTTTCTAAAAAAAAGGAAGATTGATTTTTATGGATGATAAAACAAAAAAAATAGCTGATTTAACAAGAAGTCTTTTAGTAGAGATCGGCGAAGATCCAAATCGTGAAGGTTTATTGAAGACTCCTTTGAGATCATCTAAAGCTTGGCAGTTTTTTTCTGAAGGCTATAGATTAGATATCAATAAGGTCATAAATAATGCAATTTTCAATGAAGATTGCAAAGACATGGTTGTGGTTAGAGATATTGAATTTTTTTCTATGTGCGAGCATCATATGATACCTTTTTTTGGAAGAGCGCATGTAGGTTATTTACCTAAAGGAAAAGTCATTGGTCTATCTAAAATACCACGAATAATAGATATGTTTTCTAGAAGGTTGCAGGTTCAGGAAAGATTGACCAAGCAAGTTGCAAATGCATTAAAGAAAGCATTGAATCCTACTGGAGTCGCAGTCGTTATGGAAGGTCAACATATGTGTATGCAAATGAGGGGAGTAGCAAAACAAAATAGCTTTGCTTCAACTTCTTCAATGTTGGGTCAATTTAGAAAATCATCAGAAACAAGATCAGAATTTTTAAGTATTATTGGTAAGTGAATCGAATAAAAATTATCGATCTAGGATTTTTGGATTATAAAAATTCTTGGAATTATCAAAAAGAATTACAAAAAAAAGTATTGATTGGGGATTGTTCAGATTCAATAATCTTTGTTGAACATGATTCTGTTTATACATTTGGAAAAAATTCAGACAAATCAAATTTAATGATATCGAAAGATAGTAAAATAAAAATATATGAAACTGAGAGAGGCGGTGAGATTACTTATCATGGTCCAGGGCAAATAGTTTGCTATCCAATATTGAATTTAAAAAATTTCAAGCAAAGTGTAACATGGTACATGAGGGCTCTTGAGGAGGTAATAATCGAGACGCTTAAATTACTTAATATTAAAGCTACAAGAAAAGATGGCTTAACTGGAGTTTGGGTCAAAGATGAGAAGATTGGCGCCCAAGGAGTGAGAATGACAAAATGGGTAACAATGCACGGTTTTGCATTGAATGTAAACACTGATTTAAGGTTCTTCAATGATATTATTCCATGCGGTATTAAAGATTTCGGCGTAACGTCTATTGAAAAAATTATTGGTAAAGAACAGGATTTGTCTTTAGTCAAAGAACATATCTTAATCTCCTTTGCTAAAGTCTTTAACATAAAAGGATATATTTAATATCAATGCCAAAATTGAACGGTTACTCTAAAAAAGATCTATTAGATATATATAAGAAAATGGCTCTTGCCAGAAGGCTAGATGAAAAGCAGTTAATTATGTTAAAACAAGGAAAAGCGTTTTTCCACATAGGATGTTCTGGACATGAGGCGTCTCAAATGGCCGCTGCACAAAATATGATACCCGGCAAGGATTGGTCATATCCATATTATAGGGATGCAGCACTATGCTTGGGTCTCGGCATGACATCCAAAGAACAATTATTATCTTTTTTAGCAAAAGCTGACGACCCTAATTCTGGTGGTAGGCAAATGCCTCAACATTACGGGCATAAAGATTTGAGAATTGTTAGCCAGTCAAGTCCGACCGGCACTCAGTTTCTTCAGGCAGTTGGTTGTGCAATGTCCAGAAAGTGGGAAAATGATCATGAAATTGTTTATGTATCATCTGGAGAAGGCAGTACGAGCGAAGGAGAGTTCCATGAAGCATTGAATTGGGCAAGCAGGGAAAAATTGCCAATTATTTTTCACATTCAAGACAATGAGTATGCCATAAGTGTCCATGTATCTGAGCAAACTTCAGGTTCTTCTGTGTTTTCTATGGTAAACGGTTATGATAATTTGTCTAGGTATGAAGTTGATGGTACTAACTTCTTTGAAACTGATCTAGCGTTTAGAGAAGCTATTGAACGGGCAAGGCAAGGAAAAGGACCATCTGTCATTGTCTCTAACGTTGTCAGATTATTATCTCATTCATCCTCAGATGATCAAAAAAAATATCGGAAAAAAGAAGATTTAGATAAAGACAAAAATAGAGACCCTCTTTTAGTATTTGAAAAAAATTGTATAAAAAATAAAATACTTAAAGAAGGTGATTTCGAAAAATTAAGAAATGAAATAATTCAAATTGTTGATCAAGATGCTGAGTGGGCTGATAAGCAAAATCACCCTGACCCAAATTCTGCAACAAATCATATTTATTCAAACGAGCCTAATTTAAATGAGACTCCTTCAAATTATAAAAATGAAAAGATAGTTCTTGTAGATGCTATAAATCATGCGATGCATGAAGAAATGAAGCTAAACGATAAATTGATAATTTATGGTGAAGATATTGCTGATCCAAAAGGAGGCGTATTTACAGCCACAAGAGGATTATCCGATTCATTTGGGGATAAAAGAGTATTTAATTCACCGCTAGCAGAGGCATCTATAGTTGGTACAGCGGTTGGGCTTGCTACCACAGGTTGGAAACCTTGCGTTGAGATACAATTTGGTGATTACATATGGCCAGCTATGATGCAAATTAGGAACGAAGTAGCATCAATGAGATATAGATCAAATGGTTCATGGAAATGTCCCATGGTCATTAGAGTTCCGGTGGGTGGTTACATTCATGGTGCAATATGTCATAGTCAGTCCATTGATGGATATTTTATGCATATGCCTGGTATACGCATTGCATACCCATCAAACGCCGAAGATGCAAAAGGGTTATTAAAAGCTGCCCTCAGGATGGATGATCCTGTTCTTTTTCTTGAGCATAAAGGGCTTTACAGACAGGGCTTTGCAGCCTCCAAAGAACCTGATGAAAACTACGTTCTGCCTTTCGGTGTTGGAAAGAAAATTATGGAAGGCGACATTGTAACAGTCATTTCGTGGGGTGCTATGGTACAAAAATCTATCGAAGCTATAAGCATGCTCAAAATAGATAATGGTATAATTGATTTGATTGACTTAAGAACATTGAACCCGCTAGACTACGAAATGATTGGCGAATCAGTAAAAAAAACTGGAAAGATTCTGATCGTGCATGAAGACAATAAAATGAATGGTCCTGGAGCTGAAATATCAGCGCATATTGCAGAAAATTATTTTGATGATCTTGATGCTCCTATCATGAGAGTTGCATCATCCGATTCGCATATACCCTATAATTGGCACCTTGAAGAGAAAATTCTTGTACAAACTGAAGATATTCAAAAAGCCTTAAAAGAATTGTTGGAGTATTAATGATTATAGACATTGTTATGCCAAAAATGGGGGAATCAATTACAGAAGGTACAATTCTAGAGTGGAAAAAAGAAATCGGTGAATTTGTAGAAATGGATGAGATTCTTCTTGAGATTGGAACTGATAAAGTAGATTCAGAAATACCTAGTCCTGCTGCAGGAAAAATAATAGAAATAATTGGCAAACCAAATGATGTATTTGATGTGGGGGCAGTTATCGCACGCGTTGAGTCAGTTTCAGATCAGCCAAAATCATCAGATAAAACACAAGAACAAGAAAAAATAATTTTAGATCAAATCAAAGAAACTCCCTCAAAAAATGAAGAAACAATAGAGATCTCTAAACTTAACTCAAACAAAGATGAAAACAATTTTTTTACCCCTGCAGTAAATAAGATTATTAAAAAAAATAATTTAACTAAAGATGACCTATTATCAATTGTTGGAACTGGAAAAAATAATCGAATAACAAAAATTGATGTTTTGAAGTTTGTTAAATTAAAGAAAAATGACCTGGCAACAACCGTAAACAAAAAGTTATCAGAGCCTACCCTTGAAGTTGGTTCAAAAGAATCTCTTCTAAATGAAATGGATCATGTAAGGAAAAAAATTGCAATTCATATGAGAAATAGTCTTGATACATCTGCGCATGTATATGTTTCAACAGAAATTGACATGTCAAGGATTGTTGAATATGTTTCCGAAAAAGAGAATGACTTTAAAGCTCAAGAAGGATTTAATCTAACCTTTACTCCTTTTATTTTTCAAGGTGCAGTTAAAAGTTTGTCATCATTTCCAATTATGAATTCCTCTATTGATAAAGATAATGTTATCACGCATAAAAACGTTAATATAGGTATGGCTGTAGCTACAGATAATGGCTTAATGGTTCCAGTTTTACGCAATTGTGAGGAGCTCAATTTTTTAGGATTATGTAGAAAAGTTAATTCAATAGCAAAAAATACACGAGATAAAAAATTGAAACCAGATGATTTGCAGGGGTCTACTTTTTCAATATCTAATTTCGGTGTTTTTAATGTTACAATGGGTACTCCTATTATTAATCAACCAAACGTAGGTATATTTGGAATTGGAGCAATAAAGAAAAGAGCTGTTGTAATAGAAACTAATGACGGTGATACAATCGGTATAAAAAGTATTATGGTTACAACTTTGGGTTTTGATCATCGTTTAATTGACGGGTCTGAAGGAAGTATGTTCATTGAAGACTTTCGTAAAAATATGGAAAATTTTCAACTTGAAAATTTATTCTGATGTCAATAGATCATGTATTAAAATTATATTCTGAGGCTATCAGATCTCCATATCTTCACTATGGTTTTTGGGACGACCCATCAAAGATTCATACTGACGACATTTCATTAAATGATGTAATAGAAGCACAAGAAAGATACATTGAGCATTTATCTTCATTTATACCAAAAGGCATATCAAATATCTTAGATGTAGGTGCTGGTATAGGAGGGAATTCTCAATTTTTAATAACTAGAGGATTTGATGTAGATGCATTGTCTCCTGATGAGTATCAAGAAAATTTCTTTAAAAAAAAATATAATGGAAAGGTAAAATTTTTTAAAACAAAGTTTGAAGATTTTGTTTCTGATAAAAAATATGATTTAATTCTTCAAAGCGAAAGTGTATGCTATATCAAAATAGATAAAGGATGGGAGGTCGCTAGCCAAACACTTCGAAATGGGGGATATTTGCTAGCATCAGATTATTTCCATTTTAAAAAGGATAGATTTAGTAAATGGCACACTCGTGCTTCCCACGATGAAAAAAAATATCTTAAAAGTGCTTCAGATCATGGCTTCAAATTAATTAAAGAGTTTGATCAAACAGTTAACACTATGCCAACTTTAGATTTTGCTAAAGCTTTTTATGAAAGATTTATAGATACTACAATTGAATTCTCACTTAACTATTTAAGAACAAATCATTCGTGGTATTTTGAGTTTTTTAGAAAATTATTTGGCGCTAAAATCAACACTAAGATGGAACAATTATCTTTATTGGACAGTAATGAATTCATTAAATATAAACGATATATGATTTATCTTTTTAAAAAAGAGAGCTAAATGGAATCCGTTCATTTTGACATAAGGTCAACTGCAAAACCCAAAATTAAAATTAACAAAGGCAATGGTTATAAAACCATGCAGGAAATTGTCTCTTCCAACAAGCTCCACACTGTTTGTGAAGAGGCCAGATGCCCAAATATTTTTGAATGTTGGGAGCGCGGTACATCTACAATAATGATTCTCGGCGATATTTGCACTAGGGCTTGCGGTTTTTGTTCTGTCAATACTGGCAGACCAAACAAAATAGATCTTATGGAGCCCTACAGAACAGCTCAAGCTGTTAAGAAAATGAACCTAAGACATGTTGTTATTACTTCTGTTGACAGAGATGATATTAAAGATGATTATGGTTCAACAATCTGGGCTGAAACAATATCGCAAATTCATCACCACTCTCCTAATTGCACTGTTGAGGTTCTAACTCCAGATTTTCAAGGTAACAAAAAAGCACTATTAAATGTCTTTAACGCAAAGCCAGAAATATTTTCACACAATATTGAATGTGTGGAGCGAATAAGTAAAAATGTTAGAAAGCAATCTGTTTGGTCCCGAAGTTTAGACGTTTTAAAATTTTCTGTAGATAATGGAATGCTCACAAAAACAGGAATGATGGTTGGATTAGGTGAAAGAAAACATGAAGTTGTCGCCACAATGAAAGAAATTGTTGATTTGGGAGTTGAAATATTTACAATAGGTCAATATTTGCAACCTACAAAAAATCATTTGAAAGTTGATAGATATGTTGAAAATGAAGAGTTCTTGTATTATAAAGAAATTGGAATTGAGATTGGTTTTAAAGTTGTTGAGTCAGGTTCATTAGTCAGAAGCTCTTATCATGCTGATGAGCAGGCACGTTTAGCTTTTGTTTCAAACTAATATTTTTAAATTTTTTATTATGATTTCAGTTTTAGCTTTACTTTTTCTCGCTTATCATTCTTTTAAGTCACGCAATGAATCAGAAATAGAAAAACCTCTTATAATTGTAAATGGAATAATTGCCCCTAGTTTATCAAAAATCAATGGTCATATGACATATATAAATGAAAATAATTGTATGAATTGTCATATTTCTGCAGCCAGCTTTGATGAAATAAAGGAAATAGCTGCTCCTTTGATACCGCATATGTATCGCGAGAATTGCAATTCTTGCCATTTTATAAAAGAGTAGTACAATTTGTCATATAATTATTTATATTAAGTAAAAGCATGACATATTTACAGGCAGTTTAATTTGGCATACATTTTGAATTAAATTAACATAAAAAGGTTAAAAAAAAAATGACAGAATCACCAGATAATGAAATGGACAAAGATTTATTAGAGGACAGTGAAACTTACCCTGTTATGCCGTTAAGAAATACGGTTCTATTTCCCCAGCAGGTTATTCCTATTTACATTGGTAGAGATAAATCTTTGAAATTGATTAATGAGCTTCCTGAGAATAGTAAGCATATAGTAGTCGTAGCGCAAGAAGATGGTTCTATTGAAGACCCAAAACCTGAAGATATGTATTCATACGGAACACTATCAATTGTTTTGAAAGTTTTTGATATGCCCGACAATAGTAAATCTGCTATTGTACAGGGTATTGACAGAGTCAAAATTTTAAATTTCAAAGAAAAAGAACCTTATTACAAAGCAGCTGTTCAAAGAGTTTCTGATAAAACTGTATCAGATGATTTGGAGTTAAATGCATTGTCGGACAACTTAAGACAAATCTTTTCTGAATTGATACAAGTTGCTCCAAACTTAAGTGAAGAGCATACAGGTATGTTATCAAACATTCAAAAGCCAGCGAGGTTAGCAGATAGAGCTGTGTCACTATTAACTGTTACAAACCCTGAAAAACAAAAAATTTTAGAAGAACTAGATATTAAAAAAAGAGTAGATGAATCTATAAAAATTTTATCTAAGGAAATTCAAAGAATAAAACTTGGCGAAGAAATTCAAACTGAGGTTCATGATGAAATAGCCAAGTCTCAAAGAGAATATTATCTTAGAGAGCAAATGAAGGCTATTAAAAAAGAGCTTGGCGAAGATGAATCACAAGTTGAAAATACAGAAATAAAAGATCTTATTAAAAAAGCTAAAATGCCAGAAGACGCTGAAAAAGTTGCCTTAAAAGAGTTAGATAGGTTAACTAAAATTCCAACACAATCACCTGAATATACAGTTTCTAGAACTTATTTAGACTGGCTTACGGAATTGCCTTGGTCAAAAACATCTGAAGATTCAATAGACATTTCAGAATCTAAAGCTATATTAGACGAAGATCACTACGGTTTAAAAAAAGTTAAAGAGCGCATCTTAGAATACCTTGCTGTAAGGGCTTTGAAAATGGAAAAAGACCCAAAAGGAGCCATAAGAGGTCCTATCTTATGTTTTGCTGGCCCACCTGGAGTAGGTAAAACTTCCTTAGGAAAATCAATTGCTAAGTCTATGGGAAGAGAATTCGTAAGAATATCCCTCGGCGGAGTTAGAGATGAAGCAGAAATTAGAGGGCACAGAAGAACTTATATTGGTGCATTGCCGGGTAGAATTATACAATCATTAAAAAAAGCTGGTACCAATAATCCAGTTTTTATGTTAGATGAGATTGATAAATTAGGGATGGATTTTAGAGGAGACCCTTCATCAGCTTTGCTAGAAGTATTAGACCCTGAGCAAAATAATACATTTGCAGATCATTATCTCGAAGTTGATTTTGATTTAAGTAAAGTAATGTTTATTGCGACGGCTAATTATCAAGATCCCATACCACCTGCTTTAAAAGATAGAATGGAGATATTAAATTTTTCTGGATATATAGAAGACGAAAAAGTCCAAATAGCAAAAAAACACTTAGTACCTAAACAAATGGATGAAAATGCATTGGCCAAAACAGATGTGAAAATTGATGATGCAGGCATTAAAGAGCTTATTTCTTCATATACAAGAGAAGCTGGAGTAAGAAATCTCGAAAGAGAAATAGCAAATGTGTTTAGAAAAGTTGCAAGGGACAAAATTGAAAAAAAATCAAAAAA
The DNA here is from genome assembly GCA_902615915.1 of uncultured Fidelibacterota bacterium. Classification (GTDB taxonomy): domain Bacteria; phylum Fidelibacterota; class Marinisomatia; order Marinisomatales; family TCS55; genus TMED144. The sequence goes on from CACMQQ010000012.1 coordinate 26,118, forward strand.
AATAAATATTAACAAGAAAAAAGTAAATGATTATCTTGGAGCACCTAGATTCTTTTCTGATTTAGCAGAAGGTCAAACAAAGCCAGGTGTTGTAACTGGTTTAGCTTGGACTGCAGCCGGTGGCGATATTTTATTTGTTGAATCTTCAAAAATGAATGGCAAGGGCAATCTTACCTTAACTGGGCAACTGGGTGATGTAATGAAAGAATCCGCTTCAGCTGCTCTCACTTTCGTTCGTTCAAATTCGGAGAATTTTGGCATCGAGAATGACTTTAATGAAAAAACCGATATTCATGTTCATGTGCCAGCAGGCGCAATACCAAAGGATGGTCCATCAGCTGGTGTTGGAATGTTTACATCGATTCTTTCACTTTTGTCAGGTATCCCAGTAAAAAGTAAGCTTGCAATGACTGGTGAAATTACACTTAGAGGAAGCGTTCTTCCAATTGGAGGCGTAAAAGAAAAAGTCACAGCTGCACATAGATCTGGAATAAAAGAAATACTATTACCTGAGCAAAATAGAAAAGACCTAGAAGATATTCCAGACCATATTAAAAAAGACCTGAAATTTCATTTTGCAAAAGAAATGACAGATGTTGCTAAAGTAGCTTTGAATGGTCTAATGAAAAAGCCAAAAAAGTCTGCTGTAAAAAAATAATTTCTATATATATTTTGATTACATCCTGGGCGTTTAACTCAGTTGGTCAGAGTGCCTCCCTTACAAGGAGGAAGTCGGGAGTTCGAATCTCTCAACGCCCACAGCTTAAAACCCTTGTTTAGCGACAGGGGTTCTTAGTTTTCAATCCTATCAGATTTAATCAGACTTATATTTTATATCATATCATTAGGATACAAATCATTAGGATACAACCCCCATATCCTTAGATGGGGTATGCCTATTTATTTATGTTAAAATCTAATTAATTATTGTAAGATAGTAAATAATTACAATATTACTTTTTTTGTTAAAGGATTGAATTCTATTTATTAGGAGAGAAAATGAATAAAATTAAATATATATTTTTAATGCTATTGGTTATAACTGCCTGTGAGGATAAAGAAGAAAAAGATAGCACCCCTCCATCAGTATTGATAACAAATATTCAAGCAAATACAACTCTCTCTGAAATTGCATCTATAAAGGTTGATGCAAGCGATAACGATAAAATTGAGACTGTTGAATTTATGGTTGATGGAGTTCCAAAGTTGACATTGCAAGGTGCTGAATCTTCTATATATACCTTTAGTTGGAATACTGATCTACTGCCAAATGGAACATATTCAATCTATGCCAAAGCAACTGACAAATCTGGTAATGAGGCAAATTCTTCAATTATAAACGTAAATGTCATTAATTACAGGGATCTAAATGTTTTTAATAACACACCTGGGTTTATTGGCTATAGAATTGATAATCAAGAATTTATATATATGGATCCCTTTGCGCAAGCAGTCGCAAAATTTCCAAAAGAAACAGATTTCAATTTTTATGCAACAACAGGTTTCCCATGCGGAATGAGACTTTTTTGGGATTTAGCTTTAAATAAAAATGAGAATACAGAGCTTGAACTATATATAGGTGATAGTTTTTTCTATCTTATAACTGAAAACAAAAGTGGAGAAGTTATTGATAAGATCATAGTTAATGATTCAAATTGCGATGATGATATCCAAGATCAAGATTTTTCATTTGCATACTACAATAATATACCAGATAGCAATAGAATAGAATGGCACAATAAATTTGACAAATATTATTATGTAGATGATCAGTCAGATTATCCTCTAATATTGTATCCTTGGAATGAAAGTGAGCCTACTAAAAATCTTTCAACATATTTTGAAATTGGACCTTATTCAGAATTTCAAAATAATATCAAAGAAGAGCTTATTATAAAAATATCCAACATGACATTTAACAAGAATTTTAATTTTAAAAGAATGGGCAACAGACATGGAGCAAAGGGTTCTTATAAGATATTAGAGTAAATTTTATATTATAGTTTTTTTAACCTAATCCTACAAATACAAAAGCATAGACTGTAGGGCACATATATATAAGTAGTGTTTATAAAAATTATCTATAAAATTAAGGTGTGAGTAAATTAAATAATTTTATATACAAATGGGGTTGGCTTTGCTGTCTTATTTTATCGTTAACAAGCTTTGCATTTTGGCTTAGTTACGATGAAGACCATAAATCAAATATATTGATATATGATGGTGTCATAACGTTAGCTGCTGCAATATTTTTATACCTTTTCCCACCGAAAAAGTTATTAGAAAAAAAACCTAAGTAGTTTTTTCAACCAAATTCCAAGATTACGAAAAAATGAGGGTGGGGGGTAGGTATACAATAATAGGCACTCGCACACTACTTTAAAACTTCATCACTCCAAACCAATGTATGGATTTATTAATTGCGTACTGTAGTGAACTCAACGCAATCCTAAAAAAGCAAAGCTATATTGATAGGGGTAGCGACTTATATAAGTGCGACTCATAGAAATTATTTATATTTTAGTATATGGATAATACAGTTAGAAAATCTATTGGAGCTTTAATGCTCTTAATAGCAGTTTATTTTGGTTATCAAAGAGCCCTTTCAGCAGAATTAAGAGGTGGTATGTGGGGCATAGGTTTGATAGTTTTTGGTGCTGGTGGTGCATATCTAATAACTGACAAGCCTAAACCAAACGATAACGAATAGAATTTTTTCAACCAAATTCCCAACTTATGAAATACAACCTATGGGGGGTGGGTATGCAATAATAAGTGCACCCACATTGTAGAGTAAATTTTGAGAATTAGTGTAGACACAACCAAGCGTTGTGAATAATATATATATGGTGTTGTTGTATAAAAAAAATTAATGATCCATTAATAGCTTGTTTATTTTTTTAAAAATATTTCTCGATATATTTGCACACCACGTATACCTCTCTTTGTGGCTTCATTAATTGAAATACTCTCTCCTTTTAATTACTTGAAGCCACAAAACTTAGATAAAATAATTTTTACCTTATTTATTCGACTCGTAAAAACTATATTCCTTTTTCGTTTATTTCTAATAAAAATTAAAATTTAAACTGAATTTAATATTTGTTAATTTTCAATAAATAGATTACACCAGTAAAAGGAATCTATTTATGCAAAGTAAAGATTTTTTATCTAATCTTAGCTCAATTGATAATGCTTTATTTTTTAAGTTTTCAAAATTAAGTAAAAATAATCTCATGATAAGCATTAGTTATTTTTTTTCAAAATCAGGAGATTTCTCATCTTATCTCATTTTTACTTTAATTGCATTTCAAATACAAAACGCTCATTTAGTATATCTAATAAAATTAGTATTTATAGCTATGCTTTTTGAAAGACCTTTATATTTTATTATAAAAAACAATATAAAAAGACACCGTCCATTTCAAGCCATTCCAGGTATTAAGAATTTAATAGAAGCTCCCGATAAATTTAGTTTTCCATCTGGTCATACTTCATTTTCTTTTTTATTCGCTTCGTTATGTATATATGTATTTCCAGAGTTTACTTTTTTATTTCTTTTTTGGGCATTTTCCATTGGAATTAGTAGGATTGTTCTTGGTGTGCACTACCCTGGAGATGTTATCGCTGGAGCTATATTGGGAATTATAACATCTTTAGTCTCTATCACATTATTTAATTTTAATCTTTTATGAAAATTTTATATGGTGTTCAAGGGACAGGGAATGGTCACATTACAAGAAGTAGAATTGTAATTTCCGAGCTAAGGAAAAGAGGTCATTCAGTTGAAGTTTTAATTTCTGGAAGACCTAAAGAAAAATTATTTGACCTAGAAGATATTGAACCTTATTCTATCAATAAAGGGATCACGTTTTGTACTTTTAAAGGCAAAATAGATATAGTCAGAAGCGCAATTAATCTTAATCTATTTGATTTTTTTAATGATGTTATCAAAAAAAAAATAAAAGAAATTGACATCGTTATTTCTGATTTTGAACCTATTAGTGCTTGGGTTGCGAAAAAGAATAGAAAGTTAAGCATAGGATTGGCACACCAATACGCTTTTGCTCATAAGATACCAATAGATGGAGATAATATTTTTACTCGTTCGGTATTAAATTACTTTGCTCCCGCTGATATTAAGATTGGCATGCATTACCATCACTTTAATCAACCAATTATCCCCCCAATCATTCCAAACTTTGACATTCCTAAAAATTTAAAAATTGAAAAAAATAAAGTTTTAGTATATTTACCATTTGAAGATTTAAATGATATAATTGAGTTTTTAAAACCTTTTGATAAATACCTTTTCACCATTTATCATGATATTAAAACTGAAATTAGAATTAACAATATTCATGTTAAGCCCTTTTCTAAAATCAATTTTAAAAAAGATCTTTTATCATCTGATAAAGTTTTAAGTAGCGCTGGATTTGAACTCCCTAGTGAAGTTTTGTCTCTTGGAAAAGGCTTATTATTAAAACCTGTTTTAGGCCAAATGGAGCAATTATCAAATGTACGCGCAATCGAAAACCTTGGACTTGGCCTATCAATGGAACAATTAAATAACGATATTATGAGAGACTGGCTATCCTTAAAAAATCAAAATCCTATAAATTACCCTTTCTGCGCTCCAATATTGGCTGACTGGATATCACAAAAAAAGTGGGATAAATTAGACTTATTAGTTGATGAGCTTTGGGCAGGAGTTAAATTTCCAAACTAATCCTTTAAACCGATATCGTTTTGTTATTGTATGTTGTTAAAAAGTTTTTAAAAATTCACAGAATGAGAAAACTTTATATAGTTTATTTGTATTTATCCGTGCTATCGTCGCAGAACTTTTTATTAAAAGGTCAGTTTTGGTCTGTTAACCAATCTTTTGAAGGTATATTAGAAAACAAGCCCTCTATTCAAAGTCAATTGGGTTATATACCCACTTTATCTCTTTTAAAAACCTTTTCAAATGAAAGGACACTAGATTTAGAATGGGCACACAGATTAACCGGTACTAATTCATATCAAGACACATTTAACTCTTACGATAGACCCTATAGGCGTTGGATTCGTTATTCATCAAACAATTTAGAAGCAAGATTAGGATTGCAAAAAATTACATTTGGTCCAGCACAAATATTGCGTCCACTATCTTGGTTTGATACCATTAATATCAGTGATCCAACTGGTCAAACCGATGGAGTGGAGGCCCTGAGATTGCGATATTTCCCTAATGATATTTTATCGTTATGGACTTGGGGAATGAATTCTGATTCGGATAATTATTCTTATGGTTTTAGAACGGAATTAATGACGGTTTTTGGAGATTGGGGCATTACCTATCATCGGGATGAAAATGTAAACTCTCATCAAATAGGGTTGCTTCCAATTGTGGCTTCAGGTTCAAATTCTAGATTTGCTTTAGATTATCGATTTGATGGAATTATTGGTTTTTGGTTTGAAGGGTCATCTCTATTGTTCGATAAAAAATCATACGACCTTGCAACAATTGGAGCAGATTACACATTACCTATATTTAATGGAATATTAATAACATCAGAGACAATGCATATCAATACAAGATCGATAACTGGAGCCAAGACTGGTTCATATCCAAATATAAATAACACTTATTCAGTAATCATGGGTTCAATGCCCGTTGGCTTACTTCATCAAGTAATGGCACTAATTCAATGGGATTGGAAAAGAAGTATATCCAATTACTACTTGCGTTGGGGAGTTACATATGATCGACTAAGTTTTAACTTTTCATTATCAGTAAACTCTTCAATTGATAATGAAAAAAACTATCAGCAATATTTATCTAAGGATCTAGAAGGATTTGGAAATATATTGGATTTTACAATAATATATAATCATTGAGTTTACCATGAACATAAAAAACAGTGTAATAAAATTTAATAATGTCACAAAACGTTTTCCTGTTGGGGGAGATTATTTTATTGCATTAAAAAATATTGATCTCTTACTTAATAAAGGAGAGTTTACAGGCCTAGTTGGACCTTCAGGCTCCGGCAAAACGACATTACTCAATATCATTGGTGGATTGGATTCTGCATCTGATGGAAATGTGAGTGTGTTGGGTCAATCATTGGAAAATACGTCGCACAATGAAAGAGCTAAAGTGCGTCGAAAGAATATGGGATTTATTTTCCAAAGCTATAATTTACTTCCCGTGTATTCAGTTTTTGAGAATGTAGAACTACCACTTATATTAAATAAAATCGACTCAACACAAAGATTGAAAAAAGTGAACCAAGCCATTGAATGGGTTGGGCTCAGTGATAAACGCGATTCAAGACCCAGCATGTTGAGCGGGGGTGAGTGTCAGCGAACTGCGATTGCAAGAGCAATCGTACATCAGCCTGCTCTTGTCATGGCCGATGAACCAACAGCTAATTTAGATGCTGAAAATTCACATCACATAATGAAGATCTTAACAAACTTAAATCGGGAGCTATCCACTTCATTTGTTTTTGCTACGCACGATGAAAAAATCATGGGCTATCTAAAACGGATCATACATCTAGAAGATGGACAGATCAAAAAAGATCAGCTTATTAAAAATCCTAAGTTCAGCTGATAAAAACTATGTTACTTAAAATAGCGATCAAAAATTTGCTAGGAGCTAGACTACGAACGATATTAAATGTGTTCGTTACATCGTTTTCTTTTTTTATAATATTATTGATGTCAGGCATGTATGATGGCATGCTTCAGCATGCAAAAAATGTAACCATTGATACGGAAATTGCAGGCGGCGCATATTGGCATCCAAATTATGACCCTCTAGATCCAATGTCTTTTGAAGATTCACATTCTCTAATACCAAATAAAATTCAATCACTAATTGATAAAAAGGACGCATTTCCAGTGCTAGTTAATCAAGTTTCTATTTATCCTGGTGGTCGTATTATGCCTGCTATATTAAAAGGTATTCCCCCAAATCAGGATATTGTTAAAATGCCTTCAACTTCATTGAATAGTTACAAAGATGGTACCATTCCAGTGTTGATTGGAAAGGGAATGGCGCAAAGTACAAAACTTAATGTTGGTGATTCGTTTACCATTCGTTGGTTAGACATTAATCGTACCTTTGATGCCAATGAAGGCACGGTAGTACACATAATGGATACAGAAAATTTTAAAATAGATATGGGTCATATATGGATTCCTTTAAATATCGCTCAATCTATGTTTGCGATGCAAGATCAGGCTACGTATGTGACCTATAAAAAAAACTTAAAGGAAATTGCTGATAATACTGATTGGTTGCACAGAGATGTAGATTTTCTTGTTAAAGATATGGAAGCAATCATTGAAGCGGATAAACCTAGTGTCCAAGTCATGTTCATTATTTTATTATCTTTAGCAGCAATGGGAATTTTTAATGCACAGGTATTATCTATATTTAGAAGAGGTAGAGAAATAGGTACTCTAATGGCATTAGGGATGACACGATTGCGAGTGGTGGCGCTTTTTACATTAGAGGGTGGGTTAAATGCAATTTTATCAGCATTTGCAACATTAATTGTATTTGGACCTTTCTTGTGGTACTTCAGTATGAGCGGAATTCCGCTACCTATCGACTACACCGAAATGGGTTTAATTATGGCAAAAAGATTAATTCCTGTTTATTCCGCTGGTCTTATTTTTTCAACCATGATATTAGTTTCCATTATTGTTTTAATTGTAAGCTATTTGCCTTCAAGAAAAATTTCTCAGATGAAGCCTACTGATGCTCTTCGTGGAAAAGCGATCACATGATTACATTTTTAACAAAAGGTCTAATACGAGATAGAACTAGAAGTTTTTTCCCCGTAATTGTTATTTCATTGACAGTTGCTATAGTTGTATTTGGTAGTGGTTTTATGCGAGGAGTAATGAACAGCATGCTGCTTGATACTGCAGTTATATTATCTGGGCATGAAAAAGTTGTTACACGGGCCTACAGCGAAGAGAGTCAACTAATGCCCAATGATCTAGCTTTACTTGGCTCAAATGAATTAATTAAAAGATTAGAGATAGAGTATCCAGAATTTTTTTGGACACCCAGAATTTTGTTTGCAGGTCTTTTAGATGTACCTGATCAAAATGGCGAAACCAAAGCTCAAAGCCCCGTAATCGCTACGGGTATTGATTTTTTTTCAAATGGATCGAGACAAGTTGAAATTTGGGAATTAGATAGGAATATTGTAGAAGGAGTTTTACCAAAATTAGAAAATGAAGCAATGATCAGTTCAAAGTTAGCAAACCAACTTGGTGTCTCAGTTGGAGAAAAAGTTACATTTATCGGCTCAACAATGGACAATGCGTTTTCAACGTATAATTTTGATATTGTGGGAACATTTAACTTAAGAAAAGGTCAGACGGATAAGCAGATGATGTTAGTTGATATCTCAGGTGCTAGAAATGCATTGGATATGGATAACGCAGCTTCTACTATATTGGGTTTTTATCATGATCTTTATTATGATGATAAAAAAGCTGTCGATTTTAGATCAAAGTTCAATACACTTAATAGCGATAGTTCTGATATATTTAGTCCGTTTATGCTTGCTCTAAGAGATGATAATCAAATGAGTACTATTGTAGATTTTAGCAATGCTATGCTGATAATAATGGGGGGAATTTTTTTATTAATAGTCATGGTAGTTTTATGGAATATGGGATTAATGAATGGTCTTCGACGATATGGAGAGGTAGGTTTGCGCCTAGCCATTGGGGAACCCAAAGGGCATGTATATCGCTCGTTAGTTTTTGAAGCTTTTTTAATTGGATTTATTGGCACAATCATAGGCACTGTTATTGGACTAGGCTTAACCTATTATGTTCAAGAGAATGGAATAGACTATACAAAAGGTATGGAAGCTCTAACAAACTCATCAATTATTATGCCTAATATTTTCTATGCGCAAGTAACCACTGATCTTTTTTATATTGGATTTTTCCCAGGAGTTTTTGCTACTGTTTTGGGCACTATGCTCGCAGGAATTGCAATTTATAAAAGGGAAATGGCTCAATTATTTAAGGATCTAGAATCATGATAATATGGTTATCATTGTTAATGACACTGCTTTTTGGTCAATCTGATCAATTGTCTGTAGAAGAAATAATTGTAGCTATGGATAATAATTTGAATGCTAAAAGTCGAATAATGAAAAGTAAAATGATAGTAAAAGGAAGACGATCAACAAGAACGATTGAATCAAAAAATTGGGTTGTAGGAGCAAATAAAGCCTTTACAGAATACTTATCACCTCCCAGAGAAGCAGGTACTAAAATGCTGAAGTTGGATGACAAACTTTGGACATATTCCCCGCAAACAGATCGTGTCATTCAAATTTCTGGTCACATGCTCAGGCAATCAGTTATGGGATCAGATATGTCATACAATGATATGATGGAAGATAGGCCTATTCAAGATTTGTACAATGCTACTCTTGAGGGGTCGGTAAATATGAACGGAAGAAAGCATTGGATTTTATATTTAGAAGCAAAAATTGATGGTTTATCATACCCAAAGCGAAGATCATGGATAGACGTTGAATATCTATTACCAATGAAAGAAGAGCTATATGCGAAAAGCGGTAAATTATTGAAAACTGCCGCAATGGATGGTGTTAAGAAAATTCAAGATAGATGGTTTCCATCGCGCTTTTTATATAAAGACGAATTGAAACGAAATAGTAAAGGGACTGAATGGGTGATTGAGGATATATCGTTTGACATGAATATTCCATCAAATCGTTTTACTAAAGCAATGTTAAGAAAATAAAATGTTTTTTATTGTATTTATTACATTACTGGGTATAATGCATGGGTATGTGGGTTGGAAGATTTTTTCAGGTTTAAATCTCAATTCCAGTTTCGCTATCATAGGTATCATATTGCTAGCAATATTAACCTTACTACCCGTTTTGCCCATTCTTTTTAGATACAATGGTTATGAGTCAAGCTTACTTGACAAATTATCTTTGATCGGTTATACCAGTTTGGGATTTTTTACCCTCAGTTTCGTTGCTTTTCTTTCTAAAGATCTACTATTCAAAGTTTGGGGATTTATCTCTTCCTTTTTTTCAGCCGATGTAAAACAACAAATTACTTTGGATGCAGATAAACGTGAATTTCTTGAAAAATCTTTAAGCATAGGAATATTGTCATTGATTGGACCAACCACGGCTTATGGTTTTTACTCTGCGAGAAAAGGCCCAACTATTATTAATCAAGATATATATTTAAAGAACTTGCCAGATTCTTTTGAAAATTTTACCATTGCACAAATATCCGATCTACATGTTGGTCCAACGATTAAAAAACCCTATGTTGAGAAAGTTGTAAATCAAATTTCAAATTTAAATCCAGATCTAATTGCCATAACCGGTGATATGGTTGATGGATCAATCGATTATTTAAGAAAAGATTTAGAACCTTTATCCCAAGTAGTTGCTAGCCATGGAACGTATTTTGTAACTGGTAATCATGAATATTACTCCGGTGCTAAGCGTTGGTTAGATGAAACTGACCGTATGGGTTTTACAAATTTAGTTAACGAAAATAGACTAATCACAATTAACGATCAAAGTATTGCACTAGCTGGAGTAAACGATTATAGAGCGCATCAAATTATTCCAAGTCACAGATCTAATCCACAAGCAGCTCTTAAAGGAATAAACAGCGAAAAAGTAAAAATATTACTCGCTCATCAACCATCAAGTATATTTCAGGCCAATGAAGCTGGATTCGATTTACAAATTTCTGGTCATACTCACGGTGGTCAATTTTGGCCTTTTACTTATCCAACAAAAAAAGCTAATCCTTACTTGTCGGGTTTGCACAATCACAACGGCACTCAAATATATGTTAATAGCGGTACTGGCTATTGGGGTCCGCCTTTACGTCTTGGTGTTACAGCAGAAATAACACTTTTTAAACTAAAAAAAACTTAATCTAGTTTTTATCTTTTACTTTCTTGTTGCAAATAGCATTAAAGATTTTAAAAATGTTCAATTGAAATATTTACATCAATAAATCAAAATTATATTTAATAATTAAGTTTGGATATGTAATATTACAACATAATTTATTTTTATAATTATCAACAGAAAATTTCTATGAGAAAAATAATATTATTAACTATGATATTGTTAGTTTTTACATCTTGTGCAACCCTTAATCGCGCCCATGGTGAATTACAATTCCATAAAAATACAACCAAGGGCCAGGAACTTATAGATTTAAAAAAAGCGTTAGATGAGGGTGCCTTAACACCTACAGAATATGAGCTAATTAAACAAAGAATTATTGATGACTATTACGTAGAAAAATTAATCAAGGAAGAAATTTCTTTGGGTAAAAAAGATGAAAAAAAATAAAAAAGCAAGGAGTATAATTATGAAAAAATTAACTGTAATCATATCAATGTTTGTTGTGATTTCCTTTTCATATGCTAACGATAAAGATGAAATAACAAAAGAGATTGTAAAAGCTATAGACTATCTAAACAAAAATAAGAGCACATATAATAATTATTCGACAGACGGTGCATTAGAATTTTGGTCAAGCGGTGGCTTGCTGAATTATATTCCTAACACAGGTCCAAATATTAATTATGAACTTGTAAATATGAAAACAAAACATATTGAAGTGGTAGTATTGGTGCCTAAAAAAGCTGCAGTTGCAATGTACTATATGGAAGGCTCAATGAAACCAGAAGGAAGTAATTGGGATGTTTCAAATTATCTTACAAGAGTCTCTCAAACCTTTGCAAAGGAAAAAGGTAAATGGGTAGTAAAAACTTCTCACTTTTCACCTGTACAGGGAGGGCAAGGAACAACTGCTACCTCCACAAAAGAATAATTAAATACAAATTATTTCTTGTTATTGAAGCCCCATCTAGATTGGGGCTTCTTTGTTTTATAAAATTCTTGATTTAAATTATTTAATGAACATATTTCCATCAATTTTAAGAAACTTTTTATTACTCATTTTTGCATTTCTAAATACAATAGGATTTGCTCAAAAAGATATAAAAATAGAAATTGATAATTACCTTCAAAAAACACAAAAGATATTTGAAGTTCCTGGGGTAGCAGTAGCTATCGTAAAGGATAGAAAAGTTATTTTTGCTAAAGGCTTTGGAGTTCAATCTCTTTCAAAAAAAACTCCTGTTAATGAACATAGTATATTTGCCATTGGATCAACCACCAAAGCCTTTACTGCTGCTGCATTGGGAAAGTTGGTAGATTCAGGTGAAATTCAGTGGGATGACCGAGTCATTGACTTCATTCCAGAATTTGAGTTACATGATCCTGCCATAACAAACATGTTTACTATTCGAGATCTTTTGACGCATCGTAGCGGACTTCCAAGAGGAGACCTTTTATGGTTTGCATCAGATTTTACTAGACAAGATATATTGGAGAGAATACGGTATTTAGAACCTACCTTTGGTTATAGAGCAGGTTTTGGATATCAAAATATTATGTATTTAGTAGCAGGTCAAATTATTCCTAGGGTCACAGGAAAATCATGGGATGAATATCTCAAAGACAACTTTTTTGAACCATTGAATATGAACAGAACAACAAGTATTCTATCCGATATTGAAAAATTAGAAAATGTAGCTACTCCTCATCAAAAGTTAGATAATAAACTCCAGGAAATCCCTTGGAGAAATATAGATAATGTTGGTCCAGCAGGGTCAATAAATTCGAGCGTAAACGATATGGCTAATTGGGTCATAATGTTGCTTAATGAAGGTATATTTAATGGCAAAAGAATCCTAAAAAAAGAAACCATAGATGAGCTATTTATGCCTCAACAAATTATGCGAAAAGAGGGTCGGTTAGGTAGCTATTTTCCACCTGTAAATTTTTTAACATATGGACTTGGGTGGTTTATATCTGATTTTAATGGACTAAAAATGGTAGAGCATGGTGGAAATATTGATGGTATGCATGCCCAAGTTTCTTTAGTTCCAGAATTAGAATTAGGAATGATATTTTTGTCGAATAGTCGCAATCTGATGCCGGAAGCATCACGGTATCACATTGTTGAAATATTTGCAAATGTAGAACATCAAAAAGATTGGGGTGAGCATTTTTTAAAGGTAATCGAAAAAGCAGAAAATCTCTCTGAAAAGAGTTTGAACAATATAAAACAGTCCCGCAATAAAAAAACAAAACCATCCCTACCTTTAGATCATTATGCTGGAATTTATTCTCATCCAATGTATGGTGACATTAAAGTAGTCCTAAAAAATAAAAACTTACGCATTGAGGGCCATAAGCAATTTCAAGGGAACTCAAGCCATTGGCACCATAATTCATTTGAAGTGAAATGGGATCAATCTAGGCTTG
>CACMQQ010000013.1 GCA_902615915.1 uncultured Fidelibacterota bacterium
ATCTCCAAATCCCAAAGCTTTAACTTTAAGAATGCATCATTCTTTCATAAAGCTCCCTGATGATAATTATCAACCAAGAAAACATGATCCCAGATCAGGCTATTTCCCGATGTCATATCAAGACTATGCAGTCCCGCTTGATGATTCAATTCATAAATATTTTATTACAAGACACCGTCTCAAAAAGAAAAACCCCAATGCTGTAAAAAGCGATGTAATAAAGCCAATTATTTATTATATCGACCCTGGTGTACCTGAACCAGTTAAAACTGCAATGATTGAGAGCGGAATGTGGTGGAATCAAGCCTTTGAAGCCATCGGCTACAACAATGCCTTTCAAGTAAAGATTTTACCTAAAGGAGCGCACCCAATGGATGTCCGTTATAATATGATCCATTGGGTACACAGAGCAACAAGGGGCTGGTCCTACGGAAGTAGCATTGTTGATCCAAGGACGGGTGAGATTATGAAAGGAAATGTTTCCTTGGGATCATTGAGATTAAGACAAGACTATATGATTGCTGAAGGATTGCTAGCGCCCTACAATGAGAAAGATGAAATACCTCAGGATATGAAAAAAATAGCCATTATGAGAGTCAAACAACTTGTAGCTCATGAAATAGGTCACACAATTGGACTTGCTCATAATTATGTTTCAAGTAGCCAGGGAAGATCATCTGTGATGGATTACCCTCATCCAACTTTGTCATTGAATGATAATAAAATAGATTGGAGTGATGCATATGATGACAAAATAGGAGCGTGGGATATCATCAGTATTGCATATGGATACCAAGATTTTCCTGATGGCACAGATATTGACAAAGCATTGGAAGCCATCTTGCAAAAAGGCATGCAAGATGGATATTCTTTTATAACAGATCAAGATGCCAGACCTCTTGGATCTGCACACCCGCGCGCTCATCTGTGGGATAATGGAAAAGACCCCATTGTTGAGCTAGAAAATCTTTCATCCATAAGAGCTCTCGCTCTCAAGAACTTTGGCGTTAATAATATTAGGGAAGGTCAACCATTCAGCGACCTGGAGGATGTGCTTGTTCCAATTTATTTTTTACATCGATATCAAATTGAAGGAGTTGCAAAAATTGTAGGAGGTCTTGAATTTACTTATGCCCTAAAAGGAGACGGGCAAACAGTTACTGAATTTTTGGATCCCAATTTTCAATTAAGGGCTCTTGATGGTTTGATTTCAACCCTAAGTCCAAACTATTTATCATTAAGAGAAGAGTTATTGAGGATCATTCCTCCCAGAGCATTTGGAAGGCCAAGAACTCGAGAGTCATTTACATCGAGAACCGGTGTTACCTTTGATGGTACAAGCCTAGCTGAAACTGCAGCGCACATGACCTGTAGAATGATCTTCCACCCTGAAAGAGCAAATAGATTGGTAGAATATCATTCCAGAGATAGTAATCAGCCAGGCCTAGAAAAGGTACTAGACAAGGTCATTAAAGAAACTATTTATTCTAAAGCAAAGGATAATCACAATGGAGAAATCAAACGAGCTGTGGACCACGTAATACTGGATCATTTGATTAGCTTATCAAATAATAAAGCATCTTCACCATCCACGCAAAGTATAGTGCTTGGAAATATTCAATCGTTAAGATTTGAACTCGGTAGAAAAAAAACAAATTCAGAAAAAGACGAATATCATTCAAATTTATTGAAACGTAAAATTGATATCTATTTGAACGATCCAAAAAATTACCAAGCAATTGAAGTGCTAAAAGCTCCTCCCGGCTCTCCCATTGGAATGGAAATTGGTTGTACATTTGATTACGGTATCCCAATACACTAAATCAATAAGGAGACAAAAATGAATAAGGTGGCAACTCTTACAATAACACTGCTAAATATCCTTCTAGCACAGTCGATCGATATGGATAAATTTAAAAATATGAAAGCAAGATCAATTGGACCAGCTGGAATGAGCGGACGAGTCACAGCTATCGATGTTGTGCTTTCAAACACCGATGTAATGTATGTTGGAACAGCTTCAGGTGGAATTTGGAAGTCTGAAAGCGGAGGAATTAAGTGGGAACCAATTTTTGATAATGAAAAGGCAGCTTCGATTGGAGATGTAGCTGTGGCACCATCAAATCCGGATGTCATATGGGTAGGCACTGGAGAAGGGAACCCGCGCAACAGCCAATCTGCTGGTTACGGGGTCTACAAAAGTGTTGATGGAGGAAAAAATTGGTTCTTCATGGGATTAGGAGAAACGCGCAACATCCACAGAGTTCTTATTCATCCCAGTGATCACAATACCGTATACATCGGTGCACAAGGATCAGCTTGGGGAGATAGCAAAGAAAGAGGGGTCTACAAAACAACTGATGGTGGTAAAAGTTGGAAGAAAATACTTTATGTGAATGAAAAAACAGGAATTGGTGATATGGTTATGGATCCGATCAATCCCGATAAATTGATTGCAAATATGTGGGAATTTAGAAGATGGCCTTGGTATTTTGAATCAGGCGGACCTAACTCGGGTATGTACATTACATTCAATGGCGGCAACGATTGGAAAAAAATTACTGAAAAGGATGGACTCCCAAAAGGTGATCTTGGGAGAATGGGTATCGCAATTGCTAGAAGCAATCCAAAGATCGTTTATGCGTTAATCGAATCAAAGAAAAACGGATTATATAAATCAACTGATGGTGGCTTTAAGTGGAAATTGGTTTCAACAAAAAATATAGGAAATAGACCATTCTATTATGCAGAAATTTATGTAGACCCTATCAATGAAAATAGAATATATAATTTACATACTTATGTCACAGTATCAAACGACGGCGGTAAAACCTTTCAATCCTTGATGACTGCGTATGGTGCAAATGGAGTTCACCCGGATCATCATGCTTTTTGGGGACATCCAACTAATCCAAATTTTATAATAGAAGGAAACGATGGCGGATTAAACATTTCATTGGACAGGGGAAAAACATGGCGTTTTGTCGAAAACCTCCCTTTAGCTCAATTCTATCACATAAATTATGATTTAGAATGGCCCTATAATGTGTATGGGGGAATGCAAGACAATGGCTCGTGGAGAGGTCCTGCATATGTTTGGAGGGCAGGCGGAATTCGTAATGCTTATTGGGAAGAGCTTTTTTTTGGGGACGGATTTGATGTTGTTCCTCATCCTGGGAATTCAAGATTTGGCTACGCAATGAGCCAACAAGGAAATGTGGGGCGATACGATCTTACAACAGGTCATTCTCAACTTATAAAACCTGTTCATCCAGACGGTGAACGCTTGCGATTCAATTGGAATGCGGCAATTGCTCAGGACCCATTTAATGATGATGCTATCTACTATGGAAGTCAATATGTTCATTACAGCATTGATCGAGGAAATAATTGGACCATTATTTCCCCTGATTTAACTACCAATGATAAAGAAAAACAAAAACAACACGAGAGCGGTGGCTTGACTTTTGACGCAACAGGTGCTGAGAATTTTACCACAATCTTAGCAATTGACCCTAGCCCTCTTGACAGAAATGTCATTTGGGTTGGAACCGATGATGGCAATCTTCAATTAACCAGAGATGGAGGCAAAAATTGGCTTAATGTTGGAAAAAAGATCTTCGGTGCTCCTAAAGGCAGTTGGATACCACAAATCGTTGCTTCAACCTACAATGCTTCAGACGCAGTAGTGGTTGTAAATAATTACAGGCGAAATGATTGGAAACCATATATTTTTAAAACAGATAATTATGGTTCGTCTTGGAAAGCTATTGCTGATGAAGATGATATATGGGGTTATGTACTTAGTTATGTTCAAGATCCTGAGGAACCAAACTTACAATTCATTGGTACGGAATTTGGATTGTACGTAACAATAGACAACGGAGATACGTGGACGAAATGGACTAATGGATATCCAACCGTATCTACAATGGACCTAAAAATCCATCCCAGAGAACAAGATCTGATCATAGGAACATTTGGTAGGGCTGCTTATATCCTTGATGATATTAGACCGTTAAGGGAACTTGCAGGCTCCAAAAAGAATTTAATGAAAAAGGATTTGCACTTTTTTGATCCCCCAACAGCCGTGCTTTCGATAAATCGCCAAGCATCAGGTACGAGATTTGAGGCCAATGCAATATATTCAGGAGAAAACAGACGTAATGGAGCAATGCTTTCATTTATGTTCAATCCTATTTCAAATAAATCAAAAAAGGAAGGAGATAAAAAATCACCCGATAAAACTGAAAACAAGGTAAAAATGGAGGTGCTTGATTCAGATCTAAAAATAATCCGAACTGTTGACCACAAAGTAGAGCCTGGTTTTAATCGAATATATTGGGATTTAAGAAGAAAAGGTGTCCGCTCACCAAACTCTCCAAAACCGACCAAGCCTGATGCTCGTGAACCAAGAGGGCCCTCTGTTTTACCTGGTGAATACACTGTCCGATTAACCTATCAAAAAAATACTCAAGAGCAGGTGGTCAATGTTATTATGGACCCTCGGGTTGGTGTTGACATGGATAATCTTGAAAAAATACAAAAAATATATAATAGGCAGATGGAGATTGTTAGCTCTGTAACTAATGCTATGGATCAAATTAGAGATGCAAGGTCCGTTGTTGCTTCTGTAAATAAATTTCTAGATGTTAAGAATAAAGTAAATCATAAAGAGCTTCGATCAAGTGGCAAAGCTATGACGGATAGTTTAAAAGTTCTCCAAGAGCTCATTTTAAATAAAGAAGGACTGCAAGGAATTGTGCGAAATCCAGATATTCTTAGCGCTAAAATCAACTCTATAAATAGATATTTATATAGCAATCTCACAGGTCCAAATTCGTCTCATGAATTTCTTATGAAATTTTCTGAGAATGAAACTAAGATAGTACTAGAAAGAATAAATCAATTTTTCTTGAAAGACTGGCCCAATTACAGATCTGCTGTTGAAAAAGAGGAGCTCAGTATGTTTAAAAATTATCGACCGATTCGAATTGATTAAATAAATAATTAGCTTTTTACTGAACTATTAAGGAATAATCAATAGTACCTGAAAAATTATTTCCTCTAAATATTATTTTGTGAGGTATTTTTAATGAAAAATTATCAATTTTTGAATAATTACCATTAATTGCATAATTATAAACAGACTGATCATTGTCATCATAGAGATTTATGAATAACGTATCTTTGCCTGCATATTCAGAAATGATAAGGCTAGAGGTTAGGGTGTTATTTGGGTTAATATTTGAAAAATTAAAATTGTATTCCTCTTCAAAGGTATGGCGGTCATTTCTCATTAAAAAAGAAAAAGCGGATACATCATTAACAACTACGGACTTGTTCTCTATCAATCCATGATCTGGCTCAGGAGGGCCAACACACCCATAAAAGAATGAAAATACAACAATGCTAAATCTCATTGTTTTCCAAAAGTTGCTCATCATTCTTTTCTCCTAATTGCATTTCATCAATTTTTGCAATTGGTCGATCAAGTTGATTCTTTCTTGTTGTTACTAACTTCTCATAGTGGTTTTGAACGGTATCAATCGTATTGCCAAGCTTGTCCATTTGTGCTGTATATTCACCCCATTGTTTTCTGAATACTCCAATTAGTTTTTGCATCTCTCCTGCTTTTTGTTCCATTGAAAAACTAGATACAGATTGCCTAATTAGAGACAAGACTGCGTAAAGAGTAATAGGCGAACATAGCAAAACCTTTCTTGAAAGTGAAAAATCAATTAAGTCTTTATCCTCTTGATTTAAAAAGGAGTAAATACTTTCATTTGGAATAAACATCAAAACATAATCAACGGTTCCACCTTTTGGATCAATGTATGATCTTTTTTCAATGGCTTTTACATGTGTCCTAACATCTGATAAAAAACTTTTCTTCTCCATTTCCTTGTCATTTTTAGAATCTACCGTTAAATAATTCTCATAATGAGTCAGTGGAAATTTCACATCCATATTAATGCTTTTCTTGTCAGGTAAAAAAAAAGTGAAATCTGGTCTGCCTTCACCGGACTGTGACTGTTTTTTGTAGTTCAGACCTTCTACCAAACCCATGAAATCTAGTATATCCTCGACCATCTTTTCTCCCCACTGCCCTCTAGATTGGGAGCTAGACAATATCATTGATAGACGATTAGTGGTTTCAGCCAAAGCACCAATTCCCTTATGAGAGTTCTCCATTTGGCCTTTTAATTCAGCAGTTGATTTGTCCAAGCCTTCAAGTTTTTTGTTCATTTCATTCAGGGATAAATCAATAAGTTCTTTTTTTTGTTCTAGACTTCCGTCTGATTTTTGAACCAAATCTTTAAATTTATCCTCAGCGATTCTTAAAAAGGTTGAAAGATTTTGATCCAGTGCTTCCCTTGATAGATTTCCAAAAGCAGATTTTAATTCATCATTGTTTTTTTTAATGGTGTTGATTTCGCTTTTTCTCAAAAACCATACAAATAAACCGCCAAGAATAAATCCAAGAATAAAAAATATTACAACCTGAAATACACTCACATTAAATGCCTAAAAGATCGATTACCAAGCGAATTACTTCGCCAGTAGCAGCTCCTTTATTATGATAAGATAGGTTACGATCACCCCATGCAGTTCCAGCAATATCAAAATGGCACCATGGAATACCTTCTTCTACAAATGACTTCAAGAAAGCACCCCCTGCTATGGTGCCGGCTTGACCGGCAGAACCTAAATTCTTAACGTCTGCAATTTGTGATTTTACTTGATCCAGATATTCCTGCCATAAAGGAAATTCCCAAACCTTTTCATCTGTAATTTTTGAGCTGCGTTTGACTTCTTTTATTAGATCTTCATTAGTACCCATTATACCGGTTGCAATATGGCCGAGAGCTACGACAACTGCACCTGTCAATGTTGCAAAATCTAAGATAAATTCTGGATCATAATGCTTTGATGCATAGGATAAGGCATCTGCTAGGATCAATCGTCCTTCTGCATCAGTATTTAATACTTCAATAGTTTTTCCATTGTAAGCTGTCAAGACATCGCCGGGTCTGTATGCTTTATCGCCGCTCATATTTTCAGTGGACGGAATAATACCAATTAAATTGATTTTGGGTTTTAAAATCGACACAGCTCTCATTGCGCCTAAAACTACGCCAGCCCCACACATATCAAATTTCATTTCATCCATTTTTGATGCGGGCTTTATAGATATTCCACCACTGTCAAATGTTAGCCCTTTTCCAACCAGTACTTTCGGTTTTACTTTCTTTGGGGCATTATAGTATTCCATTATTATGAATTTAGGAGGAACTTCTGTGCCTGATGCTACTGCAGATAATGCACCCATCCCCATTTTTGTAAATCGCTGTCTTTCAAAAACTTTTGTCTTAACCTTTGAATTTTTTGCAATATTCTTCGCATTTAACGCTAAATGGCTTGGTGTTGCAATATTACCAGGCCTATTTTCAATATCGCGAGCAAAACACACACTAGTTCCAATAGCCAAACCCTTTTCACATGGTTTTTTCTCCACACCTACTAAAGTCAGTGATTTTAGATCAAACTTCTTATCTTCTGTTTTTAGCTCATTGAATTGATAGCTACCCAAGACAATTCCCTCAGAAAAGGATTGATGAAGGTAGTCATCTTCAGTCTTAAAAGGAAAAACGACACTTAATGACCCAATTTTATTGCTAATAGCAGTTTTGGAAATTAGACCTCCAGCTCTTCTTATTCGCTCTGAGGACAGCTCATCTCTTTTGCCTAGCCCATACAGCAAAATCACTTTTGAATTATTGGTTGGGACAATTTTTATTTGATCCTTCGATCCATCAAAAAGTTTGGACTCAATAGAATTTGAGATTGCTTTGCCAACAGACTTATCAAAGCTTTTAATATCTTTATCTAATTTTAAATCTGAAAAAAGACCTATGGCAAACGCATCATCTTTAGTATTTTTAGAAATATTTGCTGAATAACGAAGTTTGTTAATTTGGGACATTGGATAAATTCTCTTTCATGTGGTTATATTTTATAATAAAAATTAATATTTTAAACATGTTTATCAAAGTTTAGGAAAATAAAATTTTAATAAAGGAGCGCAATGAACATAGAACCAATAAGTCTTAGAGAAAAATTTGAGAAATTCAATGATCATTGGTCGCCAAAGATCATTGGTGAGATGAATGACTATCATTTTAAACTTGCAAAAGTAAAAGGAGACTTCGTTTGGCATCATCATCAAGAAACAGATGAAACATTTTTTGTAATTAGCGGAAAGCTAAATATCGAATTAAAAGATACTACAATCAAATTAGTCGAAGGTGAGATGGTGATTATTCCCAAAGGGGTAGAGCATAGACCTTATGCAAAAGATGAATGTTTAATAATGCTCATCGAGCCAAAAAATGTTAAAAATACAGGAAATATAAAAAATGAACTTACTGTTGAAAAAGAGACTTGGATATAGTTTATAATTTGTTCTTAATCAATTCTTCAACCACTGATGGATCGGCTAATGTTGATATATCACCAAGATTTTCAAGGTCATTTTCTGCAATCTTTCTTAAAATCCTCCTCATGATTTTCCCTGATCTTGTTTTTGGTAGGGATGGTGCAAACTGAATTTTGTCTGGCTTTGCATGAGGTCCGATTTCTTTTTTAACTGTATTTAAAATGTTTTGAATTGTATTTTCATTTTCTTTTGACCCCGTCATTAAAGTCACAAAAGCATAGATTCCTTGTCCTTTAATATCGTGTTGATAGCCAACTACTGCAGCTTCAGCGACATTTTCTGCTTTTCCAATTGCCCCTTCTACCTCTGCTGTTCCAATTCTATGTCCAGATATATTTAAAACATCATCTACTCTTCCTGTTATCCAATAATACCCATCTTTATCTCTTTTAGCTCCATCGCCAGTAAAATAATATCCAGGAAACTGAGAAAAATAAGTTTCAATAAATCTTTTATGGTCACCATATACTGTTCGCATTTGTCCAGGCCAGGATGATTTAATTGCTAATAACCCACTCACGTCATTACCGATGATCTCTTTGCCTGCTTCGTCAAGCAAGATAGGCTCAATTCCAAAGAAAGGTAATGTAGCTGAACCAGGCTTTAGTGGCATAGCTCCAGGTAAAGGAGAAATCAATATGCCTCCAGTTTCAGTCTGCCACCAAGTATCAACTATTGGGCATTTATTGGAGCCTATAATTTCATAATACCATTTCCATTCGGGCTCTTTTATTGGTTCACCAACTGTTCCCAACAGTCTCAACGAAGACAAGCTATATTTTTTTACCCATGAGTCACCCTCTTTCATAAGTGCTCTTAATGCAGTTGGCGCTGTATAAAAAATATTAATTTTATATTTGTCAACTATTTGCCAAAAACGACCAAAGTCAGGATAATTAGGCACCCCCTCAAACATGAGAGTGGTAGCGCAATTCGATAAGGGTCCATATATGATATATGAATGACCGGTTATCCATCCAATATCTGCTGTACACCAATAAACATCTTCTTTTTTGTAATCAAATATTGACTCGAATGTATAATTGGCATAAACCAGGTAGCCACCAGAGGTATGCATCACTCCTTTAGGTTTGCCAGTTGATCCTGATGTATATAAGATAAATAAAGGATCTTCAGCATTCATTGATTCGGGCTTACAATTGGCATTAGCCTCAGACATCAAGACATCCCACCAATGGTCTCTACCATTGGTCATGCTGACCTCAAAATTAGTTCTTTTTACAACAATCACGCTCTTGATGGATGGTGTTTCATCTAAAGCTTTATTAGCATTAGATTTCATTGGAATGTCAAGCTTTTGGCCCCTTATGCCAGTATCCTGAGTTATGAGAAACTTACATTTAGAATCATTGATTCTATCTCGCAAAGAATCTGAACTAAAAGCTCCAAAAACGATAGAATGTATTGCTCCAATACGTGCACAAGCGAGCATAGCAATAGCTAACTCTGGTATCATTTGCATATATAAACAAACTCTATCTCCTTTTTTAGCACCTAATGATTTTAATACATTAGAAAATTTATTTACCTCTTTGAGCAATTCATTGTAAGAATAAAACTTATTTTCAGAAGAATCGTTTCCTTCCCATATCAAAGCGGTTCTTTCGCCATCACCATTTTCAATATGTCTATCTAAACAATTATAACTAACGTTTAGCTCTGCTTCCTCAAACCATCTTATCTCAGCATTCTTAAAATTATAATTGGATGTTTTTTTCCAAGGCTTATACCAACTGATCCTGGAAGCAACATTTGACCAAAATTTATCAGAATCTTCTATAGACTTGCGATATGATTTTTCATAATCCTCAATTGATGAAAAATGTGATTTTTTTGAAAAATGTTTCGAGGGTGAGTATGTTTTTTTATTCATGTCTATATCTACACAAAATTTTGTTCATTTATTTTTAAAAGCAACATCTTCTGCTTGTACCCATCCAAAAATATTTTGATATAACCCTTTATCAGATAAATAAACACGTGTTCTTCCATAAAGTCTGCTACCGGCAACTTTTGAAATAACAATTTCATCTTTTCTATTAAGGAAAAACAGTACCTGTGATCCATTTTCTGGACCTAATCTGAAAGGAGAATAATCATCAACAGCATAATAAATGGATTCCCCTTTTTCTATCTCACTTTTTGATAATAATATTTCTTTTTTGTTTTCTCCTTTGGGCGCAATAAAGCTTTCCTGCCATAAGGTATACCTATCACCTGTATCAACAGTAATATTGACTGGACTAGTTACATCGCGATCTTTTGGTATCCTTCCAGGAAGATATCCCATACTATCTGTAACTGCATTTAAATAAACAATACCATTTTGAAATAATGTCACTGTAGCGTTTGGAATGGATTTCATTGAATTTGCATCAAGGACTAATATCTTTAAAAGATCAGTTGGCTTAACTACTTTAAATGTTGTTATTTTTATGTCTTCTTCAGAAAAATCGAAAAATCTGAACTGCGGATCAAGATTTGAACCCAAGGGTTCAATTTTGAAAACATTGCCTAAAGAGTCTTTACTTAAGATATCTGATGGTAAAATAATTTGAATAGGCTCCTCCGGAAAAAAGAGTTTGGTCATGTACGGCTCTGCAGGCCTTGATCGCGGATATACGCTAATTCGATAAGCAGTTGGATCGACATCAAATAACTCAACATTTGATGATAAAATGAGAGTATTTGATTCTAAATGGATCTTAACTGAATCTGCTAGCTGTGTTTCTAAGCTTATTGATTCTTGAGAAAATAATAAGTTAGCAAACAAAAAAACTGAAATATAATTTTTATAATGTTTTACCATGAGGGGTTTTTTGATATAGACCTTTGTCGTCTTTCTTGACAGCTACCATCACTACTCTTGCTACACAAGCAAGCCTTGGCTTGCCTTTTCTTCCCTCTGCTTTTGCCTCAACCTCGATACTAATGGAAGTCGTAGATGATTTTATAATACTTGCAGTAAAATTCACCCAATCTCCTAAAAAGACTGGCTCTTTAAACTCTACTTGCTCAATTGCTCTTGTAACGGCACCATCAACATCTGCTCCTTTGAAAAATCGATGAGATACTTTTGCAGCGGCTAAATCAATCCATGCTATCATTTGACCGCCAAATAAAGTACCTACCGCATTGATATGGTCTGGCATAACAAATTGGGAATATTTTGCTGATAGAGGCGGCATAAAAAATTTTAATTAAAAATTAAAAGGGAGCTTCATAATACTTCATTTGCCATTCTTTCACCCTCTTCAATATCAACTCGCGTTAGTAGAAGTCCGCCCGCAATGAATAAAATTATAATAGAAACAATTCCAAGGCGAGGATTGCCTGTAACTAGTCCGACATAACCCATCAAAGGAGGTCCAATGATAGCAGCGTATTTTCCAATCATATTAAAAAAACCAAAAAATTCAGCAGCTTTATCCTGGGGGATGATTCTAGTGTATATAGACCTGCTAAGTGACTGGATTCCTCCTTGAAAACAACCTATGGCTACTGCAATGACATAAATATGCCATTCTTCTTGAACAAAATACGCAAATAGACAAATCATGCAGTATGCTCCTATTGCAAAATAAAGTGCTTTTTTTACACCCACCACTCTTGAAAAGCGATCGTATAAAAGTATTGCAGGAAAAGCAACAAACTGAACCAATAAAAGAAGAACTATGATAGTATTTGCACCATATCCTAAACTGACAGTGTAGTCAGCCGCCATCCTAATGATGGTATCTACTCCGTCAATATAAAACCAATAGGCGAGTAAAAACGATCCTACTACTTTTAATTTCCTAATTTCTTTAAAAGTAGACATCAACTGTCTCCAACCAAGTATGATGAAATTGGTTTTTTGCTGAACTTTATCATTTTTTGGCTCTTCAACAAATAAAAAGATAGGTATGGAAAAAACAGCCCACCAAATTGCAACCATCAAAAAAGATAATTTTATTGCTTCTGATGCATCATTAAGACCAAAAATCTCTGGTTTCATCACCATTAAAACATTGATCAAAAATAATAATCCACCACCAATATATCCCAAACCATAGGCTAGAGCTGAAACAGAGTCAACATTCTCTTTAGTTGATACAGAGGGCAATAACGAATCATAAAATACATTGCCGCTCATGAACCCTACCGAAGCAATAATGTACATAAAAATAGCCATCTGCCAATTTCCTTGAGCAACCTGCCATAATGCTCCTGTCCCAATAATTCCCATGCAGGCAAAAACCAGTAAAAATCTTTTTCTAGAAGAACCTTGGTCAGCCACAGCTCCAAGAAAAGGCGCTAGAGCAGCAACAATAATCGAGGCTGTTGAATTGCCTATCGCTAAATACCATGTGGATTCGGTGACACTCTGATTAGTCGACCAATAGTCTTTTAAAAATAATGGAAAAAATGCTGCCATAACGGTTGTAGAAAATGCACTGTTAGCCCAATCATAAAGGGCCCATGACCATTTTGCTTTTTTAGATGAATCCATGATGAATATATTAATTAATTTATCTAATCTTACCAAGCTTGAAAATAACTTGATAATTTCAACCAAATAGAAGTGCCAGCAAACTTATGATAGGTCAAAAATGGAAGATTCCATGAGCTCCCAATTTCTATTTCAAATGGAAAGGGTCCAATATAGGTCGATTGGTCAAGATTTGAATAATTGATTCTAACCGATTGCAAAACAGCAATACTTCGAGTGTCATAATTATTTCTTTTGGTCATCCAGTCATTCCAAGCTGGTGAATTTGAATGATATTTATCCCTTAAAGAGCTTTCCCATGTTACATCTCCTGAAACAAAGAGTTTTTTAGGTATAATTTCAATTTGACCTGAAATCAAAGCTTCAATGGAAGGTCCTTTTTTATAAATAACATCACCAATTGACTGACTAATTGAATCCATAGATGCATCCTGAATCCACAGAAAAGTAATTCTGGGGTTTATTTGATTGCGCATTGGCAAATTAATTCCAAGCGACCAATTAACATTGACCAGTCTCTTTTTATATCTAGTGTAAAACTCGCCAAACGATTTTATTCTAACTTTTGGCACACCTTCACCTAATGGTAGTTGTAAAAACTGCTTTGGAACTCCCTTAATAAGGTCGTTGGATTTGAAACCTATTAAATCCTCAGCAAAAGGCATCACAAAATCCACTCCTGCAAAAATAGAGAATTTAGCTTTGGATGTTTTCCATGCCGGATCACCTCTTAATAAGTATTTTAGACCAAGCATCAAGTCACCAATCCCCTTACTGCTTCTTTCTTTGGGGTAATACATTGATAATAATTCATCCATGGGTTTAGTTGATGAGTCACTTTTTATGGACCATGAATCGTTCTGAGATACACTAGTAAATTGAGCTATTCTTAAAGAAAAGGTCAAATCGTTGGTTAGGCCATAATCAATGGCATAAGATCTAAGGTTCATTTTGTTTTTATTTTGATTGAATCGAAAATTATATTTTATTCCATTCAAGGTATAGCTGGAAAGCCATCCTGGCTTTCCATCATGTCCTTTCCATTTTTCATTACTGTATTTTTCAGTTACGGAAAATTTCCATACATTTTGAGGAACAGTAAAAAAAGTTTGTGTGTAAATAGATTTGACGGTTAAAAATAACAGAAAAAAATATTTATTGTTCATTTATTTATATATTAAAAATTGTTGCCTAAACTCATTGAATGTGATCACATCTTTAAACCATAATGGTGGCAAATAATTTGCAGGCTTTCCTTGTGCAGCAAATACTCTCAATTGATTATGGCCGTATAACATGTCAATTCGATTTAACTCATCCCACTTGAATTCTCTTGGATAAAGCTGTTTGGTTAGTACCAATATTGATGTAGCAGTTGCAATGGGATCAAATCGGTTAGGATCATTAATAACAATATCAATGCCGCTACACACTTTATTGACATACTGAGGAATGATTTTTTCCCCCTCATCAACTCTTGGTATATATTCAACTACTCTAATATCAAGACCTGGCAATTCTAGATCTTGTAATTTCTCTGCTAAATGATAGCCTGATAGCCACGGAGCACCAACGCGCATATATGGCCTACCTGTGCCTCTACCATCATTCAAATTTGATCCTTCAATTAAACCAAAACCAGCGTAAGATAGATTTGTTCTAATGTTTTTTAAACCAGGCTGTGGCTCAATCCAGGGATGTTCGGACTTATCTTTCCAGTATGATCTTTTCCAATTTGCCATTGGTATCACTGTCAGATTTGCCCTTTTTAAATCTTTGATCCATCCCATTTCATTGGCCATTATTGCTAATTCGCCGATCGTCATACCATGCCTTATGGGTATAAGATGATATCCCTCTAAAGATTGAAAACGGGGCCTAATTACGGGTCCATCAATACGATCACCTCTAAGTGGATTTGGCCTATCCAAGACAATGACTGGAACGCTCCACTCGCTTGCTACCTCTAAGATTTTTGTCATTGTTCCAATGAAAGTTGAATACCTCACTCCTGTATCTTGAAGATCTATTAATATTAGATCTAAATTTTTCATCGACCAAGCAGGAGGCTTCATATTTCTTCCAAAAACTTCTACAATTCTAGCGTTATGTGTTGGATCATATTGCTCTTTTGCATTTATTTTGAACTTCTTATCTTGCTTTGCAAAGAGTCCATATTGTGGCGAAAAGATTACCTCAACATTTATTTTGTCATATTTTTTTAATAAATCTAAGATATGTATACCTTTTCTATTTACGGCTGATTGATTAGTAAAAACTCCAATATTCTTATCATAAATAGGTTTGAAATCCATTTGCTCTAAAACATCAAGACCGTAAAAGATAGAAGTGTGAAATGAGAGATCAGGAACCGGCATTACAACGCTATGATTATATGATTTCATTATCAATTGAGAATTACCAATCGATAATAAAGCATAGCTAGCAAATAAAATTTTACCTAATTGTTTGATCAGAAGAATTCCTATTTTTTAAAAACCCAATTCGTTCTTTTTTTCAATGCAGTTGTAATTGTGTATGGTGAAGTGTTGATAGCATTTGCTATAGTTTCAACTGAAATACAATCTTTGCCATCAGATCCATAAATTAAAACCTCATCGCCAATTTTAGGTATTTCATTCTCAAAATCAACCATAAATTGGTCCATGCAGACTCTTCCAGCAATTTTAAAACTTTTACCATTGTAAAAGACATATCCTTTTTCAAACCAAGGTCTTGGGAAGCCATCAGCGAATCCACATTGTATGATACCTATAGTTGTATCTTTTTTCGTTGTATAAAGACCCCCATAGCTTACCATGGCTCCTTTTTGTGTTTTTCTATAATCAACAATTGGAGCTTTAAATTCAAGCACAGGCTCTAAGACATATTTTTTTTCTACTTCTTTTGATGGATATATGCCATAAAGTAAAATGCCAAGTCTCAACAAATTTGTATTGCTACTTAGTTCGTTTAATAAGCCTCCACTATTGGATATATGCTTGTATTTAAAAGTATACCCCATTTCATTGGCTATTTTTAGAGCTTGTTCAAACCTCTTTCGTTGTAGGTGGGCATAAGATAGATCTCCTTCATCAGAAGTAGCATAATGCGTATAGATTCCTTCGCAATTTAAATTTTTATAATCTAATAATTTGCCTATCGATAAAGAGATATCACTTAAATCAAACCCTAGCCTGTTCATACCAGTTTCAATCTTCATATGAAATCTTGGAGACAAACCATTTTTTTCTAAAAATGAAATAATGCTATCAAGATCATCAATAGATGAAATATTGACAATTAAATCATTATCAATTGCTGTTTGAATTGATTCTTTTTCCAATTTACTTAGTATCAGTATGTCTGATTTCAGACCTGCACTGCGCAACTCTTTTGCCTCCTCAACAGTAAAAACTGAGAAAAAGTCGCAACCTTTATCTTCCAATGTTTTTGAGCATTCAATAGCTCCATGGCCATAAGCATTCGCTTTAACTACAGCCATAATTCTTTTGCCATTAACAGAATTACTTAAAATTTTATAATTTCTGGCTAGTCGATCTAAATGAACTATTGCCTTAGGGTGATTCATTTGATTTATATTTTTTTATTAAAAAATTTTTTAACTCGTCAAAATTATTAAAAATTTCCGTTGAGCAAGCCATAATCCAGCCACTTAAGTCTTTTTTAGGCAATTTATTTATCAAGTAAACAGGTTTTTTACTATCATATGCAATGGTAACCTCAGAATGTGTACCTGCTCCTTTTAGAACATTTTTATCCCATAGACAAATCAGGTAGTCCATATGATTGCGAACGATGTTAATATCCTCATCAACGCACTTTCTGATAAAATTTATGTAATTATTTAGGTTTGTTTCTTTCCAAATACGATAGTTTTCTGCACCTTCTTCTTTAATCAATTTTTTTGAATTAACAACTGGATCAAATGCTTTGTGGCCGAGATTAATATCAAGCCAGCTTGATAAATCTTTTCTCCAATTAGCGCCCTCGTCTTCAGCAAATTCCATTGCACCAGATAAATAAACTATCACTGCTTTAACTTCTTCTTAATTAGTGCAGTATTCAAAAAAATCCATGCAATAGATACAGCAAGTGGAATTGTGACAAATTTTAAATCTAAGTTTTTTGTGAACAATAAATTTCTCAGCTCAATTAAGGGCATAGAGATTGGATTATTTTTTAAAATATTGCTTATTCCTACAGGAAAAAAATCTAACTCAAAAATAATTCCAGTTCCTAAAATCATAAAAATAAAAAAAATTATAATAAAATAAATGAATGACGATACTCGCTCTGTCAATATAGAAAGTGTAATAACAATATTTCCTATCAAAAGCAGAAAAAGCGTTGTGAAAATAGGTATTATAAAATAGAATGAAAAATCAACAGGACTTTCTATAAAAAATGATAAAACTATCATTGCTAAAAAGGCATATATAATTGATTCAATTATTGAGGAGGCAAGAATAGCAATAATTAAATGAAATTTGCTTTTGGGTGCTAATGTTAACAGATTGAAAGATTGGTTGTAAACTCTAAAACCAAACATATCTCTGTATATGATTGTAAACATTGATGACAAAGAAAATAAAAAAATTATTCCAGGGAAAACCCACAGATCATAAGGGACATTATTCAACGAAACAACAACAAGGTTTTTCATACCCATTACAATAAATATATGAAGCAATGCTGGTAGAAATAAGACAAACATCAGCGTTGTCATAGGCCTATGTTTTATTAACCAAATCCTTCTTACCAAAAGTGTTTTAATCAATGAATGCCATCCTTCGCATATTTTGCATCCATTAGATCCTGTAGTCCAAGTTTCTTTACACTAATGTCTTTCATTGTTGCGCTAACAGCATTTTTTAAAACATCAAAAAAGACTCCTCTTTCTCTACCGTAAAAATGAATACTTTGTCCTATTTTAGATGCATTTTTAACTTTTGGTAATTTGGAAAGTTTTTGGAAAAGGTCATCAGGTAAAGTCTCAAATTCTATTTGAAATTGATGGAATTCAAACGTACCTCCTAATAGTTTGTCCAAACTACCATCAAGACTTATTTTCCCATCTTCTAAAACTAATATACGATCATGGGCATCCTCAACCTCTTTAAGAGATTGACTAACATATAAAATAGTCTTCTCGCCTTTCATTCGTAGTAACATATCCCAGGTTTGTCTGTAAGATTCGGCATCCATAAATGCCGTTGGGTCATCCATAATTAAAATTTCAGGATCGTGAATTAATGATCTAATTATAATTCCTTTTCTTATGATTCCAGGTGAAATATTTTTAACTAATTTTTTTAAATATCGCGTTAAGTGCAATTCTCTGGCATATTGCGTTAATCTTGTATTTATTGTCTCTGTATCAATATCGTAAAGCATACCTGCAAATTGTATGTTTTCTTCCAAAGTCAACCAAGGGTCAAGATCGAGTTCATGAGATACATAACTTATCTTAGGAAGGATTTCAATTCTTCTTTTTTTTGAGTCAAGTCCATTAATAAACACTTGTCCATACTCTTGATACTCCAAACAGGAGATAACTCTAAGTAACATGGATTTACCTGCTTCATTATCTCCAATAATTGCTACTAAAGAACCCTTTTCAATTCCAAATGTGAGGCCTGCTAATATTGTTTTATCATTTATTAACTTGCCTACTTTTTTTAAAGTTATACTAGCTTCCATTAGTGGGCCTCATACCAGGACTCTCCAAATCCATAATCAACTTTTATGGGAACTGAAAGCTGAATTGCATTTTCCATTTTATCGATTACCAATTTTTTAAAAACTTCCTTCTCTGATTTGTGAACTTCAAAGACGAGTTCGTCGTGTACTTGAGAAATCATCTTAGATTTGTAGCTATTTTTTTGAATTTCATGATCAATTGATATCATTGCAATTTTTATCATTTCAGCATTTGTGCCTTGGATAGGCATATTTATGGCCATTCTTTTTGCAGCTTGTTTCTGAATATGGTTAGAGCTTGTGATATTCCATACTGGCCTTTTTCGACCAAGAATAGTCTCGACAAATTGTTCTTTTTCAGCTTTTATGATCGTTGAATCAATATAATCCTTCACACCGCTATATTGTTGAAAATAGGATTCTATTAAAATTTTAGCTTCTTTTTGCGGTATGCCTAGCTCTTGGCTCATCCTAAACGGGCCTGCTCCATAAAGTAAGCCATAATTAACAATTTTTGCAGTTCTTCTCATCTCGGTGTTGACCTCTGAAATTGGCACATTATATACTTTTGATGCCGTTCTTTGGTGAACATCTTCGCTGGATTCAAATGCTTCTATGAGATTATCATCCTTGCTTAGATGAGCCATAATTCGCAGTTCTATTTGAGAATAGTCTGCAGAAAAAATCTCATAGTTGGAGTCTTCAGGCTTGAATGCTTTTCTAATTTCTTTTCCCTCTTCTCTGCGAATTGGTATATTTTGAAAATTAGGGCTACTGGATGATAACCTGCCTGTAGCAGTAATAGTTTGACTGAAATTTGAATGTATTCTGTTCGTATTTTTGTTTATTAGATCAGGTAAGGCATCTACATAGGTATTTTTAAGTTTAGCGAGTTTTCTATATTCCAATATTAATGCAGGGAGCGGATCAAATGTTTTCAGTCTCTCAAGAATGTCTTCAGCTGTAGATCTTTTTTTGATTTGGGGTAATTGCTTTATATCAAATAAGATTACTGCTAATTGTTGAGTAGAGTTGATGTTAAATTCCTGACCAGCTTCGGAAATGATTTGTTTGTGTAAAGAATCTACTCTTGCTCCAATCTTATCTGACATTGATGTTAGCATATCTGAATCGACATGCATCCCATTATACTCCATCCTCACTAGTACCGGTAGTAAACTTATTTCTATATCATTAAAAAATTTTATTAGATTATTTTCTTCTAATTCTTTTTTTAACCTATGAGTAAGCTGTAAAGCCACATCTGCATCTTCAGCAGCATAAAATGATATACTATCCAATTCTACTTCAGCCATGGTTATTTGATCTTTACCTTTGCCGATCAGATCTTCAATTGGTAACATTTCATAACCCAAATAATCACGACTCAGGTAATCTAACTTCAAATTTCGAGATTCTGGCTTTAAAAGATGTGCCGCCAATAGCGTATCAAAGCAAATACCCTTCACATCAATTCCATGTCTTTTCAAAATCAAAGTATCAAATTTGACATTTTGTCCAGTTTTAAAGAATTGACTATCTTCCATTTTTGGCTTGATTATTTGAATAACATCCTTTAAAAACTGTTGGCTTTTATCTAATTCACAATTAGGATATAAAATGGGTATATAAACCCCGGAATTAGGTAACGTTGAAAAAGATAGTCCAACAATATCGCACTCCATTGGAATAACCGATGTGGTCTCTAAATCATACGAAAGCCAATCACTTTTTTTTAAAGAATTGAAATACGATTCAATTTCCTGAAGAGTGTCCAGAGTCTGATAATTCTTACTTTTTCTAGTATTAATTTTAACTTTTTTATCATTTGCTTTGCGAATTTGTGACATCATAGTATTGAATTCTAATTCATAGAACAATTTTTCTAAATTTTCCTCGTCATACTGCACTTTGTTTAATGCGCTAAGTTCGTTTTCTAAATTCATGTTCGTATCAATAGTGACTAACTCTTTACTTAAAAGGGCTTCATGCTTACAATTTTCTAAGCCTTCTCTTGCCCTTTTATTCTTTACTTCACTAGCATGATCAAGCGATGACTCCAAAGATCCGTATTCAAGCAAGAGCTTAACGGCTGTTTTTTCGCCCACACCCATAACGCCAGGCACATTATCAGAGGAATCTCCCATCAAACCGAGCAAATCAATAATCTTTTCTGGAGGAACTCCCCATTTTTCAATAACTCCTATTTTATCATAGATTTTAATATCACCTTGCCTACCTGATGGAGCATAAAGAAAAATATTTTCATTTATTAACTGCATAAAGTCTTTATCGCCACTAACTATATAGACTTGGTTGCCTTCATGGGCATACTTTTTTGCCAAAGTTCCAATGATGTCATCAGCTTCAAAACCGGGCTTTTCCATAGTAGGAACACCTAAGTATTCAAGTAAATTCCACAAATAAGGTAATTGATCAATCATCTCATCAGGCATTTTTTCACGTGTAGCTTTGTATTCAGGATATTTTTCATGACGAAATGTTTTTTCTTTTGAATCAAAAGCAGCAATTATTGTATCTGGATTCTCTTTTCTAAGAAGTTTTATCATTTGATTCGAAAAACCAAATAATGCTGAAGTATGCATGCCTTTACTATTAATTAGTGGATTTCTAATTAAGGCAAAGTGCGACCTGTAAAACATCGCGTAACCATCAATAAGGAATATTCTATTTTGTTTAGATTTGCTCTGCATCACAGGCAAATTTAAATGAAATTATCGAATAGAATTAAATATTATAATTTTTTAGCTATTTTAAGCTATAGGTTAAACTTAAATAGGTATATCGAGTAGCGCCTGGCCAAAAATAGGCTTGATATCCATTATATTCGTAGCCATAGCCGTAAGTAGAATATAAAGTATCAAAAACATTATCCATTTTAAGCATTAATTCCAAGTCATTGAATTGATAACTAGCAGCTAAATTTAGTAGAGTTTTGGCTTTAATAGAGCCAGCTTCTGTATTGTCTTGGTCCACATACATTCTACCCGTTCTTTTTAATTGAGCAAACAGCTTGAGATTGTTGGAATAGTTATATGTAGTAGAAAAATTGAAAAGTGTAAGTGGAATATTCGGCAAAAAATTGCCGTTACTGAACAAATTAAGCATATAAGCGCCATTTGCAGAAAAACTTACTTTTGGATTAAAAATATAATATGCTTCCCACTCAAAACCTGTATGTTCTGTGGAATCAGCAGTATAATAATCATATTCTCCTTCTTGTTCAATGTCTATGTTCTTTAACTGCTCATTTAAGAATTGTATCCTGTATCCATTAAGGCGTATTCTTCCTCTAGATAGCTCAAAGTCTAAACCGAGCTCTAAATCTGTAATTTTTTCAGCGGCAGCCATAACAGGTTGACTAAACATATCATCTGCTTCAATAATCTGGTTATCGGCAGGTTCTTTTTGAGAGGTGCCCCAATTTACAAATGCATTCAAAGAATCACCAATTTCCCACAACATACCAAACCGTGGATTAGTAAAACTCCAATCAGCATCTAACTGATAACCAACCGCCCTACCTATTTTCTTTTGATCAAGATTCCATTTAATGCTTTGATTTTGAATGTTTGCTAATATTGTGAAAGGTTGATTTTCAGGATGCCAAATAAAATTAACAAATGAAGTTGTTATATTTTTAGTACCAATATACTGGTAATACTTGTGCCAACTTTTGATATTTTGAGCTAAAGAAGAATTAGAAAAGTTGCTGACCTCACCAAAGTGATCGCCTTCATAAAATCTTAATTCGCCTCCGATATCTATCTTTAAACTGTTGTTTGCCCAAGATACGGAAGGTACAAATCCGTAGTAATTATTTTTTATCCATTTTCGTCTTAACAAATCAGTAAGAAGATTTTGCTCTTGAGTATCAGTATAATTATTTTCAATATCTAAATTATAATTATAAAATGACTGTCCTGTCTTTTCAGTCTCATAATAACCTTCGCCAATTACAAGATAGGTTGTATTCCTTATCTTTATTTTATCGCTTATGCTATATGAAGTATTCAATGAGTAGATTTGCTGTAAAAAGTCATCCGTGTAGGATTTGTAACCTGCTCTTCTTTTTTGACGATCTTCTATATCGTTAAAATATATACCATCCCACAAAAGATCGGTATTTTCATACCCTATCAGCGCCCTAAACTGATTTATTGCTTTTCCTCTATGTTCTAGACCTAACGAGAAGCCTCTTTGATAAGAATCATGAAATTCACGATAACCATCTGATTCAATGCTTGAAAGACGCACTGCTAAACTAAGATCATCTCCCAGGTCACTACCAGATCTATAAGAAGCTCTTATTTTTTGAGTATTCCAATCTCCAGAACCAATGGTTCCAGAAATTTCTCGTTCATCGCTTGCAATTTTTGTATTTACATTAATTGAACCGCCAAATGCTGAAGATCCATATAGATTGTTACCAATCCCTCTTTGGATTTGAATATTATCCACATCAGATAGCAAATCACCATGGTCTACCCAATATACCTGATGACTTTCATTATCATTTAAGGGGACGCCATCAAAAAAAACGGCTATTCTACTTTGATCGAAGCCTCTAATTGTTACATAGGAATATCCAGTGCCATTTCCGCTTTCACTATAAGCCCAAACTCCTGGTTCAGATGATAGTATCATAGGAACATCTTCAGCGCTATATCTCATTTTAATTTCATCTGAAGTTAAATTTGAAAAGGACACAGGGGATACTTTATCAATAGCCCTAGTTGCAACAACATCTATTTCATTAAAAGCGATAGGTTTTTTGTTTAAAAATACGGACATGTTTCTTTCTAATTTTAGCTCAACGCTATCAAAACCTACGTATTTGAAAATAGCAGTAGAATTTTCTTCAGCCTCTAAAGAAAATTCACCAAATTTATTCGTAGATGTTCCAAAATCTCTTCCAATAATATTAACACCTACTAATGGCTTCCCATTATCTTTATCAATAACTACACCATTGAAATTTTGGGTTTGTGAAATAGCTAAATTGTTAGAAAAAAGGATAATTAAAATTAAATTTTTTTTAAAGTTTGACATGCTTAAATAAAATGAATTTTTAATAATTAATTTTAAAGATAACCTTATTTCAAATCAATAAATAACAAAATCTTATGAAATAATTAATTAAAAAAATGAATTTTTAAAAATTTTATCTTAGGAATCTATTTGTAAACAAATTTTTATAGATTGTATTATTGTCAATAATATTATGATTAATTAACCAATCTATAAAACGTTTAAGTTTTGTTTCATCCATTTTCCCCCATACACCATTACGGGTAAATGAACCATTGGTTAATTTCAAGGCATCTATTAAATTTATGTTTTTTTCATGTTCAGGAACATATTCTGATAATATTTCAGTTGTTTTTTTTTCATAGTTAATTGAATCTAAATAACCTTTTTTAGTAGCTTTTAAAAAGTTTTTTACTAAATCAGAATTGATTTTTGCAAAAGTTTCTTCTGCAATGATTACTGGTGAATATGAATAAGGGATTTCATAATCTCTCATTCTAAAATAAGTTAAAGAACCGTCAATTTTTTTAACATCAACGCCTTCCCAGTTTTCAAATACCCATGTAGAATCATAATTATTATTTAATAGAGTGTTCCAAATTCCAAGCTTAGGGGGATAGCTAATGGAAATATTTCCTTTGCCTTTATCATTTTTAATCATTTGTTTGACAATTAAGTCTTCATATCTGGCACCATATGAGGCATAGGTTTTTCCATCGAGATCTTTTGGAGATTTTATATTTTTAGCTTTGACTGCAATAGCACTTAAATCATTTTGCAGAATCGCAGCTATAGCAAATATATTTATTGGATTTTTTTTCGATCTGAAGCTAATTACACTCTCCAAAGGACACAATGCAAAATCTGTTTTTCCAAGTTCTAAATTTTTAGCGGGTGTCGTTTGATAATTATCAACTGAGGGGTCCAAAATATCGATATCAATGCCTACTTCTTTATAATATCCTAACTTCTTAGCTACAAAAAAACCAATATGGTTAATATTTGGAGTCCAATCTAAATTTAATTTTAATTCAGTTCTTTTCATGTAAATTAATCTAAAAATTATAGATTGAAGTCAATTGTAATTCCCAGCTCTCTTGGATCGCCAACACTTTTAAACAATTGATCTGAAAAATTTGGTGGTATTAAACCAAAATAAAATCCTCTGGTAGTATATTGATTATTTAATAGGTTTCTTGACCAAATTTTGACAGAAAATAAATCAAAATCTCTACCAAAATTAGCATTCAATAGCGAGTATGGTTGTGATTTTTGATTATGGCTGTCTGAAAAATAGTAAGAATCTTTATATGAAAGTGATGAATTGAAAAAATAATTATTTTTTGTGTAGTTAATTCCTAATGATGATGTCAAAGGAGGTGCCATCGCTAGATCTCTACCACCTCCTATTTTTTCTCCATTTGGCGTGTTAAAGGTAAATTCATTTATTTTACTAGCTAGATAAGCGAATGAGAAGTTTACATCTAAATTATTATTTATTGATTGAAAATATTCATATTCAAGGCCTGCACTATATCCAGAACCTGAGTTTCCTGTATAAAATAGAAAACTATTAGGATCACCCTCTATTTGTTGGCTCGATATTGAAACTTGTTGATTGTTTCTGTAATTGTAAAAAACATTGATTTGACTAATCATGGTTTTTGACGTTCTTTTAAAACCTATTTCAAAATTATTTAGTGTTTCAGATTTATATGGCCTGTTGATCGCTGACAAATAAGGTTGTTGATTTATACCGCCAGATTTGTAACCTTGAGAAACGGAAAAAAAGTAGATATTATTTTCAGTTGGAGTAAAGTTAATTGAGGACTTAAATCCTATCATTGAATCAGTTTTATCAAAATCCACCGATGGAAGGTCAACTAGATTATAATTGTTGTCATAACCTTTGGATGCACCTATGTAATTATACTTATTTTTTTCAAACCTTACATTTGAAACAATATTCAAGCTTGAATTAATTGAAAAATCAAACTGTGTGTAGATTGCATTAACATCAAAATCAAATTCACTATTACCGCTTGCTGCAGAACCACCAAATAAATAACCGTTTGCTTTATCAATTTCATTTAAGGTTCTTTGGTAATACCCAAAAATAAAATTATCAGATAATAATCTCAATTCTTGTGTTATGTTAGATCTATCTCTATCATTTCTGTCAAAGAATGAATATTCGTAACCTTCAATTTGAGGATCAAAATTATGTTTTTCTAACCAGAATTCACTATTTGCCCAATCGCCATCGTAAGCATGTATCAATTTATTTTTAGATAAACTAGTGATAGATACTAGTTCGAACTTATTTGAAATATAAATTGAATTAGTAAAAGATGAGCCTACAAAAGACTGGCTATCAAAACCTATTGAGTCACTATAAGTTTCATATGAATTATTGTTGTCAGGTGACCATGCATCATAGCCATTGTTTAAATCTGAAAAAATAAAACTCAATTGTGAATTTAAGTTATTGGTTTGAAACTTTAGTTTTGCCCTAACAGTAAGTTCATCACGTTTATTAGTGCTAGTTTTTCCCAAATAAGTATTTTCTCGAAAACCATCATTATAGTTTGATACTATTGAAAATCGTGCGCTTATACTTTCAGTGATTTTTCTATTAATCATTGCGCTCACGTTCTTATGATTAAAAGTGCCAAAGGTAGATTGAAGTTTTATTTCATCAATATTTGAAGGATCGTTTGTTTTTATTGAAATCAATCCTCCCATTGAATTTGGTCCAAATAATGATGATTGTGGACCTTTAAAAATTTCAATTTGATCAATGTCAAAGAGTTGTCCAACCATTCCTAATCCACTGATATCTATATTATCAATAACAAATCCTATAGAAAAGTTAGGGGGGCCTTCACCAAAATAATGACTTCTCTCTCCAATACCTCTAATTTGGAAATATCTAGGTCTACTTGTTCCACCAGACCAATTTAAGTTAGGAACATAGTCTAATAAAGATTGTAAGTGATTGGCATTTTCATTTTTAATAGACTCTTCAGAAAAAAGCGTTAAGCTCGATGAATTTTTAGCAAAAGGTGTAGCTACCAACCCTGAAAATACAGATATTTCTCCAAGGCTTAAAACTTTCGGAGAAAGATATACAATCATATTTTTGTTTGATTTGATATTTAACGAATCATATCCTATGTGATCGAAAATTAGTGATTCACCTAAGTTGAGATTAATTTCAAATTCACCTTTTTGATTAGTGATTGTACCAAATTCGCTATTATAAACTTCAACTCCGATGATTGGTTTTTTAGTTTGGATATCATATACGGTACCGTTGACTTGAGATTTTAGTGAGTTTAAAGATATTAAAAATAAAAGGATGTATAAATACTTCATGATATTTCCTACGCTGGCGTTATCCAGTTCAGGTTCAAGGGTATATTCTCAGCCGTTAATTCTGGAAATATTAACAGCACCCCACCTAAAAAATTAAATATTATTTTAATGATTATCAATATTTGTTATTCTATTTTTAATCCTGAAATCATTTAAAAAACCAATGCGAACAGTGAGTTAAGATGAAAACAAATAATAATACACCTGAAATAACACTAAAAGCCATTTTGCTTGGCATTGTCCTTTCAATGGTGCTTGCAGGGGCTAACGCTTATCTTGGTCTATTTGCAGGAATGACTGTTTCAGCATCTATCCCTGCTGCAGTAATTTCAATGGGTGTTTTGTCGCTATTTAAGAAATCAAATATTCTTGAGAATAATATTGTACAAACAGCCGCGTCAGCTGGGGAATCATTAGCAGCTGGAGTTATTTTCACAATACCTGCCCTCGTATTATTGGGATATTGGGAAAGCTTTAACTATTTAGAAGTAGCTAAAATCGCTGCCATTGGAGGTGTTATTGGAGTTTTATTCACTGTGCCTCTTCGTAGAGCATTGATTATCAATGCTAAACTTAAATATCCAGAAGGAGTTGCTACCGCAGAGGTATTGCAAGCTGGTGAGAACGCTAGGCAAGGAACAAAAGCTACAGATGGTGGACTAAAATTAATTGGTATTACCGGTCTTTTTGGTGCTTTAATTAAATTGTTTCAATCAGGTTTTGGGTTATGGTCCAGTGATATTGCAGCTGCAAATGTAATTTCAGCAAAAAAGGGTGCCATTTTTGGCATAGGTTCTGATTTGTCGCCCGCTTTGATTTCAGTTGGATATATAGTCGGCAGAAATATTGGAATTTTGGTTGTGGGAGGTGGCTTGATATCCTGGGCTATCGCAATTCCTATATACAGCGCTATTTATGGTTTTGAAGGAGAACCGCTATCTGCAGCATGGGAAATATGGGATAGTAAGATTAGATATCTTGGAGTTGGCGCAATGGTAGTAGGCGGTATTTGGTCTCTTGTAAAGCTTTTTAAGCCACTCATTGAAGGTATTAAAGCGAGTTTAAATGCACTAAAAAATAGAGATAGTGGATCTGATATTGCTAAAGAAGAAAATGATATTCCTATAAATTACGTAGGGATTGCACTCTTAGTTCTTATCATTCCTGTCTTTATGCTTTATCTTGATATTGTTAGTTCTGTTGGTATAGCAGCGCTATTATCAATCGTTATGATGGTCTTTGGATTTTTATTTTCTGCGGTTGCGGCCTATATGGCTGGTGTGGTTGGATCATCAAATAATCCTGTTTCAGGCGTTACAATAGCAACCATCCTTTTTGCATCTCTACTACTATTAGCGCTTTTAGGAACTGGCTCAGGGGTTGGCGCTGCAAGTGCGGTTATGGTTGGGGCTGTTGTGTGCTGTGCTGCTGCTATAGGTGGCGACAATTTGCAAGATTTGAAGGCTGGTAACATTTTAGGTGCTACTCCTTATAAACAACAGATCATGCAAATCATTGGAACTGTTTCTTCTGCGGTAGTCCTAGGGCTTGTTTTAGACATATTGCACACTGCATACACTATCGGATCACCAACTTTATCGGCTCCTCAAGCAACATTAATGAAATCCGTATCAGATGGAGTTTTTACAGGTAACCTGCCATGGAATTTTGTATTCATTGGAGGCATAATAGCAATCGTATTGATCCTTATCGATCTCAGGCAAGAAAAAATTGGTTCAGATTTCAGAGTACCAGTATTAGCAGTTGCTGTAGGTATTTACTTACCCATCACTTTAACTGTGCCTATTTTCATTGGAGGAATGATTAATCATCTTGGGAAAAAAGCGGGTGGCTCTGCAAAATCAGAAAAAAATGGCTTATTAATGTCGTCTGGTTTTATCACCGGGGAAGCATTATGCGGAATAGGAATTGCCGTTCCAGTCTTCTTGACAGGAGTGAAAGACTGGTGGCCAACGTTTTACGAAAAATCTGATATGATAGGTGTTTTTGTATTTATTTCCATAATCTTTTGGCTATATAAAACCGTATCTAACAAAGATTAATTTAAATTAGAGTATTTTTCTTTCCTTTTAATAGTTGCTCTTTTGCCTTGATTCAATTCCATTTTTCTAAGGCGTATCGAGCTTGGGGTGACCTCAACTAATTCATCTTCTGCTATAAACTCCAAAGATTGATCGAGTGACAATAGCTTTGGAGGGCGTAAATTTACGGTATGGTCGGACCCAGCAGCTCGCATATTGGTTAATTTTTTCTCTTTAGTAATATTAACGTTTAAATCGTCAACTCTATTTCTTTCACCAATTATCATACCATCATAAACCTCAGTTCCTACCCCCGTAAATAATTCTCCTCTATCAGCCATGGCTAAAGATGCATAGGTTGTAACTTTTCCATTTCTGTCTGAAACAAGAGCTCCATTATTTCGCTGAGGGATTTTACCAAACCAAGGAGCAAAACCATCAAAAAGCTTGTTCATTATACCAGCTCCTTGGGTGTCTGTCATAAATTGCGATCTAAACCCAATCAACCCCCTTGATGGAATTGAAAATTCAAGATTAACTCGTCCAGTTCCATTATTTTGCAAATTGGTCATTCTTCCTTTTCTTGAGGATAATTTCTCAGTTACAACTCCAACTTTATCTTCCGGTATATCTAAATAAACCTTTTCCATGGGTTCTAAAATCTTTCCATTTTCTTCTTTTTTAATAACCTGAGGCTTAGATACCATAAATTCATAACCCTCTCTTCTCATAGTTTCAATTAAAATAGCCATTTGCAGCTCGCCTCTACCTTTGACCTGAAAAACTTCAGGTCTTTTTGTTTCGCTGACAGATAATGAAACGTTTAACATCATTTCTTTTTTTAATCTTTCTAAAATATGTCTAGTCGTTAAGAATTTGCCTTCTTTTCCAGCGAAAGGACTATTGTTAACATAAAAGAGCATAGAAACTGTTGGGTCATCGACTTTAATTCTTTTCAAAGCCATTGGATTTTCATTATCTGAAATCGTATCTCCTATCGCAACTTTTTCTACTCCAGCAATAGCGATGATGTCTCCAGACTCCGCCACTTCCACTTTCTTTCGATTTAAACCTTCAAAGGTATAAAGAGCTGAAAATTTTATATTATTTTCGATATCATTTTTCCTGCAGATTGCATATGAACTGTTCATACTTATATTACCGCTGTTTAAACGGCCTACTGCTATTTGACCAACGTATGGGTCATAATCTAAATTGGTCACTAAAAATTGTGTGAGGCCATCATCTTTTGCTTCGGGACCTTTAAATGTTTTTAGGATAATATTTAACAATGGTTTAAGATCTTTCGATTCTTCGCCAACTTTATTATACGCAATGCCGGCTTTGGCATTGGTGTATATAATTGGAAATTCGATTTGATCTTCATTTGCGTCTAGATCAATGAATAAATCATAAACTTCATTAATCACTTCGTCAATTCTCGAGTCTGGACGATCAACCTTATTTATCACTAAAATAATAGATAAATTTAATTCAAGAGCTTTTTTGAGAACAAAACGTGTTTGTGGCAATGGCCCCTCACTTGAATCAACTAACAACAAGACTCCATCAACTAAATTTAAACTTCTTTCAACTTCTCCTCCAAAGTCAGCATGCCCTGGCGTGTCCATGATATTAATTTTTACATTTTCATAAAATATGGAAGTGTTTTTAGCGGCTATAGTAATCCCTCGCTCCTTTTCAAGGTCCATTGAATCCATAACCCTGTCTATGACTTCTTCATGAGCTTTAAACGTTCCACTTTGCAACATCAATCCATTAACTAATGTTGTTTTACCATGATCAACATGAGCTATGATAGCTATGTTTCTAAAATTTTCTTTTCTCATTATTTTTTATTGATTTATTACGGCAATTTTTTCAAACGTGAATTTACCTTTTTTATCAAATATCTTTATCAAATAAATTCCTGTTTCAACCAATCTATTTTGAGTGTCTCTTCCGTCCCAATAAGCCTGATAACCAGAAATATTTTCAGATGATATTTGATTTATGACTTTTCCGTTCAATGTCATAATTATAATTTTACTATTGTCCCGCAAGCCGTCAATTGTCATGCGTTTATTTGAGGGGATCTTAAATGGGCTTGGAAAGATATCAATTGCACTATAGGATGCTTTAGGCTTTGCAAAAGGGATTTTTAAGACAGTTATCCCTTTATTGGTTGCTATATATGCAAGACCATTATAATAATCAA
Source organism: uncultured Fidelibacterota bacterium (assembly GCA_902615915.1). Taxonomy (GTDB): domain Bacteria; phylum Fidelibacterota; class Marinisomatia; order Marinisomatales; family TCS55; genus TMED144. Next base: position 31,428 of record CACMQQ010000013.1, read on the forward strand.
AAGAAACCCCATTGACATTATCTGATAATAAATTGCTGTTCGAGGTATTAATTCCCTCACTACTTGGCCAAAATTCTCCAAATTCATTGATTACAAAAACTCCATTACCATCTGTAGTAATCCAGATATTACCTCTTGGATCAAATTCAATTTTTGACTTTTTATTGAACGGGACATTTGTCAAAAAAGGAGATAAATCACCATTAGCTTTAATTGGGCCAGTGGATATAACTGGATCATCGTTATTTACTTTTAAATCTTTGTAAATCAGTCCATAGTTTGTCAAAATCCATAATCTATTTTTGGGAGAAACATTTATATCAAAAGGCTCCCTTAAAAATTGAAGATAGATTGGTATTTCTACCCATTTCTCATTTTGTGGGTCAAAAGCCGTATTAGCATAACTGTAGATTATTAATGAATTTAATGTAGCAATCCAAAGGCGGTTATAGTTATCAATAGCAATAGCATTTGAACCTTTAATATTATATCCCCCTGTATCATTAATTGTTAATATTCTATTGTCGTTTAAAATTTGAATTGAACCTTGATCAGTGCCATCGTTTAAAATCCAAAGATTGTTATTTATGTCTTTAAACATATCCTTTGTCTTATAAACTGAACTAATTAAAGTAGTCTTATAAGTATTAAACGAAGTTTCAGGAAATTGTAAATTGAAAGAAATAATACCAGCTTGATCTGATTGAATAAGACCTATATAAACCTTATCTTCAATTATCAGAACTGATGAAATATCATTTTCCAAACTTATATCAATATTATATAAATTTAGATTACTGGAAATATTTTGAGGATTTAAAATTTTTTTTAAATTTTTCCAACCTGAAACAGAAACACCGTCTTTGCTAGCAATAACTAGATCGCCATTTTCGCTAATATCGATCTTTGATGGACTTGATACAATTGGTTGATTATTTGTGATGTGCTCAAATTTATTGGATTCAAATTTTGCTAAACCAACATTGCTTCCAATC
>CACMQQ010000014.1 GCA_902615915.1 uncultured Fidelibacterota bacterium
CATTAAGTCCGTGATATTCAGCAAAATATATTGCTGTTGCATCTTTAATCTTATCCGTTAAAACTTTTACTTCTTCTTTATTTTGACTGTTTGGCATGATATTATTGAAAATTGTTAATGTTTAGTTTTATTCCAGGTCCCATTGTTGAGGAAATACTCATATTTTTGATATAAGTTCCTTTAACGGATGATGGCTTTGATTTTAATAACGCATCATAAATTGTCATAATATTCTCCACAAGCATTTTATTTTCAAAAGAAAGCTTTCCGCATTGAGCATGAACAATACCATTTTTTTCAACACGTAATTCGATTTGTCCAGCCTTTAGTGACTTAACAGCTTTGCCAACATCAAGGGTTACGGTTCCACTTTTTGGATTAGGCATTAACCCTTTTGGGCCTAAAATTTTACCTAATTTCCCTAATTCGGGCATCATATCAGGTGTTGCTACTATCTTTTCAACATCGCTCCAGCCTTCTTTTAACTTTGAAAGAAATTCTTTTCCCACATAGTCAGCTCCAGCATCTTTGGCTTCCTTTTGTTTTTCGCCCTCTGCTATTACAAGAACTCTAACAGACTTACCTGTACCATGGGGAAGGGTAGTTGAAACTCTAATATTTTGGTCAGCATGCCTAGGGTCAACCCCTAAGCATACAGCAATATCTAAAGATTCATCAAAATTAGAAAACTTCAAATCTTTGGCTTTATCTACAGCTTCGTCAACTGAATAGTTTATACTGCTATCAAATTTCCTAGATATGATTTCAAAATTTTTTGTTATAACCATTAGTTTTTAACCTCTAGCCCCATACTTTTTGCAGTTCCCCTTATCATTTCTACAGCCATTTCCAATGTGTTCGCATTTAAATCTTTCATTTTAACCTCTGCAATTTCTTTTAAGTCATTTTCAGAAATTTTGCCAACTTTTTCTCTATTTGGCTCGCCTGAGCCTTTAGAAATATTAGCTTTCTTTTTCAATAAAACAGATGCAGGAGGTGTTTTTGTAACAAAAGAAAAGCTTTTGTCAACATAAACAGTGATAACCACTGGAATAATCATTCCGGGCTGATCCTGTGTTTGCGCATTAAATGCTTTACAAAAATCCATAATATTTACCCCATGCTGACCAAGAGCTGGCCCAACAGGAGGAGCGGGATTTGCCTGACCTGCAGGAATTTGTAATTTTATATAGCTTGAAATTTTTTTGGCCATTTTATTTTTCCAATTCAACTTGAAGGAAATCCAACTCAATAGGAGTTGGCCTTCCAAAAATACTGACAGAAACTTTTATTTTTTGTTTTTCTTCATTAACCTCATTTACAAAGCCTGTAAATTCTGCAAAAGGGCCATCGGTAACTTTCACTGCATCACCAACCTTAAAGGGAGAAGCAATAATTTCTACACCCTCTCTGCCCTTAACTTCGCCAAGAATGCGAGTAATTTCATCTTCTCGTAAAGGTTGTGGTTTGCCTTTTGCACCAACAAAATTCATAACTCCTGACATATTCTCGACTAAATAAAATGCTTCTTTAGAATCAGACATGTTAATTAAAATGTAGCCTGGGAAGAAAACTTTGTTTTTAATTTTTTTCTTACCTTCTTTCATCTCAACTATATTCTCTGATGGAACTAAAACATCACCGACTTCATTGGAAAGATTTTGCATATCAAGTTCATAGAGTAAGTTTTCTCTAATTTTGCTCTCTTTGCCAGAAATTACCCTTAATGTATACCAATTCATTACATTATAACTTTAATAATTGTTGATAAAATTCTATCAATAAAGAATAAGAAGAGACTAATAATTATTGAAAAAACAATAACTACATAAGTTGAACCTCTTAACTCCGTCCAAGTGGGCCATGCTACCTTATTCATTTCAATGGCAATGCTATTGAAAAATTTTGAAATTCTATTCAATTATAAAATACTTCCTTTTCAGTATGCTATTATTTAATGCAGGAGTGACAGGACTTGAACCTGCAACCCCCGGTTTTGGAGACCGGTGCTCTACCAATTGAGCTACACTCCTAATTAAATGATTGTAGAACTATAATGCAAAGCAAATTATTTAGTCTCTTTAAAAATAACATGTTTACGAACGACTGGGTCATATTTTTTGAACTCTATTCTGCCTGGGTGCAATCTTTTGCTTTTAGTTACAGTATATCTGTAACCTGTACCAGCTGTACTTTCAAGATGAATAATTGTTCTTTTGCTATTTCCAGCCATAGGAATTTAAGATACAATATCTGTTACAACACCAGCGCCAACAGTATGACCACCTTCTCTAATAGCAAATCTCAATTCTTTATCCATAGCGATAGGAGTAATTAATTCAACTTCGAGCTCAACATTATCACCAGGCATAACCATTTCAGTGCCACTTGGCAAAGTTGCTACGCCTGTTACATCTGTAGTTCTAAAGTAAAATTGTGGCCTGTAACCATTGAAGAAAGGTGTATGCCTGCCACCCTCATCTTTTTTTAAGACGTATACACTTGCCTTAAATTTTGTATGAGGAGTAATTGAGCCAGGCTTTGCAAGAACCATTCCTCTAGTTAAGTCTTCTTTATCAATTCCTCTTAATAATAAACCTGCGTTATCGCCTGCTCTACCTTCATCCAGCAACTTTCTAAACATTTCAACACCTGTTACTGTAGTTTTTTTGGTTTCTCCCATACCTATCATCTCAACTTCATCACCAACCTTAATAATTCCAGACTCAACTCTGCCAGTACCTACAGTGCCTCTCCCTGTAATCGAAAATACATCTTCTACAGGCATCAAAAAAGGCTTATCAATATCTCGTTCTGGCTCAGGAATAAAACTATCACACGCTTCCATGAGTTCAGTAATACATGCAGTTGAAGCTTCATCTTTAACGTTATTAAGAGCATTCAAAGCAGATCCTTTAACGATAGGAATATCATCTCCAGGAAAATCATATTCATTTAATAGATCACGTAGTTCCATTTCAACCAACTCAACTAATTCTTCATCATCAACTTGATCAGTTTTGTTCATAAATACAACTATTGATGGAACGTTTACCTGACGAGCCAACAAAACGTGCTCTCTGGTTTGAGGCATAGGGCCGTCAGCAGCAGATACAACTAGTATAGCTCCGTCCATTTGAGCAGCTCCAGTAATCATATTTTTTATGTAATCAGCGTGACCAGGGCAATCTACATGTGCATAGTGCCTGTTAGGAGTTTCATACTCAACATGAGCAGTTTGAATGGTTATTCCTCTTTCTCTTTCTTCTGGTGCGTTATCAATACTTTCGAAGTCTCTTACTTCACTTAAACCTTTGCTTGCCTGTGTCATAGTTATTGCAGCAGTTAAAGTTGTTTTGCCATGATCTACATGGCCAATAGTACCAATGTTTAAGTGAGGTTTACTTCTTTCAAATTTTTCCTTAGACATTTTTTATTAATACTCCTGAATTAATTTAATTTTAAGAAAGAGAGCCTACGGCCGGGATTGAACCGGCGACCTCTTCCTTACCAAGGAAGTGCTCTACCACTGAGCTACGTAGGCACTTCGAGCGGGTGATGAGAATCGAACTCACGCCACCAGCTTGGAAGGCTGGGGTTCTACCATTGAACTACACCCGCAGCGTGGGGAAAGAAGGATTCGAACCTCCGTAGACTTACGTCGGCAGATTTACAGTCTGCTGCCTTTGACCGCTCGGCCATTTCCCCTACTCAAATCAACTAAGCAATTGAGTTAAACCGACTTAGTTATTTTAGAGCCGGCGAAGGGATTCGAACCCCCGACCTGCTGATTACAAATCAGCTGCTCTACCAACTGAGCTACACCGGCAAGTCAGTATATAGTCAAAAGTAAACAGTCATAGCAAATTTACCTTCTTCCCAATTAACTGCAATACATCATATAAATTAATAAATGATATGGTTTACAGCCTTATAAAGTAAATGTTTTTTCTTTTAAAAGAAACTATTTTATAATTTCTTTTTTAATCTAAAACCTTCTTTAGAATCTTCTACAATCCAACCGTAATAATCGATTTTATTTCGCAACTTATCAGCTTCAGCCCAATCTTTTTTCATTCTTGCTGTCTCTCTTAGTTTTGCATAATGTATTATTTTTTCAGGTATCTCTTTATTTTTTGGAATGACTTGAAAAATATAATCAAAAAAATTAATAAAATTTATCGACTTTGCTGCTTCAGTCTCTGATATGGTTCCGTTGTCAATCATTAAATTGATATCTTTCAACCATTCAAAGAAAATTGAAAAAGCTTTAGGAGAATCAAGATCATCTTTCAGGGCCTCGTGAAATCTTTTTTTGGCATTGGGAAAGGTCTGTATTTTGTCTTTTGCAATCGGAATTAATTTATGTTTGAGATTGGTGATTCTTGATATAGCTTTTTTTGCATTATTAATTCTCTTTAATGAAAAATTGATTTTGGAACGATAATGAGCGCTAAAAATCATGTACCTAAACTCTTCCACAGACATACCTTTTTTAATTATATCTTTTAAAGTATAAAAATTGCCTTTTGATTTGCTCATTTTTTCTCCATCAACAAGCAAAAAATTCGAATGGAGCCAATAATTAACAAATTTTGATTGAGAAAAACATTCTGATTGAGCTATTTCATTTTCATGATGAGGAAATTTATTATCTACTCCACCACAATGGATATCTATGCTATTTCCAAGCAGGTTCATTGCCATAGCAGAGCACTCAATATGCCAACCTGGCCTACCTTTGCCCCAAGGAGATTGCCAATAAACATTTCCATCACTGTGCTTATATGCTTTCCAAAGGGCAAAATCTTGAATTATATCAGAGCTATATTCGTCAGAGAGGACTCTTTTAGACTGGATTAGCTTATCAAGCTTTAAGTTTGTCAAGGTTCCGTATTTCTGAAAAGATTCTATTGAGAAGTACACGTCACCCGATGAACTGATATATGCATGATTTTTTGAGATTAAATTTTCAATAATAGCGATCATTTCAGAAATATATTTTGTGGCTCTTGGATAATAATCAGCAGGTAAAATTCTTAAAATTTTTAATTCATCAAAAAAAATATTAATATATTTTTTAGTAAACTCTTTTAAATCAATTTTCTCATTTGTTGATGCCTTTATTGTTTTGTCATCAATATCAGTAATATTCATCGCGTGCTTTACTTTAAACCCTGATGCGATCAAAGTTCTTTTCAAAAGATCTTCGAAAAGAAAGGTTCTATAATTTCCGATGTGGGGAGAATCGTAAACTGTTGGACCGCATGTATAAAGTGTAATTAGTTTTTTGTCGATGGGTTTAAACAATTCTTTTTCCCTACTTAGAGAATTATAAAAAATCATCGAACTGAAACTAAAGTTAAATCTATTATTTTTTTCACCAGACTACTAAATGACATGCCAACGGAGCTGGCCGATATAGGAACTAGGCTGGTATCTGTCATTCCTGGTAAAGTATTAATTTCTAGAAAAAAAGGGTTATTATTATTATCAATTCTGAAGTCAACTCTAGAATAATGACTACATCCAAATTTTTTGTGAATCTGAATAGAGAAATCTTTAAGCTTTGCGGTTAATTCTTCATCAATATTTGCAGGACAAACATAATCGGTTAAACCTTTTGTATATTTACTTTTATAATCATAAAAACCGCTTTTAGGTTTTATTTCTACAATAGGAAGGGCAGAGCCCCCCAAAACAGGAACAGTTATCTCCTTTCCAGATATAAACTCTTCGAGAATTACATTTTTTGAAAATTCTAATGATTTTTTTACGGAACTTTTGAAATTATTAATCTCTTCAACTAAATACAAACCAACTGTACTTCCTTGATCGTTTGGCTTAACTATAATAGGAAACTTTTGCATTTTAAAATCTAGACTGGAAATTTTTTTAATTAAATCCCATTTTGGCGTTGGGATGCCAATGTCCTTTGCCTTTATTTTAGATAAATTCTTATCCATGCAAAGGGCAGATGATTTACTGTCTGATCCAGTAAAAATAATTTCATTTTGTTCTAGCGTTTTTTGGATCGTTCCATTCTCCCCCTCACCTCCGTGTAAACCAATAAAAACTAAATCATATTTTTTTAATTCATTTAAATAAAAATCAATATCTTTTGTCATATCTATTACCGATGTATTATAGCCTAAGTGTTTGCATGCTCCAAAGATTGCATTGCCTGACTGTAAAGAAACTTGTCTTTCTTTAGAATTGCCCCCCATTAGTATTACGACTTTCATTCAATTCCCAGCACATATTTTGCACCAACTAGAATGTTTTTTGCAACATAAGTTGGCTTAATTTTTTTTGAACTTCTAACTTTCTGACCTTTGCCGGTCAAAACTAGCATTGTATCAATACCAAGCCTATTTCCTGCCTGTATATCACAAAGATTATCTCCAATAATCAGAGAATTTTTTATTTCAACCTCGTGATCTTTTATCGCCATTTCAAACATACCAGTATTAGGTTTTCTATATTTTGATGGATTATTAGGATGATCAGAACAAAAATAAATATCTAGCAGGTTTAATTTATTTTTTTTGAAAGAATTTTTAATATAATCATTTATTTGATCAAGTTCGTTTGGTTTAATTAATCCTCTAGCTACTCCTGATTGATTAGTGATGATGCAAAAATTACAATCAGTATTTTTAAATAGTTTTAATGCATCAAAAGTAAAATTATAAAATTTAAAATCTTTAACCGTGCTGATATATCCTGGGTCAAAATTCAATGTTCCATCTCTATCCAGAAAAATTGTTTTATACCTTTTTTTCAATTTTTACCTTTTTTAAATCTTGATATGAAATAGAATATTTATAAAAATAAAATAATCCGATTAAAACTTCAGGCACATATGCTACGGCGTGCAACAAAATAGCCAAAGCCAAAGCTTGATTATTGTCGTACATAAAAATGTTTGAAACAATGAATACAGTGGTAGCGTGATATGGCCCTATTCCCCCAGGAGCAGAGGGTAAGCTAAATGCTATTGATGAGAAAATGAGTAAAAATAATGCTTCTAAATGAGTAAGATTTAATCCGATTGCATTAATTCCTAAAATGGTTATCAAATAGTAAATAAACCAAAGTAAAAAGGACATAGATAATATATTAAATTTATTTTTTTTTCCGTCAAAAAGAGAAAAGCCTTTCAAAACTTCTAAAAGCTTATAATAGATAGATGATAACCTATTAGAAGATTTTATTGATTTTGTTTCGAAATAAGATATTATTCTTTTTCTAAATGTTGAATTGAGCAACACAACTACTAAAAAAATAAATAACAATGACAAAAAAATAATTTGATTACCATTAAGTATTTGATCAACAGATTGGAAATTTAACGCAATAATCAAAATAAAGAGCAGGCATATGAGCTCAATTAATCTTTCAAAAATTATTGATCCGAAAGCTTCAAAAGTTCCTACAGGCGACTTCATTGACAACGCGTATGCTCTTCCAAACTCACCAAGCCTAAATGGTAAAATACTATTAATGAAATATCCAATCATTATAGATTCAAACAAAAAACGTAATGAAATAGTGTAGCTTGAGGATAAAATCATTCTCCATCTAAAAGAGCGAATTATCATTGAAAAAACGAATAATGAAATACACCCTAAAACCAAAAGATAGTTCGCACTTTTAAGAGTGTTTAAGAGTAAATTAAGATTTACTTTATAAAAAGCAAAATACAAACAAATTGTACTAATTAACGTGGCAACAAAAAGCTCTTTCCACTTATTCACGTAGATCAATCACCTCGTAATCAAGCTTGTTCAAATCTTCTGGTATTTTAAATATTTTTTTTGTGGAAGAAATAACATTTATTTTTATGTAATTATTTGTATCGTAAATGATCTTTAATGATAAAACTTTATTATCAATTGAATCAAAAATAATTGCACCAGAATAGCCTAAAGATGGAATTATAAAGCTCAATTCTGTATTTTCACCAAATGATTTTGTGGAAGTAAATTTAATATTTTTCTTTTTTCCAAAAAATATATCAAAAAAGTTTAAATCGCCCTCAATCCTATCTTCAACAATCAGCTTTCTCTGATTTTTATCCCATGTTTTTATTGTATCATCAATAAAAAAAATAAATTCCTCAGATGAAGAAAGGGAAAATTTCTTTTCATTTTGAATGCTCACTTCAGCCAAACTGCTGGTTAAATTTTCAAATTGATTGATAATTATTTCAATTTTTAAAGTAGTTCCATTTGAATTGACTAATTCTTTGACAAAATTATTGTAGAGCTCTATTTCTTTAATATCTACATTAAAAGTGTGAAAAGTAAAAAGAGCGTAGAACCAAAAAAACATGCTAATTTAAGGAATCTAAAAATCCATCATCTACAAGCACCTCTCGGGCTTTGCTTCCAGTGAAGGGGCCAACAATGCCAGCTTGCTCCATTTCATCGATTAATCTTGCCGCCCTTGAGTATCCAATTTTTAATCTCCTCTGAATGAGGGAAATTGATCCTTGTTGATGTGTGACGACTATCTTAACAGCTTCATTAAATAGGCTATCATTGCCAAATGATGAATCAACAAGCCCCCCTGCCCCGAGGGTTTCTTGCGGGCTCTCCAAGATCAACTCTTCTGCTTTAGGCTGAGAAGATATATGATTCATCAATGAATCGATTTCTTCTAAACTTAAAAAGGCGTTATGCATCCTTGTTGGCTCAGAAGATCCATGCCCTAAATATAAGAGATCGCCTCTACCGATTAATTTTTCAGCTCCTGGACTATCGATAATTGTCCTTGAGTCTATTTTAGTGGCAACTTGAAAAGCAATCCTCGATGGAAAGTTTGCTTTGATTACTCCTGTTATTACATCAACAGATGGTCTTTGTGTGGCTACAACAAGATGAATACCAACTGCCCTTGCAAGCTGAGCAAGTCTAGCAATAGGTGCTTCAACCTCTTTAGCGTTTAGCATCATTAAATCTGCTAACTCATCAATCAGTACTACAATGAAAGGCATTAACGGTTCGCCGCTTTTTGTCATTTTTTTATTATATTCAGAAATATTTCTTACAACCGCACCAGCTAGAATATCGTATCTTTTGCCCATTTCCTTTTCTACAGCTCTGAGTGCTAAAACTGCATTATCGGGTGTTGTCACTATTGATTCATCAATACCTTCTATCTTTAATAAATGATAATTAGATAGCTCCCTGTATACCGCCATCTCTACTTTTTTTGGATCAATAATAACAAATTTTACTTCATCTGGCGTTGATTGATATAACAAACTTGCAAGTATAGTATTTATACAAACTGATTTTCCTGAGCCTGTAGTTCCAGCGATAAGTAAATGAGGCATTTTAGCTAAATCTAAGGTAGCTATTTTTCCTATCGTATTTTTTCCAATAGCCAAAGTTAATTTAGACTCTGAATTAGAGAAATTTTCAGAATTGATTACAGATTTTAAATAAACCATATCTGGATTCTGGTTAGGTATTTCTATTCCTACAGATGATTTTCCAGGTATTGGCGCAATGACCCTTACCCTGCTAGCTTCCATTACTCTAGCTAGATCATCTGACAATGCAACAAATTTGTTGACACGAACACCTTCTGCAGGCTCAACCTCAAATAATGTTATAACAGGTCCTGGGCTAACGTTAACAACATTGCCCATTACGCCAAAAGTTTCGAGTGATTGTTGCAAAAAATTTGCCCTATCGACTAAATCCTCTTTCGACATGCCATTTTGCACGTTAGATGGATTTGCCAACAAATCAGATGATGGTAGCTTATAAATCATTTTTGCTTTATGTGAGCTATTTAATTTATCAAAGTCGACTTCTTTATTGGTTACTATTTGACCAACTTCAATGGATGGTTTGATGGATTTAGATTCTTTCTCTCTTGCACTATTTTCATCATCGTATTTATCAAATGCAACAATTTCATTATCCGGTTGAATATCATTTGATTCTTCACTGCTAGCATCTGATTGGATACTTACTTCTTCATAGATCTCAGTGACGCCTTTTTGTACTTCAATCTTTTCATCTGTTAATTTATTATTTTTATTAGGTATACTAGTATTTTCTTTATCCTCATTATGAAATAATAATTGATCATCATCAATTACTTCATTGTTTGTATTTATATCCTTTCTTTTTGCTTTATTGTCTTTTTTTGATTTTTTTAAATAAACAACAAAGCTTGAGAAATTATCTTTAATTGGTATATAAAAGCTTGCGCCATAGATAGATCGAAAAAAAACAAGCCATACAAAAAGCAATGTAATGCCAAATCCGTAAAAACCAAGAAAATCGAAGAACAATCCTGCTAATAGACCGCCAATCATGCCGCTATATAAAAAAGCTTGGTCGTTTAAGTTAACGAATGAGATTTGATAAAATCCTACTGTCAAAGATCCAAGGATAATTGAAATCAAAACAAAAATTGAAATTCTGTAGATTTTTTCAAAAGATTTATTGCTAAAGAACCAGATACCCCAGGTCATAATTAAAAATGGTATTAATAAAGATATATAACCGAAAGAGAGCTTAATTAAGGCATAACCAATCCATACTCCTAAAATACCCATTGGGTTTTCAACTTTAATATTTGGAGATATACCTGGGTCTTCGTTTGGATTATATCCAATTAGACTTACAAAAATAAGCAATGAAACCATTGCGGTCAAAATACCGAAAATCTCTAATTTTTTACTGTCCATAATACTTTTTAGCTCAACAAAGTCCCATTTTTATAAAATGGTGGCTTTACGATCTTGCATTTCATTTTTTTATTTCTAATTTCAACATCAAGTACTGACCCAATAACAGCTAAATCTTTATTTATCAGTCCAATGGCTATCCCTTTTGAAAGAGAGGGTGAGTATGTACCGCTTGTTATGTGGCCAATTTCTATATTGTCCAATTTAATACTATAATCTTTTCTAGGAATTCCTTTATCAATCATTTCTAGACAAACCGACTTGTTCGTATAATTTTTTTTAAACATATTAATCCTATTTGAACCAACAAATTCTCTTTGATTAAGTTTTGTAATCCAGGATAGTCCAGCTTCAATAGGGTTTGTTTTTTCATTTAGATCATTTCCATATAGTGGATAATTCATTTCCATACGTAGAGTATCTCTGCATCCTAAACCTGCAGGAAAAACTTTTCCATCACCAATATTTAAAATATCATTCCAAATTTTTATAATTTGATCATCTCCTGCATAAATCTCATAACCAAGTTCGCCTGTGTATCCAGTCCTTGAGATAGTTATTATTTTACCAGAAAATGGGGTCTCCATAAATTTATAAAATTCTAATTTAGATAAATCGAAATCAATCAATTTGCTTAAGATAATTCTCGAAGCTGGACCTTGAATTGCAACAATATTAATTTTTTCACTTAAATTGAAAATATCAACATGGTCATCTTTGTTTGCTATCAGCCAATCGAAGTTTTTTTGAATATTTGATGCATTTACAACTAGCATATAATGTTCTGGATAGCGATAGACAATTAGATCATCAATTATACCACCATTTTCATTACACATAGCTGAATATTGCGCATCCCAGGTTTGAATCTTTTTTACATCATTAATTAACATCCTATCTAAAAAATCTTCTGCCTTATTTCCACTGACTATTATTTCTCCCATATGGCTCACATCAAATAGCCCTGCGGATGAACGAACATGATTATGCTCTTCTTTTATGCCCTTATATTGAATAGGCATCTGATAACCTGCAAAATCAACCATTTTCGCATTCAATTCGATATGGTTTCTATAAAGAGGAGTTTTTTTCGATTTCATTTGACAAGTTTTTTTAAAATTTTTCTTATTATCTCTTCTAAACTATCATTAGACACTTTGCTTTTATACTCATTTGAAATAACATCATTTACATCTTTTAATTTGTAACCCAAAGATATTAGCGCATTTCTTGCATCATTTAATACTTGATTATCAAAAGAATTTGAGGACGAAACTTCGTTAGAGCTATCTGCTAATTTTTCTTTGAGCTCTAATATAATTCGTTTTGCAGTTTTAGGACCCAAGCCAGGCAACAAAGTTAACGACTTAACATCTTCACTAAGAATACTGTTGATCAAATTCGAAGTGCTACTACCTGACAAAATGTTCAATGCTGATTTTGGACCAATACCGCTTACTGATTTCAGCTTCATAAAAAGATTTCTTTCGTCTTCACTGCAAAAACCAAAAAGTTCCATTACATCTTCTTTAACATGAAGATATGTTAAAATTTTTACTTTATTGGATTTATCAGCTAACCAGTCATGCGCATTCGATGTAATATTAATATTGAAACAAAATCCACCCGTTTTTAGTACGAGATTGGTTTTATTCTTTAATATAATATCACCAAATATGGAGTCTAATAAGCTCATATATATTTATTTTGATTAAAATGGCATATTCCAACAGCGAGCGCATCTGAAATATCATTTGAGCCTTTTATTGATTCAATTTTTAATATCTGTTTAACCATGTATTTTACTTGGTCTTTATCTGCATTACCGTTGCCAACAACGGATTGTTTTACTTTTCTGGGTGCATACTCTGAACATGGTATGCCATTTTCTGCTGCTGCCAAGATTAACACACCTCTTGCTTGTCCCAGAGTAAGGGCAGATTTAACATTTTTTCCATAATACATATCTTCAATCGCCATATGACTTGGTTTGAATTTGGTTAATATTTTTGATAATTCAGAGTTCAAAAACTTTAATCGATCGGGCGTATAGTTCTTATTTGGAGGTTCAATAGTTCCATATGCTAAAGTGCGTATTTGTCTTCCCATTGCCTCCAATACAGCAAACCCAGTTTTGTTAATACCGGGATCAATAGATATAATTCTTTCAATTTTATTTAAATTGGTCAATACAGTTAATTAAGAACTTATTCCTCAAATTCAAGATTTGAAAAAATGTTTTGTACATCATCATGCGAATCTAAACAATCTATTAAGGTTATAGCTTTATCAAACACACTTCCTTCAATTTTTACATAAGATTTCGCTATGTATTCTAATGTGGAAGATTTGATTAAGTACCCTTTTTTTTCGATTTGATCAACTATTTGAAAAAGATCAGAAGGTTTAGTAAGAATTGTAAATTCTAATTTTTGTGTTTGCAAATCCTCAATTTCAAGATCGATAACATTCTCAATAAACGTATCTTCATTAATGTTTCTTGCATCTATAATTATTTGACCTTTATATCTAAACATCCATGAAACGGAGCCAGCTTCTCCCAAATTGCCACCATATTTATTCATTAGGTGTCTTATTTCAGCAACAGTTCTATTTCTATTATCTGTGAGAGCATTCATAATGATAGCAATACCACCTGGGCCATACCCTTCATAAAGAATTTCTTCATAATTAATACCATCCAATTCCCCAGCCCCTTTTTTAATTGCTCTTTCAATGGTATCGTTGGGCATGTTTGCGGATTTAGCAAGTGATATTGCTTGCCTAAGTCTTGGGTTTGAATCGGGATCGCTGCCACCATCTCGAGATACAATTGTAAGCTCTTTTATTATTTTGGTGAAAACTTTACCTTTTTTGGCGTCTTGAGCAGCTTTCTTGTGTTTAATATTCGCCCATTTACTATGACCAGCCATAACGTAATTACTCTTATTGATTTATGTGATTAAAAATACAATCATTGTAGATTATTTATCAATCTATGAAACATAATTTTTTATGATAAAAACAACCATAAATGAACAAAGCATTAGAAAATAAAAATTTAACAATCGCACTTTTAATAGCCATGACGATTTGGGGCATTTCATGGCCAAATGCGAAAATTATTGGTAAATATGCTAGCTATGAAGTTTTAATTTTCTGGAGGTTTTTGTTTTCTGCAGCTACAATATTTATATTTGCTTTTTTTTTAAACATTCAGTTAAAACCCAGCAAGAAAACTTTTTTTTATGCATTATTTTCCTCAATGTTTGTTATTCTGTACAATATGAATTATTTCAAAGGTACTCAAATTGGACTGGCTGGATTAGGGGGCGTTATAGTTCCAACTTTAAGTCCAATACTAACTTATTTACTTACACTTTTATTAAGGGTTGAAAAATTTAAAAAAACTGATTTTTTCAGTTTTTTCATAGCCATTATTGGAGGAGGAATTCTTATTCGCATTTGGGAAATATCGTGGCAAGATTTAATTTATTCAGGAAACATATATTATATAATAGCTGCAGCAACTTGGTCTATAGTATCAATTGTATCTGAAAAAGCAAAAAAAAGTATTAATCCAATTGCTTTTAGTTTTTGGATTTATTTTTTATCAATCATTTTTTCAACTATAATTACAGACTTTCAGAATATATCAACAGTGTTCACCTTCGATTGGATTTTTTGGCTCAACTTTATTGTTGTTTCAAGTTTGTCTGTAGGATTTGCTACAACAATTTTTTTCTACGCAACCTTTAGACTTGGTTCAGCAAGAGCTGCATCATTTATGTTTTTCGTACCATTAAGTTCTGTAATTTTTTCTTGGCTTTTTTTGAAAGAAGAAATAATGATTTCAACTATAGTTGGTGGAGGTTTAATGATTTGTGCCCTATACTTAATTAATTTTAGAAGTAAAGCTTAATCTCATTCAACAAACTTGTTGGGGGTTTAGCTGGCTTATTTTTTTTAATGTTTAAAAATGCATGCTCGGTATAACCAGAGGCAACTTTTACCTTCTCATCATTCTTTAAGACATCATAATCAAAACGAAGCTTAGATTTTGGGATGCTAAATATTCTGCACCTTATATTGATTATGTCTTCAAGTCTAACACTTTTTAGATAGTTACATTCAACTTTAATTACTGGTAAGTAATATCCTAAAATCTCCAGATCTTTAATTTTTAAGTTAATATTATTTAAAGTTTCAGTACGCGCCTGCTCAAAAAATTCGAGATATCTTGAATAATACACAATTCCCATTTTATCAATATCCTTATAAAAGACCTTTGTTGAAAATGTGTAAGAAATCATAAATCAATCTTCAGAATTAAAAGCACCCATTCTATAATAGCGATCAATCCTTGAATCTAAATATGAAATATTTTCATTTTTACGGAGCATAGTTATTTCCTCAATAATAGCTTTTTTCAATATGCTAGCTGCTTCAGCAGGATCTCTGTGAGCGCCACCTAGAGGCTCTGTAAGAATTTTGTCACAGATACCCATTTCGACAAGATCTTGAGCAGTAACCTTCATAGAATCAGCTGCTTCTGGCGCTTTTGAGGCATCTCTCCACAAAATTGAAGCACACCCTTCAGGGCTTATAACCGAATACCAGGTATTTTCAAACATCAACATTCTATCGCATACACCAATACCCAACGCTCCACCACTTGCTCCTTCGCCAATAACAACTGAAACTATAGGAACTCTAAGTTTTGACATTTCATATATATTTTTAGCTATTGCTTCGCCTTGACCTCGCTCCTCAGCACCAATTCCAGGATATGCACCTGGAGTATCGATTAAAGATACTATTGGAAGCTCAAATTTTTCTGCTAACTTCATAATCCTTAACGCTTTACGATACCCTTCAGGTCGCATCATTCCAAAGTTTCTGTGAATATTTTCTTTTGTATTTCTGCCTTTTTGCTGACCTATGAATACCGCTTTTATTTTATCAATTTTCCCAATTATACAAATCACAGCTGGATCATCGGCAAAGTGTCTATCTCCATGCAATTCAATCTTTTCTTCAACAAAACGGTTGATATAATCCATAAAAAAAGGTCTTTGAGGATGTCGCGCTAATTGAACTCTCTCCCAACGAGTCAATTTAGAAAAGATATCCTTTGTCATTTTTTCCTTTTCTTTTCTTAATTTGTTTATCTCAGTGGATGAGTCGGCATCTATATCCTTTTGTATGAGCTTGATTCTTTTTTCTATCTCATAAATGGGTTTTTCTAACTCTAAGTAATAATCAGACATTGTAAAGTTTATTATTTTATTTCAGGATTCCCAATATACGCCAAATTCTTAATCTCCAAACAATCCAAACTGCTTCCAACATGATTGACTTGTTCATTTTTGAAAATCCAACTGTTCGGTCAATAAATATTATTGGGTGTTCTACAATTTTATATTTTTTGATCCATGCTCTGTAATTCATTTCAATTTGAAAAGAGTAGCCAGACGATTTCACTTTTTTAAAATCAATTGAATTTAGAACTTTAGTTTTCCATAGTTTAAACCCTCCGGTTGCATCTTTTATCCTCATACCAGTGATAATTCTTGAATACAAGTTTGCTCCATAACTCAAGATTAATCTATTTATGGGCCAATTTACTACGCTAACTCCATTGACATATCTACTTCCAATCACAAGATCATTATTTTCCAATAGTTTTATCATTGCAGGTATCTCTTTAGGGTGGTGTGACATATCCGCATCCATTTGGACAATACAATCATAGTTTTTCTCTAAACCCCATTTAAATCCATGAATATAAGCTTTGCCAAGACCATCTTTCTTATTTCTTATTTCTAAAAATAAATTTGGATATTTTTTCATTAATTTTTTAATGGCCTCAGCTGTTCCATCTGGTGAACTGTCATCAACAATCAACAAATGAAATTCGGGATTTATGTCAAAGATTTTCTCTACCAAAAAAGGCGCATTTTTAATTTCGTTATATGTTGGCGAGATAATTAATGTTTTCATTTTTTATCAAAAACTAATTTTTTCAATCTATGAAGAGATGAATCAACAGTAGCCGGTTTTATATTAAAATTATTTTCTATTTTTTTTGTAATCAATCCACTCTTCATAGGTCTTTTAGCCTCTTGTTTGAGCTCTTTGGTTTTAATTTGCTCTATGAGATTTGTATCTAAATCAAATATACTAGCTATTTTTAAAGCAAAATCATACCTAGTCATTATACCATTATCTGCATAATTTAATAATCCATACCCTTGCTTTTTTATTATTTTTAAAATCACATTAGAAAAATTCCTTGTCCAGGTTGGGTTATTCCACTGATCATTGACAACTTTAATCGCTTTATTTTGCTGTAAAGATTCAACTACCCATTTTAGAAAACTAGCATTAGTTTTTATATGATAATCATACAAAACATTCGCCCTTAAAATCGTGTAGTGTGATTTATTTTTTGTGATGTATTCATCAGCTTTTAGCTTTGAAGCTCCGTACACAGAAATTGGATTTGTTTTGCTAGATTCATCATAGGGCCCATCTCTTCCATCAAAAACATAATCAGAAGAAATATGAATAAGATGGCCGTCAAAATTATCACAGATATTTTTAACTCCCTCAAAATTGATTTTATTTGCAAGGTGAGGATATTTTTCACAGCCATTAACATCTGTAAATGCTGAAAGATTAATAACAACATCTGGTTGAAATTTTTTCAAAGTATTTGATACTGCGTCTCTATCAAATATATCTAGCTTCAAAGTATCTTTTGATCTTGATAGCGAGGTGCAAATTAGGTCGAATTTTTCAGACAAGTCTTCTTTGCAAGAATATCCCAATTGACCATTTGAACCAGTTAAAAGAATTCTCTTCATAATTAAAATGTCTCAAAAGTTTTAGCAATGATATCTAATTGCTTTAATAGGAGATATTTATTTTTACCTGGATAGAAAATCATGGTATGTACAAAATAAGTTCTATCTTGATCTTCATCGTAGAATAAATATGATAAAAAAGGCCCGCCTTGCGCTTCCTCTATACTTTCCCATAAGCCAGAAACTTTCCATGCACCTCTTTTATTAAATAGATCCGGTTCGATTTTAAAGTAATAATCAGCATATCTGATTGTTTTGAAATATTTAAGAGGCAATGATTTAACATATTGTGAGGCAGTACTTGAATCTGAAAAAAGCAAACCCTTGGACCATTGTACAGCAAGCCAACGGTAAGGCATTTCTCTGCCTATCCAAAAAAAGTCTTTTGATAGGCTATCAGAAATAATTGTATACCCATAAGGAATTTTCATTGACCAATTATAATTTTTTTTAATGCTATTTTCTAATTCAATTTGCCTGGATAAAGAGTTCAGCATGTATTGAGATTGTCGACGAACAAATAACGCTTCGAACTGTTTTTCAACCCAAGGACCTTTTTCAATTACAGTTTTGTTTATTACGTCTTTGTTGGGTCCATTTATAATTAACATGTTTTGATCACGCGCAAACACATCTTTAGTGAAGATCAAATTATTGTTTCCAAAAATACCAGAATTAAATTGATCTTCAGATAGGAGTTTTTTTACCAATCCTGTACCTGGGTTATCAATATCGTTTCCAATGCTAATTATTACTACATTTACATTCTTTTTTATTTCATTGAATTTATTTGGTGTGACCCATACCTGATTAAAAGATAGCTCAGGCTGTGGAGTATATAGTGTATCATTGAAGATATTAGAAAGGATATACATCCCTTGTTCTTTATTTTCATTTGAACATACTATAATTATTTCATTATCCGCTCCTTGAGCTCTTGGCTTATCAAATGAACAAGAATAAAAAAAAGCTAAGCCAGCAAATAATATAAATGATATTTTTTTCAAATCTATAATTTTGTATCAACTCTAAAGTGCAATTTGACATCATTCATGAATGATGAATATGCCAAACATATATCAAAAGAAAAATTATCATTTATATTTTTTATGCCAAAGCCATAACTAGCGCCAACCTTAATATTATCAGAAAAAGGGTAATCCAAAAAAACATATGGCATATTAACGCTACCAAAAGATGAATTAGTCCATTCTAAGGTATTTAAAACGAACCAATCTGCAATTAACTCTTTTTCTCTATAACCTCGCAAAGAAGTTGCTCCGCCAAATCTTAATTTATTATGATTTGGGACCTCTATTTCATCAAAGAATGATTGTTGCCAATTGATTTTATTTTCAAAGAAATTCCTGCCAAATGATAAATTATAAACGTACATAAAATCTATACTACTTGACAATATCGAACTGCCTTCTAAGCTAAGAAAGCCCAAAAGAATATCTGTATCAATTAAAAATCCTTTTGCTTGAAATGTACTGTTTTCTCTACTATCAAAGTAAACTCCCATAGCCAAAGATTTTTTTTTAAAATAATTATTTACAAGGAAGTTATTTGTGCTCTCATTGTTGACACCTAGTCTCATTAAACCCAAATCGGTTGCCTTGGTAGCTATGAAAGAAAAAGAACTTAGAAGATATTCATTTTTAATAAAATCTTGCCTAAGAGATGCCTTTAAACCAATTGGAAATCTTATAAAAAAAGGTGTCTCTACGGTGTATTTTAAAAATCTTGAAAGCTCATCTGGCTGAGCCCATTCTAAAAAAAATGATGACCCGGAACGGTCAAAATTTAATATGTTAGCACTTAACTGACCTGTTAGGATCAATCCATCATTTTTCCTTGATAATCCCATTAGACCGCCAAAAGAACTTTTGAAGTTGTGTTTAAAGTCTATGAAAGCTACAACACCGTTGGCGCCATGCCTTGCAAAAATCAATTTAGTATTTGGATCTATAAACGAATAGGAATTCAAAATTTTTTCGTAGACATTGCTTGCTTTATTTCTTCCTTTTGTATGTAATAACGGTTTAAATAATTTGTACAAAAAAAAATTATTTATATCATTTTCTGATAAAAAATACAATGAATCTAAATAAACATTCCCTTGCACTAAATAAAATGAGCTATCATTATCAATTGAATAGTAATCTCCCCACATGCCATTTATTTTTAGTTTTTGATTGAGTTTCTCTTCAATCGATTGACAATAAATAGTTGCAATGGAAAAAAAGATCCAAAAAATAAATTTAAAAGTTGGCACCAAACTCTCCAGAAAAAGACATCATGTTCTTATATCTCATGTCATTCTTATACATAGCATTCAATTTAGTAAAAAAATTATTTCCAACATCAAACATCATTGATGCATTTAATTGCTGAGTGACTCCATTTGCATTTCCATTTGCAACTTCATATGGCATGCCATCATAACCATCAACATCATTGAGTAATAATTTTATGTTTATCCTGCTTTTATTATTGTAGTACAAATAATTCATTTCAATGCCATTTGATGATATCTTTTTTTCGATATCATTTAAAAAAAGTTTTTCATTTGTAAAATTGAACTTTGTTTCAAGGTTATGCGTAGAGCCAATTTTTTTTTTAAACCCAGCGACATTTAATAAGCCACTTACTCTCCTGTTTATCATATTTGGATTTGAAAAAAGGGATTCTTTATTATTGTAGTTGATATTCAATATTATAAAGAGGTCATCCAAAAACTTTTTAGATGATTCGATAGCGAATTTGTTAGAGATCATGTCTTTCCAACCTCTAACATCCATACCATTAAAGTTCCTAATTTTTTGATAATAAATTCTATAATTACTAATTGATCTATTCTTTTGATATATAAATTCACTTTTATTAGAATAATTATAGAATTGTGTATTCTTTTTATCAATATCTCCAAAGATGTTCGCGTCCTTTGCATGCAAATCAATACGAACAATACTCCTAAACTTCAAGGGTTTAAGTTTTTCAATTTCAGTTTTTGAGAAATTATAATCAAACTTTGAAAAGCCATCAATACGACTTCCAGATATGGACTCGCCTGATAATATATTATAAGATTTATAATCTCCATTCACATCTTCAACATATTCATTTAAATTTTTATCAAATCGAAAATTTCCTAATCCGATACCGACAGAATCGTATACCATACTTCTAATTTGATATATAGAATTATTGCCATTTAGTAAGAAATTTAATCTGATCGGACTTTCTTTTTTTCTGTAGTTGATGATGGATCTGAATGAACTTATGGTAGAATTTTGAATGTTATTTGTGTTAGCAATTTTTTGCCTAAAGGATATAGTTCTACTTAATCCATTTTTTTTTATTTTTTTCACATCAAACTGAATAAATTTATTTCTCTGAGATTGAAAAATGGTATTTGAAGTCAATGAAAAAATTGAATCAGTAAGTACTTTATCAGTTCTTTCGCCAAAAATTAATGAAAATGTTTCGTCTTCCTTTTCAGCTAATCCAAATTTATAATCAAAAAAGTTATATTCTCCCTCTCTGGACTCACCTACAAGCGAAACAAAGGGTTTTATTGATTTTTTAGTAAAATATATCTTTGAAAGACCCTTTGAGAATTTTTTATCAGTCTCAATAGTGAACAAATCAACATTTAACTCATTAATAAATTTTCCAAAGAATCTTGAAACAATTCTTTTTTTATTCTTAATTGTTTTGTCAAATGAAAATTGAGAAAAATCAATTGTAGTATTAAACTTTTCATCTAGGTTGAATGTTGTAGATAAAGAAGAAAATTTTTCATCACTAATATAGTTGCTATCCGAAATATCCCATTCTTCATTAAAACTAACTCTTTTTGATTTATTTAAAGAATCAAAATTCTTTGAAGTTTGCCAATGATCAAAAGAAAACAAGGCGTCCATTTTTCCAATTCTAAATGGCTCATTTCTTATGGTTGATTGAAATGCATTGCCTCTTTTTTTAAAAATATTATCTGATGCCAATGTGTTCGCATTTTTATCAGAAATTGAGATCTCGTTTTCAAAAACAAACCCTGAATTAAGTTTTGATTTCGTTGTTACATTAATAACTCCTTTTGAACTAGGGGCTTTTTTAAATATCCCTGGAGAAAATCTTTCATTAGTATCTTTGTCAAGATCATTATTATAGACATAGTATACAATATTATTATCTGATATCTTTCTTATGTAGTTTCCATCTGGATCGAAATTAAACACTACTTTATATCGATTATCATCGCTTGCTTCATTAATAGGATCGTAGATGAGAATGTCTTCATAAAGAACATAATCACCTGTGCTATCAGCTACAGCTCCATTTTGAAACAATACGTCGCTCTTACTAAACATGCTTTTTTCAAAATCACTTATACTCTTAAAATCGTCTTTTTCCCTAGAAAAGGACAAACTATATTGAAAAAAATCATTTGATTTATCTTCTAGAGCAGCGTTCAGAAAATTTTGAGTATACATATCTTTTTGAAATTGGAATTCTACATCAATATCTGAATCATAAAAGATTAAATTTTTTGAATTAAAAAAAATCTCTCCATTTGAATAATTAATTACATAATCATTATTGTCGCCTCTAGTTAATTTTTTTCCGTTTAACCATACCTCTTCAGATCCAGCAGATACTATAATATTTCTTTTGCCATTTTCATTCGTTAAAAAATATGGCCCCTGATTTCCATCTTCGCCTTTAAAGCTAAGCCTGCGAAAGGAACCTTTATTTTTACCGTAAGCAATATCGTAATCCATTGTATTGATTTTGATTCTAGTTTTTATTCCACTTAGATTTCTTTTAAATGTATTGAACCTGCCCTTTTTCGAAGATATGCTTATATCTCCAGCTGTTAGATCTCCGTTAGAATGGGTAGCATTAATAAAAATTTGATCAATTTCATCTAAAGATGCAGTGTTGCCATCTGGCTGAAATGGTAATTTTTGATCAGAAATTACTCCCGATACCTCAAGCTCTTCCGATAACTTACCTGACATTTGAAATCTCAAACCTCCGCTAAAACTCTCATTGCCAATAGTTGATATGTCAAGCGATCGAAAAAAGGTACCTGAGGTAAAAAGATTGTTTTCAGTTAATTCTTGTAGATCTTCTTCTATGATTGGTTTTACGAGGTCATAACTCAAAGTGTCGTTGATCAAGCTATCTAACAAAGGTAAATCGTAAAATATTGGACCAACCTCTTCTTTTTTATAAGTAGTTGAATCCTGAGATATGCTCAAATTAAAACCTAGTACAAGATAAATTAATAACCCTTTAATCAAAAAAATCATACCTAAGTAACAAAGAATCTGTTAATACAATAAATTTTTTATCATGATAATCAATATCAATTAAATTTGATTCTATAAACAAGTTTTTAGGTTGATCTTTTCCATACTTAATTAAACCTTTTTTATTAGCAATAAAATAAGCTCCATTCCTTTTAACTGATATAGCCATGCCATCGATAGTATTTGGTTGAGTGTCTATTAATCTACCATATTGATTAAAGATACTGATGGTGTTATCACAACCTGATAATAAAAGCAAATACCCATTGGTGCTAAATCTCATTGAACTAATACAATTGAAGTCAAAGTTTTGCATGTTCAGGTCTATGAATTCCGTAAAGTTTTTTTGCTGACTATCATTTACATATATCATATTTAAATCTGATGAATAGATGTAGATATTTTCATATTGGTCTATGGCAATTAGGGATGGATAAAGCTCAACTTCATTGCTTATTAAAATAGTTTGGATGTGGTTAAGTCTGCTATCAAATACCAATATTGAATTTGATGCCTGATTCAGAACATATACATTTAGACCTTTAACGGTAATATCAATGGGATCAATCAGGCCGCTAAATTTTGCACTCTTTCCCCCATAAGAAATAGTATCATTTTCTGAAAAATGAACTAGTATTGAATTTTCCGTATCTAAAAGGATTACTCCGTTTTGAGCAATCCTTATCTTAATAGGTGAAAAACTTGAAGCGCTATATATATCATTTATAGAGCTGGTACTATATAATGAAAAAACTTGAGAATAAAGTTTTGTTATAGTGGTTAAAACAAAAAGAAAAAGATAAGTCTTCAATTTTTTTCTAAGAAACAGGGGATTCTTTTTTCTTAAAATAAAAAAACCAAATACTAATTGAAATCATGCCAAGAGATATGAGCTGTGCACCTGATAGATTAAAAAGGTATTTAGGGTTCATTCTTATAAACTCAATAAAAAATCTCTCAATTCCAGCAAACATCAAGTACTTAAAAAACAATGACCCTGCAACTTTATTAGTTAATCTTATTTTGTATAAATATAGGAAAATTAAAAAACCAATAACTGATTCATATATTTGTGTCGGATGTACCTTTAAAATACCAGGTTGAAATCCTGACAAATCCACCCAAGGATAGTAACTTTGGAAAACCGAATAGGTAGTTGGAGGTAAACCATTTGGAAATGATATGCCCCAAGGAAGATTTGTGGGCAAGCCGTAGTCATCACCTACTAATAAACATCCAATTCTACCCAAAGAGTACCCTAAAGCTAATAATGGAGCAACAATATCAGCTGATTGAAACCATTCCATACTGTTTTTTCTAAAAACGTACGAAACCCCCATGGTTCCTCCAATAAGACCTCCTAAAAAAACTAGGCCAGCCCCCGAAAAGATCATTCCCTTTGGATCCATCAATACTCTGTCAAAATTCTCGATTAAATAGTATAGTTTTGCACCTCCAATTCCTCCAATTGCAGCCCAAACAATGATATCACTTGCTATATTTTCATCTAATTTCAATCTTTTCATTTCTCTGTGTAGAACAAAATAGCATGAATAAAAAGCTGTCATAAGCATAAAGCCATATGAATTAATGACTATGCTTATTTCTCTGCCAAAAATGCTTATTTGTCCAAAATCAAAGATTACTGGGTACATTATATTTTTGCTCCACAATTACTACAATATTTATCTTTAAGCTCAACTGGGCTACCACATTCTGTGCAGAATTTCTTTCTTGATTTTCTATTAATTGACTGTTCTTTTCTATTTTTAGAATTATCAGAATGCTTTTTCTGATTTGAATATAAAAAACCCAAACCACCAAAAAACAAAAGCAAAACGGTCAATGGCTGCCATGTGGGGACCGAATATCTGATAGGCTTATTACTGATGTTATCATTGTCTTGAGGTGATTGGTTATTTTGCAAAAAGCTGGCTGATAAAACTTTGCCGGGGTTTAAATATTCAAAAGTAAATATTTTAGAGAGATTCTTTTTATACTTATTTACATGTATCCTATGATATTCAATTTTATTCTCATCAAGAAAAATGTCACTTGTTGATGCTGATAATGAAAAAACTTCTGACTTTAAAGGTTTTTGAACGACAACATGCGCCTCATCAATATCATGATTTATGTTCAGATCAAAACTTCCTATTGTCCTTCCAGATTCTTCTCCTAATGCATAAAAAAGAAACATTTTAAATTCTGATTCATTCACCGTCCTTTCTATGAATTTAATGTTACCATCGATCTTGACTTGCTCTACATTGATAGTATTTCCTTGCGAAAAAGCACCTTCTACAAAAAATACACTATCGATATTTGTTGGCATTATCATTTTAAAATCTAATGGAGTTCTTTCGTTCTTTAATGAACCCTCAATCTCTACCATAACTCCATTGTAATAGAATTGAGGGTAAACTACTGCATCAAACTTGCTAAACGGTGAATCATTTGCAAAAATGAACGATAGAAGAAAAATTTTAGTTAGCAACTTCATCATAAAATTATTTTATTTAATATAAAATCTAATGATAAATAGAAAATTTTTCTAATCATTGATTGTTATATGCACCAGAACAAAAAGGTCATATATGCTATGTGCATATGCCGTAATTCCAAAACCTCTAAAAATATAAATCATAGCTAGAAAAATTCCAGCAAAGAAACGTATAAAAAAAAGTGGAAAACTAAACGTATCACCATAAGATCCAAAAAAGTGGAAAATTGAAAATATTGCTGAAGAAATAATTACAGATAGAAAAGTTTTCCCAAATTCACCCCAATTGAATATCAATCCAAAGAGTATTGCTAAACCTGAGATTAGAAGTACTCTAAAAACAAACTCTTCATAAATACCTGCGCCAATAGCTAAAACAACCTGCTGAATTAAATAATCTTCATTTGATAAAGATAAAAATGTAGGAATCTTTATCATCATAATTACCAAAAGAGTTGCCCACGCAATACTTTCAAAAAACATAATCAATAAAAATCTTGACTCTATTTCAGAGGTTCTTAAGTTTTTTTTCTGTCTTATAAAGGCAATCAAAAATCCGATTAGAAATGTACCTCCAAATCCATACATGCCATATATTCCAAAACTTTCAAGAACTTGACGCATAAACACATCTGCTCCATTTCGTAGCTGATCGATGTCTCTTGATGATATTAAAAAAATCCCAACTTCATATAATAAAAATAATGGCAATGTAAATATGAAACTATAGAGAGGAGATTTTGAAACGGTTAAATATTGTGACAAGATTAAATTATTCAGAATCTATTTGTAAAACAGCTAATAATGCTTCTTGGGGTATTTCAACGCTTCCGATGGACTTCATTCTTTTTTTACCTTCTTTTTGTTTCTCCCATAATTTTCTTTTTCTTGTTATGTCCCCTCCATAACATTTTGCTGTAACATTCTTTTTTAAAGCTTTGACTGTGCTGCGTGAGATAATCTTTGTTCCAAGAGCAGCCTGAATGGGAACATCAAACATTTGACGAGGGATCAGTTCTTTCAGCTTTGAACAAAGGGCCACCCCTCTATGATAGGAATCTGCAGAATGAGTAATTATAGATAACGCATCTACTGGTTCATTGTTTATTAAAATCTCGAGTTTTTTTAAATCGCTTATTTCATAATCCTTTAAATTATAATCTAAAGATGCAAACCCTCTAGATGTTGACTTCAATTTATCATAAAAATCAAAAATTATCTCAGCGAGAGGTAAATCATAATGCAACTGAGCCTTATCTGATGAAATATAATTTGTAGTTTTATATTTACCCCTTTTCTTTTGACATAAAGTCATAATATTTCCAATATATTCTTTTGGAGTTATTATTTCTGCACTTACAATAGGCTCATAAATCTTATTAATTTCTCCGCTTAGGGGCATCTTAGCGGGAGTATCTACATCAACCAAGGTTTCATTTTTCAATTCAACTTTATAGCGAACATTTGGAGTTGTTGTGACTAAACTTAGATCAAATTCTCTTTCTAGTCTTTCTTGAATTATTTCCATATGCAAAAGGCCTAAAAAACCACATCGAAATCCAAATCCAAGAGCTTCGCTAGTTTCAGGTTCAAATAGCAATGATGCATCATTTAATTTTAATTTTTCCAATGCTATTCTAAGTTGATCGTAATCATCTGAATTGGTTGGATATAATCCTGAGAACACCATTGGTTTTATATCCTTAAATCCTTCTAATGGCTCTTTTGAAGGGTTGTCCTTGGAAGTTATAGTATCTCCAGGCAAAATGTGTGAAACGTCTCTAATGCTTGCCAGTAGATATCCTACATCGCCTGACCTTAATTCCTTGGAAGGCACTTGATCCAAAATAAAATGACCAACTTCAGTTATATCGTATTGCTTGTCGTGAGTAAAAAATTTAGCAGTTTGACCAGATTTTATAACACCATCAAATATCCTTACATAGGGTATTGCCCCTTTGTATTTGTCATGCACTGAATCAAATATCATTGCTCTTAATGGATGCTTTGAGCGATCTTGTGGAGGAGGAATCCTTTCAATTATAGATGTAAAAATATCAATTATGCCTTTACCGGTTTTTGCGCTAGCATAAATGATTTCATCAGTACTACAACCAACTAATTCGACGATTTGTTGTGCCACTTCATTTGTCCTTGCGCTAGGTAAATCTATTTTATTAATTATTGGTATTATTTCAAGATCATTTTCAATTGCTAAATAAGTATTGCTAACAGTTTGAGCTTCTACTCCTTGGGCAGCATCTACTAATAAAAGAGCTCCTTCGCAGGCAGCTAAAGACCTTGAGACTTCATATGTAAAATCCACATGGCCAGGCGTATCAATTAAATTGAAAGTATAGATATCTTTTTTACTATCAACATATTTCATTTGAATAGGGTGGCTCTTTATTGTAATTCCCCTCTCTCTTTCAAGATCCATACTATCAAGCACCTGGTCTTTCATATCTTTTGCTTTAAGCGTTTCTGTCTCTTCAAGAAGCCTATCGGCAAGGGTAGACTTACCATGATCTATATGTGCAATAATGCAGAAATTTCTAATAAATGATGTTTCAGTCATTTTTTAGGATTTGGCAAATTTATCAAATTTGACTGAAACTAATTTAGATATTCCTTTTTGCTCCATAGTGACACCATAAAGGAATGATGCTGACTCCATCGTAAGTTTATTATGAGTGACGACAATAAATTGTGTATCATCTGAGAATTTTTTTAAAACGCGTTTAAATTTTTCAACATTTGCATCATCAAGCGGTGCATCAATTTCATCCAATATGCAATATGGACTAGGCTTGAATTTGTATATAGCAAATAAAAGAGCGATTGCAGTCAATGATTTTTCTCCAGCAGATAACATGCGCAAACTTTGATTTTTTTTGCCAGGAGGCTGCGCATGTATCTCAATTTCAGCTTCAAGAGGGTCTGGGTCGCCAATCAGTGAAATTGAGGCTTGTCCTCCATCGAAAAACAACTTGAATAGTGATTCAAAATTTAATTTTATTTGTGAAAATGTCTTTTCGAATTTTTCTCTTGCCACCTTATCAATTTTTAGCAGAGTAGCTCTCAAATGATCTTCAGATTTAATTAGATCCTCTCTCTGATCAATAAAAATGTTTAACCTTTCAAGTTCTTCATCGTACTCATCTTTGACAGCCATATTTATTGGACCTATATTTTCGATGCTTTTTTCAATTCTTTCAATTCTAAACTCAAGATCATCTACATCTTCGTCAACGATCATTTCATTGGGGATTTCTTGACTGTATCGATCTCTTATTCTTTCTTTTAATACATTAATAGATTGATTTATATCAGCAATTTTCAATTCGTTAATTTTCATTTCCTCAAGTAAAGATTCTCTAAATTTTTGCTCATTAAATACCTTGTCTTGCAAATCTTCAATTTCTGCATAAGTCTCATCAACCAATTCTTTCTTTAATTTAAAAATTGATTTTTCTTTTGCAATATTACCATTTAGCATTTCGAGATTTTTTTCACTATTGTTTATGCTTTTTTCTAGGTCAATTTTTAGTGTTTTTGTATCACTCAACTCTTTTTTTATTTCTTCATTCCTAAGTTCAATTTCATTGATCGTTTCTTCTGACACCCTGATTTTAAATTCAATGTTATCTTTATTATTTTCAATATTTATTAACTCAATTCTTATGTCTTGAATTTTATTTTGAAAATCATTTTTTTCCTTTTCTACGGACGATAAGTATTGATTGGATTTAATAAACTTTTCTTCTACTGAACTATATTCATCCTTCAATTTTATTTGATTTTTTTCAAGATTGATTAATGCCTTAGATGAATCTTTTATGACTTTTTCAAATTCATTTAACTGGCTTTGTAATTCATTCTTATTCTCAAGGATTTGAGATTGACTATAATGATTTTTTATTATTGTTTTTTCTAATTCTTGCAATTCAAAAAAGGCTTTTTCTTCCTCAGAATTTATATTATCTAAATCTTCTTTTAGATTGTCAATACTTGCTAAGATCTTTATACTTTTGTCACTGTTTTCATTTAATTTTAAACGATATTTACTTAAATCAACATTTAGATCAGCTAATCTTTTCTTTCTAGCCAACATTCCTTTATTTTTTTCTTTTTTACTATGCTTGAAGAGAAAGTTTCTATCAACGAAGTTTCCATGTAAATCAACTAGGTCCCAATTTTTAAGATCTTTATCATTTATGAAATTAGACAAATCATCAACAATTAAAAGATTGCCTAGCAGATAATGGGCCAGTGGTTCATATTTTTTCGCTATTCCACACAAATCTACCCCTTTTCCAATAATTCCATTTTTCTTAGGAGCGATATTTTTATTTTTTAAACCAGTGTTCAATTCTTCTAAAGGTATCATAATTAAACTACCCAATTTTAAAGATTTAGCTATTTTTAAAATATCAGAAGCACTTTTTCTATTTTTAACAACCAAAAATTTTATTCTATCTCCTAAATAACTGACAAATGCTTGTTCATAATCGTCGATATTTTCAAACAAATCACTGATTGCTCCAATAACTCCGGGAAAATCATTTCTA
>CACMQQ010000015.1 GCA_902615915.1 uncultured Fidelibacterota bacterium
ATAGATGGATTCAGTTTATCTGATGATTTAAATGAAATTGGTAAGTGGACTTTTCCAGCTATTAGCATGAAACCAAAATCCTTTTTAGTTGTATTTGCATCTGGAAAAAACAAATTAGATTTTGTAATTACTTGGGACGCAATAATTAAAGAAGCAGATGATTGGCTCTACTTTGTTGGAAGCTCTGAGCCAACCTTAGATTGGAATACGTCTTTAATTGCCCCATCGGGTTGGAATGTAGGCGCGAGTGGTTTTGGATACGGAGATAGTGATGATAATACAGTTATTGAGAAAACATTATCTGTTTACGTAAGGAAAAACTTCCAAATTGATGATCCAAAGAATATAGCACAAATGATTTTCCATTTAGATTATGATGATGGATATATAGCCTACTTGAATGGTAAAGAGTTTTCCAGAGCAAATATGGGGCCAATTGGATCCAGTGCTTTTTATAATACATCCGCTTCTGATTTGCATGAAGCAGAAATAAAATCCGGTGGTTTTCCTGATCCCATTTTTATAGATCTAAATGAATTTGCATTGAATCAAGGCGACAACATATTAGCTATTCAGGTGCATAATTATAATATGAATTCATCTGACCTTTCATGTATCCCCATGTTGACAATAGGTTACAATTTAGAAAAATCGGACTTTCGTAATCCTGATCCAAGAATTAATTTACCAAATTCATTTTTGCACACGAATTTTAAGATAAAATCAGAAGGAGAGGATGTGGTCTTATCCAATGCTTCTGGAAAAATACTGGACTCCTATAATACTGGATATATTCCAACTGATAGATCTAAAGGCCGTATAACAGAAGGAGATACCTGGTCATTTTTTGAAATATCTACTCCTGGTCAATCCAATGATAAGATTAATTATCAAGGCTTTTTAAATAGTCCAAATATTACTGTAGAAAGTGGTTTTTATAATTCACCTCAAAATATATCAATCACACATCAGGATGAGAATGCAAGGATTTATTATACAATTGATGGCAATCAACCTGACCAAAACTCTCAGCTATTTTCAAATACAATAACAGTAAATGAAAATATGGTTGTTAGAGCTATAGCCATAAGAGATGGTTGGTCAAACTCTGAAATAATAACAAAAAGCTATATTTTTGATGATGATTATGATCTACCATCAATTTTTTTAA
Organism: uncultured Fidelibacterota bacterium; assembly: GCA_902615915.1. Taxonomy (GTDB): domain Bacteria; phylum Fidelibacterota; class Marinisomatia; order Marinisomatales; family TCS55; genus TMED144. The sequence goes on from CACMQQ010000015.1 coordinate 1,172, forward strand.
CTATAAAGCCAGATGATTTTTTTAATCACGATACAGGTATTTATGTAAAAGGACCTGATGCAGAAAATAGCTACCCATATTTTGGTGCTAATTTTTGGAAAGATATCGAAAAACCCGTTCATTTCGAGATCTTAGACCTTAATGAAAAAAACTATAATGCGGATGCCGGTGTTAAAATATTTGGCGCATGGAGCAGAGGTCACGCTCAAAAATCTCTATCATTGTTTGCTCGAAAAAAATATGGACCATCAGTGTTTGATTATAAATTTTTTAATGATATAGAAATAGAAAACTTCGAAGCTTTAGTTTTGAGAAATTCTGGAAATGACTGGAATTCTACCATGTTGCGCGATGGTTACGTTGCCACCTTAATAAGAGATGTTGATGTTGATCATCTAAGTTATAGACCGGTTCAAATGTATTTAAATGGTAATTATTGGGGTATTCATAATCTAAGAGAAAAAACCAATGAGCACTTTATTGCCTCCCATTATGGAATTGATGTTGACGATATTGATATTATTGGATTAAACAATAGTGAGCCCAACAATATTGAACTCATACATGGTAGCTCATCAGATTATTACGATTTGCACGAATTCATATCAAATAGAGATTTACGCGATGATAGTCAGTTATCTCATATTGCGTCAAAAATAGATATGGAATCATATATCAATTACCATGCAATTCAGATATTCATAGACAATCGTGATTGGCCAGGAAACAATGTAAAACTTTGGAAAGATAATCGAAAAAATGGAAAATGGCGTTGGATTTTATATGATACAGATTTTGGATTTGGTTTAAATAGTCCATTAATAGCTCATGAGTTTAATACATTGAAATTCGCATTGGAACCAAATGGACCCTTTTGGCCTAACCCACCATGGAGTACATTATTTCTGAGGAAATTGCTTCAAAACAACACTTTTAAAAATCAATTCATTAATGTGTTTAGTGATCGCTTGAACACCATTTTTAAACCTCAAAACCTCAATATAGTACTAGATTCGCTAAAAAATGATATTACTTCTTTTATTCCAAAGCACAATCAACGATGGGGCACAATGCAATCATGGAATAGTGAAATAAATGAAATTAAAAATTTTAATAATGAGCGATCTGCTTATGTAAGAAGACATCTCGAAGAGATGTTTGACTTACCTGACTCTAAAAATCTGTTTTTAAAAATTTTTCCATCGAATTCAGGAAAAATTAAAATCAGCTCCATTGTTATTGATGATAATTTATGGGCAGGATCCTACTATCCTGGCATACCGATTTCTATCAAAGCAATTCCAAAAAAAGGTTACCGATTTTTAAAGTGGGAAGAAAGTTCAATTGCAAACAACGAAATAAATCATGATCTTAGCGATACCAATACACTAACTGCCGTTTTTGAAATCGCTGAAGAAAATGAAAATTCTATTGTCATAACAGAGATCAACTATAGTTCATCCGAAAAATTTGATAGTGGCGACTGGGTTGAAATTTATAATACAGGTGAATCAACTATTGATTTGAATGGATGGAGTTTCAAAGATAACGATAATAATCATACCTTCATTTTTGATAATAATACTTTGTTAGAACCTAATGCCTATATCGTTTTATCAAATGATCTTTCAAAGATTAAAAGTAAATATTCTAATTTAAAACAATTGTTAGGCCCGTTTGACTTTGGACTGGGAAAGGATGATCAGGTTAAGATTTATAACAATAATGAAAAGCTTGTAGATTCTGTTAATTATCAAAATATTTTTCCGTGGCCATTAAAGGCTGACGGTGGAGGTTCGACCTTAGAGTTAATAAATCCTCTGCTGGATAATTCCAATCATTCTTCATGGATTGCATCAACTGAATACGGCTCTCCTGGTTATAAAGTATTAGAAAGTCAAAATCTTAGCATTGAAGATGAAATGACGATTCCTAAAGAGATGTTGCTATTACAGCCTTACCCTAACCCATTTAATAATTCATTGATTATACCAATTGAGGTTAGTGCCAATGAATCTGCAGTTTTAGTAATAACAAATTTGTTGGGCCAACGTATAAAGTCCTTTGATTTAAAAAAATCAAAGAGGGGCAAAAATAAAATAATATGGAACACCAAAGATGATAATAATAGAGATATCTCTTCTGGGATTTATATAGTAACTTTAAAAACGAATTCAAAAATTGAATCACAAAAAGTTTTATTTCTTAAATAAAACTATTTTTTGTGAACAGTCATTATTGCTCTCCCTGAAGGATCAATTTGGTTATAAAAACTCTTATCCCACTTGATTGCAACTTCTGAGCTGCAAGCAATGGATGGTACTGAGGGAACAGTTAAAGCTGCTGAATCAGAGGGAAAATGTTTAGAGAAAATACTTCTATAGTAATATTCTTCTTTTGTTTTGGGTGTTTGGATAGGGAATTTATGTTTTGCATTTTGAAGTAATTTATTAGAGACCTCTTTATCAACAACATCTTTTAATGTGTCTATCCAATTGTATCCTACACCATCGGAAAATTGTTCTTTTTGGCGATGTATTATATCATTTGGTAGATATTCTGAAAAAGCATCTCTTAATATTTGTTTTTCTATTCTTTTGCCTGTTATCATTTTTTCGACTGGATTAATTGCCATTGCAATATCAATGAATTCTTTATCTAAAAATGGAACGCGAGCTTCTACGCCCCAAGCAGCAAGTGCTTTGTTTGCTCTCAGACAATCGTATTGATGTAGACGATTTAATTTTCTAACTGTCTCATAGTGAAATTCTTTTTCATTAGGTGCCATATGAAAGTATAAATAGCCACCAAAGATTTCATCTGCTCCTTCGCCTGATAAAACCATTTTAACACCCATAGAACTAATAGCTCTTGCCATAAGATACATTGGCGTAGAAGCTCTAATCGTTGTTACATCGTATGTTTCTAAATTAAATATAACATCGCTTATTGCATCCAGCCCTTCTTGAATGGTATAGATAATTTCATGATGTACGCTGTCGATATGCTTTGCGACCTTTTGCGCTGCTATTAAATCTGGAGCACTTTCTAGCCCTACAGAAAATGAGTGCAATTGAGGCCACCAAGCAGGAGAGATATCTTCTGATTCAACCCTTTTTTTTGAGTATTTAGCAGCAATAGCCGCAATAATAGAGGAATCTAGACCACCTGATAATAAAACTCCATAAGGCACATCTGACATTAATTGCCTGTGAACAGCATTCTCCAAACTTACCTTCAATTCATTTGTTTTTATATTTTCTTTGTTGGTTCCTGATAATGAAATCCATTTTCTTTTGTACCATTTCACAGGCTCTACACTTTTGCCTGTCATGTAATGACCTGGAGGGAAAATACTTATTTCATTACAATAGCCTTCCAATGCCTTTAACTCAGAAGCTATAAAAAAAGTACCGTTCTCATTATGTCCTTTATATAAAGGTATTATTCCGATATGATCTCTAGCAATAAAAAAGTGATTTTTCTCTTTATCAAAAAGTGCAAAAGCAAAAATACCATTTAGCATATCAATAAAATCAATGCCGTATTTTTCGTAAAGAGCAAGTATTATCTCACAATCTGACTCAGTCTTAAAATTGTAATGTTTGCAATGATCGGTTTTTAATTCGCGATGATTATAAATCTCACCATTAACAGAGAGTATTAAATTCTCTTCTTTGTTGATTAAAGGCTGCTTACCAGAGATTGGATCAACAATAGCTAACCTTTCATGGGCAAGAATCGCATTTTCGTCGCTATAAATACCGCTCCAATCCGGGCCCCGATGCCGTACTTTTTTTGACATTTCTAAGATTTGATTTCTTAAGGATAAAGAATCTTCATTGATGTCAAATGCGCATACTATTCCACACACTTATAGCCCCCTAATAAAAATTTTATAATAATAATGTAGATATAAAAATATAAATAATATCTTTATTAAATTGTCTATTAATCCTCAAAATGAGCATTGATTGTAGTTATCATTGTGGAGATGTCTATTTCAAAATTGACACTTGAATTTACTAAAGTGCCATCTTTTTTAATCCATGTAGTGTAGAAAGGAATTTCAGCTTTACCACTTTTACCAATTTTTTTTATGATAGTCGGCAGTTTAAACATAAGGGACTTTATTGATTTCAACGAGTTTACAGAAAGGCATTTGTTCATTGGATGGTTTGGGTCTTTGCTAAATACTGGTATCCATTCAGTGCTCAATAGTATTTCAGATTCACTTTTACTGTAGCCGAGAAAATCCACAAATATATCATAGGAGTTTCCAATATCAGTAATTTTTCTTTCCCATTTCAATCCTTTTCGCCTCAACTTTGTTTGATGTATCCAAATTTTTGAACCAACCGATTCCAGGCCAATCTTTTGCAAATTGGTCAATCGATATTTTTCAATTTCTAGCTCTTTGATTCTTTCATCTTTTTTTCTTATTTCTTCTAGCAAGCTGTTGAGGATATTTTTATCAATGTTGCTTGAATATCTATTTTTAGATAAATAAGGACTCTTATCAGGAAGGTCAAAATCTTTAGGATCAATGCTATATCTATTACATATTTGATACAATGCTTTCTTGCTAGGATTTCTTAATCCTTGCTCATACTGAGAAATAACACTAGATGACAAGCCGCATTCTAGCCCAAAATCTTTCTGAGTCATAGCATGCTCAAGTCTTATTGAAAGCAATTTTTTGGCTATTTCGTGCTTTGGTATCATTATAAAGTCTGTTTTATTTATAAATTATAAATATCATATACAAAAATGATATAGTATTGTAAAAATAAGCATTATTATTAAGTTAAATTATAGTTAAATTTTACAATATCTAACAAATTAAAAAACTGGGGGCTATAATCTTTATTGTTGATTATTATATTGATAGATAATTAAAGTAAACCATAAAGATCATATCCTTATCAAGAGGTCATTAACATGCAATTAAAATTTGATAAAATCATTTTTATTTTTTTTATTTTCCATTTTGCTTTTTCTCAATCAAACAATGATCCGATTTTGTTTGGCCAGCAAAGAGCAATAAAAAATATTACGAGTCAGTTAGGTATTTCTGATGAAGAGTTTGATGATTATCTAAACTCAAGATTTAATAACTCCCTAAGCAATCTTTCAAAAAATGAGGGAGCCCAAATTATTAATGAATTGCAGAATGAGGTTTTAACTAAAAGTAGCATATCGGAAGCTTTATACTCAAGAACAAAACAAGCACCAGCAGCAAATAGCATTAGAACAACTTCTGTTAAGAGCGAACTTCTTTCTTCCCCTAGCGTTCTTGAAAAAGGTATGGAAAAACTTTTTCACTTTAAGGATGGTTCTATATCTGAAGGTGAAATCTTAGATGTGGAAAATAATATGGTCACTCTACTGACAGAATCGGGTCAATTTACTATTCCTGAAGCTGAATTCCTTGCTGACATAGGTGAGATACTGAATAAAAAAGGTGAAAAATTTATAGGCCATGTTCTCTCAGAGAGCGATGAAACGTTTATAATAAGAACATTGTATGGTGATGCGACGGTCAAAAAAACAAGTATTGAGAAAATGAGCAGATACTATGGAGGCGTGCTTGACAAAAAGACTGAGAATACAAAGAGATTCTATACTGGAGAAGCAGTCCTATTAAGTGTTTTTATGGATCCTACTGCTACGCCTTTGAGGCCAAATACCTTTTACATTAGTGCTATCTCTATGGGTTATGGATTGACCGATCGATTCATGTTGAAGACTAAATATGGCTCTAGTTTAAATGGTGATTTAAATTTGCATGGAAAGCTGAGACTGTTTCATAGGAAAACTCCAGATAAAGAAAGAGCGCTATCTTTAGGTATTGGGTTTCATAGAGCTTATCCAATCAAATCAGTTATTGGTAGGTTCTCACATGCGATAAAAGTTTCAGGGGATTCAACCCTTAATCAATTTTCAAATATTAATGTGGATGATGTAGTCAACCAAGCCGCTGAAAATCCTGTTTATGCTGAAGCATATGCCGTTTATACCTCATCAAGAACAAATCCTACAGGTCGAGGAAAAGTAGGTTGGAGCGCCGGTTTAAAAATAAGCAATGCATTTGTAGGTCGAGATGATTTTTTATCTACAACCGGTGATTATAATTTTAAATGGGATGATAGCTACACTCTTCCATATCGGATGTGGTTGAGCTTAGATTATGATCTTAGAAAGAATTTAAAATTTGTTGCATCAGCATGGGCTGACAATGGCTATAAGACCATGGATGCAGGTATGGCCGCAAGAGACTATTTTGGGTCAGATGGTTCAGCTCCATTGCAAATTGATTCTCTAGAGGGGACAAAAAGTACCATAGATTTTGATTTTGGTCTTTTGTATGCAGTTAATGAAAACTTTAGAATAGGTTTTCATTTTCAGCAACCTTTCTTAGATATATATTGGGAATTCTTAGAGTTTTAATAACGTGAAACGATCATTTATTTTATTAATTCTTTTTTCAGGGCTTGTCTTTGCGCAAAAATATGATCCTCTAACAGGGGAAGAGATAAAAATTGAAAAATTTGATCCTTTAACCGGTAATGTAATTGATGAAAAAGAACCTAATTCGCAAGATTTAATTAAAGCTGAAATTCAGCAGAATGTGAATCCTGAGGATGTCAACATTCAAAGATCAGTATTTAAATCTATTTCTCAATCGATGGTTGGAGAAATAATTAAGATAACCTTTTTCAATGAATCAGAGCTTACCGGCAAAATTATTACTCAAAATAAAAATTACATAACTCTTGATATTGAAAGTGTTGGAGAGGCCATTATTCCTCGCAAAAATATCAAATCATTTAATCAAGAAAAAGACAATAAAACATTTTATACTTTTCGATCAGTTGAAAAAGAATCTAACAAACGGAGCGATGGATTAGAATTTAAGAGAAACTTAGATATTGAATTATCAAAACACAATTCAAAAAGCACTTATGCAACTATAGGTGTAATGTCATGTATTGCAGCACCTTTTACTGCTGGTCTAAGTATTCCGATAATTGCGATTTATAGAGTCTTACCAGAAAACGTTGAACCAAAAAGTGAATTCTATAAGAATCTATCCTTTAATGATAAAATGAAATATAAAACCGAATTTAATAGAATGTTAACTGATAGGAAAAAATCAGGCGTACGAAATGGAGTTTTAGGATCTGTTGGTGTAGCTGCGCTCGGCTTAGGGTTATTAATTTTAAGTTGGTAAATTTTTTATAATCAAATATTGCCGCATTGGCTGTATCCCCATCGCCCAATAAATTAACAAAACGTGATAAATTAAAATTCATATTCAAAAAATAGATTGATATAGTTACTTCCGCCTTTCGTATTATTGAAAAGTTTAATTTTTTTATAGATACCTGATCGATGGGAATTGGATAGACCTATCCTATATGAAGAGAAATTGTTATTTTTTATCAGATCGCTTAAACGAAAATCAAATCCTACATTCATATAATTCATTACTTTTGAATCTCGTTCATTGCTTAATCTTCTAGTATGAAGCCCTTCCACGTAGGGAACATTTTCAGCATAAGAGATGCCTTCAGAAAAAAACCACCTAATAGGAATAGAATTCATTTTTGAATGATAATGCCATGTAAATGATAAATTATATTGATTGTGATTATTTTGGAATCCTCTTTCAAGATGTCGAATTATTGAAATTCTTGCAGAAGTAGAAATTGGGCTATTTGGCGATTTTTCTTTTAGCACTTTTGAATAATCAACGCCCCTAATAATGGTGTTATGATATTCAGCTGAAATATCTCCTAGAAAAAGGATATTTATAAATGGGCGGCTAAAATACCCTGAATAAATACGTATGGAATTATTCTTGTAATTTTGCGGTGCACTTACATATTCAGCACCATCAAAAAAAGAAAAAGAAATTATAAAAATCTTAGCTAAAAAATACAAAGCGAACCCTTTTTAATATGTTCTTCATATAAACTTACCGGAACAATTGTTAGAATGATAAGTATCAAACATCCACATCCGCAGAAGTTGGGGTGAGATGAAATGTGTTGATTTTAAAACTCTCACCCTACTTCAAATTGCTCAAGTATATATAAATTTTTATAAAATAATACCCTAGGATATATCCAATGGTTATGCCCACTATCAACCTAATTGCCCAATATCTACTAATCCTTCTTAACACTTTTTTTGATAGTATATCTTAATCACTATGATGAAGTTAGATTTGAGCACGAACTTTTACATTAAATATTTTTTATAAAATTTTTTTATAATCACCTTTAAGTAAAATACTTTTTTTAAATTTCACTATGCAAAGTGTTAGAAAAATCGGCTTAATTATTGGGCTACTAGTTTTCATTATAGGGACCAGCAATCTTTATGATATTACATTTCCATTAATGTTTGCTGGGGTAATTATATTCCTTATTTCTTTAGAAAAAGTTCACAAAGAAGGGTATAGGCTCTTTACCATCTCAATGCTTATTTCATTTGGAATGGAATTTGTTTTTCAACCTTTAAGTATATTTTTATATATTTTTTCTCTATTCGTTTTATGGTTCTTTAGGGACCCTGAAAGAAATACTCCGCTTGATAATAATGCAGTCATTTCTCCGGCTGATGGTACAATTTGTAAAATTGATCAGGCTCCAATGCCTAAAGAAACTAGTCTAGGCAATGAAGCATGTCTTAGAGTATGCATTTTTATGAACGTTGTTAATGTTCACGTTAATAGAGCTCCCATAACCGGAATTATTGATGATATTATTTATATAGCTGGAAAATTTTTTGTTGCTAGTTTAGATAAAGCCAGCGAACATAATGAGAGAAATATTTTAGTAATGCAAAATAAAAAGAATGAAAAGATCGTCTCTGTTCAAATTGCAGGCTTGGTTGCAAGGAGGATATTATCTTTTGTTGAAAAATCTACATCTATGAAAGCAGGCGAGAGATTTGGTTTAATAAGATTTGGTTCTAGAGTTGATGTTTATATGCCATTGCATTATTCTACGCAGCTAAAAGAAGGCGATAAAGTAACCGCTGGAGAATCAATTATCGCTAGCTCTTCTACATGAAGCGACCAAAGATAAAACTATTAATTCCAAATCTTGTTACCTTAACAGGTTTGAGTTTTGGTTTAAGCTCTATTCGTTTTGCATTTTTTGAAGAATTCAATATTGCGGTAATTTGTGTTTTGATCGCAGGGGTTTGCGACGTTTTAGATGGTTTATTTTCTAGAATTTTAAAAGCGGAATCCGATATGGGAGCAGAGCTGGATTCTTTATCAGACTTTTTGAGCTTTGGAGTTGCGCCAGGTATAATATTGTACTTTGGTTTAATTGACCAGGAGCAGATGTGGGGTTATATAGCCATAACCGCTTATATTATTTTTTCTTGTATTAGATTAGCTATATTCAACATTAATCTTTCAACAAATGCATTAGCTGAACATCGAGGATATTTTATGGGCATTCCTACGCCAGCTGGAGCTGGGCTAATCTTATCACCACTCATTCATTCATTTTTAGGGTACGATTGGGGTATTAATAATCCACTAATTCTTAATATTTATGTTGTCACAATTGGCGTTCTATTAGTTTTAAAAATTCCTACATTTTCATTTAAACAAATCAAAGGATCGATCAATAAAAAAATCTATATAAGATTCTTTTTTGCATTTGTACTTCTATTGATGTTGATAATTAATTTCTTGTGGCAGTTTCTATCAGTATTTGGAATGATATATTTACTTAGTATTCCTATTTCAATTTATTCTTATAATAAAAACTAAAAATTTCTTCCAATATAATTTTATCTAGATCATCTAAATAGCTTAAACTATCAAACCAATTGGTTTTCGAACAGATTGTTTATGATTTGTTTACGTTGAGATTACAATCTTATATCACTGAACTATTATTATTTTGTTTAAATAAGAAAGTCTTAGCGCATTGAAAGATGAAAAAATTGTAAATTCATTTAACTCCTATTGGGATAACATGAATACAAAAAACAAGCTGATACTTGTTGTAGATGATGAAAAAGACATACGAAATATCATCACTTACAATTTAGAAAAAGAAGGAATGCGTTTTATAGAGGCTTCAAATGGCGATGAAGCGCTTATTTTATTAAAGAATAATCCAAGCCTGATCATACTCGATGTCATGATGCCTGGAAAAGATGGCTATGAAATATGTAAACACATACGAAGTACAGGAAGTATTGTACCTATAATTTTTCTAACAGCAATGGATAGAGAATTTGACGAGGTCAAAGGTTTAGAGTCCGGAGGAGATGATTATATCAGAAAACCATTTAGTCCAGCTCTTTTAATTGCAAGAATAAAATCCATCCTTAGAAGAATTGAGTCCATTAACATGAAAGGCAATTTAATTGAATTTGATGGACTTAGCATCAATACTGAAACCTACATTGCACAAGTAGATGGAAATGAACTCACACTTCCAAGAAAAGAGTTTGAGCTTCTGGCTTTTTTCATGAACAGTCCCAATACTATTTTCAAAAGAGAAACGTTGCTTTCATCAATTTGGGAAGATGATGTTTATGTTGTAGATAGAACTATTGACGTTCACATAAATAGAATTAGATCTAAATTAGGAAAATATAAAAATTGGATCGAAACGGTAAAAGGAGTTGGTTATAGGTTACGTCCGAAAAATGATTGACCTTGATTAAGCTCCGACAAAAACTTTTTCTATTATTATTTGCACTTTTAAGTGTTGGTTTGGTTTTGCCAACATATGTTATAAACAGAACTATAGATACCCAAGTTAAAACAGAAATTACCAATAGTCTTTTGTCTCATAATAAAGCTTTTGAATTATATTCAAGATCATCCAATCTGGATATAGGAATTGCAGCGCTTAATTTTTCTAAACAAACAGGCTTACGTGTTACTCTAATTGCAAAAGACGGCAAGGTTATAGCAGAGTCTGATTCTAATATTGTCTTAAATAAAATGGACAATCATTTAAATAGACCTGAAGTACAAAATTTAAAAAACATGGATTACGGTGTTTCTGTTCGATATAGCAATACACTAAAGAAGGATTTCATTTATGTTGCAAGAATGATCGAAGCAAATGATGTGAGCTACATTCGCTTAGCGCAGACTATGGATTTTGCACAAACATTAATTGACCTAAGAACAACGAATCAAAATAGAATTGTAATCATTGTTGCAGCTATATTATTCGTATTTGTTTTTTTTGTTGATAAATGGATCAATAATCCAATCAAAAAGATAGTGAATGTTGCGCAGGAAATAAAAGCCGGCAAATGGGACCGAAGAGCTGATATTCTATCAAATGATGAAATTGGGGAATTGGCTGAAAACATAAATCAGTTAGCAGAAAAAATTGAAAACGATCTAAACAAAATGAAGAAGATGAGCGATGTAAGATCTGAGTTTTTGACTAATGTTACACACGAATTGAAAACGCCCATATCCTCTATAACTGGATATTTAGAAACACTGTTGAATGGGGCCCTAAATGATGAAAATGTAAATACTGTTTTTCTTAAACGATCGTTAAAAAATAGCCATAGACTTGAAGCGTTAGTAACTGATTTAGTAGACATATCAAGAATTGAAACAGGCGAAATGAAAATTGATCTCACTCCGATAAATATCTTACCTATTATTGAGGAAATTGTTAATGAGGCAAAGCTTCGTATCAAAAAAAGACAAGATATTGAAATAGAAATAGTTAATCATTCAAAAAATGATATAATGGTAAATTCTAACAGTGATAGAATAAGACAGGTATTTGATAATTTAATTTCAAATGCAATACGTTATTCAGAAAGAGGAAAGATTTCAATTGTCATTGAAGATGATAAAGAAGAATATTTATTTTTTGTATCAGATACAGGATCAGGAATAAATGAAGAATCGTTGTCTAGAATTTTTGAAAGATTTTATAGAACTGAAGATGCTAGAACTAAATTTAGAAAAGGAACTGGACTAGGATTACCTATCGTAAAGCACATTATCGAAGCACATAATTCTAGCATTAATGTAGATAGCATTGAAGGAAAAGGTACAACTTTCAGTTTTGCTTTAATGAAATCTTAGTGAAGCATTAAATCTTCATAATAAAGCTTATCCATCCTCCAATTAAGAAAAACAATGATACGATAAAAGCTGAGTATCTATAAAGCACATTTTTGTTTGGTATTCTGATCAAGCTATGAATTAATCTAAACAAAACAAATCCCCAAGCGAGATAAATATCAATTGGATCATGCTCATTTTTGATAATTAGAAGAATACAAAGCAGGTAAAATAAAATAGGAATTTCAAACATATTTCTAAAGTGATCTCTAGCTGAAAGAGCATATTTAGGAAATTCCCCATCCATATTTCTAAATTGTTTAATATGAACTTTTTTTGTAGCAACCAGATAGCTGCCTATGAAAAGAAGTCTAAATGTAACAAGTAAGGTTAAAAAAACCATTGCAAGTAGTGGGTAAATCATTTTGTTAATGTAATTGTGTGATTTATATAACTTTTCCCACTAGTTGCTCTTAAAAAATATGTGCCGCTAGGTATTTGTTTGGCATTCCACCTTAAAGAATGTTTGCCTCTAGTTTTATAACCACTGAAAATTTTATCTATCATTTTTCCATTAACATCAAAAACTAAAAAATCAATATTAGAGTTTTTATTTATTGAAAAATCGATAGTAGTAGTAGGATTAAATGGATTTGGATAAACACTTGAAATTTCAAAATTATTTGGAATGTGGTTTGTGCTATTTTCAATATTTAGATTACTTTTATAGATCCTAACATAATCAATTTCCATTTCACTTTGCGTAAAACCAGATGATATGGTTGGCTCAATTGCAATATTTAGCAAGATATACATTTCTTTGTCAAAAGGCCATGTGCTGGAGTTTTTATTTGCTGGTTGATAGGTGTAATGCACTTTGTCATCTACACTAAAGACCATTTTTTCTGAAGACCAATCAAGACTATAAATATGAAATTGTTCAGATACGTTATTGATTCTTTGCCCGCCTTTATTTTTTGTATTGCCATAACTCGATGGACTATGTATAGCGCTGGAAACGTAGTCTTGATTAGAGCCCCAATGTTCCATGATATCTAGCTCTCCACACTGAGGCCACGGGGTATTTCCATGTCCTTTTGTTTGCCAGTATGCCCCTCTTTCATTGATATTTTTTCCCAACATCCACATCGCTGGCCATGTACCATGACCTTTTGGAAGTTTTGCTTTTATCTCAATTCTTCCATATTTGAATGCAAACTTAGAGTTTAGTCTTGCAGATGTATAGTTTTTGGTCTGACCTTGATCCGTAAATCGTTCTTTTTTAGCTACAATTTTTAAAGTCCCGTTACTGACATAAGCATTTTCAGAACGGTTCGTATAGTGTTGAATCTCTCCATTCCACCAACTGTACCCATTGGGAAGAGTGGTTTGATGAAACCATCTTTGAGAATTGATTGGTCCAGGCTGCCCATCAAATTCATCTGACCAAATTAATTGATCGCTTTGAGTGAAAAGCAATGATGTTGCACAAAATAAAAAAATAAAATTATGTATTATAGACTTATTCATTTTAAAAATTATCAACCTCACGATATGCTTCTATAACTCTCATTTCACCTTTTTTTCCATTAATGGAATTTCCATGTTCCATGCCAAGAATACCCTTATATTTTTTTGAATGAATAAATTCAAAGACATTCAAATAATTTATCTCACCAGTGGTAGGTTCTTTTCTACCAGGATTGTCACCAATTTGAAAATAAGCAATCTCTTGCCAAGATTTTTTCATATTCGGTATAAGATTGCCTTCAGAAATTTGCTGATGATAGATGTCAAAAAGGATCTTGCAGGATGGACTGCCCACTGCCTTACATATCTTATATGCTTGTGGAATCTCGGTTAAGAATTGACCCGCATGGTTTGACCACCAATTTAAAGGTTCAAGGACCATGACAAGATTATGCTTTTCTAAAATTTCCGCTGCTCTTTTCAATGCTTCAATCACATTGGCAGTTTGATAATCCATTTCTTTTTTGAGATCAATATGTCCAGGCACAATTGTCATCCAAGTAGCGTTAACCCTTTTGGCAACTTCTACTGAATCTCTAATATTTTCAACAAATTCATCTTGTAACGATTTATCTCCACTGGTCAGGTTAGGCTCTTTCCAATAGATCTTATGCCCAACAAAGACACCCATACTCATTCCTAGCTTTTCCATTTTCTTTGCGATATCGTTTTGCGTTTTTTTGGACCTATTTTTCATGCCGTTATCTTCTAGCGATCGAAAACCTTGATCATGCATGAACTCAATCTGATCTAATAGATCTTTTCCAGCCATTGATTCGAACATTCCAAAATGAGGAGCATAATTTAATTGAAAAGGTTTTTTTGATAAGGATTTAATTTTCTTATTACGCGCTAATAAACCGGTTGTGATGAATGGGACTAGAGCTACAATTGCATTTTTTTTGATAAATGTTCTTCTTTTCATTTTTAACTCCTAATATTTTGTAACACCAGGCACAGGTATTGGATACATACCATTTTCATCCGGTTGAACGGGAGCTTGATCGTTAAACGAATAGAGATCAGGAACCAGATTTTGATCCATTTTAATAGCCTCATCCCAAGTGATTGCTTGTCCACTGTAGGTTGCCATACGGCCTATAATTGCTGATAACGTTGCATCAGCACCTTGTTTTGTATCGTTGATTTTGTATTGTCCCAGTCGTATTGCTTTAAATAGATCATTGTGTTCTTGCTGATAAGGATTGATGTCATCTTCTCCTTGATGGTCATAAATTGTCTTTTTCCTCTTGTTCTTCATTAGTGCAAAATTAGCACTATTGATGGTAACAGAGCCTTTTGTTCCCTGGAAAACCTCTTCAACTCGATTCATGCACCCTTTTTGATGTCGGCATTGGCTTGCTATAATTTGACCATCAGGATAGGTATATTCGACAAAATGATGATCATAGATTTGTCCATGGTCTATGCCTTTTCTAACTTCACGGCCGCCCATACCTTGCGCAGATATGGGATTAGCTCCTATGAACCAATTGGCTACATCTATGTTATGAATGTGTTGTTCAACAA
Organism: uncultured Fidelibacterota bacterium; assembly: GCA_902615915.1. Lineage (GTDB taxonomy): Bacteria > Fidelibacterota > Marinisomatia > Marinisomatales > TCS55 > TMED144. Next base: position 16,320 of record CACMQQ010000015.1, read on the forward strand.
TATGATCTCCGCATAACCAATTAAAGTAATACCAATTTCGCATTTGGTATTCTAGCTCTGTTTGGTCTTTTTCTCTAGGCTTTACCCATACTCCACCACTATTCCAATAGACTTGCCCAGATATGATATCACCAATTCTACCTCTATCGATCATTTTTTTAATAGCTCTATAGTTTCTTTGATAATGCCTTTGAAGACCAACAACAACATTTAATTTCTTAGATTGGGCTAATTTACCAGTTTTTATAATTCTTTTAATTCCATCAATGTCTGTTGCAACTGGTTTTTCCATGAAGACATGTTTATTATTATTAATTGCATATTCAAAATGTAAAGGCCTAAAAGCTGGTGGCGTAGTAAGGATCACTACATCAGCAAGATCTATAGCATTTTTATATCCTTCAAACCCTAAGAATGAAGTCTCTTGATTGATGTTTATTCTTTCACTATCCGGGTATTTTTCGTTCAGAGATTTTAAGCATTCTGTTATTCTATCTTCAAAAACATCTGCTACAGCGACGAGCCTTACATCAGGATCTGCCTCTAGAGCCTGAGATGCTGCACCAGTTCCTCTGCCACCACAACCAATAAGTGCAACTTTGATCTCTCCTTCAATCGAAAACAATCGTTTTGATCTTGCTGGTAGCTTGTTCATTAAAAAACCGGCTGCTGTGATCTTAGCAGAATGTTCTAAAAATTTTCTTCGATTTACATTATCAATTTCTTTTTTCATTTTACCTCAATATTCTTTGATTGGATTTACCCACATCTTATTCATGTCATCTTTGTTAGGAGTTTTTTTTGGTCTTACTATTCTAAATCCTATGTTGTTGGCATCCGTGAACCACCACAAACTTTTTGGAATTTGTGGATCGCGTCTTTTCCATTTTTCTTTTGAAAAACCTCTAGCAGCAGATCGCAGTTCATCAATATTGCTTTTAAATGAACCACCTCTAACCACGCGAGGGTACAATTTTTTTCCAATCATTACGGGGTTTTTTACGCTGTTTCCCCATAAAATATAAGTTTCAGGATTGTAACTATCTAGCACCCATTCTGCAACATTGCCATGCATGTCATAGATACCAAATGCATTAGGTTTTTTCAATCTTACTTTTTGAATTTGGCCATTGCTGTTTTTTTTGAACCATCCGTACTCGTTCATTTTTCTTGCGTTTTTACCAAATGAATAAGGATCATCATTTCCAGCTCTGCAGGCGAATTCCCATTCTGCCTCAGTCGGCAAACGATAAAAGTTACCTGTTTTTGCTGATAGCCATTTACAAAATTGTGAAGCAGCATATTGCGTTACATTAACTACCGGATATCCTTTTTTGTTGTAATTAACATAGGGTGCAGTTGCACCGGATATAGCATCTATATTAAGGTTCAACTCTGCTCTTTTAACATGTTCTTTATCAGTTGTTCTATCAAGAAAAAGCTCATAAACATCCCATGTAATTTCTATTTCGGAAATCCAGAATCCATCTATATAGACGTCTTTAATAGGTCCCTCGTCTCTTTTTCTTTCTTTTTCTTTTTTTGAGCTTCCCATGTTAAATGTACCACTTTTTATTGGAATCATTTTGATAGTTGTTTCGGTTCCTAAAATCTTTTCACTATAAATCTTAAATTGATTTGTTTGCGAAAAGATATAGCTACATGCAAGGTTCATTTTCAATAAAACCATCGTTAAGAAAAGTTTTTTGGCTTTGTGTTTCATGGGTTAAACCTATTAATGAGATTTTTTTTTAAATCGATTCCTATAAGACAATTCCTTTTTTTAAAAATATTGTTAACGGTTTGTTTAAATGATAGTAATAAAGCTGTGATTTATAAAATATAATTTTTTCTTAATAATTGATGCCATAGCTGGCTTTTAAACTCAAAAAGTTATAAATGAGGAATCTATGAATCTTAAGAAAAATTTTTATATTTATCTATATATACCAATAGCAGTTTTTTTCTTTTCTTGTGAAGATGACGATGGCGGATCTAATCTAGGAGATGCCGTTGGAACTTGGAATCTTCAATCTCTAAATGCTACCTATGATCGAACGGTTGTAACAAAAGCCGGAATCGATTTTTCAGCTGATGTCTATAAACTTAAAGCTTCTTGGAAAGACGCTGCTGGTTATGCTACAAAAATGGTTATACCTGAAGCCACCGTTTCAGCATTCACTGAACAAACCTTAGCCTCATTTAAAGCTGGTGATAATGCTCCAGGATTTCCACAAACAGCACAGTATGATGCCGCTGGTCTTGCTGCTGCTGGTATCGCATTGACAGTAGTTTTGAATGATGCAAATTCTAGCGGTGGAAGAGGTACCTATACCGTTACAGGCAATTATCCTACTATTAGATTTAACCCTGAAACATGCAATTCGTATGGTACAGTTGCTTCAATGACAGATGCGGGTCTTTGGACTGCAGATCAAGATGCCAGTGGAAATAAAAAGTTAAATAATTTCATCCTTGAACCTGATATTACTTTGGGCGATCAAGTTTTGCCACCATTTCCAGATGGATCCTACTTAGTAGACAGATCAGTGGCCCCTGCTACATTTAAATTAGATTTTTTAGATAGAGACGCACATGATTCAAGATATAGCGAAGTCCAAACTTCTTGGAGTGAGGAAAATGATCGAGTTAACAGCGGTCTCGATGCGCTTCCAGTAAACTCCAATGGTGCTTTTGATCCAGCTGGTTCAACCGATCCTGCTGCAGAAGCTTATATAGTGGATCCTAACTTGTTGCCATGGGGCGGATATCTAACTTTTTTTGCCTTAAACTGTTTAGTAGAAACCGAATATCTCAAAGCAAATCCAAACCCCAAAAGGCCTTTGGCTGATGCAAATGAAGATGGGGTCATTGATGTAAATGACATGTTAATATTTATGATTGTTGATATTCAAAATGGTTATGCCTCTAAAACTATTTTGGGTGTGGACTACTCCTTGCTCATTGATTTTTCCTCCAAGATCAACCCTATTCCATCTAACGATTCTGCATCAATTTTTGATCTATCCAATATATCTACGGGAGGGAAATTAACTTATAAAATAGATAAAGGTGTGTGTATGCCAGTTAATGAAATTATCACATTTAGTACTAATTGGAACGAAGCTCAAGATTAAGAATTTTTTTAATACTCTAAGACCTTTCAATGATCTTAGAACTCAAAAATGGAGAGAAAGCAATGAAATTGCTAATCAAATTATGCTACTGGTTTTTGGTTCCAGTTGCATTAGTTGGTTCTGTATCTGCCCAATCAGGTTCAATTGTTGGTAAAATTACTGATATTGAATCTGGTGAAGCACTTATTGGAGCTAATGTATTTTTAGAAGGAACTAGTTTCGGTTCTGCAACGGATTTTGAAGGAAATTATTTTATTCAAAATCTACCGTCTGGAACATACACCATCGTAGCTAATTATATTGGCTATGAAAAAAAAATAATAGAAGATATAGAGCTGATTGACGAGAATTCAATTACCATAGACATAGAGCTTTCTGCTGGTGCCATTGAACTACAAGCCGTCGAAGTTGAGGTTGAAGCCAAGGAAGGCACTGAAAGGGAAGAGCTTCAACAAAAAAGAGAAAGCACTGTTCTTGAAGATGCCATAAGCGCAGATCAAATATCTAAATCTGGTGATTCAAATGCCGCGGAAGCAATGAGAAGGGTAACTGGAGTAACGATTCGTGATGGAAAATTTCCTGTAGTGAGAGGTTTGGGTGAAAGATATACCGCCGTTCAAGTTAATAGCAGTCCTTTGCCCAGTCCTGAACCTGACAAGAAAGCTGTTCCTCTAGATTTGTTTCCAACCAGTTTAATAAATGGTATTAAGGTATTAAAAACATACTCTGCAGAAATGCCAGGGGAGTTTGGGGGCGGGGGAATTATCTTGGACACAAAAGCTTACCCAGACCAAAAAGTGATTGATGTTAGTTTTGGATTATCAGGCAATACCTATATATCGAATAATTATGATCATTTGTTTTCAAACGTTGGAGGAAAAAATGATTTCTGGGGCTATGATGATGGCACCAGAGCCTTACCTAAAGAATTTCCTGATTATGTTGTTAAAAAGCAGGGCGGAAAATATGTTATAGGCGAGGGTTGGGTTTACCCAGATTCTTCGATCAGCAATTTTCTTGGCTGGTACAATAAGCTTTCTCAACTAGGAAGATCTTTAAATCCTGGATTCGTACATAAAAAACAAACTCCAAAACAACCATTTTCTTTTAGTTTAAAGAACGGTCAAAAATGGGGTAGCAAAAGCTTTGTTGAGGGTGGATACTTTATCAATTTAAACTTTTCAAATAAATACTATTACAAGAATGGACTTTCTAAAACTTATCTAGAGCAATCAGGAAGTGAGGGCGCCCTTTCACTTGTTTCTAGCTTAGAAGACCGCATGCTTTCAACCAATGGTTATAGCACCAGCCTCGCATCATCGATCAGTTTCGGTATAAAATTGTGGCAGATGCACGATTTCAAACTCAATTTTATCTACTCCCATAAAAGCGACGATAAAATGTATAGATCTTCTGGCTCAACAGCCAATGTTGCTGAAGGCATCTTTATCTCGGATAAATATATTGAAAAAACAGTGCGATCACTATCCTTGAATGGAGATCATAAGCTTAATAAGATTGGCTCTCATAATATTGAATGGAATGCAACTGTAGGAAATTCCACGCGTTATGAGCCACGCTCAATGCAGCATAATTATAGATTTACCGATGATAGATATCTAAGCGTTATCGCCTCTTCAACTGAGCCAGGTATAGTAGATTATATTGATGGGGATGACAATCTTTTAAATATCGATCTTAAATACAAATATGTTAACTCCAATGATGAAAGAATTCAATTTAAAACAGGTTTAGCATATCAAAATAAATTTAGAAATTTTTCAAAAAGATCTTTTTATCATGGTGTAAGTCATGCTAGCGTTAGCTATGGAGTATTAGACTCTACTCAGCTTGGAGAGCCTTTTTCTAAAAATAAATTCTTTCTTTACAATGAGGATGCTGACAGAATAATTCAAAAAGGATTAATTTTAGTTGAACGAAGCGATGGTATTTCTAGAAATGGTTATAGAGCCGATCAGTATGTTGATGCTGCTTTTGTTCAGTTTCAATCCCCTGTTCCACTCTTTGGATTGTCAGATAAGCTCCTACTGATTGCCGGAATAAGATCTGAAAATTACGATTTAAAGGTATATCCCTACAACCCTGTCACAGGTGTCAGAGATTTTTCTCAAAATGATACCATACCAACGGAATCAAAGCAGCTTGATCCAAAAATTCTTCCTGCATTAAATCTAAACTTTAATGCAACTGATAATACAATATTAAGATTAGCTTACTCAAAAACAGTAGCTCGTGGTGAATTTAGAGAAATTGCCCCATTTGCTTATCAAGAATTTTACGGTAAAGCTATAAGAATAGGTAATCCAGATTTAAAGCCTAGCGAAATAACCAATTACGACATTCGCTATGAATGGTATCCAACCCCTACAGAATTGCTTTCAGTAGGTTATTTTAATAAAGATTTTGTAAATCCCATTGATATAGCCGTTTTTACTGCTGGTGGTTCTGATAGAATTAATTTGATGTTTATGAATGCTGAAAGCGCAAAAACATCTGGATTTGAATTTGAAGCAAGAAAGACATTGCCATTTATCCCTGTTACTATGGGATTGATGCGACTATCCTTTAATGCTACTATTTCTCAATCGGAAGTGCAAAGTCCGGAGTCAGTAACATTTTTTACAGGGGATCCATTTACCCCTGTGTCTGAAAAAAATAGACCACTACAAGGTCAATCAGATATCATTGTAAACAGTTTATTAAGCTTGCGTTTAAACTCTGGTTACAATCTGGCACTAAGTTATAATTATAATTCTAAGAAGTTGGTATCATTACAATCATTTAAAGCTAGCGAATATGAATTGCCCTCGCATGATGTGAATGTTACTGCTTCTAAAGATTTTCAGAAATTACCATTTAGATTAGGAATAAAGTTGAAAAATCTTTTACAACAAAAAGAAGAATACGCAATCGTTCAAGAGAATGGTTCTAATTATTACACTTCAACTTTTGATCCTGGATTTTCATGGTCCATGAGTTTTTCATATAAATTTTAATTAATTAAAAAAAAGGGATTAACCAATGAAATCAATGCTATCAAGTATAAGATCGTTTTCTTTAGCTTGTTTTGTAGTTGTTTCAGGTTTTGCGTATGCAAATGAAGTTGCGGTCGGTGCTGGTGATGGTACTAAGTTGAACATTACCACAAATACCACTTGGTCCGCTTCTAACACCTACATTTTACAAGCACAGGTTTTTGTAAAAAGTGGAGTTACGCTTACAATAGAGCCAGGAACAGTAATTAAAGCTAACAATACCGATGGTGCAGATTTGGCACCAGCAATTATCGTTGAACAGGGCGGTTTTATTATTGCAGATGGTACGAAAGACAAGCCAATTACATTTACAGCAAATCAAACCGATGCTGTCTTAAAAGCAGATCCTAGAGGTCATTGGGGCGGTTTGATTATTAATGGTTATGCTCCTTTAGCCGGTGGAGGTACCAGTTTTGTTGAAGGAGTAACCGGTGTTCCTTATGGTGGCACCAATGCTTCTGACAGTAGTGGTGTTTTAAGATATGTAAGAATCTGGCACGGTGGACGATCTATTGGTCAAGATAATGAAATTAACGGCTTGACCCTTGCAGGAGTTGGAAACAAAACTGTTGTCGACTATGTAGAAGTAGCGTATAACAAAGATGATGGATTTGAAATGTTTGGTGGTACAGTAAATTTAAGACATTGTACCGCTCTATGGGTAGGCGATGATGGATTCGATACCGATGAAGGTTATATAGGCAAAGGTCAATTTTTATTAACGATCCAAGGTACACAAGTATCTGGTCGTGCATATGAAATGGATTCAAAATTTGAGTCAAAATTTCCACGTTCCTATCCACAGTTTGCAAATTCAACAATCATAGGTCCTGGTAATCTAAGCACTGCTCCCACAGGCGAGGGTGCGGATGAAGCTGTGAGATTAAGAGAAGGAACTGCTGGAAATTTTTGGAATCATTTAGTAACCAATGTCTATAAAGTTGGTGTCGCAATCAAGGATAGCTCCACTGCTGCTTTAATGGCAAAAGATTCTTTAGTTTGGTCAGCTAATAATATTGTGTATGGAGGAACAGATAGATTTAAAGTGGGTGGCAACGCCACTGTTGAATCTGGTGATACTACCTCGAGGAATGTGGATCCACTCTTAGCTGCTATCACAGATGTCACTGAATTTGGTACAGCCACCTTTGATCCAAGGCCATCAACAGCTGGACCTGCATTTTTATCAGCTGACAATCTTCCAAATGATGGATTCTTTAACAAAACTTCTTATGTTGGTGCATTTGGTAGAAATTTATGGATTAGAGGTTGGTCTGTATTAGATAGCAGATTACCAGCCGAAACAACCGTTGATTTAGCTGGTAATATTTCGTCTGATTCTACGCTTGTTTCTACAAAATCCTACAGATTGACCGGTCAAGTATTTGTAAAAAGTGGTGCAACTTTGACCATTCAACCTGGCGTGACCATTAAAGCCTTACCTGATGATGGTAATGGTTTGGCACCTGCACTTATTATAGAGCAAGGTGCAAAAATAATGGCTGAGGGAACATTGGCCAATCCTATTACTTTTACCTCCATTTTGTCTAGCGCTGAACTAGCAGCAAGTCCAAGGGGAAATTGGGGTGGAATTATTGTTAACGGTAAAGCACCATTAGCAGGTGGCGGAACCAAATTTGTTGAGGGTGTGACTGGTGTACCGTATGGAGGAACTGACCCAACTGATAATAGTGGTGTTTTAAAATATGTTAGAATTTGGCATGGTGGTAAATCTATTGGCCAGGATAATGAGATTAACGGACTAACGCTGGCTGGTGTTGGAAATAAGACTGTTGTAGACTATGTAGAAGTTGCTCATAATCTGGATGATGGTTTTGAAATGTTTGGTGGTACAGTAAATTTGAGACATTGCTCTGCTCTTTGGGTAGGCGATGATGGTTTTGATACTGATGAAGGATATACAGGTAAAGGGCAGTTTCTTTTTGCTGTTCAAGGCGAACAAAGATCAGGTAGGAACTATGAAATGGATTCAAAATTTGATTCAAAGTTTCCCCGCTCAATGCCACAATTTGCAAACGTTACATTGTTGGGTCCTGGCAGCCTTTCAAACCCTCCTGCAGGTGAGGGCGCTGATGAGAATGTACGCTTAAGAGAAGGTACAGCTGGTATGTTTTGGAACCACCTGGTTACCAATGTCTATAAAGTTGGCGTCGCAATTAAAGATAGTTCGACCGCAGCATTACTTGCTAATGACTCACTAGTATGGTCAGCCAACAACATTGTCTATGGTGGAACTGACAGATTCAAAGTGGGTGGCAACGCAACAGTAAGTGCTAGTGACACTACCTCTAGAAATGTTGATCCGCAATTACTAGCAGTGACCAATACCAGTGAGACTGGTGGTGTGATTGATCCTAGACCTAAGGCAGGTAGCCCAGCTTTTAAAGATGCAGATACTTTACCAAAAGATGGATTTTTTACACAAGTTAACTATGTAGGTGCGTTTGGTACAAATCTATGGCTAAAAGGCTGGTCTTACCTATCAGATAATGGTAGACTTCCTCTAGCAGGAGCAAATATAGTTGAATTAGGAGCTGGCAGCATTACAACCAATACAACCTGGGACAATACCAACGAATACTTACTGACAGGTCAAGTATTTGTAAAAAGTGGTGCAACTTTGACCATTCAACCTGGCGTGACCATTAAAGCCTTACCTGATGATGGTAATGGTTTGGCACCTGCACTTATCATAGAGCAAGGTGCAAAAATAATGGCAGAAGGTACTGCTGATAATCCAATTACTTTTACCTCAGCTTTAACCCCTGCAGAGCTTGCAGCAGAGCCACGTGGTCAATGGGGCGGGATTATTGTTAATGGAAAAGCACCATTAGCAGGTGGTGGAACCAAGTTTGTTGAAGGCATAACTGGTGTTCCATACGGCGGTACAGACCCTGAAGATAATAGCGGTACATTGAAATATGTCCGTGTTTGGCATGGAGGTAGATCCATTGGCCAAGATAATGAAATAAACGGTATAACCTTAGCAGGTGTTGGTAATAAGACAACTGTTGAGTATTGTGAGGTTGCTTATAACCTGGATGATGGTTTTGAAATGTTTGGTGGAACCGTCAATCTAAAATATTGTTCAGCATTGTATGTTGGCGATGATGGTTTTGATACCGATGAAGGGTATATTGGCAAAGGTCAATTCTTATTTGTAATTCAGGGCGATCAAAGAGCGGGTAGAGCGTATGAGATGGATTCTAAATTTGATACGAAATTTCCCCGTTCAATGCCTCAGTTTGCTAATGCAACGCTAATTGGACCCGGTACACCTTCAACTCCTCCAGCAGGAGAAGGTGCTGATGAAGCTGTAAGACTTCGCGAAGGAACAGCTGGCATGTTCTGGAACCATATTGTTTCAAACATTTACAAAGTTGGAGTTGCAATTAAAGATAGCTCAACAGCAGCTTTACTTGCTAATGACTCTCTAATATGGTCTGCCAACAATATAGTATATGGCGGCACCGACAGGTTCAAAGTGGGTGGTAATGCAACGGTAGGTGCGAGTGATACCACTTCACGAAATGAGGATCCATTGTTAGCTATGATCTCTGATGTTAGCGAAGATGGAACAGCGTATATTGATCCAAGACCATTGAAGGGTGGTCCTGCTTATAAGAATGCTGATACTTTACCTAGCGATGGATTTTTTACCCAAGTAGATTACGTAGGTGCCTTTGGTGAAACCAACTGGTTAGACAAATGGTCAATTTTATCTGCTCAAGGAAGACTTGGAGTAGGCTTCTTATCAGTAGATGATGATGCACTTTTATCAGGACTTCCGTCCTCATTCGAATTGCAATCAAATTATCCCAATCCATTCAACCCATCAACTAAGATTCGCTTTGGTTTACCTAATCGATCTGAAGTTACTGTTACGATCTACAATCTATTAGGTGAGCAGGTTATGCAGTATGATATGGGTGTATTACAAGCGGGCTTTAAAACTGTTACATGGCATGGTAAAAACTCTTTCGGTGCACCGGTTCCATCTGGCATGTATCTTTACAAAGTTAATGCTGGTAATGAATTTAAAGTAGGAAAAATGACATTGATGAAGTAATTGCATAGGCAATTGCTTTTTCTCTCCAACCAAAAAAAAGAAGGGCTCCATATGGGGCCCTTCTTTTTATATTTGACTTTATACAACTTTGCATAATTATAAAGTTTTAAAAGAAATACTGCTCAGTAAATTTTGATTTACGCAAAAGTGAAAAGAACATCAAAAAATAAAAAATAAAAATTTTAATATTCTAATTAAACAAAGAGATACAATGAAAAAAATTGTTTGGAACTATCTATCATCGTTTGGAATTATGTTTGCAATCCTCTCTTGGATACAAGAATCAAATATTTTATTAAACGATATTGGCTATGAAAAAGGGGTATTAGCCGCAATTTTTGGATTTGTTTTGTATAAAATAATTGGATCAAAAGTTTAACATTTATTGTGTCTCAACATAAAAATTTTGATATAAAAAT
>CACMQQ010000016.1 GCA_902615915.1 uncultured Fidelibacterota bacterium
GAATACAGTGAGGATATAGAATATTACTTTTGTGTCATTGAATATCAAAGATGCAAAAAAAAGAAAAAAGCCCATCATAAAATAAATAGGTTGCTTGAATAGTTGATTTAAAACTGAAAAAAAAGTCATCATTAATTTTTTAGAATTTTTTACTGATTATTAATATATTGTTAAAATTTTTATTATTCAAAATTAGGTGAACAAATTGAAAATACTTAGCATTATACCCATATTTCTAACTTTTAATCTCATTGCAAATGAAAACGATCAAAATATATTCATAAAAGGATTGGATAAGGATGTAGAAATCTTAGTTGATAGATGGGGCGTTCCTCATATTTATGCTGAAACAGAGGATGACCTTTTTTTTGCGCAGGGTTTTTATGCTGCTCGCGATAGACTTTTTCAATTTGAAATATGGAGGCGTCAAGCAACAGGGACAGTTTCTGAAATTACAGGAGAAAGAGATTTTAAAAGAGATTTAGGTACTAGGCTTTTTTTATTTAGAAAAGATATAGTTCGTGAAATGAATTACTATCATCCAAGAGGAGCAAAAATCATTTCTTCATTTACGGAGGGTGTTAATGCATACATCAACTACATAAATGAAACTCCAGATAAACTTCCGATAGAATTTAAAATGCTTAACATAAGACCAGAGCTATGGACACCTGAAGTTGTGATCTCAAGACATCAAGGCCTACTAGGGAATATTGGATCTGAATTAAGGTATGGTAGGCAGGTTCAAGCAATTGGCGCCAAACTAACGGAACAGCTCAACTGGTTTCACCCATGGGATAATCCCGTACTTGAACTAGATAAAAAAATTGAAAACGTTGATCTTAAGAAGAACATACTTGAGCTATATGATGCATTTCGCACATCAGTCAAATGGAAGCCTGAAGATATAGCAAAAGAATTTAGAACATCAAAATCAGCATTTCTTGATGTTCATGAGAATAATGAATTTGTTCTTTATGAAAACTTAAACAACGAAAGCATTGGTAGCAATAATTGGGTAATTGATGGAAAAAGAAGTGCTAGCGAATATCCAATGATGGCAAATGATCCTCACAGAGTACAGGCCGTCCCTTCACTGAGGTATATGTCACACTTAGTCGGTCCTGGTTGGAATGTGATAGGTGGTGGTGAACCAGAGATACCTGGAATATCTATTGGGCACAATGGACATGGCGCTTGGGGGCTGACAGTATTTAGAACTGATGGTGAAGATCTGTATGTCTATGAAACAAATCCTAAGAATCAAAATCAATATCGCTATAAAGGTAGATGGTCCTCAATGAGAATTTTAACTGACACCATTCATATCAAAAACTCAGATAGTAAAATAGTAGAGCTAAAATATACAAGGCATGGTCCTATTGTATTTGAAGATAAAGAAAATAACCTTGCTTATGCTGTTAGAGCTGCTTGGATGGAGATTGGTGGATCTCCCTACCTAGCTAGCTTAAGAATGGATCAAGCTAAAACCTGGGAGGAATTTAAAGAGGCATGTAATTATAGCCACATTCCTGGAGAGAATATGATATGGGCAGATCGCAAAGGAAATATTGGCTGGCAATCAGTTGGCATAGCTCCAATAAGGAAAAATTGGAGCGGCCTAGTTCCGGTCCCTGGTGACGGTAGCTATGAATGGGGTGGTTATTTAGAGATCAAGAAAAAACCTAATATTTTAAATCCGCCTGAAGGTTTCTTTGCAACAGCCAATAGCAACCTTACCTCAAGAGAATTTCCCTATAAAAATGCAATCGGATGGGAATGGAGTGATCCATCTAGATGGGCAAGGGTCAATGAATTATTAGGTGCCAATAACAAGATAACCATGCAAGATATGGCCAAGATACAAACGGATTATCTATCAAACCCCGCTAGAACAATTGTTCCTCTATTAAAATATTTAAAGTCAAATGACTCAAAAGCGGAAAAGGCAAGGCAAATGCTTTTAGATTGGGATTATTATATGGACCCCTCATCAGTTGAAGCGGGAATATATGAAGCCTGGCAAAGAGAGATAATGAAATCCATAAAAGAAATATATGTACCAATTAAAGCAAACGAATTATTTAGGTCATTACCCTTGAAAAGAGTTATTGATTGGGTATTATCCCCTGATGGTAAATTTGGGGATAATCCCATCAAAGGTAGAGACCAGTTTTTAATTCAATCTCTTGAAAGCTCAACAAAGGCGCTTACAAAAAAACTCGGCGCAAACATGGAAAAGTGGGTTTATGGACAGAAAAAATACAAGCATATTATGTTAAGGCATCAATTGTCAAGTGTCATACGTTCAGACATAGCCAAAAAATTAGATGTTGGGCCATATCCCAGAGGTGGAAATAGCAACACGCTAAATAATACCGGGGGTTTTGATAATCAATATTCGGGTGCCTCTTTTAGGATTTTAGTAGACACAGAGGATTGGGACAGAACGCTTGCTATGAACAATCCTGGTCAAAGCGGTAATCCTGATAGCCATCATTACAAAAACTTATTCACTGAATGGGCTGAGGATGGTTTTTTCCCATTATTTTACTCAAGAGAAAAGATTGAGACCGTAACAGATTATAAAATCTATTTAAAATCTAAGTAAAGCAATAATTGAGTTTATTATAGATAATATAAAGTAATTATTTATAGTTTAAAGGGTTATTATTTAAAATTATTTCTATCTCATTTATTAGTTCATCAGTCATCATATTCATATACTTAGAACTGTTGAGGTTTTCTTGAAGTTGCGCTAGCTTTGATGCGCCTAATATGACAGTGCTTACGTTTGCATTTTTTAAACACCAACATATTGCCAAGTTGACCAAAGGCAATCCAGCTTTTTTTGAAAGTTCTTTTAATTGTTTGACTTTATTATGAACGTCAATGTAGGAATCGGATTCATACTTTTTCTTGATAAACTCATACCCCTTTAAACTTGTACGTGTATCCGATGGGTTATTATCAATATATTTACCTGACAATATTCCAGAACCCAAAGGACTCCAAATAGTTGTACCAAGCTGATATTTATCAAAAACAGGCAGGTAATCTTTTTCCATTTTAAATCTTTCCAACAGATTATATTGAGGTTGCTCCATCGTGGGGGGAGTAAGATTTAAAGTGTTTGCTATTTCATATGCTTTGATGATTTGCTCTGCTGTCCATTCAGATGTACCCCAGTAACATATCTTGCCCTGATTAACTAGCGTATGCATAGCTCTTACTGTTTCTTCAATTGGTGTCTCTGGATCAGGTCTATGGCAAAAATATAGATCTAAATAATCCACTTGCAATCTTTTCATGGCTGCGTGACATGCATCAATAATATGTTTATGGCTTAGTCCTCTTTGAGTTGGCTTTTCCCCTCCCCAGAATACCTTGCTAGACACAATAAAGGTGTCCCTTCTCCATCCTAACTCTTTAATAACATTTCCCATAATTATTTCAGATTGTCCATTAGCGTATACCTCGGCATTGTCAAAAAAATTAACTCCTTTATCATACGCCTCTTTCATGATCTGAGTTGCTTTACTTTGGTTTAATTGCAGAGAAAATGTAACCCAAGAACCGTACGATAACTCACTTACTTTTAAACCCGACTTTCCTAAACGCCTGTAATTCATTGAAATTCCCCTAAAATTTATTCTTTATGTTTTTTATATAATTTTTCTAACAATGGAATGTCACCAGGAAGTAGCTTGTAATTTTTCAATTCGTTAAAGCTAGCCCATTCGATCTTATCGTGCACATTCATGGTTATTTCTCCGTCATAATGATGAACGAGATAAAAATGTAAATTATATATTTTGGTTGGATATTTAAAATCATAGGAATCGAAAAAAGAATATCGTTTAGCTATCACACCAATTTCTTCAAATAATTCTCTTCTTAGGCAATTTTCTACTTCCTCCCCTTCTTCAAGTTTGCCTCCAGGAAACTCCCAATATCCACCTCCAAGATCATCAGGCTTTCTCCTACCAATTAAATATTTATCTTCCTTATTGATCAAACCTGCTACAACAGTTATGTGTTTTAATTCATCCATCAAGGTTTCCACTTTGAATTAATGCACCATAACAACCAGCATATAGTGCGTCTTCTGGCACAACACCATTTAAATCATAAAAATTTAGCGTTTCAATTATATATTGGTTGAATTTTGGATATAGTGTACCCCCTCCAACGATCACTACATCTTTTTTTATATTACTTAGCATACAAGCTGTTACCATTGAAGATAGTGTCTCGGCTACCATTTTCATCGTTGAACAAATAAAATCAGATCTAGAAACAAATGGTGTTTGTTTTGCAAAATTTCCAACAGTCGTAGTTGGGGGATAATTTAAAAAGTTTGATTGATCGTATATATCATCAATAACAAGATTAAGTTTTTCTCCAGTACCTGTTTCAGCTAATACATTGATAGATTCCAGGCTATCTATTCTTGAATATATGCTTGATAGGCCAAATATAGTGCCGGCACCCATACCTGTTCCAACCAAATGAGTTGCAATATTATCACTAACATCTATAATTGGCGAGCCACTACCAACCGAGACTACATAACAGTTTTTCTTTTTAGATAAATAAGAGCCCCCGCTACCGATTGATTGAATTTCATTAATGATCTCTACATCATAACTGTTTGATAATTTTTTTTTTAATCTATAAGCTCTTGCACCCGTTGCAATGATCTTTGTGGTGCTTTTATCTATAGTTATATTATCAAAATCATTAAAATATTCTTTATAGTTTAAAACGCTATTTAAACCTTTAATAAGGGTGCCTCCAGCATCAAAAGAATAAATCATATACAAAACCTATTTAGTAAAGTCATTATTATTTTTTCAATCCCTGTAATGCTGTGATATTTTCTGTGATAATTTTTTAGATAAGCTCTCTAGTGCAGATTGAAATAATTTATCTTCGGAGGGTGCAAACCCTTCTTCTCTCCTTATTAATCTTGAAAATTTGCCACTCAGTGCTCGCTTGTCTCCCTTATAAGTTGCCCATTCGTGAAAATAAGTTTGTCTAGAAGAAACACTTCCATTGTATAAGATATTGTTATTATTTACATCAACGATTTTGTACGTTAGAGTCATAGAGGCTTCTGAGCTTTTTTTAAAATGATTGACAGTGGCTGTTACCTTTGCTTTGATTTTTTTCTTTTTCTCGTTACCAAGCGAATCAACATAGGTTTCTGTCCTAACTGTAACTTCCTTTTGTTGTGGAATATTCTTTTTAACTACTTTTTCTGGAGATTTGTAATTAGTTAACACACTTGCACCCAAAATATGATCCGCTCCAGATAACTTTGACATTTTAACATAATCATTTTCCGCAATACCGCTTTGAATCAGAGCTTGTTCTGATAAAATTGTTTTTAGCTCATCGCGAGTAATAATTCTTAAGAACTCTTTTGATGCATCAGGTTGATATTGAATTACTTTTTCACGTATAAAAGGGGAATACTTACCTCCCCCTTCAAAATCTCTAAATAGAAGCGAAAAAACTGCATTTGCCCTAGCTTCATTATAAAACTCTTCGCTGTTGAGGTAATTTGGAACGTAATCTTGAGCTAAACGGAAATTAATAGCTGCTTTCTTTTGATTAGCCTTGTCGCTTTTTTCTTTAAAATCAATGCCCAATGAATAGTGATAATTTGCAGCTGAAGAATTTGCTTCACTAAGTTCAATCGAATAATCGTTAAAATCAATTTCAAACTGAAATATCGTTTGTTTATCAATAATAGGTTTTAATGTGATCAAGTATTGATTTAATTGTGTTAACGATTTATAAATATTAACAATTTCAGGCCACTTTGATTCATCGGATATCTTATATAATTCACTCAATCTCTTATTGTGATTATCAGTCGCGAGATTAAAACTCATCTCAAATAGATCAAATGCTTTTTTATTATCAATCTTTTTTAATAGTGAATTATAAGAATGATAGGCCGCAACATCAAACTGGCCGATTCTAAATTGTTTTTTTGCATTATTATAATCTGACAGACCTGGAATAAATAAAGCGCAAGAAAAAATAATTAGTAAAGAAAAATTTAATAAAACACGTTTCATAACTATTCTAAACTTAAAAATAAAAAGAGAGGTTAATAAGTTTTATTCTATTTGAGATTTTATTTTGTTAGAACCATGCGGTCGGATTCAACAATCTAATTTATCCATAATCCAAGTTCTTAGTTAAAAATAATGATATGACATGAAATACAAATGTGCATGTCGATGATATTTTGAGAATCTTGCACAGTAACTCTTAAGTATCACATTTGCGGAGGGATAGGGATTCGAACCCCTGATAAATTTATTTTTTTATTTTAATCTAATCTGACTTGTCTGCTTTGACTGAACTGGTGAATTTTACCATTCTTTACAAAATAGTATTCAACTATCACCCTTTTAGGTTGTGTAGCACTTGCATCTACTAAAAACCATGCATTTACCCATTCGCCATCTTCAGCTCCATTGGCATCAACAGAAAAGGCGCCTTCCATTGACCAATTTTGATCACCAGGATTGTCAATCATACCTTTCTTTACTTGGCCAATAAAACCATCTAAGGTTTCGAAAGATTCTCCAGCTTCAAATCTTGATTTAACTGTGTCAACAAAAAAAGTTCTCATTTTATCATAATCAACACCCCAATACTTGTCTAACTCAACCACTAAATCAACTGAAGCTTGTGTACCCATTGTAAAAGATGTTGATGAATTATTTTTGGCAAAGCCATTAGATTTTGGTGCACTTTCACAACTAATTAAAAAAATTAAAACCATCGATAGGCTTAGTAAGTTTTTCATTAACAGCTCCTTTTTTTATAATAAAAGATACAATTGCGGAGGGGGAGGGATTCGAACCCCCGATACCTTGCGGTATGCTGGTTTTCAAGACCAGTGCATTCAGCCAGACTCTGCCACCCCTCCTGCGCAATGACTACCTTGCTTTTAAAGCAATTGAATTTAGTACTTTTTAAACTTGAATAAGGAAGAATTTATCTTACATAAGACATTTTTTTGGTTATACTTCTGCCCCCTACAGACAATTGATAAAAATAGATGCCTGATACCATATCCTTTGCATTAAAATTGATTTCGTAAATACCTGGATTCTTGATACTATTGATTAATTCTACAATCTCTTTTCCATTTATATCATATATTTTTAAAACAACATTATTTGTCTTAGACAGGCTAAATTTAATTTTAGTTGAAGGATTAAATGGGTTCGGGAAGTTCTGTGATAATTCAAATTCTTGAGGAACAATATCTTCCTGAAATGATAGATCCTTCCCTTCGTTCACTTTCAATATATATAAACCCTCATCTATAGAGGTGACTGGAATGTTACGACTTTTAAAAAATGGATAATTACCCCACGATCCAACAGTATCTTTTATATTTCCTGAAGGGTAAGTATCAAAATAAGCTACTTCCTTTGGCTTTAGCGGATCGCTAATATTTAGGACTCTTAGACCGGTTGAATAGTTTGATTGATAAAGTAAATTTCCAACGACAAAATTATTATGGTCGACAGTATTTAAACCAGAGTCATAAATAGAAACTAATTTTGGATCATGAAGTTCAGACACATCAAAAATTAACATCGTTTGACTATCATCGTAACCATAAATTTCATTTAGTTCATCGTTTACAAAAAAATATCTGTGATCATCAGATAACCATCCCTGATGAACATAGCCAAGCTGTCCTTCTTCATTTTTAGATATGATCTTAATATTTGACTTATCAGTAATATCGACTATACCAAGTGCTGTTTCATTGCATGTAAATGCTATTTCTTTTCCTCTATAATCGTCATCAGGTCCATCATAGATAACAACTTGCGCATCGTGCACGTAACCATTGTTGTATCTACCTGTAGTTTCATCACTCATACATCCTGCAAATGTTGGATTTTGAGGGTCACTTATATCTACCATATGCAAACCGCATTGATATTCGGGAAGTTGGGCTGAGGTTATACCCATTGCATACGCATATCCAGTTGCTTCATTGATGGCAATATTATGTACTGATCCCACCAGATCATATCTATAATAATCGGTAAAATTAGTGAATGAATCGACATCTCTTAATTGTTTCAGATCAAAAATTTGTATTCCATGATCTGTGGGACTATAAAAATCTGCAACAATGAATACATGATCTTTATATACCTTCATATCTCTCCAAACGGTACTTACATTAGAATGACTCAATAAATGTCCTAAAACCTTTGGATTGATAGGGTCGCTAATATCGACAAAAGCAGTACCATTGTTCAGACCAACTATAGCAATTTCTTTTCCAGTTAATGGATCTGTCCAACCCCAGACATCATTCATTGCATTACCACCTAGATCATCGGGATTTAAAAATGATTGCATATCTATTCCAGAGCAAGGATATAGATCATTAGATCGGCCAATTTTAGGATAATAGTTTTCTAAGTTCCCGACATTACAAGGTTGAGGGCTATTTATTAAACTTTCAATATTTTTTTGACTTTTTAGTTCAAGAGAGAATTGCCATTCATTATCTTTTGATTTTTCAAAAAGAAAAGAGGTTTCTTTGTAACCAGCACCTATAATGATCTCATCCTTGGACAAGCTAATAGATCGACCAAACTTCCCCCCTTTTATGTTGTTTATAGATAATTTTTTTTGAAATTGTATAGTACCATCAATATTAAATTCATAAATGGAGACCACTTCCCCATTAAAACTTCCTACTGCAAGCTGATCATTGGCAACATCAATACTGGAACCAAAAAAATCTCCTTCACTGGTATTGGGAGAATTAATCGTTTTATTGTGCTCCCTTTTTCCATTTGAAAGCGAAAAGATCTGAATATTGCCAATATTATCGAAACCAGGATATCCAATGATCAATTCCTCGTCATTATAGGCTACACTAAATCCAAAGTGACCTTTTTTTTGGATTTTATTTGGATAAATAGTGTTGAACTGATTCCAATTATTGTTTTTAGAGTCGAATATATATTCTGTAACCACATTCCCATCTCTGGAACCTATGGCTGCAAAATTTGCTGAAATATCCATACTATGTCCAAAAAAACTGTCTTTTTCTAATGAGGAGTTTCGAAGTGATGATATACCAACCCATTGATCATCGTCTCTAAAAAAGCTAAAAACTGCTCCTTGATTACCATTTAGATATCTATCTGCAATAAATATATGTTTATCATTTATATACACTGTTGATCCAAAATCATGAGAAATATCTTCCCTGGGTATCAGCTCTTTCTGGAATATCCATTCATTGAAATTATCTTTCTTGAATAAAAAAGTTTTGCCTTTAGATTGTACGCGATTTGGAGCACCTATAACTAAATAATCTCCATAAGCAGCTATGGAATTACCAAATTGATAGCCCTTGGCTTCAGGAATCGGACATAAAATCTTATGTTTAGAATAATTTCCTTCTTTATTTGAGCTATATACATAAACTAATCCGTTATCTAGAGATGAATTATATTGTCCAATAAATAATTGATCGCCATTATGAAAGACAGAACCAATAGTTCCATATGTTAACAAATGATGGGGACGATCTTTTGGGTCTTCGGGATGCATAGCTAATATAGAGCAAAGACATAAGAAAAGGCTTGATAATTTTAATAGATTGATCATTGAACGATGTCAAAGCTATTGATTAATTGTTTAATAAATGAGTCAATTCCATTCAAATAATCAAAATTATTATTTCTAGTTCTTGATGAAACACAAATAACTAATGCCCTTTTTGGGTTGACAACAATAAATTGGCCCGAATAGCCTCTTGCGCTATATGTGATATCATCCCCCTTTTTATCAATCCACCATAAGAAACCATACCCTCTTTCAGCATTAAAATTAACTAGACCTTGTGTAGATATATCGACCCATTCCTGTGATAATATTTGCTTATTTCCAGACTTTCCTTTTTGTAAATAGAATTGTCCAAATCGAAGCATATCTAGCAATCGAAAATTGATACCAAATCCACCATTATGTACTTCTTTTATTGACTCCCAATCATAGCTATATATTCCAATCGGGTTTAAGATATGCTTATCTAAATAATCCTTTGTGGTTTGACCAGTAGCTTTAGTCATAATATCGGATAGCAAGTGCGTACCAGCAGATGTGTAAGCCCACCATGTGCCTGGTGAGAAAGTTAGGGGTTCAGATAGTATGTATTGAATAGGATCACTTTTAGAGACATAACCCAAATTATCCCCTACTCCAGAATTCATCATAAGTAAATTCCCAATATTGATCGATGATTTTTCCGCTGTATCCAAGGAATAAAATAAAGATAAAGGGGTCTCGGTATTTAATAGTTGGTTATTATAAATCAAGTGCCCATATCCCGATGAAAGTACACTTTTGGTAATGGACCAAATGGGTCGCCTAGAATCTGCATTTCCTGAATAATAATTCTCAATAATAAGTTTGCCTTTATATAGAACACCCAAAGAATAAAGATCGGAACGAAAAAAATCAGATATATTATCCAATTCAGCTTGAAGTTTGGTTTTATTAATACCTTTTTCATCGAAATTTCCGACAGCAAAATCGTTGGTAAGATCAATTGAGGTCCAATCAATTAAATCTTCAGCGGAAGATTCAACTTCGTTCTCATCGATTTCTGAGCATGAAACAAAGAAAAAAATAATGATGAAGTATAGCTTATTTATCATTGATCAATTTGCTTTTTTTATTCTTGCAAAAAAAGTAAGAAAGAAAAAAAGTAAGAAAAATATTGAAATAAAAGGCATCATATTTAAATATATAGCAAGTTGCGGTATTAACCTTATATTTAGATTTAACCAATATAGACCTAAAAGTACTATGATAATTGCAGAAAAAATAAATTGATTTCTCTGCATTCCTTTTCTTTCAACAAATGGAATATCATTTATTGAAGTATCAAATAAAACCTTGTTTGTATTTATAAATAGATTGAAAAAAAAATTAGCAATTAGAATAAATAGAACCGACAACCCCAATGGAACAACTTCTATGAAATCGACATTATTATTCAAAGCCAAGCCTCTTTCGCCGGCAATAAAAAAATCAAAAGCAGCTATAAAAAAAGGTAAAAATGATAAGAAACCCAAAAAATAACTTAATTTTTCCCTTTTTACATTTTCTATTCCACAAAGTTCACATTTTAATTTTGTAATTATAAAATAGGGCGCTGTTGGCATTTGAGATCTTTCTGATCTTACAAAGAGCGATCTTAGTTTAAATTTTCCACAGGCTGCACATCTTCCTAAGTTGAATTGATTTAGCTTATCTATAAAACTATTTTTTACTTTTTCTTCCTTCTTCATCATCCTCTACATTTTCAATTCGTATAAATCCTTTAAAAGGATTGTCGGTTGAACCCATCATTTTCAATAGGCTCAATAAAGCGATAGCAATGAGAATGGCCCAAAAAATTTGAACAGGGCTTAATCCAAGCATTAAATATCCAATTCTGCTGTGCTTAAAAGGATTAAAAAAGCATTTTTTATTGCAAGATCGCCATTTTTATTCATCCACCATTCGTTTAATGCGTGCGCATTTTTACCCTCACCGCCTCTACCTATTGTAACAGCTGGAACTTGTTTTGAGAATGGAATATTGGAATTGGTTGAGCCTGAACCTAAGGTGGGATTCCCGCCAAGATAAGCTATGCTTGCCATTGCTCGTTGAACAAGCGCGTTATTAACGTCAACCTTCCCTGCTGGTCGATTGCCAACCATATCAATATCTACAGTCATTCTATCCTTGGTTCTTGCGAGCTTGTTCTGATCCTTGAGAGCTTTTTTAATTGCTTTTTGAAATATCTTATCCATTTTGTTCAATCTTTTAGGATTTTCAGAGCGCATATCAACTTCCATCCATGATTCAAATGGTATTGAGTTAATGGATGTACCTCCACCAATTCTTCCAACGCTATAACTTACTTTATCGCCTTTTGTTCTACTGTATGGATCTGCATCATTAGTAAAATACTCGATGGCTCTTCCTAGAGCATGATGAGGGTTAACCAATCCAAATGCGCCCCATGAATGGCCACCTGGACCTTTAAAAGTAACTTTATACCTATGAGAACCCACTGCAGTAGTAACAATCCTGTCTAAACCACCCCCATCAACAGCAATATAATAGTCGATTGATATACTTCCAGAATTAAATAGATATTTAACACCGCTGAGATCTCCTAAGCCTTCTTCTCCAACAATACCGCTGAAATAGATATTAGCTTTTGTTTTAATATTTAAATCCTGAAATACTTTTAGCAGCGTTAAAACAACAGATAATCCACGCGAGTCATCGCCAATACCAGGAGCGAATAAAGTATCACCTGAAAATCTAACCTTAACATCAGTATCCATTGGGAAAACAGTATCAATATGGCCCTCTATTAGGATATTTGTATCCATAGATCCTTTTTTCAAAGCATGAACATTACCACCTCCATCAAAAAACACCTCATCTGCGCCAACAGATTCTAACATAGCTTTGAAAGCTTTTGATCTTTTCTCCTCATTAAATGGAGGCGCTGGTATTTCTGTAATAGTAATATTATTTTTTAAAGTAAAGGGTTCTAGCTCCTCAATGTAATCAAATGCTTTCTTAACAATATCTTGCTCTGATAATTGTTTGATTTCATCTTTGTATTTTTTTGTAATTAGTGAACTTTGGGAAGATGCAATTGCAATGGAAATAATAAAGATAAATTGTTTCATGGAATATCCTTTATAACGATTTATTTTGAAATTGGTCCATCCCACATCACAATGCCCTTTATCATATTTAGGGCATCAAAACCTTGATCTCGTAGAAATTGAGTAGCTATCAATGATCTTCTACCAGTTCTGCAGTAAATGATAATTTTTTTTCTTTCATTTTTTCGATCTCACTCATTGCTTGATGGAGTTTTTCAAGTGGAATTAATTTTGAATTAGGGATATGACCGTACCGATATTCACGTTCTGTTCTGACATCAATTAACGCAATATTTTGCTTTTTATATATATCAAGTACTTTTGTAGGTGATATATTATAAATACTATCATTACTGAATTTAACATTTTTTTCACATGCTATTAATATAAAGAACAGCCCCGGTAATATTTTTAAATAAAAATTCATGCACCCCTTAATCGTATTAAAAGTAAGATCCAACTCACAATAAAGAAAGTTCCACCTATTGGTGTGATTGCCCCTAACCATCTTTGACCAGAAAGGACCAAAATATACAAACTACCTGAGAAGATAATTATACCAGCCAACATTAGACTGGATGGTAACTTGAGCATTGATGAATCAAAATGGTAGCCTAGAATCCCAATTATAATCAAACCCAATGCATGATAAAATTGATATTTAACTCCTGTTTCAAATATACGTAGATCCCCCTCTGAAACCCTGTCTTTAATGCCGTGTGCTCCAAAAGCACCTATCGCTACTGCTAGTGCAGCCAATGCTATTCCAATTAATATCCAATCTTTCATTCTATCCTCCTACTTATATGGCTGAACAAGAATAGCAAGATGCGTTCTTACAGATTCTATTAAATTTCCAACTCTGATATTTTCATTCGGACTATGTTGATTATTATCAGGGTTTACAGTCGGCACTGTAACTGCGGGAACACCAAGCGTATTTACAAATGGTGAAATTGGTACTGAACCACCTGAAGTACGTTTAATAATTGGCTCCATTTCAAAACCATTTCTGATCGCACTAGATAACCAGTCTCCTATTGGTGAATCGATTGAAGTACGAAATGCAGTATAGCTGATCTTGGATTTAAATGTAATAAGTCTACCATATTTCATTCTTTCTTCATCACTAGGGTCTTTTTTGGTAATATGGTATCCTTGCTTTTGGATATGCTCTTTGATTAGTTCAATCAATCTGTTGGGGTCTGTTTCTTTTACCAGTCTTACATCTATTTCCGCCAAAGCAAAAGACGGAATGATCGTTCTTACCTCTTTCTCTACCCACCCAGATTTTAAACCTCTAACGTTCAATGACGGATATTGGATCGATTCCTGATAGTTGTCAGCAACTTTGTCAATTTCAGATATTCCTATTGATCGACGAATTTCATTTTCATCATCAGGTACTTGTGCCATTACCTCTCTAGCCTTATCTGATATCTCGATGCCCTCATAGAAACCGTCTATTGTAACGATTCCATCCTGATTTTTCATGGATGCAATGATTTGACTTAGCCTAATAGCAGGGTTTGGAACATAATTTCCGTAATGACCACTATGCTGGGGGTATTTTGGTCCATGAACCTTTAGTTGGATAGTAGCTATACCTCTAGCTCCAAACGTAAGTGTAGGCTCATTTGAAGGATGTCTAGGGCCATCTAAGATCACCAACCTATCTGCTTTTAATTTATTTCTATATTTTTTAACAGCGCTAGGAAGATTGGGAGATCCCATTTCTTCTTCCATATCCATAATCACTTTTATATTATAATTGGGCTCTAGATTTTGTTCATCCATAATATCTAATGCTATCAAAAAAGAATTGATGGGTGCTTTTGCATCTGATGCAGATCTAGCAAAAACTCTCCAATCCTCATCATAATCCTTTTTTAGATTATCCCAAGGAATTTCTTGCCATTCACCCTTGCTATTCATTGATTTTAAAACTGGCAGAAATGGGTTTTTTTGAAACCATTTCGTTGGATCAACAGGCTGACCATCAACCTGCACATAAAATAAAACAGTAGGATAATTTCTATTAAAACGTTTTTCAGCTAGAATAAGTGGCAATCTATCTGTTTTAAGGTGCTGTGTTTTAAAACCTCTTTTTTTGAAAGATCTTTCACACCATTCAATGTTTGCTGTTAATTGATCTGGTATGTTAGCATCATTAGGAAGGGATAAAAAGTCATAGAACTCTTGGAACAGCTTTTGATCTTGATCAATCGCAAATTTTTCAATCTGATCTTTTGTTATCAACTGACCCAAAAGGAATGTCGTTAAAAAAATTATTGTAACTATTCTATTCATTTTCTTAATGCTCCATTATTATAATATATTAGATTTTCACTACCAGAATTTGCTTCAATGATATCGAGGTCTCCATCATTATCAACATCGCCCAATGTAATGCCATAAGTAATGGTAGTTCGTAAGCCATAGTCAAACATTGTTAAAGCTGAGCCATTATTAATATAATATTGATTACTTTGATTATTGTTACCCACAACAATATCCAATTTTCCATCTTGATTTAAATCTCCAACCGCAAGGGCCATTGTTTTGTCAACACTTCTTCCAAAAGGTAAAAAGGATTTGAATTGATAGGATTCATCTCCAAAATAAATAAAATTCTTATCACCTACATTAATAGCTATGATATCATCAAAACCATCTTGATTCATATCAGCAACAACTATTTTTCTCGTTTCATCATCCCCTTCGCCAAAATATATAAAATCTTTAAAATCTGGACCAAAATATATACGATTTGTTTGTTTATTTCTATTCGCCAGAATTAAGTCAAGATTTCCATCTTGATTAACGTCAGAGGCAACAATATTGATTGTAGCCTCAAAAGAATCACCAAAAGCAATCTCATTTGTAAATCGACCTCTACCATCATTTAAGTAAATAAAATTTTGACTTTTTCGATTAGCCTCAGCTATATCCATAAAACCATCGCTATTAAGATCTGCCAAGCAAAGACCGCGAGTATTGGATATTTGCCTACCAAAGAAAGCGTCAAAAGTAAAATTTCCTTTTCCATCATTTTTAAATATTTGATTTTTTATTCGATCGTTTGCAACTACAATATCCAGGTCTTTATCATTGTCAATATCTACCAGATTAGCTAAGTATGAAGTATTGGCTTCAAATCCGATAAAT
This sequence comes from uncultured Fidelibacterota bacterium, assembly GCA_902615915.1. Classification (GTDB taxonomy): domain Bacteria; phylum Fidelibacterota; class Marinisomatia; order Marinisomatales; family TCS55; genus TMED144. The sequence continues at coordinate 15,924 of CACMQQ010000016.1, forward strand.
TTACTACGCCTAAAAAAACCTGAACCATCATTATAAAAGATCTGATTGAATTGAGACCAATGTCTTCCATTTGCAACAGCAATATCAACATCTCCATCATTGTCAATATCACCTATGCTGGTATTTGCTGATAATAAATTATCTTTGCCTAAACTACCATAAGGATGGTTTTTAAAATCAATTTTTTGACCATAAATCAAAGCTATAGCCAAAATTGATAAAAAGGTAAATTTCAACTAAAACCCTATTCAGAAGGTTTTATGAACTTGATAGTAAACCTATCACTTTCTCCAATAGACAAAAACTTTTTTTGCATTTTTTTAATTTGTGTTTTTTTAAGCCCATTTTCTGATAAAGTTGGAGGCAAGTTCCATACGCCACCAGGGTAATCTTTAGAATCCATGGGATTAGCATTGATTTGCGATGATCCTATATATTCAAAACCTACTGCCTCTGCATCATCGATTAGACAGGGTTCGCATGCGTAACCTTTTTCATCTTTTGTGCTATTGCTTCTGTGATCAGTAATTCCCAATACTCCCCCTGGTTTTAAAGTCTTGTATATAGCTCTTAATTTTTCAAACTCACTATTTCCGCTCCAGTTATGATAATTTCTAAAACTTACAACAAGATCAGCAGAGTTTTCTTCACCATAAACAGTTGCATTTATCGGAACCATTAATACATCTCCATACAGTTTTTTTTGGCTGTTTAACTTATCCCTCTCTTTAGAGTATCTGTCTCTAGTGCGTTCATTTTTTGATTCTGGGTCATAGGTAGCGCTGATATATTTTCCATTTTTTCTTAGGTAGGGTCCTATAATTTCTTGATACCAGCCTCCTCCTGGAGACAACTCAACAACTGTCATATCATTTTTGATGCCAAAGAAATTTAATGTTTCTTTTGGATTTCTGTATTTATCTCTAGCTTTGTTTTTTTCAGATCGATGTTTTCCTTTCAAAATATCATCTATAGACTGAGAACTAACTATACTTGAAAGCATTAAAAATACTGATATAAAAAATTTCATTATATTATCCTTTAGATTGGTGAAAAATTCGGTGATCCATAATCATTGTCGTCATCGTTTCCTTTAAGTAATGCAAATATCATTATTAATAACCAACCAATTAAGGGAAGCAAAAGAAATAACAACCAAAAACCACTTCTATTTATGTCATGCATTCGCCTCACTCCTACTGCCAAACTTGGGACTAAAGTTACTACTTGCCAAATCGAAGCTAGTGGGTAGACGGTTATTAACTCATTCATAACGTATTGCAATCCTAGCATACTGCTTAAAAACTGTAAGATAAAAAAAATTAATGTACTGAAAAGAGCATAAAACCAATATTCTGGTCTTCCAGCTCTGCCATCAAATTTAGCATAATTCTTCAAACAATAGATAAACCACTGCATAATGGACCTCTTTTTTTTAAAAAAGTATAAATATATTTTAAAAACTAATGTGAAATAAAAAAATTATAAATCATTGTTTAAAGCAATCAAATAATGATAAAAAATTATATTATTACATTTATCAAAAATGATTCTTAGTTTAACTATTATTTTATTTTGGTTGAAATAGAATAGAAATACCTACAACCATCAATAGTTAGGGGAGCTTATGATCTTGAGATTTTTTGAACTTTTAGCAGTTATCTCGTTCTCCATTCTTGGTGGAGCGCTTTGGGGTTTAGCTGCATTTCCATCAATTTTTCTAGTCAATTCTTTCTGGCCTTTAATCATGGCACAGTCAAACTTATTAATGATTTTATATCTGAGTGTTATCGTAGGTGTTGCTTTAATGATATGGATAATTTCTTTTGTACTTCTTGTTGCGATAATTGGATTTGTCTTTCCATTGAAATTATCCAAAGCTAGAGTTCCATATCGGTCTATACCTACAACTAAATGGGTAATTATTTCTTTTTTGCATGTTTTAGGTATGAAGTTCGTTGAATGGTTTCAACCGACAGTTGTAATGAACATATATTTTAAAGCATTAGGTGCAAATATTGAAAAAGGTGTCAGAATAAATACTGCACGTATTTGGGATATGTCTCTAATATCTATTGGAAAAGGTACAGTTATAGGAGGAAGAGCAGTGATCTTAGGACACCTTGCGGAAAAAGGTGAAATGGTCTTCGCTCCAGTGAAAATAGGAAAAAAATGCCTGATAGGAACAAGCGCACAAATAAACCCTGGATGTACTATTGGAGATGGAGCCGTGATAGCATCTAGAGCAGTTTTAAAAAAATATACACATGTACCTGCAGGAGAAATTTGGGGTGGGATTCCAGCGAAGAAAATAAAGGAATCCGATTGATGAAATATTTTTTACTGTTTCTATCAGTTATCTACTTAAAAGCATCTACTTTTGCCCAAGATCAAGATCAAAGCCCAGCAAAAAAGGTTCAATACACTCCCCTTCCTATGATTGGAAGTGCCCCAGAAACAGGTCTTCAGTATGGTGCGAATCTGACTACAAAGTTTGATCTTGGATCTAGCCAAAAAGTAAAACCATCGTTCATTTCGCTTACTCTTTTGAACACCACAAAAAATCAATTTCTCGCTATTTCAAAACAAGAGATTTTCACTGATAGATCAAAATTTATAGGATTGATCGATTACAAAAAATTTCCAGAGAATTTTTATGGAATTGGTCCAACCTCTACAATAAATGACTCAACGATGATAAGTTGGGCTAAATTTGAAACGGAGCTTAGAGGGATGAGAAAACTTAATCAAACTTCCTTTATTGGGGCTCAAATTATATTTAGTTCATTAGATACTGTCGACATATTGGGAGATAAAAAAGAATATGCTAGCACCCCAGGGTTTGAAGGCGGGTCTTTTTCAGGTGTAGGATTGTCTTTTAATTACGACACTCGAGATGATCCCTATACCGCTAAGAAAGGTTCATTTATTGATGCAAAATATAATTTCTTGATCGGAGACTTTGCTCATAGATTTTTAGAGATCGATATGAGAAAATTTATAGGGCTCAATGGGAATACAATAGCACTACAAAATAAATTTTATAATAGCTCTGGAAATGTACCCTTTTGGGCTATGCCTAAACTATTAAACCAAACGGGTAATTCGTTTATGTTCAGAGGACTTCCTGATGGAAGATATAGAGATAAAGGAGCTTTTGCTTTTCAGGGGGAATATCGCCACAGTTTTGAGAATAGGTTTGGCTTTGTAATTTTTGCATCAACAGGTTCAGTTTTTTCGAGTTGGAGCGATATTGAATTTTCAGAATTTAAAAATGCATATGGGTTCGGACTGAGGTATCAACTAAGAAAAGGAAGTTCTGAAAACCTTCGGCTGGATATTGGATTTTCACCCAATGAGCCTATGGGTATTTACATTCTTTTTAAAGAAGCATTCTAAGGCTATAAGGTTGGTTTAAGCGCCAAATAACCATTCATAACCAAAAATAATAGTATTACGAGGAATATTAGTGGTGTAACTACTATAAGGGTTATCGCCAATCGTTTTTTATTCATTATTCTCTAATTTGTAATTTAAGAAAAAATTAATCAATTCTTCGCTTGCGTGAAAATCGGTATTATTTCTACCAACATAGCTTTTCATTAAAATATTGCTTCCGTAAGCGGAACCAAACCATTGATGCCCTCCTCCAACAACCTGATAATGAACAACCTTTTCACTATCGTTATCATTGAAAAAGACAATTTTATTTAGGGAAGTTTTTTTAAAAAAACTTTTAGTTGTTATCACTTCTTTGGAGTATTGATCTAACTTATTGTGATTCTTCCAAAATTCTAAACTTTCATCAACATCCATCCTATTGCGAGATGCTTTTCTTTGATAAGGAACCCATAAGTCATCTGTTCCATGAATATGTATCATTGGAATTTTTCGATCAAAATCAATAGACTGTCCTTCCTCCAATATTAAATTACCTGCTACGTTGCCAAAAGCGGCAAATCTATCATTTAATTCTAGCGCAAGTTTATTTGTCATCATTCCGCCATTAGAAAATCCACAAACATAAATTCTTGAAATATCGATATTGTTATTCGCTATAATAGTATCTAATAAAGCGTTTATAAATCCTACATCGTTGATCGTATTGTTTGGGTCTATACCAGCATTCCAAGATCTATTCACACCTTCAGGATAAACAACATAGATTTTCTTAGGCAAGGCAAATTTGTTAAATTGAGTATAGATCCTTTGCTGTAATGCATTACTTCCATATCCGTGCAAATTAACGATAAGAGGTGAAGGCTCTACGTTATATTTGGGCTTAAAAAGATAATATTCTCTTTCAATTTTTTCGAATTCTATAGACGTAGGGTTTGCAGATAAAAAATTGATAAATGTGAACAAAACTTCAATTAAAATGCCCATTGGATTAAAACGTCTTATTTTTAGCTTTTATCAAGCTCTAATAATTTAGTGACCATTTCATTGTTATCAGAAGAAACATAATCTAAAGAAGATAACGGTTTTAGGCTATAATATGAATTGTTACCAGCAACTCCAATGGAGTCTAGGTTTGATAAAAGAACCTCGCCGGTTTCGGATATGAATTGATCATCAACAATTATTTTATCTATTTCTCCAATGATCATAACAACATCATTTTCATCAATAGTAAAATGTCTTCTGTAAGAAACACCAATACTTATGTTACATTCTTTGACAAATGGTGCTTGAAAACCATCTATGTAGTATTCCTCAAGATTACATTGTGCAAATTCTGATTCAGTAGGGCCAAATTTCTTTGATGTTGCATGAGATCGGTGCAAAATCTTTGAATTGACATGGTTTATCGTATAGGCATTCGAATCAATAATATTTTTTAGGGTTTGCTTCGGTGTACCAGTGCTTGGTCTAGAAAACATAGCTACTAATTGTGGATTACTTCCAAGATGCACAACGGAACTAAAAAGGGCAAGATTAGAAATATTTTTATTTGATACAGTGCCGATCAATGAGGCTTGTTTAATACCTACGATAGAGTTTATCAAATTGGCACGATAAAAGCGATCAAGGCTTAAAATTTCTGATTTATTAAATATCATTAAATACTATTATTGCTGTATTTATAAAAATATGATAAAGTATTAATTAAAATTTCTAAATCTCCAAATATTAATATTATTTGATCTATTAGTGCCAGACTGAGTGATCAAGCTATATATAAACCCAGTTAACCAAATACTGAAAATAAAAGGTAGAATAATTTCAAAAAAAAGGGAGAATAGAGCAAAAGTTGCAATGAAAACGAAAGGGAAAATTAACACGCAACTAGCAACAGGGTGATTAATCATTAAGGCTTTAATTTTTTTCATATTTTTTAAACCTTGTAAAAGTAAAAATGTTCATAAATTTTGAAGAAACAATAACACGCTTTGCGGAGAGGACAGGATTCGAACCTGCGAGGGCGTGAACCCAACTCGCGTTCCAGGCGAGCGCCTTAAACCACTCGGCCACCTCTCCAAAAAAAATAAAATAATTATTTAGAAGACTACGAAGATTTATCTTTACTATCTTCTTGTGCGGGTGCTTCCTCGGCAGATTCTTCCTTAGCGGGTGCTTCAGCTGCCTCTTGTGCGGGTGCTTCCTCGGCAGTAGGCAATTCTATGTCAACTAAATTTGCAGCATCTTCCATTTCTTTAAGTGCGGCATCTAAGCTAGAACCTTTTTCCATTGCTACCATACTTTCGTTAAATCTCCAATATCCTTCTTTTTCCGAAGGAACACTTTTTACATATTTTACATAAACTAGGTCCTTGCCACCTTTTGAGGATGCTTTTTCTGCAAAACTTTTCTGTTTCTTTGCCATTGGATTTTCCTTATATATAACTATAATTAGCTGGCGATGAATTTATAATGATTTAATGAATATTCATTGCATTAATCACTCTTCTCTCCATTCATATTCCATAACCTCTCCATCCGTCATATTTTTTGGCTTTGTCTCTCCTGTAACAACCCTGATTTTGTTGTTATTAACAAACTCAAGTAAGCTAACCCTGTTTTTGTCAGGATTTTCCATAACTACTTTCAATACAAATGGCTTTGATGAAAAATCTATACTATAGGTGCCTTTTTCTTCATCGCTAATTTTAGTACCTAAAGACAATCCTTGCATAAAATTACCAGAGGTACCAGAATCATCTGGTTCAAAAACCCACACTACTTCAATAATTGCGCCCCTATAGTACCATTTTCCTGACATGTCTCGAATGTATTCAACTGATTGAATACTGACCGGCTCCACATCATTTTCCGCAAAATCCTTACCTTCAACAGACAATGTATAAATCGCGCTTGTATTGAGTGACTCATTTATGGGAAATGGCGCATCTTGATATGTACCTTTTTTGAGTAAATCATCTGACAAAGGCATTCTGTGTGGCGATCCATCATCAGGCAACCCTCCCGTTCTTGTCCAAATCAATACAGCTTCCAACAGATCTTCACTTACTTCCATTCCAATTTCAGTGCCCAAGAAAAACGTATTTCCTGATGGGTAAGATATGCTGATTTTTGGCCTTGTTATATCATAACGAACGTTCTCAACCACATCAGATTCAGTTTTGTTAGTAGCAAGATCCTCTCCTACAAATTTGATATTGTAAATTGAACCATCTTTTAAAACAGGAGGATTGGTAGGTAATCTTGGCACATCAATCATTTTTTCCAATTCTGATTCACTTAAGCTTAGAACAATGGGTGAATTAGGGTCTTGCTCGCCACCTATTTGCGTGTAGATAAATTGCCCTTTTCCAAGCTGCTCGGACAAGAAATATGCAAAATTCAAATTATTAACAACTGTGTTAGGCTCTGGGTACTTTATGCCGAGCTTGGGTGCAACATCATCATAAACAATGCTCATGATAAACTTCTTTCCGGTATTTCCTGCTAAATCTGTGCCCTCCAACGTTATTCTATACATGGCATTTTCAATCAACTGTAAATCAGGCAATGTGCTATTATCATAGGTACCTTTAGATAAAATTTGAGGAGTAAGGGTATATTCATGTGGCGCGGATGGATCTGCCGAACCTCCCATGTGTATCCATGTATACTTACCAGATGAAAGATCTTCATCGACTGTCCATTTTACTAATTGGGTATTGATCCTAGCGCTAGTTATAGGTGTTACTTGCGTAAATTTAGGCTTCGAGATATCATACTGGATGTTTGTCCCAATATTTGTAGATACTTCATTACCTGCTAAATCAGTTGCATTAAATATCAAATCATAGACCAGTCCATCTTGAAGGTCAATCTGATTAGATAAAAGCCCTTTTTTAAATTTATTTTGTGTCAATTCAGTGGGAGATAATTCTATTGAAATAGATGGGCTTCCATCTTTGGGCTTCCATTCAATCGAGCCAGACCCTAGCACTTCATTGGAAGTATAACTAAGCTCAGCTGTATTAATGAAAGCATTGCTAGCGGGATAATCCGATGTCAAAACAGCTGGAAGGTTATCAAAATACAATCTACCTAGTGAAAAGGATGCATTGTTGCCTGCACGATCTGTACCATTAAATGTAACATCGTACCATGCATTGGAGGTTAATTTAGGTGAAGGATTGAATTTGACATCAGGGTAAACACCTTCCTGTAATTGTGCGCCAAGCAGTTCAGATCGGTGATTTTTTACTGGATCATCCTCCCCTTCAGCCCAGCTCCAATCGATTGATGCATTTGATAGGATCTCATTCGTCCTCAATCCAAGAGCAGGAATATTTATAGAGGATTCAGACTCAGGGTCAGTTATTAAAAGCTCAGGAGGAATATTGTCATAAGTTGATTTAATTATTAACTCGGAAGATCCCTCATTGCCTGCAATATCAACAGCATTGATACTTATGTCATAGATAGAATTGCTAGTTAGCGTGGACAATTGATCCAAATATATATCTTTGTGAGTACCTTTATTAAGATATTCTCCTTCCAATTCTATCTTATGAGGGCTCAATGGGTCAGACAAACCTCCTTTGCTCTCTAAAAGTACAGTTGCACTCTTTAAGTCCTCATCTACGCTGAAATCGAGATTTAAGATATTGTAAAAGCCATTTGACTGTGGACTATTTATTACCATGCTTGGTGGGGATGAATCAAATATAATATTTGTTACGCTAACATCGGTTGCAATATTTCCTGCAAGATCCTGGCCCGAAAAAACTAATGA
>CACMQQ010000017.1 GCA_902615915.1 uncultured Fidelibacterota bacterium
CTCGATGGTAAGCAGTTTGATAAAATAGCAAATTTACCCTCCAAGGAAGAGTTATTGTCAAAATTGGTTATGCTTCTTGGTAGTTCAATGCTAAAATTTGCATTAACTGTTAAAAGCCCAATGCATGATTTTGTAAATATTTTAAACCAGTTAAAAGATAAAAAAGATTAAAACAAAGGAGAAATTAAATGGCCGATACAACTAGAGCTGATGTAATGAGTTATTTAGAAAAAGCTAATATGGTTGAAATTTCAGAGCTTATCAGTGAAATTGAAGAGAAATTTGGCGTAACAGCTGCTGCACCTGTTGCTGCTGTTGCTGCTGGCCCAGTTGCTGGTGATTCACCCGCAGAAGAAAAAGATGAATTCAATGTTATGCTAACCTCAGCAGGATCGTCAAAAATCAATGTTATTAAAGTAGTAAGAAGCATTACAAGTTTAGGTCTTAAAGAAGCCAAAGAGTTGGTTGATAATGCTCCAAAAGCTATTAAAGAAGGAGTTTCAAAAGCCGAAGCTGATGATTTAAAGACTCAGCTTGAAGAAGCTGGTGCTTCTGTAGAGCTTAAGTAGTTCATTTTTTATTTTTAACAAAAATTACTATTGTTAAAACTGTCTCATCTAATTGGAGGTACAATTGACTTTAAATAATAAAAGTCCACTTATTTCTTTTGAAAAAATTAAATCTGAAATCACTTTTCCTGATTTACTTGCTGTGCAAATAGAGGCATTTGAATCATTTATTCAAGAAAATACACCTGAGGACGAAAGACTCAAAACAGGCCTAGAAGAAGTTTTTCAAAATGTTTTTCCGGTCGAGGATTCTCATAAAAATTATATCTTAGAATATAAAAGTTATTTTTTGGGTCTTGCAAAGTATACACCTGAAGAATGTATGGACAGGGGATTAACATACTCGGTGCCTCTTAAAGTTAGATTAGTTCTCCATATAACGAACGAAGATGATAGAAACAAATACGATCAATCTATAGAGCAAGAAGTTTATTTTGGAAATGTCCCTTACATGACAAATAAGGGCACTTTTGTAATAAATGGAGCTGAAAGGGTAATTGTATCTCAACTACAGCGTTCACCGGGAGTATTCTTTGATGCCAGTGTGCATCCTAATGGAACTAAGTTGTTTCAAGCCAGGATTATTCCATTTAGAGGTTCTTGGGTAGATTTTACCACAGATATTAATGACTGCATTTTTTCGATAATCGATCGAAGAAGAAAATTTCCTGTAACAATGTTATTGCGCACTCTAGGTTATTCAACAAATGCCGATATATTTAGAGCTTTTAATTGCATAGAGACCATCAGTTTAAAATCTAAAAATATTTTTAATTATATTGGTTCAACCATTGTTGAAGATGTAATTGATGAAAACACCGGTGAAATTTTCATTGAAGGCGGTTTCGAGCTTGACAAACCTTCAATAGATGAACTTAGAAAAGCTAAGATTAAAACACTTGATCTAGTAAATACAAATAAAAATTTTCATTCGATGATGCTATGGAATACTATGGTAAAAGACCCTAGTAAAAACACAGAAGAAGCGCTGAACATAGTTTATCAATTATTGAGGTCAGGAGAGCCTCCAAATTTAGAGACAGCCCAGAAATTTATTGAAAGAATTTTTTTCAATCCAAAAAAATATGATTTAGGTGAAGTTGGAAGATATCGTTTAAATCAACAATTTGGTCTTAAGGTGCCTGTTGAAGATACGGTTCTAACCATGGATGACATTACTCAAGTTGTCAATTTTTTAGTTGAAATGAGAAAAGGCGAAAGAGGTTCAGACGATATTGACCATCTTGGCAATAGAAGAGTAAAATCTATCGGTGAACAATTGACTAACCAATTTTCAGTAGCTTTGAGCAGAATGTTAAGAACAATTTATGAAAGAATGAATTTGAGGGAGCAGGAATCAATTACCCCACAAGATTTAATTAACTCAAGAGTTGTTACAACAGTTATCAATACTTTTTTTGGAACTAGCCAGCTGTCTCAATTTGGTGATCAAACAAACCCTCTTGCAGAAGTCACTCATAAAAGGAGAATCTCTGCTCTTGGCCCTGGGGGCTTGACTCGGGAGCGAGCAGGTTTTGAAGTTAGAGATGTTCACTACACTCATTACGGCAGATTGTGTCCAATTGAAACCCCAGAAGGGCCAAACATCGGTTTGATATCTTCACTTGCCCTATTGGCTAAAGTAAATAGGCATGGATTTATTGAAGCTCCTTACAGAAAGGTTAATGTTAAAAATGGCTCTGCTTTCACAACAAATAAGATCGAATATTTGTCTGCGGATGATGAAGATAGAGTTATGATTGCACAATCTGATGAAGAGACTAATAAAAATAAAATGTTAACCAATGATCACATTAGAGCTAGAATTAAAGGAGACTTTCCTATTGTCACCCCTGATATGGTTCAATATACAGACGTTGCCCCAAATCAAATATTGTCTGTTGCTGCATCTCTCATTCCATTTTTAGAGCATGACGATGCAAATAGAGCATTAATGGGTTCTAACATGCAAAGACAGAGTGTTCCTTTGATGGATCCTGATGATCCAATAGTTGGAACCGGACTCGAAGCAAAAGTGGCCGCTGACTCAAGAGCAGCAGTTACGTCTCCCGTTAATGGTAGAATTTACTATGTTGACTCTGAAAAAATTGTCATCAGAACTTACGATGTCCCTGAAGATTTAACTTTAGTTGAAGATGAAAATCTGATAACAATTCATTTGCGTAAATATAAAAGAACTAATCAAAATACCTCTCAAAACCAAAGACCAATAGTTAAAGAGGGTGACAAAGTTATCAAAGGACAGCCAATTGCAGATGGAACATCAACAAAAAATGGAGTACTGGCATTAGGAAAGAATGTGAAAGTTGCTTTTATGCCATGGAGAGGATACAATTTTGAGGATGCAATAGTTTTAAGCGAGAGGTTGGTAAAAGATGATCTTTTCACTAGTGTTCATGTAAATGAAATAGAGCTCGAAGTGAGAGATACCAAAAGAGGTGAAGAGGAATTAACTCCTGAAATACCAAATGTTGGAGAGGATGCAACAAAAGAGCTTGATGAAAGAGGCATTATCAGAGTTGGAGCTAAAGTTGAAGACAGTGATATTTTGATTGGTAAGGTTACCCCTAAAGGTGAAAGTGATCCAACACCTGAGGAAAAATTGTTAAGAGCAATTTTCGGAGAAAAAGCTGGCGAAGTTAAAGATGCATCAAAAAGAGCTGAGCCAGGAATTAATGGCGTAGTTATCGGCACAAAACTTTTTGAAAAAAGAAGCAAATCTGCCAGAGCTGAAGAGAAAAAAAATATAATAAATTTACAAAAGAAATCAACTGTTGATAAGAAAGAACTAAAAGACTCGAGAGATATAAAATTATTAGATTTACTTAAAGATGAAATTTCGTTTGGTATAAGAGACGTCTCTTCAAGCCGAACTTTAATAAAAAAAGGCACTAAACTTACCACTAAAAGGCTTTCATCGTTTAATTTAGAAAGATTCGACCAGTCAATTTCATGGGTCGAAAACAAAAATGTTTGGAAAAAAATTAAAGCAGTTTGGCGATCTTTTTGGAAAGAATGGCGAATAATTGAGGAAACTTTAGAGAAGGAAGTATTTAAACTTAGAATCGGAGATGAGCTACAGCCTGGAATATTAAAACTAGCAAAAGTTGATATTGCAAATAAAAGAAAGATACAAGTTGGCGACAAGATGGCAGGAAGGCATGGTAACAAAGGCATTGTTGCAACTGTTGTACCAGAAGAAGACATGCCCTTTTTAGAGGATGGTACACCAATCGATGTCATTTTGAATCCTTTGGGAGTGCCTTCAAGAATGAATTTAGGTCAGCTTTATGAAACCATGTTGGGGTGGGCTGGAGAAAAATTAGGTGTAAAGTATGCCACTCCAGTTTTCAATGGATGCAAACCAAGCGAGGTTGAAGAAGAATTAAAAAAAGCTAATTTACCTCTGACTGGAAAAACTGTATTAATTGATGGAAGAACTGGAGAAAGGCTGGAAAACCCAGTAACTGTTGGGAATATTTATATGATGAAATTAAGCCATATGGTTGATGATAAAATGCATGCCAGATCTACAGGTCCTTATTCTTTGGTCACACAACAGCCATTAGGAGGAAAAGCCCAATTTGGAGGACAAAGATTTGGCGAAATGGAATGTTGGGCACTGGAAGCATATGGAGCAGCTCATACGCTTCAAGAGATCCTTACTGTAAAATCTGACGATGTTGAAGGTAGGTCTAAAGTTTATAACGCAATAGTTAAAGGTGAGGATTTACCTGAGTTTGGAGTACCTGAATCATTTAACGTCCTCATAAAAGAGCTACAAGGATTAGCTCTAGACATAGAATTAGATTAACGGAGTAATATTTTGACATTTATACAGAACAATAAATTAGATACATCAAAAGGGTTTTCATCAATAACGATTGGACTAGCATCACCTGAAAGTATCTTACAAAAATCTTATGGTGAAATTTTAAAGCCAGAAACAATCAATTACAGGTCCTACAAGCCCGAAAAAGATGGACTTTTTTGTGAAAAAATTTTTGGTCCCGTAAAAGATTACGAGTGTCATTGTGGCAAATATAAGGGAATAAGATATAGAGGAATCATTTGCGACCGTTGCGGTGTAGAAGTTACTAGAAAAAAAGTGAGAAGAGATAGAATGGGGCATATTACTCTTGCTGTTCCAGTTGTTCACATTTGGTATTTAAGATCTATTCCATCCAAGCTTAGTTATTTGGCTGGCATATCAACAAAAGATTTAGAAAAAATTGTATACTATGAAAAATTTCTAATTATTGAGCCTGGAAAAAGTGAAAGAATGCAATTTGAAATCATAGATGAATTAGAATTTCTTGAGCTTGAGAGGAAATTTGGATTTGACGCAGTTTCTGAAGAAGAAAGAGACAATGATGATTTTTTCTATGCTGCTATGGGTGGCGAAGCTCTAAAAGAAATGCTTTCTAGGATGAATTTAGTTGAGTTAAGAAGAGAATTAGAAGACACTTTAAAAAATGTAAAATCAAAACAAAAAAGAGATGAAGCGCTTAAAAGATTGAAAGTTGTTAAAACATTCTTGGTGGATTTATCATCAATAAAAAAAATGAACAAACCTGAATGGATGGTAGTTTCTATCTTGCCAGTAATCCCACCAGAACTTAGACCTCTAGTCCCTTTAGATGGAGGAAGATTTGCTGCTAGCGATTTAAACGATTTATACAGAAGAATTATTATTAGAAATAATCGATTAAAACAGCTAATGGAGATTAAAGCACCTGACGTTATTCTGCGAAACGAAAAAAGAATGCTCCAAGAATCTGTTGATGCTTTATTTGATAATAGCAGGAGAAAAACCGCTATAAGAAGTGGAACTCGGCGACCTTTAAAGTCTATCTCAGATATGATTCGAGGTAAAACCGGTCGCTTCAGACAGAATCTTCTTGGAAAAAGAGTAGACTACTCTGGTCGTTCAGTTATTGTTGTTGGCCCAGAATTAAAATTGCATGAATGCGGTTTGCCTAAAAATATGGCCCTTGAACTTTTTAAACCTCATATGATAAGCGAACTAATGAATAGAGGTTATGTTCAGACACCGAGAAGTGCAAAGATCATGATTGAAGAAAAAGAGCCAATCGTATATAAGGTTTTAGAATATGTAGTTCAAGACCATCCTGTGCTATTAAACAGAGCCCCAACCCTACATCGTCTAGGCATACAGGCTTTTCAACCGGTTTTAGTAGATGGAAAAGCCATAAGACTTCACCCTCTTTGTTGCTCTGCTTTTAATGCAGATTTTGATGGTGATCAGATGGCTGTCCATGTCCCATTGTCAGTCGCGGCTCAAATGGAAGCCCGTCTTTTGATGCTATCGAGTCATAACATACTACACCCAGCTAATGGAAAGCCATTAGCACTTCCATCGCAAGATATGGTTCTTGGTACTTATTACTTAACAATCAGTAAAAAGGGTTGCAAAGGAGAAGGAAAATCATTTAGCTCCTATGAAGAAGTTGTGATTGCTTATGAAAATAAAATTGTTGAGATAAACTCAATAATTAATTTTCGCTTGAAGGGCAAATGGTACAAAAATACTACTGTTGGAAGAGTAATTATTAATTCAATTTTACCTGAAGAAGTAGATTATATTGATGATACAATTGATAAAAGCAGATTGAGCAAGCTAGTAAACGACACTTACTTAATTGCAGGGAATAAGAAAACTGTAGTTTTTTTAGATAATCTAAAGAATTTGGGATTTGAATATGCCACCAAAGCAGGATTGTCCATTGCTGTCAGTGACATTTTAATTCCTGATCGCAAAAATCAAATAATAGATAAAGCTCAAGCAGAAGTCGATTCTATACAAGACAAGTTTAAAAGGCATATTTTAACTGATGGTGAAAGGTATAATAAAGTTATTGATATTTGGACACATGCCACTAATGATGTAGCTGCAACAATGATGGAAAGCATGAAAACAAATAAGGATGGTTTCAACCCAGTTTACATGATGGCAGATTCAGGCGCCAGGGGTTCTCAAGATCAAATTAAGCAATTGGCTGGTATGAGAGGGCTAATGGCAAAACCTCAAAAATCTATGACTGGCGGTAAGGGTGAGATCATCGAATCTCCCATAACTTCTAATTTTAAAGAAGGTCTTTCCGTACAAGAATATTTTATTTCAACCCATGGAGCTAGGAAAGGATTAGCTGATACAGCTTTAAAGACTGCGGACGCAGGTTATTTAACCCGAAGGCTAGTCGATGTTGCGCAAGACGTTGTGATTTCTGAATTGGATTGTGGAACCATCAATGGAATTCTTGCCCAAGATTTGAAAGAAGGAGAAGACATAATAGAGCCATTATCTGAAAGAATTTTAGGTAGAACTACATTGGAAGATTTCATAGAAGACGGAAAAGTTTTAGTAAAAGCAGGGACTATGATAAAGGATAATGAAGCTAAAATTATTTCAGACAGTAACGTAGAATCAATTAGAATAAGATCTGTATTGACATGCGAGTCATTGCGAGGAGTTTGTGCTAAATGTTATGGCTGGAATCCATCATCTCATAAATTGGTAGATCTTGGAACTTCTGTAGGTATCCAAGCTGCTCAAAGTATTGGAGAGCCTGGAACACAGCTTACACTTAGAACATTTCATATCGGTGGAACAGCTACAAGAATTATTGAACAATCTGAAATGCAAACAAAAAGAGCAGGAATAGTTAAATACTCTGAAAACCTTGAAACTGCTGAAGCAAAAGATGAATCAGGAATAAAAGTTGCTAGGTGTATGGTTAGACACTCAAAAATATCTATTATTGATTCCAAAAATATAATAACAAATGAATTTAATGTACCTTATGGGGCAAATTTAAATGTTGAGGATGGAGAAAAAGTTGAGGCCGGTACAATACTTTTTCAATGGGATCCATATACAGATGTTATCCTTGCAAGGAAAAGTGGCTTTGTGGAGCTTAAGGACTTTATAGAAAATGAAACCTTTCAAGTTGAAGCTGTTGAGGGTGGAAAAAAACAAATGGTTATTGTTGAATCAAAAGACAGAAATTTAAGTCCTCATGTTGAAATTGTTGACAAAGATGGTTCAATTCTTGCAGGTGGTACAATTTTACCTGTTACAGCAAATCTCGTTGTTAGGGCAGGGGATAAAGTATCTAGAGGCCAAACATTAGTTAAAATACCTAGAGCGATCGGAAAGTCAAGAGACATTACAGGTGGATTGCCACGAGTTACAGAATTATTTGAAGCTAGGAAACCAGTTGATCCGGCTGTTGTTTCTGAAATAGATGGCTTAGTGAAATTTGGCGAAACAAAGCGTGGAGTAAGAAAAATTCAGGTAGAAGGTGTTGATGGAGAATTAAAAAACTACTCTATCCCTTATGGAAAGCATGTTGTTGTTCACGAAGGTGATAAAATTACTGCAGGCACATCATTATGTGAAGGAAGTATTTCACCTGTAGATATTTTAAAAATCTTAGGACCAAATAAAGTTAGAGAATATTTAGTTAATCAAATTCAGGAAGTTTATCGTTTGCAAGGTGTTAAAATCGATGACAAACATATCGAAGTCATCGTTAGACAAATGATGCAAAAAGTCAGCATAGATGATGTTGGAGATACAAACTTTTTACCTAAGGATAGAATTAATAGAGCTGAGTTTTTTGAGATGAACGGTAAATTACAAAAAATGGTTTTCGTAACAGATGCTGGGGACTCAGAGCTGGAAGAAGAAGTATTAATTGATAAAAAAGAGTTTTTAGAAATTAATAAATCATTGAAAGAAGAAGGAAAAAAGGTAGCAAAATCCAGAAAAACGAAACCTGCAACTTTTAATCCTCTTCTTATGGGAATTACACAGGCATCATTAAACACTGAAAGTTTCATTTCTGCAGCTTCATTTCAAGAAACAACTAGAGTTTTAACTGATGCTTCAACCTCAGGCAAAACAGACTATTTAAGAGGTTTAAAAGAAAATGTTGCAGTTGGAAGATTAATACCTGCAGGTTCAGGTTCTCCGCATTTAAAGAACATTTTCATCCCTGAAATAAATAATCAAACTAATGACTCTGAAGTAAACTCTGATAAAACTAAAGAAATAGATGATTATGCTCAATCAAAATAATATCAAAAAATAAAACCAATTGCTGTTGTGATTTATTTTAATGTAATTTTGCAGGCTTTAATGGAAAATTTATGCCGACGATAAACCAATTAATAAGAAAAGGCAGGATAAGAGCAAAAAAGAAAAATGCTAGTCCTGCATTGAAAGGTAACCCTCAAAAAAGAGGTGTTTGTACAAGAGTTTATACAACTACTCCAAAAAAGCCAAACTCTGCGTTAAGGAAAGTTGCAAGAGTTAGGCTTACTAATGGTATGGAGGTTACTGCTTACATTCCTGGCGAAGGTCACAATCTTCAAGAACATTCAATTGTCTTAATTGAAGGTGGCCGTGTCAAGGATTTACCTGGTGTAAGATATCATATTGTTAGAGGATCGCATGATACTTCTGGTGTTTCTGATAGAAAAACTAGTAGATCGCGATATGGCGCTAAAAAATCAAAATCCTAACTTAATGTTTCATGAGAAGAAGAAGACCAGAAAAAAGACAAATTTTACCTGATCCGCTATTTAACAGTTTAAGTATCGCAAAATTTATTAATTATATTTTGCACAATGGGAAAAAAGGGGTTTCAGAAAAGATTTTTTACGAAGCTATGAATATCATCAAATCTAAGACAAAAAAAGATGGTACCGATATCTTTGATATTGCAATTAAAAATGCCTCTCCACTTCTAGAAGTTAAAACAAGAAGAATAGGAGGAGCTAATTATCAAGTTCCCATTGAAGTTCCAAAAAATAGACAATTCTTTTTAGCTTCAAAGTGGATTATTTCTTCTGCTAAAGGACGATCTGGGAAATCAATGTCAGAAAGATTAGCAACGGAATTTATTTCCGCTGCTAATAATGAAGGTGGTGCGATAAAAAAGAAAGAAGATGTCCACAGAATGGCAGAAGCAAATAGAGCCTTCGCTCATTTCAGGTAGTAATTATGAAGAAGATTTCCTTAGAAAAAGTTAGAAATATTGGTATAATGGCTCACATTGATGCAGGAAAAACTACACTAACTGAACGTGTATTATTTTATACTGGAAGGACTCATAAGATTGGTGAAGTGCACGATGGTGGTGCCACAATGGATTGGATGGAGCAAGAGAAAGAAAGAGGTATTACAATTACATCCGCTGCAACTACAGCTATTTGGAACGATCACAGAATTAATATTATAGATACCCCAGGTCATGTAGATTTTACCGTAGAAGTTGAAAGATCACTTAGAGTTCTTGATGGTTCGTGTGCTGTTTTTTGCGCCGTGGGTGGTGTTGAACCTCAAAGTGAAACTGTATGGAGGCAAGCAGATAAGTATAACGTTCCAAGAATTGCATTTGTAAATAAAATGGATAGGACAGGCGCTGATTATTATAATGTTCTTGAAATGATAAAGGAAAGACTAGGTGCAAATCCGCTTCCAATAGTATTGCCAATTGGCTCTGGAGATATCTTTACTGGAATAATTGATTTAATTAGTATGAAAGCTATTCTTTATAATGATAGTTCTTTGGGTGCGCATTTTGAAATTGCTGAAATTCCTGATGATATGAAAGATCAAGCTGAAAAATGGAGAAATCACCTAGTAGAAGAAATTGCCAGTCACGATGAAAATTTGTTAGAAAAATATTTAGCTGAACAGCCTCTATCCGATGTTGAAATAAAAAAAGCTATTAGAGATGGGTGTATTAAAAATGTTTTCATACCTACACTGTGCGGTTCTGCATTTAAAAATAAAGGAGTTCAGCGCTTACTTGATGCAGTTAATGATTTTTTGCCATCACCAGTAGACATTGGTTCAATTAGCGGCTTTGACCCTAATAACAACGATATACAGTTGTCTAGAAGTCCATCTGAAGACGAGCCATTCAGCGCACTTGCATTCAAAGTTATGACCGACCCTTATGTTGGAAAATTAACTTTTGTAAGAGTATATTCTGGAAAATTAAGCGCTGGTTCATACGTTGTGAATCCTAATACAGGTAAGCGTGAAAGGATAAGTAGGATTTTATTGATGCATGCGAACAAGCGTGAAGAATTAGATATTGTTTCTGCTGGAGAAATTGTAGCTGCTGTTGGTCTAAAAAATACCAATACTGGTCATACGCTATCTGAAGAAAAAAAGGAAATTCTGCTTGAATCTATGGAATTTCCAGAGCCAGTTGTTGAGGTATCCGTTGAGCCTGCTACAAAAGCTGACCAGGATTCTCTATCTAAAGGATTAGCAAAGCTATCTGAAGAAGATCCTACCTTCAAAGTATCTATACATCCAGAAACGGGACAAACAATCATTGCTGGAATGGGAGAGCTTCATCTTGAGGTTTTAGTTGATAGACTGCTTCGAGAGTTCAAGGTCAAAGCTAACGTTGGCACCCCTCAAGTTGCCTATGCAGAAGCTATTACTAAAAGAGTGGAAAAAATTGATGTAAAATTTGCAAGGCAATCCGGTGGTCGAGGTCAATATGGACATGTAGTAATAAACGTCGAGCCCAATGAAGATGGCAAAGGTTATCATTTTGATAATAAAATTGTCGGGGGTGTAATTCCTAGGGAATACATTCCATCAGTTAGCGAAGGAATTAAAGATGCATTGCGAAATGGAGTGCTTGCAGGGTATCCTATTGAAGATGTTAGAGTTGAGTTAGTGTTCGGTTCATATCACGATGTTGATTCATCAGAAATGGCATTCAAAATAGCTGGCTCAATGGCAATTCAGGAAGCATGTAAAAAAGCAGGTCCTATAATTATGGAACCAATGATGAAGGTAGAAGTAGTTGTTCCTGAAGAATATTTAGGTGATGTTATGGGTGATATTAATTCCAGAAGAGGCAATATAGATAGCATGGGACAAAGAAAAGACGCCCATGTTTTGAATGCTATTGTTCCTCTTTCAAGAATGTTTGGCTATGCTACTGATTTAAGATCCATCACTCAAGGTCGTGCTGTTTTTCACATGGAGTTTTCAAACTTCAAGCAGGTACCATCTTCTATCAGAGACGAAATAATTGAAAAAGTTCAAGGTAAAGAAAAATAGCTATGGCAAAACAAACCATAAGAATTAGCTTAAAGGCATATGATCATTCATTGATCGATAAATCAACTGAAAAAATTGTTAAAACTGCTAAATCTACTGGCGCTTTTATCTCTGGACCCATACCTCTACCAACCCGCAGAACCATTTACACTGTTTTACGCTCGCCATTTGTTGATAAAAAATCTAGAGAGCAATTTCAAACAAAAATTCACAAGCGTTTAATTGATATTTTGAACTCAACTCCCAAAACAGTAGAAGCATTAATGAAGTTAGATCTGCCTGCTGGAGTTGACATCGAAATCAAGGTATAATCATGCGTGGTTTATTGGGAAAAAAAATTGGGATGACACAAATTTTTGACTCAGAAGGGTATTTAGTCCCTGTTACAGTCTTTAAAGCGGGTCCCTGTTTTGTAACTCAAGTCAAAACAAGTCAGATTGATGGTTATTTTTCAATACAAGCTGGTTTTGAAGATGTAAACGAAAAACATGTTAATAATCCACAGTTTGGACATTTCAAAAAAGCTAATATTACTCCTAAAAAATATTTAGCAGAGTTTAAACCTGTTAAAAATTTTGAATATAAAAAAGGACAAATGTTTAGTGTGTCAATTTTTAAAAAAGGTGAGTTCGTTGATATCAGAGGCATAACAAAAGGTAGAGGTTTTTCTGGAGTGATGAAAAGACACGGTTTTGGTGGTGGCCCAAAAACACATGGTCAAAGAGAGCACCCAAGGTCGCCTGGATCAATCGGTCAGGCTTCAGACCCCTCAAGAGTTTTTAAAGGAATCAAAATGGCTGGACAATATGGTAACAAGTATAAAACTGTCAGAAATTTAGAAATCGTCTCTATTAACATCGAAAACAACCTTTTGCTTATGAAAGGTGCTGCGCCTGGAGCTAATAACTCTATAGTGCGTATTACAAAATAATTTTATGAAACTTAATATTCACACCCAAGATGGCTCTAAAGACTCTTCAGTTGAAGTCGATAAATTTGTTTTTGGCATTGAACCCAATATAAATGTTGTAAATCAAGCAGTTAACACAGAACTTACAAATCTTAGACAGGGTACTCGCTCATCAAAGAATAGATCAAAAGTAAGAGGAGGAGGCAAAAAACCGTTTAAGCAAAAAGGCAGAGGCGGAGCAAGAGCTGGCACGATAAGGTCGCCTTTATGGAAAGGTGGCGGGACAGTTTTTGGACCCCAGCCATATAACTATTCTGTAAAAATGCCGAAAAAAATGAGAAATCTTGCCAGAAGGTCAGTCCTTTCATATCATTTTAAAAATAATAATATTTTTGTTTTTAGCTCGATTAATTTAGAAGTTCCTTCTACGAAGCAGTTTAAAAAATTCCTGTCTGATCTTAAAATAGAAAAAAATAAAGTAACTGTAGTTTATAGCAAACCAAATGACAATCTGGTTTTATCTGCTAGAAATTTAAAAAATGTATATACAGTAAATGTTTTGTCAGTAAGCACATATGACATAATTGATTGTGATTCAATATTGATGGAAAAGTCTGCATTAGTAAATCTTAATTTATCATTGGGTTTAAATAATGGAAAATAGTGCAGATATTATAATACGCCCTCTATTAACAGAGAAAATGAGTAGGCTTGAAGAGTCTGAAAGAAAATATGCTTTTCAAGTTACAAAAAAAACAAACAAAATTGAGATTAAAAAAGCAGTTGAAAAAAAATTTAATGTTCAGGTCCTAAAAGTTTCTACAATGAATCTTAGTGGTAAACAAAAAACAATGACTGTTAGGAGTGGAGGAAAAACAATAAGGACATCCGGATATACAAGCTCTTGGAAAAAGGCGATTGTAACTCTAAAAAAAGATTTTTCTATAGATTTGCTTGAAGGAGTTAGTGAAAGTTAATGTCTGTTAGGCAATTAAAACCAGTTACTCCGGGTAGTAGATTTGCTTCAAGATCTAACTTTGAAGAAATTAATCGCTCAACTCCTGAAAAAAGTTTAACCGTTTCATTGAGAAAATCAGGTGGCAGAAACAATAATGGAAGAATTACAGTCAGAAGAAGAGGCGGTGGACATAGAAGAAGATACAGATTAATAGACTTTAAAAGGGATAAATATGATATACCTGCAAGCGTTAAGTTTATAGAATACGATCCCAACCGATCAGCCAATATTGCTCTTCTTTTTTATGATGATGGTGCAAAAAGATATATTTTAGCACCGCAAGGATTAAATATTGATGATAGAGTCATATCATCTCATAATGCTCCGTTAAATATTGGAAACGCAATGAGTGTTGGCAATATTGCAACAGGGACTTTTGTTCATAACATTGAAATTAAACCTAAAAAAGGTGGTCAGATGGTTAGAAGCGCAGGTACGGGAGCTCAAATTATGGCACACGATGATGGCTTTACTTCTTTAAAGCTTCCATCTGGTGAAATTCGTAGAGTACCATCCAACTGTTTTGCAACAATTGGTGAAGTTGGTAACAAATCACATGAAAACATAGTTTCCGGTAAAGCTGGCAGATCAAGATGGCTTGGTAAGAGACCAAAGGTAAGAGGTGTAGTTATGAACCCGGTAGATCATCCTCATGGTGGCGGGGAAGGTAAATCATCTGGCGGTAGGCACCCTGTTTCTCCATGGGGAATGCCCACAAAAGGTTTTAAAACAAGAAAGAAAAATAAAAAATCTAATAATCTAATAGTCAAAAGGAGAAAAT
This sequence comes from uncultured Fidelibacterota bacterium, assembly GCA_902615915.1. Taxonomy (GTDB): domain Bacteria; phylum Fidelibacterota; class Marinisomatia; order Marinisomatales; family TCS55; genus TMED144. The sequence continues at coordinate 14,422 of CACMQQ010000017.1, forward strand.
AAATTTGTCAAGATCGATAAAAAAAGGTCCATTCGTCGATTCAAAACTTATCAAAAAGATTGAGAAGATGAATAAAAATGGTAAAAAAAATGTTATCAAAACATGGTCCAGAAGATCAATGATCACCCCTGAATTCGTTGGACATACCTTTGCAGTTCATAATGGCAATAAATTTATTCCTGTTTTTATTAATGAAAATATGGTTGGTCATAAATTGGGCGAATTCTCTCCAACCAGAACCTTTAGACTTCACTCAGGAGATAGGAAATAAATACGATGCAGGCAAAAGCGGTTTTAAAGCATTTTAGACAATCTCCTAGAAAAGTTCGAATTGAATTGAATTCAATTAGGGGTAAGTCCATAGATAAAGTGTTAAATCATCTTCGTTTTTCCAAATCAAAGGCTTCTTCTGCTATTGAAAAAATCGTTTTATCTGCTGTTTCAAACTTTAAGATAAAAAACGAAACCAGCGATTTAGAATTAAGTAAGTTATTAGTTAAGGAATGTTTTGCCGATGGAGGTCCACATGTAAAAAGATTTAGAGCTGCATCTATGGGTAGAATTTCTAGACTTAACAAACCTACTTCACACATTACTATTATAATTTCTGAAATAAATTAAAGGATAATAATTGGGACAAAAAACACATCCAGTAGGCTTTAGACTTCAAATAAATAAAAATTGGAAGTCAACATGGTTTGCAGGTGAATCATTTGCTAAAGGATTAGAAGAAGATGTTAAAATAAGAAAATATCTTCTTGCAAGGTTACCTAATGGAGGTATTTCTAAAATAGAAATTAGCAGAACCTCTAAAACAGTCACCGTGACAATTTTTACAGCAAGACCAGGAATTGTTATTGGCAAAGGCGGTGAAGAGGTTAATAGGCTTAAAAATGAAATCAGACAACTAACAAATAATTCCGACACAAAAGATGCTAGCAAGATGAATGTTCAGGTAAACATTTCGGAAATTAAGCGACCAGAGTTAGATGCTGCTCTTGTGGGTTCAAATATAGCACATCAACTGCAAAAAAAAGTTTCCTATCGTAGAGTGGTAAATAAAGTTATCCAATCTACAATGCGGATGGGGGCAGAAGGTATTAGAATTAATATTGCCGGTAGATTAGGAGGAGCAGAAATAGCTAGAAGTGAAAAATTTTCTCAAGGGAGAGTTCCCTTGCATACACTGAGAGCTGATATTGACTACGTTCTTACAGAAGCTCACACTCAATATGGAATCTTAGGTATCAAAGTATGGATTTGTAATGGGGAAAAAACAAAAATCAAAAAATAAGTAATTATGTTAGAACCAAAAAAAACAAAATACAGAAGACATCATAGAGGCAATTTAAAGGGAATGACAAAAGGTGGTGATTATGTAGCTTTTGGTACCTTCGGTTTAAAAGCAATCGAACCAGGGTGGATTACAAGCAGACAAATTGAAGCATGTAGAATCTCAATTACGAGAGTTGTTAGAAAAATTGGGAGAATGTGGATTAGAATTTTTCCAGACAAACCCATTACAAAAAAACCCGCTGAAACGAGAATGGGAAAGGGAAAAGGTTCTCCAGAATATTGGGTAGCTGTTATCAAGCCAGGGAGAATTCTTTTTGAAGTTGAAGGTGTAGATCGAAAAGGTGCCGAAGCAGCATTTCATAATGCATCACATAAACTTCCAATCAAAACTAAAATAGTTGAAAGAAGAGAATTGTGATTAAAAAAAGAGAGCTATTAGATTTAGATATGAATTCAGCTGAATTAAAGCTAACAGAACATTATGAAAAGCTTAGAGCTTTAAGGTTTCAAAAGTCTATGCAACAAATAGAAAACCCTCTAGAAATTAAATTTTTAAAGAAAGAAATTGCACAACTAAAAACATTACTTAATGAATTTAAATTAGGTTTAAGAGGTGATAATGCTTCAAATGACTAGAGGAAGAAGGCAAATTATTATTGGAGAAGTTGTAAGTGATAAGATGAATAAAACCGTTTCTGTTAGAGTTGAGCGCAAGATTCCACATCCTGTATATAAAAAATATGTTAAAAAATTCTCCAAATTTTTTGCTGATTGTGACAAGTTTTCTCTAAAAGAAGGCGATATTGTTAAAATTGCTTCAATGAGACCGAAAAGTAAAAACAAAAGATGGCGTGTTATAGAAATAGTTAGAGAATCAATAAAAATTGGATAATTAGATGATTCAACAAGAAACCAGATTAAAAGTAGCTGACAATTCGGGCGCAAGAGAAGTTCTTTGTTTTAAAGTTCTTGGGGGTAGTAAGCGAAGATATGCTTCATTGGGAGATGTGGTTGTTGTAACTGTAAAAAATGCAATCCCAGACGGTACCGTAAAAAAAGGTCAGGTGAGTAGAGCCGTTATTGTTAGAACTAGAAAAGAAGTTAGAAGAAAAGATGGATCATATATTAGATTTGATGATAATGCTGCTGTTTTGCTTAATTCTGCAGGCGAGCCTAGGGGAACAAGAGTTTTAGGTCCAATAGCTAGAGAGCTTAGAGACAGTGGTTTTATGAAAATAGTTTCTATGGCTCCTGAGGTAATTTAAATGAATATAGCAAAGGGAATGAATGTTAGAGTTATTAGTGGTAACCACAAAGGCAAGGAAGGAAAAGTACTATATGTAATCCCTAAAAAAAATAGAATTATTATTGAGGGAATAAACATTATAAAAAAACATACTAGGCCTACTCAAGAAAACCCTAAAGGCGGCGTTGTTGAAAAAGAAGGATCTATTCACGTTTCTAATGTTATGCTGGTTGCAAGTGGCAAGCCCACAAGAATAAACTATAAAATTCTAAAAGATGGTTCTAAAGTCAGAATATCAAATAAAACCGGTACCCAAATAAATTAAAATTAATAATGAGACAAAGCTTAAAAACAAAATACAAAGATATCATAATACCAAAAATGATATCTAAGTTTAATTACAAGAATCCTATGCAAGTCCCGAAAATATCTCATATTACCATTAATATGGGTATCGGTGACGCAAAGGATAATCCAAAAAAACTTGAAAGCGCAGTAAATGAAATGACCTTAATCTCAGGTCAAAAACCTGTTACCACTATATCAAAGAAAGATATATCAAATTTTAAAATTAGAAAAGGATTTCCTGTTGGATGCAAGGTTACGATACGGGGTGATAGAATGTATGACTTTCTTGAAAGATTAATATCCATAGCTTTACCAAGAACAAGGGACTTTAGAGGATTGTCCTTTAAATCTTTTGACAAGAGAGGTAATTATTCTTTTGGCATCAAAGAACAAATCATTTTTACTGAAATAAATTATGATAAAATAGATAGCGTAAGAGGTATGGATATTAACATATCAACCACCGCTACGTTAGATGATGAAGCTTATTGGCTTTTGCCTTACTTAGGCCTTCCCTTAAGGCAAAAATCAAATACAAACAAAGAATTATTGGAGGCTTAGTTTTGGCACGTAAATCCTTAATAGTAAAATCAAAAAAAACACCCAAGTTTTCATCAAGAGGTTATAATAGGTGTTTTAATTGTGGCAGACCCGATGGATATATGAGAAAATTTGGTTTATGTAGAATATGTTTTAGAGAAATGGCATTGAAAGGAGATATTCCTGGTGTTACAAAAGCTAGCTGGTAGGAGATAAACTAAAATGAGCATGACAGACCCAATCGCAGATATGATCACTAGAATACGGAACGCTAACTCTGTTGATAAGCGTTTTGTAGATATTCCATCGTCAATTCTTAAAAAAAGAATTGCCTTTGTATTAAAGTCTGAAAAATATATTGAGGATTTTATATTTATTAAAGATGGCCAAAAAAATTCAATTAGGATTTTCCTAAAATATAGCCATAATGGTAAATCCGTGATTACTGGAATAGATCGAGTAAGTAAGCCAGGTAGGAGAGTTTTTGTGGGTTGTAAAGATATGCCTAGAGTTCTTGATGGTCTTGGTGTCTCAATAATTTCAACATCAAAAGGAGTATTATCCAATAGAACTGCTAGTAAATTTGGTATTGGCGGAGAAGTTTTATTTAATATTTGGTAAAATAAAATGTCAAGAATAGGTAAAAATCCCATAATAATTCCAAGTGACGTGAAAGTCAAATTTGAAGAAAATTCTGTTATTATTGATGGCCCTAAGGGAAGTCTAATTGTCAGCCATGACTCATCTCTTAAGATGAAATACGAAGACAATACCCTGACGATTGAACGACCTACTGATTCAAGAACTCACAAAGCCCTTCATGGAACGACTAGGCAATTAGTTTTTAATGCTGTGCAGGGCACTAAAGAAGGTTTTACCAAGGAATTAGAAATAAGAGGAGTTGGCTATCAAGCCTCTAATCAAGGTAAATACATTGTTTTGCAGTTGGGATATTCACATGACATTTATTTTGAACCACCTGAAGGAATCATCATCTCTGCCAATAAAACTGAAATTACAATTAATGGCATTAACAAACAATTAGTTGGTGAAGTTGCTGCAAAAATTAGATCATTTAGAAAGCCGGAGCCTTATAAAGGAAAAGGTATTAGATATAAGGATGAGTACGTCATTTCTAAGCAAGGTAAAACAGTTGGAGGGTCTGGATCTTAATGAAAAAATTATCTGCCATAAAAGCTAGAAATAGAAGAAGAAGGAATAGAAGCAAAGGCAATATTGTAAGACATGCTAGTAGACATCGTCTAGTAGTTTTCAGATCAAACAAAAACATGAGCGCTCAACTAGTTGATGATTTTAAGGGCAAAACAATTACCTCTGCTTCGTCATTAGACAAGCTCTTAAAAAGTAAAGTTGCGAAGTTAAAAAATAAAACCGAGGTTAGTGTTCTTATTGGAAAAACGATAGCAGAAAATGCAAAAACCAAAAAAATATCAAAAATAGTCTTTGATAGAAATGGTTTTCCATATCATGGTAGAGTGAAAGCACTTGCTGAATCAGCAAGAAAAAATGGCTTAAAGTTTTAAAGGGTACTTTATGATAAATCCAGCAGAATTAGATTTAAAAGAAGAAACTGTTATAAGAGTTACAAGAGTAGCAAAAGTTACTTCTAGAGGTAAAAATTTTAGATTTGGCGCTTTAGTCGTTGTGGGTGATGGCAAAGGACATGTTGGCTTAGGTCAGGGAAAAGCAGGTGAAGTAATGTCTGCAATTAATAAAGCTAAGGAAAATGCTAAACAGAACATAATTAAAATACATTTAATCAATGGAACTATTCCTCATAAAATAATTTCGAGGTATAGCGCAAGCAAAGTGATGTTGAAACCTGCCGCTCCTGGAACAGGGGTAATTGCTGGCGCTGCAGTACGTGCAGTAATGGAGCAAGCGGGCATTAAAAATATTTTAACAAAACGTTTTGGGTCTAATAATGCTATGAACGTTTCAAAGGCCACTATAAAAGGTTTATCTGAATTACAAGACGCTGTCAGTATAGCTAATAAAAGAGGATTAACCATTAAAGAAATTTTCAATTAAAACCATGACAAAAAAT
>CACMQQ010000018.1 GCA_902615915.1 uncultured Fidelibacterota bacterium
TCAACAATATTCCTTAATTCTCTTATGTTACCTGGCCAAGAATAATTAATCAATTTGTTCATTGCTGATTGGTCTAAAGGTTTATCAGCATCATTATACTTACTTAAGATATCGCTTATAAAAAAGTTAACAAGAAGGGGTATATCCTCTTTTCGTTCTCTCAAAGGGGGTATATTTATTGGAAATACATTTAATCTATAAAATAGATCTTCCCTAAAATTACCTTTATCAATTTCTTCATAAATTTTCCTGTTTGATGTTGCTAAAACCCTAACATCAACCTTTATTTCTTTATTGCTTCCAACTCTTGTTAAGGTACCCTCTTGTAAAATACGCAATAACTTCGTTTGCATAGAAAGAGGCATTTCTGAAATTTCATCCAATAACAGTGTACCAGAGTTTGATTCTTCAAATAAACCTTTGTGTTGTTTTAATGCGCCAGTAAATGCTCCTTTTTCATGTCCAAACAATGTGCTTTCAATTAAGTCTTTTGGTATAGCAGCGCAATTTACTTTCAAATATGGATTTTTTGATCTTTCGCTGCTATTATGAATAGATTCAGAAATTAATTCTTTTCCTGTTCCACTTTCACCCATTAAAAAAACGGGCGCATCGCTATATGCGACCATCTCAATTTGATTTTTCACCTCTTTCATCGCAGGTGATTCACCAATGAGTTTCATATCGTTTATTTGGGTTTTTATTTGTTTTTTTAACGATTTGTTCTCTACGACTAGCTCAGAAAAATTAAAATATTTATCTATTTGAGCTTCAATTTGTGCAATTGAAAAAGGTTTTGCTATAAAATCAAATGCTCCTTTTTTAAGCGCATCGACTGCAACATCAACAGTTCCAAAAGCTGTCATAAAAATAAAACCAATATCAGGATAATTAGGTTTTACCTTATCCATCATTTCTAGACCTGTAATGCCAGGCATCATCAAATCTGTAATAACAAGGTCAATGGGATTTTTTTCAATTAATTTAATTGCGCTTTCAGCATCTTGAACAATATCGGTGTTAAATTTTTCGCCTGACAATGCCTCTTTTAGGATATGTCTTATACTTCTATCGTCATCTACAATGAGTATATTTTTCAATTTGATATCTTTCTTTTGGATAGTTTTGAAGAATTTGTTTGTCGCGCATAGGATTTTTCAACTTTTTTTATCTTGCCTTTATTATTTGCATGCTGTGAGTTTGATGATAAGACTTTCCCGCTAGTGGTATCAAGATTTCTTATTTGATCTTTTAAAGATAGAATTTCATTTTTTAGCATTGTTATTTCATTGTCTTTATCGTGATGTGAGCTATTTATAATCTTAGTTTTATCAAAATTATTTATTATCGATAAAACTTGTTCAATTCTAAAAGGCTTGACTAGATAATCGTAAGCTCCCCCTCTAATACTATCAACAGCTGATTTAAAACTAGGAAATCCAGTCATGATTATGTTTATAATACTTGGGTCTAAGCTTTTAATCTCTAAACAAAGATCAATTCCTGACATATCTGGTAAACGAATATCTAAAAGTGAAAAATCAATTTTTTCTCGTTTTACTATATCCAAGGCTTCGTTTGCATTGAATGCAGCAAAGCATTTGAAGCCATCATCCGATAGGCCAGATATTAATACATCTAAAATTGATTTTTCATCATCAACAATTAGAATGTTACTTTTTGTATTTTTGTTATTCATTAACGTTCAACGATCTTAAAATTTTGATTTTCTAAAATAATCTCAACATTGTTATATACTTTTTCGGATGAAAATCTTAAATCATTAAAATTAAAATTAATATTCTTAAATAAATGTTTTTTAACAATAGCTTTAGGCGAATCGAAAGATTCTTTCAAAGCTGTATCAATGGTTTTTTTCCAATTTGTGATTTTATTTTCAATGATCTCCATTTCATCGGGTTTAATAGATGGAAAAAGCATTAATCGATCTTTTATGCCTTCCAAAAAAGGAATAAGGTCTGAGCTTAGAGGATGTAAATTCATATCATTTTCATTGTTAAATGTAACTTCTGAGTAGGAAGATGAATTTTCAGAGCCTATCGTATTGCATTTTATAATTTTTGATAGCACAGTAGACCCCCTGATTATACCATCCCCACCAGACAGATCTACTATACCTTTAGATTCAATTTTTGAATCTATAACATAGTTTTGTGCATGAAAAAAATTGCCACATTCAATTGTTGCATTTTGAACATAACCCGTGAAAACAGAACCTTTTAAAGCTTTTATTGAACAATTATTTTTTCCTTGGATCCCATTTTTAATAAATATGGAGCCTTCATTTGACTGCAGATCTGAAGATTCAACTGTTCCATTTACATAGATATTTCCCTTAGATATTATCTGAAACCCTGACTTTACATCTCCACCGATTATTACATCTCCATTGAAATCAATATTTCCAGTATGAAAATCAACATCACCTCTAATTTGATAAACATCGTCAACATGCAGTACACCAGACTTAATAAAAAGACATCCATCAATATTTGCAATCAAAGACAATTTATCTTCAGAAATAGTAATGTTATTCCCAACTTGGAAAAAGGCATTTACAGGCAGGAAATTGATTTTGTTTCCAAAAATATCAATTCCTGACTCTTTAACGTTTGGTTTATTTATAGAGACTATTTTTTGATCTTTTGCTAGCGGAATGAACTGGTTTAAATCTTTGTAGTCTGCATTATCATTTGCATCTATATTTGGCTTATAAATATCTTTTAGATCAACACCCCATTTGAAAGAAATATCTTCCTCGTATTTTGGTTTTTTACATTTAGCAATAATTACAGGCTCGCTTAAAGATTCTAATTGTTCTTTAACTAAATCAAGATCAATACCGTGACTTATTTTCAGATCTTTGCATTTTTTTAAAATATCTTCTTTTGATGGGGTTGTAGCATTACTCTCTAAATTTAATTGAGCAGATAAACCTTTATCATTTATAGTGATACTAAAATCAGACATATGTGTTTAATTGTCTAATTGGAAATTAAATTCTGTCTTTTCACCGCACTTGCAGGTATAGTGAAACCCGACTATTTTACCATCAATGATTATTGGAGATACATCATCGGTATTATTAGGTATGTTTACCTGCTGATTAGAAGACGTTGGGATAGTTCGCACAGGTTTAGAATCTGAATAGGATATATTATTTTTTTTAAAAAGTTTTTTCATAATTTCTATTTATCTATTATAAGGGCAACAAAATTCATACCAAACTACTTTATTAACCAAAATAAACTAAAAAGATTATTTATTTTTTTGCAAATTATTGATACCAATTATTAAAATAATATCATAAGAATAATTATCTTATGGTTTCAAACATAAAATCTTAATATGAAACATGACTAAATTAGATAAAAAATTACTAGATAGTAATATATTGATTATAGATGACGATATTAGTATATCAAATATCATTAAAGAATCTTTACTAAATGATGGTTTTAAACATTTAATGACTTTGCAAAATGGCAAAGATGGAATTAAAAATCTTGGCGTTTTTAAACCTAATTTAATTATTCTTGATATGCAAATGCCTATTATGAGTGGAATTGAATTTTTAGAAAATTTAAAACTTGAAAATACAGATAATCTATCAATAATCGTTTTGACAGGTAAGGTTGAGGATACCTCTATAGAAAAAGCGTTTCAACTGGGCATTAATGCATATCTAAGAAAACCCTTTAATCTTTTTGCTCTCAAAGGTATTGTTAAACAAACCTTGACATTGAAACACATTCAGAACGAATTAAAAAAACAACTTGATATTAAAAACAAGCTAACAGCCAAATTACAGGAAGATAAATTACATTTCATGGGTTTAGTTCAGGATAAATTAACCGAACACGAAAAAAATACCTTTATGAAAGAATTGTTTAACTTTATAGAAAATGATTAAGAAAATTTTGATTTTTTCAAACTATGGATTATTTAAAAAAAAATTAATTGTTCTCTATTATTAAAAAATTAATATTGATATAATTAATGATTTATTTTTAAGAAAAATATCTCATACTAATTCAACAAAGTTTTATATGGAAAAACAAGATACCTCTGCTCTTCTAGCACAAATAGATCAATTGAAAAAATTACTTAAAGAAAAAGAAGATCAACTAAAACAATCACAAAAGCTAGAACTTGTTGGTCAGCTAGCTGGGGGAATAGCTCATGACTTTAATAATATCTTAACAAGTATTATGGGTTTTTCAGATCTAGCGAGGACATATGTTAAAGATGATTCAATTGCAAAAGATTACCTATCCTCAATCATCAGCAAATCTGATCAAGCAGCGAATCTAGTCCAACAATTAATGGCATTTAGCAGACAGCAAAAACTTAATCTTAGAAGTTCAAATATTAATGAGCTCATTAATCAGTCGATCGATTTTATTAAAAAAACCATACCTGAGAATATTCAACTCAGAAATAATGAAATTGATGATAATTTAAATATTGAAGCAGACTCGAATGCTTTTCAACAAATTTTAACGAATGTTTTATTTAATTCCATCTATGCTATCGGATCAAAAAACGGGTTTATTTCGCTAAACTGCCTTAAAAAAAATTCCATAAAAAAAATAGATCATGATATCGTTGATAAGAAATATGTATGCATTGAAATAAAAGATAATGGCATTGGTATGGATAAAGAAATTTTGCAAAAGGTATTTGAACCTTTCTTTACAACGAAACCTATTGGTCAAGGATCTGGGTTAGGACTCTCAATGGTCTACGGATTGATGGAGCAACACAATGGCTTTGTAGAAATAAGATCAGAAATAAACAACGGTACAACAATTGATTTATTTTTTCCTATATCGGAAAATGAAATATCTCACAAAGATATCATGATAGGTAAGCCAAAAAACGGAAAGAATAATAAAATATTAATTGTAGATGACGATCTTGAGCTACTTACAATTTTAAAAGCTATTTTTGATAGCATTGACTACAATACAGTAATTACAAACAATGCAAAAGATGCTCTAAGAATAATTAAACAAGAAAAGAGTAATCTATCTCTAGTAATTTCTGATATTGTAATGCCAGGAATGAATGGAATAAAACTCATACAAAATATTCAAAAAATGAATTCAAACATCAAATGTATATTAATGAGTGGCTATCCAGATAAGGTATTTAAAGAAGAGGGGTTTGAATTGAAAAAAATACCTTTTTTACGAAAGCCATTCACAATAGAGAAAGCTTCCGATTTAATTATGAGGATATTGTTATAAATCTTTAAAAATATTATTGGCAATTTTTTCAGTAACCTCCTCTGAAAAATACTTACCATTATTTATATTGTTTTTTATTTCTTCTAAACGTTTTGATAGATTTTTATCTAATGTTTTTTCGACATTAGGAGTAGAAATGAAACCTGTTTTGACCATGGCTTCCGCTAGATCTTCAATTAATTCAGGAGAATTGTAAAAGCTATTTTGAATCTTTGAGTGAATATTATGAAAGTTTCCATCGGAGCTTTTTGCATAATTTTTTAATGAAGTTATACTAGATTCAAATTTCGATTGATTTTCCAGGAATGCTCTAGATTTATTAGAAAATTTTACACTATCGCTTCTTTCTAGATTATTTTTAGAAACTTTTTTATTTTCGCTAGGCTGATTTGAAGAATCTTTTTGTTCAGAAATTCGCTCTTTTTGATAGGAATTAATCTTGTTTTGAATATGATTTGAATCTGGATTTATTTTTGACATACTATGATTGCCTTATATCAATGATCTTTGCTTCGTTTGTTTTAGGTTGTGAGCTCATCTTCTTAATTTTATCTATTTCCTTTAGTTCGTTTAAAATCGAATCTTTTTTCGCTGAAACTATATCCATTAATTTAGCATCAATTTGAACTATCTGTAACAAAACTTCTTTTATTTGAGAATAAATAGTAGAATAATTGGATTTTAATTTTTGTTCAGATATGTCTAACGATTTACGCTCATTTTCAATTAATTGAATAGTTTTTATTCTTTTTTCGCGCTCAATCAATAGATTTACTAAAGTATCGTTTGTAGCTTCATTTAGATCATCAGCAATCAATTTAGAACTAGCATGGATTTCTTTGAAACATTCAAGTTCATCATTAAGCATTTTTTGTATATTGCTATTACTATTCATTTACTATATTTTATTATCGTAGATAATTCCGGTTATGTCTTCGAGGTTTTTCAAAAGATCTAGCATTTCTTTAGGGGGGATTTCTCTAATAATTTCGTCTGTATCCTTATCTCTAACCAACACTATATGCTGTTCTTTGGATTCATCATATTTAAAATTAACCTTATTGTTGCTCACTGCATCTACAAGCTGATTGGCGCTAGAGACAAGGTTGTTTATTTCGCTTGCGCTAAAGTCTTCTTTAGATTGAACTTTGTTGTCATCAACTAATCTAACAGAAGATTCTGGCTTATCTGTTTTTTCAACAGCTTTTGTTGCTTCTTTTTGTAAAGTCTCTTCAACTTCTTGATTGGCATATCCTGCAACAACGTCTTTATTGGTATTGACCTTATTAGCATTATTTTGTGCTTCATTTATTTCATAAACTGCCATTTCTTACTCCTTCCTATCTAAAAAATTGATTCATAAATGATTGTTGCCTTGAAAGAAGAGACATCATTTCTTGCATTTTTGCAAATTCGCTAGTGAGTTGACTTCTGCGTTTTTCAAGTCTTTCTTCTAGGCGATTAATTTGATCATTTATCTGGATAATGTTATCATCATAACGTTGCTGTGACGATGATATTGAACCGTCTGCATTTGTAAACGATTCTAATAAATCTTCTAATTTAACAGTGATGCCATCCGTAGAATTATTAAAAACTTCTGAAACATTTTTTGTATCAATTTCAAGAGCGCTGTCAAATTTAGATGGATCAGATATCATTAAAGCACCAGATCTATCTGCTGTTATGCCTATACTGGCAAGAGAATTGTAGGTAGAATTTGAAACTCCACTTAAAGATTTAGTAGTCACATCCTTAATTCTACTTATTAATCCAGAATACAAACTATCGTTTGCTAAGACTCCTCTAGCTTTTGTTTCGGGGTCAAGCTTTGCATTGGTATTTAAAAAATTTATGGCATCATTATACTTTGATATGAAATCTTTAACTTTTGATTTAACACCTTCTTGATCTTTGTCTATAGTTATAGTTTCAGATGAGCTAAATGTTTGTAGTAAATTTATAGTAACTCCAGTTAATATGTCATTAACCTGGTTAGAATCTCTTGAAAAAGATAAACCATCCATTGTGAATGTTGAATTTAAGCTAGATTCTGATGTTATGTAACCACCATTCGTTCCTGATGATTGGCTAGCTGTAGATAATCCAACTGCGCTAAGCAAACCCGATGTATCAGTATAGGACTGTCTATAAGTATAACCTGTTTGAGAACTTTTTAATAGCAATCTAGCTTTTCCATTTTCCTCAGAAACTACAGAAGCAATCACCTTTTCATCGGAATCTATTGTGTCATTACTGAATGCAGCTGACATAGCAGAATTAATAGCGTTAGCTATAGAGCTGAGAACAGATTCATTTGTTGTATTATTGAAGCTTGATGCACTTACTGTCACATTTACATTGACTCTATTATCAGAATCATCATTCGTTGGATGAGCCACACTTAAAGAAAATGTTTGATCTGAAGAAATTGATGAAGATATGGATGTTGATGATGAAGTGTATTGATTGGAAACAATTGTATGAGCAGTTGCTAGTCTAGTCACAGACAAGGAGTGGTTACCTGCAATAGATGTATCGGAGGCGCTTGCTTTAATTTTGTCGTTATCGCTACTAGATGCTATTTTATTTTCAAAGATATTGAAAACTGTATCAGAGAGCAAAGAAGATTTTGTCTTCAGTGAAGAAAGTTTTGACTGTAATGAAGATAGCACACTCTTCTTTTTCTGAATTGTATTTTTTTCAGATATCTTCTTGTCCCTAGGACCCTCATCTCTACGTAAATATAGGTCAACAAGTCTCTGAATAGAACTTGCATTTGAAAAGGATGATGTAATATCTACTGACATTTTAAATTAATTTATTGGCTTGTTTCCAAGTTTTTTTTATTTCAAAGAATATATTTTTAGCATCTTCAAATTTATCATTTCTAACTAAAAAAAGTAAATGATCATATACCGATTGAAAAGTTAAAGAAATTTTTTCCGTTTTTTCCTCAAAACTTAATGACTCCTTTAAATGAGTGATTACCCTAATAAGCTTTACCTTGTTCTTATTATTGCATGACGCAATACCCAAATCATACAAATATACGATTAGTTGCTGAGGAGAAGCCGATAAAACTTTTTGTCTTAAATATGGGTCCATAATGTTACTTTGTTGAAATTGCATTTATTGTTTCCTTTATATTTACAAATACCATGCCAATATATAAAATAAATATGCTGGAACAGAAATCTGTCCCAGCATATTTTTAGTGATAAAAGATAATTTAAAATTATCTAAACAAGCTAAGTACCAATTGAGGAGCTGAGTTAGCTTGTGCTAATGCAGCGGTTGCTGTCTGTTGGAGAATTTGAACTTTCATAAGTTCCATTTGCTCCAATGCAAAATCAGCGTCTTCATAAGTACTTCTAACAGCTTCATGGTTCTGCACTTGAACACTAATCACATCTTCCTTGTGATTCAGTCTTTCAATAGCTGCACCAGTGTTTGCAATTCTGCTTATTGAATCATTAATCGCAGTATCAATTGTAGTAATATCTCCTGATGTTGCTCCTGCTGCAGATGATGCGATAGCAGTTATAGATCCAGAAGATGCTGAGGTGTAAACAGAGCTTGTAACTGTAAATGAATCATTAGAACCAGTTCCAGCACCTACTCTAAATGCAATACCAGTACCACCGCAACTTGCAACTGTAGTACCATTAAATGTCATTTGATCACCAACTACATCCATTTCTGATTTTAACTGATCAATAGCTGTTTTGATTGATGTTCTTTGCGCACTAGTTAAAGTAGCGTCCTGAATTTGAACGACTTTTTCTTTGATAGATTGTAACAACTCTAATTGCTTCTGCTGTCCAGCTTCAACAATAGTTAAAACTGATTTAGCATTCTTAACCTGTTGCAATGAAACATTGTACCCCTTTGTAGTAGTTTCAACAGATTTAGCAACAGCAAAAGCCGCTGAATCTTCCTGTGCGTTGTTAACACGTTTACCAGTAGCTAACCTGCTTTGATGAACATTCATCTTTTCATTCAAACTATATAAGTTTCTTAAAGCGTTCATTGAAGCAGTATTGCTTCCTATCTTGAATAAATCCATGATTTATTTCCTTCCTTGTTTTGTTAATTCGGACTTCCTGTCCTAAACTTTTACAACCGTTGCAAAAGCATTATGATCATAATATCGGAAGAAAATGATTTAATTTTATAATGATAGGTTTTTTTCTAAATCCTGAAAAAAAAATATAATAATAGATTAATATATTTTAAAAAAAAACTAAAACTGTATAAATTGCATGTAATTGTATAAAATTGTATAAAATTGTATAAATAAGATTAATAATATAAAAAAAGCCCCCTAATTAGGGGGCTTTTCCTTCTTTAAGAAGATAGCTGGTTTATCTTTTCATTCAAGACCTGATCGAACATTTGATCGATATGATCTTTTTTAACTTTCCAAGATCCTCCAATTTTTATGGCTGGAAGTTTCTTGTTTTGAACCAATCTGTAAACCGTTTGTTCTTTTATTTTCAAGTAATCTGCTACTCCTTTTATGTCCATTATGTTTGAATCCATAGTTGTGCTCCTTAATTTTCATAAAAAATTCCTTTGATGCTTATCAAACGATTTTAAGATTGAAATAATTGGAGAACTATTTGTGGAGCAGTATTAGCTTGAGAAAGAGCTGCAGTAGCTGTTTGTTGCATTATTTGAGCCTTAATTAACTCCATTTGCTCTTCCGCAAAATCAGCATCCTCAATGGTGCTTCTAACACTTTCAGTTGTTGCTATTCTAGTTGCAATACTGTCTTCTTTATTAGCTAATCTAGAAATTTTACTTCCAGTGTCTTGAACATAACCAATTGCGAGTTTTAATTTTGCATCGATAGTATCAATATCGGCAGAACTTGGCGCTGCAGATGTTGAGGCAAAAGAAAAACTACCTGCTTGAAGTATAGATGGAGATACAGCGAATGTATCTGAAGTTTCCTCACCAACCTGAAAAGTAACTGTTGTGCCAGGTATTGGGGTAGAGCTATTCCACTTTACTGAATTGTAAATATCAGTCAATTCACTTTTAAGATCATTAATTCTGTCTAAAACTGATTGCCTTTGATCTTGGGTTAAAGTTGAGTCCATCGCTCTTAACATTTTCTCTCTCATTTCTTGAACTACCTCTAGAGATTTCTGTTGTCCTGCTTCAACAATATTCAGAACTGATTGAGCATTTTGAATATTCTGTTTTGCAATTTTCATTCCAGATAAACGATCTTCTAGACTTCTTGCAAGAGCATATCCTGCAGCATCATCTTTTGCAGAATTAATTCTTTTACCAGTTGATAGTCTTTCTTGATGAAGAGCTACTTTGTTGTTTACTTTATATAGATTTCTCAATGCGTGATTTGCTTGAGTATTGCTTCCGATTCTTAGTAATTGATTCATTTTAAACTTCCTTGTTTTGTTGTTTTAATTTGATGACTTCCTTGTCATCTTCGCGCTTTTTTTTAAAAGCTTAATTACATTATCGGACAGTTTTTAGTAAACTTTAGTAAAAAAATGATAAATTATATAAAAAAGAACAAAATTAATTATTTATTGGACGATACCAGCCATTTTATAGACCCACTTCTCTGCTTCCTCCGCATTATTCAACCTTACATACTGAGCAGCTATTTTCATTTTAAAGTCATTATCATTAAAAATAGAATACCCTGATAAATAAACATCTAGTGCTTTATTGTGTTTACCGATTATCGAATAAGCATCTCCAAGGATTAAATAGCTTTCTTTATTATTTGGCTCTTCTGCGATATAATCTTCGATATAATCAACTGCGTCAATAGGATCGTTTAGCTGTCGACTAATTCCAATAATATTTTTAAGTATTTCAAGATATTGGGTTTTACCATCTTTGGAATTTCTGAATATTGGTGAGGTTTTTTTGATTTCTTTGTATGCTTTTTCGAAATATTTTTTTGATTTATATAAATCATTTAGTCTATAGCTAGTAGCACCAAGCCTTCTATATACTTCATGTATTGGTATCATATTATCATTCGAAAGATCAGATCCTTTAGAAATAACATCAGGATATATATCTAACAATTTATTGGCCAAGGATATACAAACAGAAAATCTCCCTAGTTCATAATTTGTGTGAAATAAATGAAAATATCCTATAATTTGGAAAGGGGTAATTGAGATTGATTTTTCCAAAAGTGTAAGTGCATCTTTATAGGATTTTTCTTTATTCAACATTTCGCCAAGATAATTATATATTGTAGACATGAAGTGTGGCATCGCATTTAACTTTAAAGCCTCTAAAAAGTATTTTTTTGAAAGTTCAGCATTTTCGATTATCTTGTAGGAAATTCCTAGCTGATAAGCGTAATACCAATATTTTTTCTTCCTGTACGCTTTTAATAATAATTTAATATTTCTATCCTGTTTTTTATTTTGATCTACCTTTTCAGAATTATATCCTACATGATTAATTTTAGCTTTTGACTTGACTAAATTGAAGTTTATTTTTTCCAATGACTCGGTGATCTGTTCATGAATAGGGTTATTAAAATAGATATTTTTATGATTTGGAAATAATCTTGGAACAAAAGATTGTATATCTACCCCTGAAGAACTTTCATTGATCGTATTGAGCATGTAAGCTACATTTTTGATTTTTAAATTAATTTCTTTTAATATTATTTTTTGGTCTATGATTGAAAGAGTTTCATCCGCATCTAAAACTAATATCCAATCCATTGTGGCCTTCTCTATTGAGAAGTTCCTAGCATTGGAAAAATTGTCATCCCATTCATAATAATACAATTTTGTATTGAAGGATTTTGCTATTTCAATAGTCTTGTCTGTTGAGCCTGTGTCAACAATGATAATTTCATTTGCAAAATTTTCAATGCTTTTTAAGCAATTCGAAAGAAATTTTTCTTCATTTTTTACAATCATGCACAATGAAATTGTATTTTTATTTTTTATCATTGTTAAATTTAGTCCAAAAATCATACCAACTAATTATCTTTCGAATAAAATATTAAGTTTATGACATAAATGAATGAAAACTACTTAAGTAAAAATTATCATTACATTAGTCTCAAGTGGGAAAAAATTTCTCATAACATAGCAATTCATGCTAAAAACATTGATTCTAATTTTTGTATGAACATACCTAGCTCCAGCCCAATCATAGATAATATGCAAATTGTCAGTAGCTATAACCCCAAAGAAGAAGCGTCGCTTCAAGCTAGTAAAATTAATACAAAATCAGAAATTGCATATGTTTTTGGAATTGGGTCTGGATTGATACAAAGAGAGCTATTAAAGAATAAAAATTTAAAAAAATTGTGCATTATTATAATGAATTACGATGTTGCTGCAATTTTATTTGCATGTTTTGATCACAGATTTTGGCTAAAAGATAATAGAACTGAATTATTATTCGTCAAGGATATAAAAAATTTACCCCAAAACTATACCTTTTACCCGCCTTGCGTAAAACTCACAGATGGCAATGGTTATGAAATTAGAGATTTAATTGAGATGCAATTAGATGAATCTTACAATAATAAGATTATTTCAAAAAAAATTAAAAAAAGCCTAAAAAAAAATATTTATTTAAAAGAAATAAAAAATGATAAAAACTTGACCGCATTATTAAAAAGGTCAAGTTTTAATAAGGCTTTTGTAATCGGAGGCGGGCCAAGCATTGTTAACTATTTAGACTTCATAAAAAAAAATCAAAAAAAATGTGCTATAATATGTGTAGATAGAATGTTTAAAACCTTACTTGAAAAAAAAATAATACCAAATTTCGTAGTATGCTCGGATCCCGGAGAGCATACTGAAAGGTTTGAGAATATTAACATACCCATTAAATCATATCCTAAGCTATTATATCTACCATCAACTAATTTCAAAATGCTGAAATTGTGGAAAGGTAAAAAGTATTATTATTACCCTGACGATAAAAAAAACATGAAAGTTTACAAAAAAATATTTAATCAATATCCAGGGGAGAAACTATTTTTACAGGGATCGACTATTCATCCATGTGTTGATTTAGCAGCTAAACTTCAATCAAATGAAATTTTTCTATTTGGTGCTGATTTTTGCTTGATAAATCAACGAACTCACGGCTCTTCAGAAATGAATAAAGAAGAGATCAATACAAGTATTTATAACAAAGAAATATTGAATGGAAACGGTGAGGTAGTTAAGACTAAACCATCATTGATTAGCTTCTTGAGGCAATTAGAGTTTTACATTTCAAAGAGAAAGGATATTGTATTCATTAATTCATCCAAAAGTGGTGCTTTAATAAAGGGTGCTAAATATTTATAAATTAAAAAAAATTTCAAAAAAATTTAGACTCGGCAGAGACTTAGAAGCATTAGCTATGCTTACAAAAACTCTCAATATGTACACCAATAAAATTAATAAAGGATTAAAACTTAAGGATGGCGAACTAAGAGCGTTAAATGAAATAAATGAGTGTTTATCAAGAAAAGACTACATAAGAATTGCTGACATAGTAGAGCACGAATTATAAAATAAATTTATTAAATGCTTTTATTTTCAAACAATTTTTGCCATTCATTTGCCTGATCTGTATTACCTGACAAAAGAAATAATTCAGATATTCTTTTAATAGATATTGTATCATCATTGTGAACTTTTACTATTTCTAAATATGAATTCATAGCTTTATTAATATCGTCATTATAAAGGTGAATTTCAGCTAAAAATCTTTTTGGCTCGATATATAATGGATCTGACTCTATAGATTTTTCAAAATATAATTGTGCTTTTTCAATCCTACTTGAATCAAGCTCTAAAATTCCTAATTGATTAAGTGCGCGAGATTCATTTGGTTTTATCTTTATAATTTTTAATAAATAATTTTTTTCATTAGAATGATTTTTTAACTGTCGCTCTATCATTGAAAGACCAAACAATGCGTTAATAGATAATGGGTTCAAGGATAAAGCTTTATTAAAATGCTCCAGTGATTCATCTAATTTTTTTTCAATAAAAAAATTAGATGCTTTGTTAATCATATTTTCTAATATTGTATATAAAGGGTTTTTAATTTCAAGTAATTCTTCATAGTCAATATCAGGCCATTTTTCTTTAAATATTTTATAATTTGTAGTTAATGAATCATTCATATCAATATTTTTTTCTTTAAAAGTTATGCTTCCAAAATGATGAATATAAACTGATTCATCTACAAAAAGCTTGTATCCTAAGTTTCTTATTTTTAATGATAAATCATCATCTTCAAAATTTCCAAATCCATAATTTTCGTCAAATCCATTAATTTTATTAAATATTTTTTTGGAAGTAAAAATTACAAAACCTGCTAATCTTCTACAGGGCCGAATAGGATGATTTCTTAATAGTCTATTATTTGAATAATCATAAAAATTATTTAGCTCGTATTCTTGATTTATCATTTGCGTCCCGCTAATAGAATTACTAACTGGTCCAACTGCGCCGATTTCTTTGTCCAATTGAAAAGTATTAGACATTTTGTTCAACCAATTATAGGGTACTAAAATATCATTACTAATGAAACACAAGTATTTGCCATTTGCGTAAGTGGCAGCTTTATTATTGCCACCAGCAAATCCAAGATTAGTTTTTTTGAAAACAAACTTAATAAAAGGGTACTTTTCTTGTAATGATTTTAATTTCAAAACTGTAGAATTAGATGATCCATGGTCAAATACTATTAATTCATAAGGTTCAATAGTATTTCTAATAACGGATTCAATGCATTGTACAGTATATTGAACTGAATCATACGATAGTAAGATAATAGAGATTAGCTTTGAATTGTATAATTTTAACTTTTTTCTTTGATCGTTGCCTTGATTATCTTTCATTTTTTATCTACCTTATTTGAATTATATATCTGTTGAAGTTAATGAAGGCAATAATCATACCAATAAAATGTTTATTTATTTTTTGCTGTAACATAAATGAATATCAAAATAGATATGTGGCATGTTAATTGTATAAAAGCAATTAATACCAAAAGGAGCTTTCATTTATGATTAATAAAGATTTTAATTATTACGTTGAAAATATGAAACAATTTTATAGCAATGATCCGTTTCCACATTGGATAATTGATGATATGTTTGATAAGAAAAAACTATCTGAAATTTCATCATCAAAAGAATTATTATTAAATGCTTACAAAGCACAATCTGATGGATGGGGTATTTCATTATTTGAAAATGAGCTTGAAGGCAAGATAAGTATAAACAACATTGACTCTCTAAAAGTTCAAAAATATCTGGAATTTCTAAATTCAAGTAAATTCACCAATTTTTTAACAGAAATGACAGGAATAAAAGGTTTGATTGCCGATGATAATTACATTGGTGGTGGCTTACATATGATTCCTAGCGGAGGAAGATTGGGTATACATATTGATTTTACAAAACATCAAAACATGCCACAATTATGGAGAAGGTGTAATGTGCTTTTATATCTAAATAAAAACTGGAAAAATGAATGGAATGGTTGTTTGGAATTATGGGATAAACCCAGGAAGAAAGGTGGAAAATGTATAAAAAAAATTAAACCATCATTTAATAGACTAGTCATTTTTGGTACTTCAAAATCATCTTGGCATGGACATCCAGAAATTCTCAAATGCCCGCCAGAAGTAATGAGATGCTCATTGGCAACATACTATTATTCTGAACAACCCAGTGAGGATAATAATGTTCACTCCACAATATTTGCTGAGAGGATTTAATATCTAAAAACTGTAATCAGAAAAAAAAGTGAATAACTCTACAAAAGCTTTAACAGTTTTATTTATTGGTTTGCTATAGCCTCCCCCCATAAAAATAATAACAGGGTTCTTTCTCCTTTTAGAAAATTCATATATGAGTTTGTTTCTAAAACTTAGGCCATCAAAAGATAAATTCAATTTACCGTATCTATCCTCTTTAAGAGTGTCGACACCTGCTTGAAAAAAAATAATATCACTATCAATTGCTTCTAATTTAGAAATACTTTTTTTTAATATTTGAATGTAATGCTCATCATTCAACCCTTCATCAAGAGATATATCCAAATCACTTTTTTGCTTAACAAAGGGAAAATTTTTCTTACAATGCATAGAAAAAGTGAAAATTTCATCAATACTACTTAAGATAGATGCAGTACCATCTCCTTGATGCACATCTAAATCGATAATTAAAACTTTTTTAAAATTATAATGATTTATCGCCTTTAAAGCGCAAATTGCCAAATCGTTAAAAATGCAAAAACCTGAACCCTTGTCTTTATAGGCATGATGAGTACCGCCTCCTAAATTTGAAGAAATGGGTGATCCATTGTTAATATCCTCCAATGCTTTCAAGCTTCCACCTGTTAAAAACATCGTTCTATCAACAATAGCTGATGACCAAGGTTTTAATCCTATCTCTCTAATTTCTTTATTAGATAATTTGCTATTTAAAAATCTATCAACATAATCTTTAGTGTGAGCACGATAAATATCTCTTACATCAGCTTTTATCGGCTCAACAAAATTAATTAATCCATTATTGGATTCAGCTTCAAGACTATTTCTAATAAGTTCATATCTTTCTCTGGGAAAAGAAGAATTTGAATCAATACCGTATGTATATAAGGGATGATAATAAATATTCATTTGTCTTTTAAATTAAAATACCTACAATGGAAGCAGTTAAAAAGGATGCTAATGCTCCACCAATCATTGCTTTAAAAACTAGCTCTGAAATATCTTTTTTTCGTTCAGGAGCTATTCCGCCAATACCACCTAACTGAATACCTATGGAACCAAAATTAGCAAATCCGCATAAAGCATAGCTTGCTATTATTGCAGATCTATCCGATATCAAATTACCATCAATCATTTCTTTTAGATCTCCAAATGCGATTAGCTCGGTAAAAACGATCTTTTTGCCTAATAAAGATCCAATAGCGCCTGAATCTTCCCAAGGTATTCCAATGCTCCAAGCGAGTGGCTGAAATAAATATCCTAAGATAATTTCTGATGAAGTACCCAAGAAAGATAATAAATAATTAATCAGTGCAATTATAGATATAAATGCAATTAACATGGCTCCAACATTTACCGCAAGCTTTAAGCCATCGCTTGCTCCACTTCCTAGAGCTTCGATAATATTAGAGGATTGTTTTGAATTTGAGAGTTTAATATTACTATCGATGTTTTCGGCTTCATCCTCTGGATATATTATTTTAGCTATGGCTAATGCGGCTGGTGCGGACATTACTGATGCTGATAATAGATGGCCGGCAATACCTGGTATATTTGTTAACCAAGTAACATAGAACGCTAAAACACCCCCTGCTACAGTTGCAAAGCCTCCAACCATCAATGTCATAAGTTCAGATCTTGTCATTTTCGATATGTAGGGCTTTATAAGGAGAGGAGATTCTGTTTGACCAACAAAGATATTTGCACTTACACTAAGCGTTTCAGGGCCACTTGTATCCATGCTTCGTTGCATAATTTTTGCAATAATAGATACTGCTCTCTGTGTAATTCCAAAATAATATAAAACAGACATTAAGGCAGAAAAAAAGATTATAGAGGGCAAAACTCTAAACGCAAAACTTTCAAAAATAGGGTTATAACCAAATAAAAAGTCTGCTCCATCATTTGAAAAACTAATAAGCTTCGTTATGGCTTTATCAAAAAAACCAAAAAAAGGTTTACCGATAGGGGTTTTCAGTATCAAGGAAGCGAAAATGAATTGCAAACCAAAACCCCACCCCACTGTTCTATAGTTGATTTTTGATCTATTATTTGATAATAGGAATGCCGTTGCTAATAAAACAAAAATTCCTATTAATCCAATTAATCTTTCAAACATAACTTATATTAATTCTTAATTAGATAAATCTAATTTCATTTCTTTGCATAGCCAATCAATATCATATGGGGAACGGTCAATGACCCGATCATTAAAAAAGAATTATAGATCATTATCTCTTCTAAATTATTATAGTCTATACCTAGGGGAATAACTTGAAAAATTAGTTGTACTAAAAAGAACAATATCACAATTAAAGTAATTATAAACAATTGGTCAAAGGTATTCTTTTGAACCTTTTCCTTCCAATATTCTAAGTGATGTATACTATGAAATCCCACAAAATATGCAATGAAAGCAAAATAAATATTAGAAAAATAACACAAAAATATATATGCACTGAGAATAAGGAGTTTTAATGTGCGATCTTTCTTTTTTAAAAGCGTAATAAAGGTAAAAAAAACAGAAAGGATAGAAAAATATTCAACTAAAAGTACACTAAAGGTATTTTCAATAAAAATTGAAAAGAATGAATAGGATTCATTGGGATCGATCATTGAGGGTAATGTGATAACGGCAAAACCCCAACAATATTTACTTAATTTGGTGTGCTCCTCC
>CACMQQ010000019.1 GCA_902615915.1 uncultured Fidelibacterota bacterium
TTTTTATTTTGATAAAGTGTTAGATCAGTATGATTTTTTAAGGCAATACTGAAATCTAATGACTTAATTATTGTGTCATTGCAATTTTCTACATCGTTAAATAATAAATCATTATTTGTAATACAATGGCTATTATTTGCTATAATATATGTATTAGAAAATGTATTGTTAGATGGTGAATTGGAAGAGTTGTCGCAACATGCGGTTTCAATTAGCTCTTGACAGCAGGGCATGTTGCAAATTTGATTGACAGTCATGGACATAAATATCGCAAAACAAACTAAAAGCGTAATGTAAAGGTTGCTCTTTAATTTTTTAATCATGCTAATCATACTACTAAATTTACTAAATGTTCTTAAAAGTACATAATTTATTATGATCTTTATTGCAATTCAGTTGCATTAATTATATGATGTTATCTAAGTTTTCACTTATTTATAGCATATTTAATTACAACTAAAGATAAGATAGATTTAAATTACGACATGGAAAATTTTAAGAACACATATTTAGATAGAGCTGCAATAACTATATCTATAGTTTGCGCAGCCCAATGCATACTTTTGCCTGTAGCAGCTCTAACAATCCCGTCATTATATTTGTTGCCTTTTTCTGAAGAGGCTTTTCATAATGCTTTATTATATATAGTAATGCCCATTAGCTTCTTAGCTTTATTTTTGGGTTGTAAAAAACATAAAAGCTATGACGTTGTGTTTTACGGAGCTTTAGGCCTTTTCACTTTAATAGTAAGCTCTGTTTGGGGTCATGACCTTTTTGGTGAGGTTGGTGAAATCGTATCCACTGTTCTAGGCAGTTCAGTTTTGGCTTTTGGTCATATTCAAAACCAAAAAAAATGCAAAGATTCATGCCATTAGAAGATTAACCTGTAAAGGTTAATTAGAAATAAAGCACCGAAAAGTATTTTTACTATCTTAGCCCAACTCTCTGAACGAAGTTCGGGTTTAATTAATTCTATATAAACAAAGACAATCGTTACAATTATGAAAAATATTGCCATAAACTAGTCTAAGGCTGGTTTAAAAATTAGGACAATACTACTTTGCTTTTTTTCTAGTACGTGATTTGGTTGTTTTTTTTCTAGATGTTGTTTTCTTTGTACTAGATTTGGTTTTTTTACCAATAATCAGATCCGTAAGCGCATCAATAGCATCTTTAAGCTCAATTCCTTGTTTCATTGTTATCCTTATTTTTTGTAATTGAAAAAAACTTGTCACGAATTAAAAGAGCAGATTGCAGGGAAAATCCAAAAGCCCCCATACCCATCCACCAATCACCTTTAGTAATTATAAAATAATACCAAAAGTACAGCGATATGATTATAGAGATAATATAAGAATAATCTATGAGAAATTGCATTTAAGTAATTTATATAAAGGATAGCGCTAAGTGCTAGATGAATCGTTATTAAACGTTTCTAAGCTTGTTAAGAACATAAACCAGTGTCCCAATTGACATGATTCCAACAACAAGTTCCATTATGTGTATCCTCTGCTTTGATAATTAAAACTGATATAAATTCAGATTTAATTAAATGATTGACTTTATTAATTAAGGCGCTGAAACTAAAACACATTTTTATTGTACTCAAGCATTAATTTAAAAATATCATAAATTTATGAAAAAAATATTCCTAGCATTGATTTCAACCACTATCTCTTGCTTGAAAATCAATAGCGATATTCCTTCCATGCCTTTTATTAATCCCTCAGGAAATGAAAAATATTTATCAATGGAATCAGATTATATTTTTGATCAAAACATTTTGCACGAATTCGAGTTGATCATTCCAGAAATATCCTACAAGATGATTAACGATGATCCAACAAAAGAAGAATACATTGAAGGAGCACTTATCTTTGAAAGTGATACCATCAGTCCTGTGGGCATAAGATACAAAGGAAGTGTTGGTGCTTTTATTGGATGCACATCGGGAAAAAACGCTCTTGAACCATCTGGTAGAAAAATATGTAAAAAACTTTCTATGAAGGTTAAGATCGATTGGAATGGAAGGAAGAATAAATTTTATAGTTTAGATAAATTGCAATTTCATAGTCAAAACAATGACCCATCTCAGCTTCATGAGCGTTTAGGTTATTGGTTTTTTCGATCAATGGGTGTTGCAGCTCCGCGCTCTGTGCATGCTAGGCTTGTAATAAATGGGGAATTATCTGGACTTTATGCTTTAACAGAGCAAATAGATGAAAATTTTATTAGGCAAAACTTTGATGATACAAGTGGCAATTTATATAAAGAAGTTTGGCCACTTACTCACAAAGGAATACCATCGCCCAAAAATTCAATAATTAAAGCTCTTAAGACAAACAAGGGTATAAATACCAACATTGACATTTTTCAGTCCTTTGCTGAGACGATATCTGAGGCAAGTTCCTCACAGGCAAAAGAAGTCATAACTAGTTTCATGGATCTTGAAAAAATAATGTCCTACATAGCAGTGGATCGTGCAATACGAAATGATGATGGCGTGTTCCATTGGTATGAGTTTGGACAAGGAGCATCTAATCATAATTATTACTGGTATGAAGAACCATCAAAAAGAAAAATCCATTTGATTCCATGGGATCTTGACAACGCTTTTGAAAACTTATCATCCATAAATGAGGTCACCTTTATACCAGATGATTTTGGTGAAATAACTAACAACTGCGATTCATTTCCTTATGGTGAATTCGGATTCTGGCAAAGA
The DNA here is from genome assembly GCA_902615915.1 of uncultured Fidelibacterota bacterium. Lineage (GTDB taxonomy): Bacteria > Fidelibacterota > Marinisomatia > Marinisomatales > TCS55 > TMED144. Next base: position 2,726 of record CACMQQ010000019.1, read on the forward strand.
TCCGCTAGCTGTGATGCAATTATTAATGCTTGGTCAGCATTTGATAATGAATATGTAGAGAAAAAAAAGAAACTTCTTAATGATTATCTCGATAAAGCATTTCTATTAGTAGATGAATGGAAAAATCAGATTGAAAGTGCGACCATTGAAGCAAATAAGGCGGACATCAATAGCTTGAGCCCAAATAAGTGGCTACGTCATGTTGATATACTAAAATCTCAATTATATTTAATTAAGCTTGATTTATGCAGGAGTATTGAAGACTAAAAAAATTTATCTAAAATCTGAAGAAAGATTTTCTATAATTATTGGTTCAAAAAAATTAAGTTCAGTTTCTGTTTTTAAAAGTTTAGGAGAGAAATTATTATGGCTACTTTGATTTTGCGTGAGACTTATCGCGCTTTAGAGGAGGAAATGAAAGCAATCGATCGGCTCAAAAGAGAGACTTCCCAAAAAATCAGTGACGCTGCCAGCCATGGCGATTTAAAAGAAAATGCTGAGTATCATGCCGCTAGAGAAGAGCAAAGTTTGATCGTTTATAAAAAGCAATTAATGCAATCACACGCTCCATTCAGATTTATTGAATTTGGAGATATTGATACAGATGATGTAGGCTTTGGTAACAAAGTAACCATATTAGAAGAAGGTGAAAAAGAGCCTGTGGATTACTATATCCTAGGACCTATTGAGTTAGAGTTAGATCTATATCCAATGATAGTAACCTATCATTCGCCTTTTGCTCAAGCAGTCATCGGCAAGGAAGTTGGAGAGCATTTCACTCTCGATATTGAAGGAAAAGATACCAAGTTTACTGTCAAGTCTATTGAAGTTGTTTCTCCTTCTAAAAAATAAAATATTTTTTTATAATTATCAAAATTAGGATTTAAGATGTCAAGTATACTCATTAGTGGCGGACCTTTCATGATCATATTAATTATTTTTGCGCTAATCATAGGTTTTGTCGCTATCAAGAATTTAAAAGAACCCTTTTTCACTCATAGCTTGATTGGCCTAGGAGTGTTAAGTGTTTCGTTTGGCATGTTAGCGACGTATATAGGTTTGAATTCAGCTTTCAATGCAGTTCCCGATATTAACATGATAGCACCTGGTATCCTCATGAATGGTGTTAAGACTTCACTTGTAACGACGTTCACTGGAGGATTCATTCTTGTTGTGTCTACATCATTATGGTATGTTATGTTGAAAAAGCACAACATTGGACTTATCAGTACTTCAGATTAGAAATATTAACATTTAAGGCTTTGTATAAAGGCCTAAATCCTTAAGGATCTCTTTTGCTTTTTTTTGATGTTTTATTGGAGCAAATAACTTTGTTGAGCCAGAGGACATGTTGAACGAATTCAAATGATACGCACTTCCAAAAAAATCGCTTTTGACGTAAGAATTGATTCCGTTATCGAGAAGAATCTCTTTTGCCATTTCTGCATCTACATTTCCACCGTAAGTTGAAATAACTACCCATTCATCTTGCTTGGATGAAATCATTTTCTTTTATTCCTTGCGTTGGGCAACACCAAACAAAGCGCTGGAAGCAAAGTAAGATCACAGATTAATGCAGTGCCGATCATTGCTGCTGCAAGCAAACCAAACTGATAGGTTGGTAAAAAAGCAGAAAAGAGCAATACAGAAAATCCTGCAACTAAAACTGTGGTCGTTATCATGAGCGCAGAACCAGTATTGATAATGGTTGACTGAATAGCTTCTAGCCTAGACAATCCTTTTGACAGTTCTTTTTTATATCTTAATAGAAAATGCAGACTATCATCTACAGCAATTCCTAAGGCCACCGCAAAAGTCATAGCGGTTGGAGGTCGGATGGAAATACCAAGCCATGCCAGTAAACCTAGGATAGTGAAAATTGGGACAAGATTGGTGATCAGGCTAATAAACAATATACTGTTAGCTCTAAAAAGATATGCCATGATAAGACTGATAAAGAACAATGCCAAGCCAAGACTATTTACCAATGCTTGAACTAGGTAGTCATTAGTTTTTAAAGCAACCAGCGTAGTTCCAGTATATTCTAGTTTAACATCTTGTGGGAATTCAGATCCGATTGAATCTAGTTTTGCATATAGCACTTTCATCTCATCTGAGGTCTTATCTTCAATGAGGCCTGTTAATCTAAGTATATTTCTATCTTCGCTTACTAGTTTTAGATCTTCCATTGATTGGTTATTGACAATTTCCTTTATCAAAGTTTCATCGCTTAATTTTTCTTTATTATTTTTTTGTATTCTCTTAGCTGACTCTACTAGGTTATTCAAAGAAAAGAATCTACTATTTGGAAGTTCTATCTTTAAAAAATTTTCTAAATCCTTACTAAGATTCAAAACTTCTATATCAATTGCAGTTCGGTTTAATCCATTATCATTTTTAATGGTTTTAATAAGGATTTCAAAAGGGAGCACGCCTCCAAAATATTTTTCTGTCAATTTCAGATCTTGATATAGTTTATTTTGAGGACGCAGATCATCCATGAGGGAAGAATTAGTTGAAACATCCTTTATCTTAAAAAGCGAAACAGCAACGACTAAGCTAGGCACAATAATAAATGCCCAAGGCCTGCTTGGTATAGTGTTTGATAGCCAAATTAAAAATGATCTAAATGGAAAACGCGTTTCTGTCTTGAATTGCTTCGAATAAATAATTCCTGATGGAACTAACAGGGAAGATACTAGCCAGGCCATCATTACACCTGCAGAGATCTCTAGGCCAAACTCTTTGACTATTTCAATGGATGTCGTCATCAATGCTAAAAATCCAATAGAAGTTGTGACGCTGGTTAGAAAGATGACCCTGAACATCTGATTCATCGTTTTAAGCATGGCTTTCTTAGGATTGGAAGGGTCTTGGGTTATATTTTCTTTAAACCGAGCTTGTATGTGTATCGCGTCACCAATCCCAATAATAAAAAGGAGAGTGGGGACAATATAGGTCATAATATTGATATCAAGACCCGTCATACCCATAAATCCTAGAATCCAAATCACTGTGATTAACACTGTCAGTAGAGGCAAGAAGACATAGACCCAGTTACGAAAAATAAAACTCAGGATTCCAATGAGCAATAATGCTATGGGTGGCAGGAAGAGAAAGTTATCTCTTAACATATATCCTACATATTCAGTTCTCAATACAGAAACACCGGAATATATCCAATCGGCATTCATTCCAGCTGTTAAGGATTTTATATCTTTTAAAAGAGCAGTTCTGCTATTGTGATTATTCGATGCGTTATCAATAGAGATAATGATAGAACCATGACTAAGATCCTTAGAGAGGACCCTGGGTCCAATCGATGGATCATCTCTTATGTACGATAATTTTTCACGTATTTCGGTTTCTTTCCAGATTAATTCAGGATCATTTAAATCACCTAGCCAAGCATTGAGATCGATATCACTCAAACTAAAAATAGAAACAATATTTTGAATCCCACTCAGATCTTCAATATTGTAGATCATCTCTTCTAAATCAGCATAAAATGATTTATCATATATATTATTTGGCTTATAAATTATCGTTATGACATTGTCTTCCCTTCCAAATACTTGTCTAAAAGATGTGTATTCTTCTATACTGGGATCACTTTCAGAAAATAGATGTTCTATAGTAAAATCAATTTTTAACCTGGGAATGAACGAAGCAAAAATGACCGTGGTGATCAAAAGTGCAATTAAAGTTCTTTTGGGGTTATCAATGATGTGCTGGAAGAACGAATTGATCATGCTTTAGAGATATACTTTGAAATTACGTTTGTTGTTGAGCGTTTTGAGCGTTATTTTAGTTAATGATTACTTTAAAAATATTACAATTATAGCCCATAATCAAAGCCTTAGTTTTATGCAAAATGTAAGAACATTATCAAAAAGTGAAGCGCAAACTGTTAAAGATGATAATTTTCATGTTAAAATTTTTGACTCGTTTTTATCACTAAAAGATAGCGATCTTTTTTTTCAAAAACTTTTAATCAATATCAATTGGAGGAGAGAAAAGATCTTTGTCTGGGGGAAAAAAAGGACCACGAAGCGTAGGGTTGCATGGTATGCAGATAAAGGAAAAAAATATTCATACTCAGGACTTACCCTTGAGCCAGATAATTGGGATCAAGATCTCTTTTACATCAAGCAGCGTATACAAAATATTACCCATCAAGAATTTAATAGTGTTCTATTAAACGAATATCCTGATGGTAGTGTAGGAATGGGTTGGCATAGCGATGATGAAAAAGAGCTGGGCATTAATCCAATTATCGCATCGGTAAGTTTGGGGGCCGAAAGAGATTTTCTGTTTCGGCACAAAAAGGATAAATCCAAAGAACCAGTAAAAATATTGTTAAAGCATGGATCGCTACTTTTAATGATGGGAAGCACTCAACATCACTGGCATCACTCACTCCCAATAAGACGTAAAATTAAGGACAAGAGAATAAACTTAACGTTTAGAAATATCGTTTAATAATTTTTCATTTAAATGATATTTTTAGTCCATTGCATAATAACAGGACTAACTCCATCTCTTTTGTAATATCAGATAAAATTTTGTCATTATGATGCTGAGATTTTTTAAGTTCCTCAATTAATTGAATTACGATCTGAATCTCACTTTTGATAATGGAGATATTATCAAATATTGAATTTCTTGTCCATTCTACGGTTTCAGGGCTTTTATTCACAGATTCGTGTTTCAATTGATTGGCCTGATTTACCACTTTCATCGATCTGGATATTTTTTCCAATCTGCTGATTAACAAAGAATGCTCAAGGATAATATCACTATCAATTTGTCCAATATTTTGATCAATAAAATCTTTTTGTCGATCGATCTTTTGATTTATGTTTTGTAATGATTCTTTAAAAATGATCTTTGGCTGGCTGAAGGCAAACAATGTTGAATAAAGCATGGCTATTATGACAAAAGAAGAAAAATACATTTTTATATTCAATCTAAAGTTTCCTATTTCTATTATTGAAGAGCTTATAGCAGAAGAATATGATCATTGAAAAAAAAGCAATGCGAATAATCTCTTGAATGGGATCTAGAAAGGGCAAATAATTAGCGATTATGATCTATAAAAGCAGTTAAAACTTTTTTAGTATCTTTTTTTGGGCTTACAAAGAAAATTTGAATAACGATCAATGCAGATATAGCAATTATGATCAAGGCAAACAATGTTGAAATGATCTGAGAAAGAAGCCCTCTTTTTATTTTGCGACGACCTCGTAGAACATCGATGGTGTGCGTGCTTAAGATAAAGGTTAGAGGCAATAACAAAAAAATAGTTGCGCCCTTGATCAGAATTTCACTCATATTTAGTCTGAGGACAGCTTTTTTAAGATGGCTTTGTTAAGTCCAAATTTGTTGGTCACAACCTTTTCTGCAAGCTGATAACCATTGTTTAAATAATGGTTAACTTTGTCATTAAAGATATTTTCATCTAGGCATCGAATAATTATGGAATCTTTAGTGTGTGTAATCTCTAATTCATTAGCCATGTTGTTAATTCCTTGTCATTTTTTTATCAATTAAACTAAAGAAAGAGTCTACATTACCATCAATCGTTTTAAGCTCATCATTCGAAATAAGAATAGAGGAGAACCCGCCTTCGACTTTTACTACACAGGGAGTATTATTTAGTGTTGTTTCTTTAATTAAAGTTGGCTGGTCATCTAAATGGTAGGTAGAGATTTTATATTTACAGTTTTGAACCTCAGTTTTCCACTTTTTTTTCGTAGTTATAAAATTATGGGTGATATCACACATAGAGCATGTGAAATTTTGAAATGTCTTTTTATATAAATAATTCAACTCGCCCAGAAGACTGCCATCAGCATCATAGACACATATCAATTCTACGCTTTTGTTTGTATCCATTTTTTTCGTTTTATTCATTGCCACTGGTTACCTTTAAATCGATGATTTCTTCATTCTTCAGTTGGTATTTGATCAAGTTGGGATTACAGCAAACATCGCAATCCCAAATAAATTCTGAATAGCTAAATTCTTCCTCATTAGGTATCACAATTTTTTCATAGCAAAAAAAGCAATCTATAGTAAGTGCCATCCTCTTATCCATTTCTTTTTTGGTTTTAGTTCGGATATATCAATGGTCATCATCGATTTGCGATCACAAACGGCAAACATTTCTACGGTCTTGTTCTTCTTATTAACATCTTTGACCATAAAGTGCCTCCAGCCATTTACTTTTTTTATTGCGGTCCATTTGGATTTATTTAGAAGATGTACGCGATTATACTTTTGATCATATTTATTGATCATTGTTATCCTTTTGAGTGCGAGCATCAACGATATCCTCTATGGTATCATTGATATCATTCATGGTCTTTGTGTCTTTATTGAGTACTTTTTCCTCATTGTTACGGTACTTTTCCATCAGTGACCACATGCGCTTTCGCTCCTCTTTGTTAGGGTAATATTTTTCAAAGACAGTTCGCATCTCTTCTTTGTTTTTACATCTTTCAAGATCAAGCATAAAATTATTTACATCCAATTGTATCTCCATTAATTGATTAGCTTTAAAACAATATACAATGATATTAAGTTAAAGCATTTTACAAAAAGTTGCTATTGTTTTATGAGCGTTATGAGCGTTATATTGAAATATGAATTTTATGGAGTCTATTAAATGAAATGGTATGATATTTACAACTGGAATGGGTCGCAATCATCCATTGTTAAATTTCAAATTAAAGTATATGTATCCGCATTTATTGTTGGTTTGATTGTAGCTTGGGCTCTATAGCTGTTTTAGCCGTCAATTTTTATTATGCTTCAGCTATTTGATTGATATACTTTAAGCTGCTTTGAATGATCTGGTCTTCCTTAGAAAGTTTTTCACCCTTTTTCATGTTAAATGCATATTTGGCTTGTGCAAGCATCATTAAAAATTCTATTGGTGTTAGCTTGATATTCATAATTTTTCCCCTGTTTACACTAGATTATACAAATATCGTACTAAATTAAATTGTCTGACTAAATGACACATTGTATTTTTAACACTCATTTTATGCGCACAATTGACACTCATTGTGGCATATCATTAACATAGAATTAAATAGTTTATACTTGTGAATACATTCATAATATTTTGCATAGCATATATTTTTTTGTTCATATCTGTAAAACTGATCAAATGGATATTTTTTGAAGCAAAGCCCCGCATTGAAAGCACTGAAAGCAAAGGAACTGCAAATCAGTTGATATTAGCATTCATTGTTTTTTCGCTCGCAATGGCTCTTATGCGTTATTTTTTTAGATTTTAATGATTCGTTACTTTATTCAATTATTCTTCTTGCTCATATCCATTCATTTAGTTGGCTTGGGAAAATTGATTCTAATATTAATTGTTTTTCTTAGCCTTACGGATACCGCATTAAAAACTCGAAATACCGCAAAGTTTATTATTACAAAAGAGAGAGTGGGGTTTTTTATTTTTCGGTTATTGCTTTATGCAATGCCTATTTGGATATATACTTTTTATCCTATCATTTAACTAAACTATTTATATCATTGCTGAGTTTTTGTAATCAAACTTAATCTTATAAAAATGTATACTTATTCCTTGGATTTATTTTTATTGTAATTTGAATTATTTTAAATGGAACAAACAAAACAACAACTAAGTTTTATATTAAACCAATCAAGATAAACAGAAGGATAAAAATGAGCACCAAGGAAAAGTTAGACCTCTTATGGAAATACTTAGCATTGATTGTAATTGCGATTTTGGGTCTTAGGTTCACTGAAAATATAAATTCTGAATTCATATCAAATAATGATGACATTGTTGTTTTTGGAGATAATGTACCAACATTGAATGATAATAACTTAAATGTTGAGGTGAAAAAAGAGATAATTGATGGAGATACAGTAATGAATGTTATGGTCAATGGAAAAGAATTGGATAGTCTTGAATTTAATCAATCATTCGATGATGTGGTCTCATGGAAATCCAAGGATGGAAAAAAGCGGATATTGAAGATGAAAAAAACTATACGTATTAATGATACAGATGTAAATCTGGAGACCGATATTGACGAAGTGATTAAAAAATATATCAATAAGCCATCTAAAGACTAAAATAAAGTCATCGCAAACTCAGAAAATAAAATCTTAACTAGAAAAAAATTAGAAGAAGATATAGAAAACCCTCAGAAGTTGGAACAACACTTCCAACAGAATAAGGAATTATTTAAAAAATACTTTTATGAATTACTGAGGGAAAATCAAAACAATAAAATCTTACTTACTTGGAAAGCTCGCTTCGACTACCAATCCAATAGATCACAACCCAAGTCCTTTTTTTTTAAAATTGGATTTTCAATATTGAGCATTTTCCTTTTTTTAAGATTGCCAACGATCTTTTTAGATCCGGAATGGTTTTTTCCTCGTTTTTTACCCTTGACTCTTTTTTTAGCATTAGCGGTTTATTTTCAGCTGAAAGAATTCCATATAAAAAATTCCATTTTTATAGGTTTGTGCAGTGCTCTTTTTTATCTTTATGTGTCCTTATTGCCAGACATTGATATATCAGCTTCTGCGCAAATGTCCACCATCCATTTATTGCCCATAGGATTTTCGCTTGCTGCTTTTTCATATTTAGAACAGCATATTATGAGTCTTAAACACCGCATTCGCTTTATTGGTATGTGCGGAGAATTGTTCATTATCATCGTGCTGATAAGTCTAGGATTCATTGTCTTTACTTTATTTGCAATTGGTATGCTCGATCAGTTGAATATTGAAGCTGAAGATTGGTATATGATCAATTTTGGTCTTATTGCGATGGTTTCAGCTCCTTTTGTGGCTGGCTTTGTTTACGATCAATTTCTTGAGGATAAACTTGCTATCGCAAGTCTTCTTTCCAAGATATTTGCTCCACTTTTTACTATTTTAGCATTTTTATATTTGATCATAATGCTCATAGCAGGTAACACGCCTTTTGAAAATCGTGAGTTCTTGATCCTATTTAATGCTTTTTTAATACTGGTGCTCGCTATGGTTTCGTTCACAATTATAGACCAAAAAGAAAATGAATCTTTAGGTCTTACATTTAAAATCAATCTTGCACTTTTAGGCATAAGTCTTTTCATCAATATCCTGGCGCTTAGCGCAGTGATCTATCGATGGTTCGAATACGGTATGTCGCCCAATAGATTTGTCGTAATAGGTCTCAACATAATAATTTTTTCCCATTTAACACGTATTATGATGGAGCATGTAAAAGTATTGCAAAAAAAATCTGATGTTGAGAATGCTAAATCAAAAGTTGTAGACTACTTACCTGTTTATACCATTTGGTCGTTATTTGTTTTCTTTGCTCTTCCGATTATTTTTCAAAATCAATAAATGGTTACGCACTGAGTAGTTGTTCGTAAAAACCCCCGATCTCAAGATCGCGATCAATAAAATGAATTTCAAGTATCCAATCGCGTAATTGATCGTACTCATCATTGGCATTCATAGGGAGATGATTTTCAGGGTGGATGTAATTCAATTTTTTTTCGTTATGAATCTTTTCATGCGGGAATTTGCCGATCAGGTGACCACTATGCTCATTGCCAAACTGCCATGAGCGGTCCTCAGCAAGCTTGCAAACGTATTGATAAAGCTCAGCTCCCGTTATTTCTGGATGTGAATCGTAATACGCCTTTCCCAGTTGCCAACATTCTTCCACATCTTTTTTTAGTCTAATTTTTTGAGGGTCATTACCGACGACATAGGTTCTGCCTAGGTCTGCTTCCCATTCTTCAAACACTGGCCCAAAATCAAAGAATAGAATATCATCATCTCCGATTATGCGATTGGGTGGTTTTTTACTATATGGTTGAAGGGTATTTTTACCAGCCCTTACAATTCTCTTGTGCCAATGTTGTTTGGTCTCAAACATCTCAAAAGCAAGATCATGAATTTTCATACTTAGATCCTTTTCACTGATACCAGGTTCCACATAATCTCTATTAATGGTCTCATCAAAAAGCTCTACAGCTTTTTGTTCAGCTATCATCAGTTGTTCTTTTCGAGTTTTTTGATCGATCTGCATTAACTAAAACTTTAATCTTTTTTTGGAAAATAGGAAGCTAAATATAGACCAAATGCAACAGCAGGGCCAATGCCTACTGCAAAAAATATGGTCCCTATTCCTGCATTTCCACCCAACAGCCAGCCTAATAAAACGACGGTTATCTCCATTATGGATCGTACCCAGGCTATCGGTTTTCCAGTCACTCTTTGTAAACCGGTCATGAGCCCATCTCTAGGTCCTGGCCCCAAATTAGCCGGTAAATAGATGCCGCTTCCAATTCCAACGATAATGACTCCTATAGATGCGGTAAAATAATTGACTAAGCCATTATCTGAGGAAAAATCAAAAAGAAAGAGGGAGAGGTCTAGCACGGATGCGATGATCAATATATTTAATACCGTGCCAAGACCTGGCTTTTCTTTTAAGGGTATCCAAGCTAAAAGAACAACCATGCTGCAGCCAAAGGTCCATATTCCTATAGTGCCTCCCAGTTGAATGGATAGCCCTTCTGCTAATACAACCCAAGGACTGTTACCAATACCCGAGTGAATAAGTAAGGATGAGCCAAACCCAAAGACTGCCAAACCTAACACTAAAAATAAAATAGTTTTGAAAGGTGGCATGAAATTCAAAGGATGGTCAGAAGACCATATGGTGAATGGAATCGTTTTTATTTTAAGAAACATATTGTCGATAATGGTTTTTGCGATATTAATTATTTAAAACTAAATAATCACCAATTCCTTTTACTGTATTTTACTATATTTTATAAAATTTTCATTTTTTTTCTAAAATTTTATAAAAAACTGTCGATTATAACGATATGAACTCGTTCAAGATCAATTCTAAAACCTATGCAATGGATGCCTTAAGGCAGTTAAATGCTGTCAATAGTAAGGTCGCAATGCACCAAGCAAGACTCTCTACTGGTAAACGCATCAACAATGCTCAGGATGACGCAGCAGCTTACGCGGTCATTCAAAAGTCTTACAATACCATCAAAAGCAATCAAGTAATAAAAGATGGGGTTCGAAACGGAAAGAACCTTTTGACCATGATCGAGGCTAGCATGACGACTCAAATGGAGCTTTGGCAAAGAATTAAAGAACTTGACATGCAAAAGTCATCAGGTACTTTAACTGACAATCAAAAAGCGATGATCGATGAACGAATTAACACATTGATAGCAGAATTGGATGATATCGCGAATAGCACGAAATGGAATGGGGAATCCTTAATTAATGGAACCAAATCTTCTATTGATATCATGGTCGGTGAGGGAGAGATGATGACCATTGCTTTACCCAATACCACATCTAGTGGGCTTGGAATATTGACTAATTCAAATACAAAGTCGTTGTCATTTGATGGAAATGATTATGTGAGCTTGCCTGAAATTGATACTCTTTTGGGTGAACCAGGAAGCTCATTTACAGTACAAATCTCAGCTAAGCATAATAACTCTGATAATAACGGTGTATTAATTCATTCTACAGAAGGTAGTCATTCAACAATTTTCGGTAGAGTAGAGATTTTGAATAATAAATTTAGCTATTATCACAGAACTTCAAATGAAAACGACGAATCTAGAGGAAACATAGAGCTTGAAGCAGACACTTGGAACAATGTTTTCTTAGTAGTTGATAGTGCTTCAGGAAAAGTACAAAATTATGTTAATGGGGTTTTAGACGAATCAAGCGTCAATGATTATGATACATCGAATGATTATTCATCTTCTGGAAGAGTTTGGGAACTCGGTGGAATTTCTAATAATGCAAATTATACTTTTTTTAATGGTCAAATGGACGAGGTGGCAATATGGAATAAGGCACTCTCTCAATCAGAAATTTCTTCTTTATATAATGATGGAATTATTAGAGATGTCAGATATAATTCGGGAGATTATTCATCTAAGGATAATCTAAAAGCTTATTATAAAATGGAGGGATCTGGGAATACCCTAACTGATAGCTCTGGAAATAACAAAGATGGAACAATCAATGGCGCAACTAGAGACTCCGATAATCCTGGAGGATTAACAAGAAACATATCAAACACAACCACTAACAGTTTACTTTCCCACTTGCAAACGATTGGTTCTAAGATACAAAGACTAGAAAGCAAAGAAGAAGCTTTAATGGATCAGACCACTGCTCAAGAAGCAGTCAGAAGTTCGATCGAGGATGCTGATTTTGCTGAAGAGCAGATGGAACTGATCAAAACATCGATAATGCAACAGACTGCTATCGCAGCGCTATCTCAAGCTAATTCCGCACCGCAGATCGTATTGAGCCTTTTTCAATCGTAAATAGAAAGAGCCATTAATTACTGCATATATAAATTCTTCATAAATTTTTGTAAATTTCACTAAAGATAAAAATAAAAAAATACCATGATTTATTTTCAGTCACTTTTGATAGAAAGCAAGAATTTGCGCTTTGCTTTTTTGATTTCTTTATTTTGCTTGAGCACAATGCATGCACAAGTGGAATACGATTCTGAGGATATATTGCATGGCACCAATGCAGGACTAAAGAATCGTTGGTTCACCAAATTCAGTGGCAAGATCGTACATGGAAATGTTTACACTAACTATGGTAACAGCCGCATGCTTAATGGTTTTATGCGGGCAGGATTCAAGCATGGCAAGTGGAAGGAATGGTACGACACAGGCATGATAAAATCGATCCAGCATTTCACCTTTGGCAAGGAAGATGGCATTCAAAAAGAGTGGTACGATAATGGTAAGCTGATGCGTGAGTCGGATATGAAGGGGGATACCCTATATCGCTATCACAAAGAATTCTATCCAAGTGGGCAGATCAAATTACACCAGATACTTGAGTTCGGCGCCCTGATAGAAGAGACCCGTTGGGATACGAGCGGAACTATTTTAAAACGTGAGTTCTTTGAGAACTAGACTTAGATCTTAAAGAAATATTTACGGATCGCTGAGATAACGAACTGCAGGAATTGAAAACGCAGGAAGGGGTGAATAGGGCGAACCCACCCTTGGAAAATGGATCTCCAATTGCCCTTATTAAGGCGATAGATCAAGAATAGGTTCCACAGTAAATAGACTACTAGCAATCCCCCGATCCCTTTTATCGCTAGCATTAGCATTGCTTATTTACATTCCTAAAATTCATATCAAAAATTAGGGTTATTTAAGTTGTGGTAAAAACAAAACTATGGTGCTATTTTTGCTTGCGTATTTATGCAGTACTTTACAAACAAGAACAAAGTACTAATATTTCGTTCCAGTTTATGAAAAAAATTCTACACAATATCCATTACCTCTCAACTAAGTGGTTGGCGGTTTTCCTTTTATTACCCAGCCTAATCTTAGCGCAGTCATTCTCAACATCTGTTCTTAAATCCAGCGTTAATGGTTCTTATGGTTCAGACACGGGTGACCTTGATGGTGATAACGACATTGATATTGTTGTGATCGGTCGCGATGCTGGTGGCACGATACGTTGGCTTGAAAATGATGGAAACAGCAATCCTAGCTTTCAAGTTAACGGTGGGTTTACCTATTCATCTACTGATAATCCGACATCTGCTAAAATTATCGATCTTGATGGAGATGGAGATAATGATATTATTGTATCTATGTATTTTGGCAATAGAATCGTTTGGTTCGAGAACAATGGCGCTTCTGACCCCTCCTTTTCGCTTAATGTATTAGGATCTTTAACTAGTAGTTATCAATGCGATGCTGGCGATCTTGACGGTGATGGGGATGTCGATGTGATGTGTGCATCGAATAGTAACACTAATATGAGGCTTTTTATAAACAATGGCGCTTCTAACCCCTCCTTTACCTCAAGCTCTATATCAACAGGTATGCCTACTACCACTATCAGATTTGACGATATCGATGGCGACGGAGATCTGGATGGCTTGACAAACCATTACTCAAGTAGTGGTACAGCTAAGTGGCTTCGCAATGATGGTTCTGCCTCATTTACTGTGATAGTTGTAGGCTCTACCAGTTATAGAAGCTTTAAAAGCAATATCAGAGACATTGACGGAGATGGCGATCTGGATTTCGCCGGTATCGATCTCCCAAATGCAAGGGTCGTATGGCATGAGAATGATGGTCAGTCTAGCCCTTCATTCTCAGATAATACTATTTCTTTGACAGGGGGTGCTATCAGCGTTTACGATGTCGAATTAGCTGACATGGATGGTGATGGGGATACGGATATGGTTGTCTCTTCGCATGGTAGCAGTAAAGTGTTTTTACTTTCAAATAACGGAGCATCCGATCCATCGTTCTCCCAAACCGTCATCAATAATTCCGATGGTGCATTTCAGCTCCACATCGCAGATATTGAAAAGGATGGCGATAAGGATATCTTTGTTAGCGCATTTAATGCAAAAACACTTACCATGATCAAGAATACAGGGCCAACGATGGCAATAACAGCAACCAACAGTGCGGGTACTGCTGTCGCCGATGGCGCAAGCACTAAGGATGCAACGCTTACCGTTACCTTCACAGCAAGCGCAGCGACCAACAATTTTACCGCCAGCGACATCACCGTCTCAGGCGGTGCGATCAGCAATTTTGCTGCTACCAGCTCTACCGTTTATACCGCCACCTTTACGCCTTCAGCTTCAGGCGCAACGACGATCGATGTGGCTGGGGGTACATTTACCAATTCAGCTGATGAGAACAACAATGCAGCACCCCAATTCAACTGGACCTACGATACGGTAGCTCCGCTTATCTCATCGGTCTCTTTAGCTGCTACCAATGCCACCATTGCCGTGACCATGAACGAAGCGGTCTTTAACACTAACAGCGGCTCTGGAAATTTAGAGGCATCCGACTTTAGTTTATCACTCTCTGGCGGTAACGCTACGCTCGCTTCCGCAACACCATCCAGTATCTCTATCAGCGGCAACGTCTATACCCTTGGCATCAATCTTTCTTCCAACATGGTCTACGGTAACGAAACGATCACAGTCACGCCTGTTGCCAACAGTATTTACGATGTGGCAGGCAACGTCGCATCCACTAGTCAATCCAACAACACCGCTACCTTGAATGGGATCGCCCAGCAGCTCGGTAGTGACATCGATGGGGAAGCAAACGGTGACTATTCGGGTTATCGAGTCTCTATGAATTCTAGCGGTGACCGGGTCGCGATCGGTGCTTATCAAAACGATGGCACTGGAACGGACGCGGGTCACGTACGCATCTACGAATACTCTTCTGGTTCTTGGTCACAGCTCGGCGCAGACATTGATGGCGAAGCAGCGAGTGACCGTTCTGGCCTTTGCGTCTCCATGAACTCGACCGGTGACCGGGTCGCGATC
>CACMQQ010000020.1 GCA_902615915.1 uncultured Fidelibacterota bacterium
TCCAATCCTTGGTTTTCAGTTCCTGGGGATGTGAAAGTTTCAATCAAAAGCTCTTTGCATTCTTTACGTTTAATTATAGACTCGTAGTCTGGTAAAGACAAAAAATTAGAATCATGCTCATCGGTTTTTGAATCTATTCTTTTGTCAGCACATTTTTTTTGAACATTATTAGGTATGCCATTTCTCCACCAATCTCTTTCTCCAAACTCATTCTTTAATACTTTTTTTATGAAATCTCGCATTTTAGGTTGAAGGCGTTTATCACCAATCTCCTCAGCTTTGTTGGTCCATCTTCCAGTGCTAGCCTCTTTCCATTCTTTAAAATCTTTTGGAGAAAATTTTGGGAATTGCTGATTGATTGCATTTCTAAATTCATTTAATGTTCTTATAACGCCTCCAGACCCAAAAAAAGACCTAAGCTTGGTGACATCTTCAGTTGATAAAGATTTGATATAATCTGAAACACATATTAAATATTTCTCGCAACTTTTTGCTAATTCCTCTCCTGTTACTTTTGTCGGGTCTATTATTTTTACATCCTTTAAGTGTTCGATAATTTCATCTGCAACTTTCATAACACTAGCCACGCCAATATTCATAGATATAAAACCGCCTCTGCCAGAACCAATCTCCCACATACCAGGTAGTTCATTTTCGATAAAATTAAATAACGTGATAAAAAAACTCTCAGCTTTATTAAGAGTGTGGTCATAGTCTCGGTCCCATAGAGTACCAAATTCAATGATTGATTTTCTATCGTAAGTTCCAAAAAATTTACTTGACGAAGGCAAGCCCCATTGTATAACTGTAGATGATGTCAGGCATCTCTGTTCTGTTTTTTTATCTTCGGATTTAATTATTCTTCCATAAAATGGACTTTGATCATTGCTATCAAGGTTATTTATTAATCTCGTCTTCAAAGCAGACATAGCGTAAGTAACAATTTTTGATTTCCAATTAAATTCCTGCATTATTTGGTGAAGTAAATTGGATGGTACTTTAACCTGTTTGTGGTTTATGTCAACAAACATTCTAGATTGGACTTCTTGAGGTAAGTTATGAAAAGCAACAACAGGAACTGTACGATTTATAACTTTTTCTTTTTCAGCTTTTGAATAGCCAAATAACCTATGTTGACCATCTATAATCCAACATGACCTGTATGTTTTGGGTAAGTGCAGTACTCCAATTCTAGTTTTTGAATCATGTTCTGGTGTTTTAACTGGATCAAAGCGAGGTTTTCTTTCAGAATTAATTGCAATGATTATACTATTTGGAAAAAAGTTGTCTTCATTTAAGTATTCACCGATTTGATTTATTCTATTTTTTTTTATTAATCTTTGATATGAATTAGCTGCCTCTTCTGTTGTATCTGTTCTATGAAAAACGTAACTGAGTTTTAATAGAGTTAAAGGCTGAATACTGAAAGAGTAAAATCTATATTTTCCTAATTTCCCCTCAACAGCAGGAACTCTATTTTTTAGCTCTGGGATTTTAGTATTTTCAAAAAGTTTTCCCATGAACTGGTATTTTGCAGAACTACCTAAATGATCAGCCAATTGTTCTAAATAAGAGAACCCATCTTGATTAATATGTTCAATATTAGCATCATCAAGTCTTTTTCTATCCTTATCGCCTAATACAGCATTGTTTGTTGCAAAAATAAATGCGATTTTTTGATTAGAATAAAAAATACTACTTCTTATTTTTTGGATTAGCTTAGGTTTTAAGCCCACCAATTCATTGATATCTTTTTGAAAGTTTACCGATCTTCTTTTTTCAGATGATTTACATTCTAAAACAAGTATGGTCTCATTATCCATAGCAAAAACATCAATTTGTTTAGAGAGACCATTTGCGTATTCTATTTTAAATTTTTCATCTCTATTTATAAAGTGAAAACCAATTTTTACTAATATGGACCAAACTTTTTGCTCGAATGCAGAATAATGAGGCTTGTTTTTAGTTAAAACATATTTGTGTTTTGTTTCTCTAGATTTTTCAAAACCATTATTTTCAAGCTCTATTAGCTTTTCTTTATTTTTTTTAAATACTGAATATTCTATAAAAGGCTTTGAAGCAGTGTTTATTTGACGCGGAGTAATTTCTTCAACATCAATTATACCTAATTCGTTAAGCTTTTGTATTGACTCATCATTATCATTTTGCATATATGAAACTAATAATTTTTTATGATAATTTCCTTAAAATTGCCTCGCTTGGCTTTTCTACCACCAATAACTGAATTACGTTCGTATGCTTTTGTATTTCCATTTATAAGTACAGCATAAATCTCTTTTTCTACTTCTGGAGCAATCAGCTTAGCCGTTTCTTTTGATCTAGTGCCTAAGCTCCTTGTCAAGCGCTTACCTTGAAATGTTACTGATAATTGATATAATCCGTTTTTTTTGTGGTAAATAGATGCCATTTGTAGCCTTTCTGGCAGCTTACTCTGCTACCATTATGCTACCCGCTACATCTATTTATTTTTTGATTAAGGTTTTGTCGACCAGGGCGGAGTAGCTCAGCTGGTTAGAGCAGTGGAATCATAATCCAGGTGTGGGGGTTCAGGTCCCTCCTCCGCTACTATCTTTTCTTGTCGAGAAAAGCAATTTCTTGGTCTATCAGCTCTTTTATCTCGTAAAGGTTCTTTAGGTATTCCTTTACTCGTCTATTTCGACCGATCGCGAACATCGACTTTTGTGTAAAATAAGTAAATATTGAATCATCGTACTTAGCAAGCTCTAGAAATTTGAAGAAATTGGTTCCATTGATAATTGGAAATTTTTTATATGATTTTGGTTGATTATTTGCGATATATCTGTTTAGATCATTGCGCATCTCATTCTCATTTAGTTCCACGCGTTTCCATTTAGTGTAGTCCTCATAGAATTTTCCCATTTTCTTGCGTATCTCAATACCTAGCAGGTTTATCCTACCATCGCTTTTCAAAGCTTCATAAGTGGTGAAATCAGGGTCATATCCCTTTACATAAGTATACCATACATCCTCATAATAAGATTGTGGGTCACTGATCGTATCAAATTCAAATACATCCCAATTGTCCCTAATATTCTCAATTCTAGTGGTTTGGATCTGGTATTCTTGTATCTTCGATTCAGAATAGACTATTATTTGAACGATCTCCTTTTGAATAAGGTTGAAGACCATCCGCTTTTCTAATTCAAGCTCTGCTATCTCTTTGTTATTCTCTATCCATAAGGAACCACTGATGCCAAGCAGCACAGCTAAGAATTCGATCCCGCCTCTGGCTAATATTTTTTTCAAATCAGTGCTTAGGACTTGGGGTTTTTATTCAAATTATTAAAATCATTTCCTGTTGGGTTTTGAAAGACCTTAAGATCGAACTCATTCAATACCGCAAGCAAATGATCGAAGATGTCAGATTGTATCGCTTCATAATTGATCCAATCCGTATCGTTTGAGAATACATATATCTCAAGAGGCAATCCGTCTGGAGATGGTGAGAGCTGTCTGACCAAAAAGGTCATCTCCTTATGGATCTTATTATGACCTCTGAGATAACCCTCTATATACGCTCTGAATGTTCCAATATTGGTCAAGGATCTGCCATTGATCAATCCATCCTCATTAATATTGTTATCCGAGTTGTGTTTTTCTATCTCATCAAGCTTTTTAGATATGTAATCACTAATCACATTGAATTTTCTGTAGCGCTCTATCATTTTATCGGAGCAAAATTTGATACTATTCATATCGATCATGATTGAACGCTTGATCCTCCTTCCGCCACTGTCAGACATCCCTCTCCAGTTCTTGAAGGAAGAGTCTATCAACTTATTGGTCGGGATGATACTTATAGTCTTGTCCCAATTTTGAATCTTGACCGAATGTAGTGCGATATCAATGACATCGCCATCAGCTCCAAACTGCGGTGCCTCTACCCAATCCCCAATCTTAAAGAGATCATTCGATGTGATCTGCACGCTTGATACCAACGAGAGGATAGTATCCTTGAATACTAGCAATAGCACTGCAGTAAGCGCTCCTATACCGCTTAAAAGATAAACAGGCGACCTACCAATTAAAATCGCAACGAAGATGATCAACCCAAAGATATTAAGAATCAATTTTGTTATCTGAATGTAGCTCTTAATGTTGAATTTCTTTGCATATCGACTGCTATCATAGATATGACCAAGAGCATTTATCAAAGCATTGACCGTAAGCAAAATAATAAAGAATATGAGGGCGACAACGATCCTATCGATCAGTTCATTATTGGGTAGTAAGCCCTCTAGATTGTAGATAAAAACCAGCGGTATTAGGTAAGGAAGCTTATTGAATACCTTCTTTTCAAGCAAAATATCATCAATTTGTGTGGAGGTCCTTTTGAAGACCCTATCTATGGTGGTCAAAAGCACCTTGCTAGTTATGCTATACAAGACAACACAAATGATAAGTACTGCTATATAGGATGTATACCAATGGTTCTCATTTAAAGCTATTAACTGATCGATCATGCTTTGCATAGTTTGTAATTTAATATCAAGAGCTTTGAGAGAAAATCAAGTTTTTAGATTATATATTTTTTGTTTATTTCCCGATGTAATTGTTTAGCATTGGGGATCATCCTATCAAATTCACTCCAAAACGAACTTCCATGGTTCTTTATCTTAGTATGAAGCAGTTCATGCAAGATGATACAGTCTCTAAATCGATCAGGTAAAAGAGATAGCTTCTTATTGAGACAAATATTGTTCTCGTAAGAGCAACTTCCCCATCGCGATATCATATCCTTGAAGATGACACTGTTATACTGAAAATCGAATTTTTTTGCAAGTTGATCCACTCTCTCTGATATCTTTCTTTCCTTTTTTGAGTGGTCCTCACCTACTTTTAAGCTTAGTCTTTGCTTGGCACTGATCTCGCTGATCTTCTTTAAGATCCAGCCCTTTTTTTTATTGGCAAAATTCTCTGCGACCAAGAAAGGGGTTCCTATAGGAACGGCAACTCGTACTTCTTTGGATGGTCGCACGGATATGTTGATGTTCCTAGCTCGTAGGCTTTTTACTAAGGAGACCTCACCGATATCATGTATCTGAACCGTTCTTTTATTAAGAACTCTTTGTTTTAAAAAAGATATAATATCACCTCATTGTAAAGCAAAATAACCATAAATTTATCATCTGATATGTCATTTATTTTTTCAAATGTTAAACTATCCAATAAGATAACAAAATAAAAGTATTAAGAAAAATCATATCCTATTCCATGTATGCTATCGTTATAATCATATTCTCTGTAACAGCATTCATCAACCTTTCCCCTCAGTTTGGCACTAACCCAACTCGAGCACAAAAAAAGATGTATTCGAACTATCCCAATCATATCGATGGGGAGTTTGAGAACCTTCAAAATACGCCCATGCTCACAGAAGATATCTCCTATCTTGATTTTTTTAAAGAGGACACGAGCATCATCAATTCTAACAATACTCCGGACCGAAAGATAGAACCAATAAAGATAGATGTCGATTCATTTAAAGATATTGATAATAAGAAATTCAAGATGGCATGGCTTGGACACTCCTCTTTCATGATAAATATCCAAGGAAGGATCATACTGCTTGACCCCATGCTGGGAAAACATGCTGCTCCATTACCTATACCATCGCTTGAAAGATATAGCTCTGAACTACCCTTTTACATTGATTCACTTCCAGAGATCGATATCGTTATAATTTCTCATGATCATTATGATCATCTTGATCATTTCACCATAAAACGTATAAGAGATAAGGTAAAACAATTCATTGTACCGGTAGGTGTAGACAACCATTTGAGGGGATGGGGTGTCAACGAAGAAAGGATGGCTAAACTGAATTGGAATGAGAATATTTCGATCGATGGGATTGAGATCACATGTCTTCCCTCAAGGCATTTCTCAGGAAGAGGACCATTCAATAGAAAAAGTACATTATGGGGGTCTTGGGCAATAAAGGATAAAAATATTAATATATATTTCAGTGGAGACACCGGTTATGGGGATCATTTTAAGGATATTGGAAGAGACTATGGTCCATTTGATCTAGTTCTTTTAGATACAGGACAATATAATAGCGCCTGGAAGTATTCGCATATGTTCCCTTTTGAGTCAGTGAGAGCCGCAAAGGATCTAAATAGTCAATTTTTCATGCCCATCCACTGGGCGGGCTTTACACTTTCAAAACATCCTTGGGATGAGCCAATCAAGAAGTCCATCCAATATGCTGAAAAAGAAGGAATGCGTTATATTGCTCCAATGATAGGAGAAGTAATATCGAACGATGAGTTCAATAAGAACTTCATTGAATGGTGGAACGAATACTAACGCAAAGATGAAAAGACAAGAAAAAGCAACAAAGATAAGTTTCATTCTCAATGAGCTCTATCCAAAAACACCGATTCCTTTGGATCACGACAGCGCTTATACGCTGACTGTTGCGGTAATGCTATCTGCACAAACTACTGATAAAAAGGTCAATCAGGTCACGCCAGCGCTTTTTAAAAAAGCCAATACCCCAGAAAAAATGGCAAAACTTAATGTAAGAGAGGTCCAATCGATCATTAAGGAGATCGGCCTTGCCCCTACCAAGGCTAAGAATTTAAAGAAAATGGCTAAACAAATATTGAATAATGGTGGCATGAAAGGTGATTGGGAGTTCTTGGAAAGCCTAGCTGGAGTTGGACACAAGACCGCAAGCGTCGTAATGTCTCAATGGTACGGGCATCCTGCATTCCCAGTGGACACACATATACATAGGCTTGCATCCAGATGGGGGTTATCCAACGGAAAAAGTGTAGAACAAACAGAGAAGGACCTTAAAAAGATATTTCCCAAAGAGTCTTGGAACAAACTCCATCTTCAGATCATCTTCTTTGGTAGAGAGTTCTGTCCTGCAAGAAATCATGATCTAACCACTTGTAGAATCTGTTGTTGGGCAGCGACTAAGAAAAGGATTCTTGAGGAATCAAATTCTTCGACAAAAAAGAAATAAGAAAATTTTACATTTTATGAAACAAAACTGTAATTTCAAATTATCTATGATTTATAAAAAAGGAGCATTGTTTTTAAATGAAGATCAATCATACAATAATTCTAATCGTTATTATATCAATTTTCGGAGCTTGTACGATGCCAAGTAGCGGATCATCAACACCAAATCCGTTTTTTAGTGAAAGCTCACTATATCTTAAATATCCACCATTTGATAAAATTAAAAATGAACATTATGCGCCAGCTTTCGAATTGGGAATGAAGCAGCATATGCAGGAGATCGACAGTATTGCATTAGATCAAGATCTGGCAAGTTTTGAGAATACCATTCTTTCCATGGAAAAGGCAGGATCTTTGCTAGACAGAGTATCAACTGTATTCTATGCACTGACCTCTGCGCATACAAATGATGAGATGGAAAAAGTGAGATCTGAGATGGCGCCTAAACTCTCTGCGCACAGCGATAAGATCCTTCTTAACGATGCGCTATTTCAAAGGGTCGATACTTTGTATGATAATAGGATGGATCTTGGTCTAGATAATGAGAGCGTTAGATTGATAGAGAAGTATCACACTAGCTTCATCAGAGCTGGTGCAAAGTTAAATGCGGAACAAAAGGAACGGCTAAAAGCAATTAATAGCGAAATTGCAGTGCTTCAAACCAATTTCAGTCAAAATGTGCTTAAGGAAGTGAATGCGCTTGCTATCGTGGTAGATTCAAAGGAAAAGCTTGAAGGACTGTCTGAATCTGCTATTGAATCTGCTTCAAATGAAGCTAAGTCAAGAGGCATGGAAGGAAAGTATGTTATTGCGCTCAAGAATACCAGTGGTCAACCTTCTCTTTCCTCTTTGAAAAATCGTGAACTAAGGGAAAGGATACACACGACCTCACTTTCTAGAGGTAGTCGTGGCGGGGAATTTGATAACAGAGAGATCCTTACAAACGTACTTAGACTGAGAGCTGAGAAAGCAAAACTTTTGGGTTATGAAAATCACGCTGCGTATACACTCGAAGTTCAAACTGCGCAAACACCACAAGCAGTGAATGAACGATTGAGAAGTCTTGCTCCTAAATCGCTAGCAAATGCTAAAAGAGAAGCATCAGACCTGCAAGAAATGATCAATGCATCTGGGGAATCGTTCTCTTTATCATCTTGGGATTGGGACTACTATACAGAGAAAGTTAGAGCAGAACGTTATAGTTTTGATGCGTCACAACTTAAGCCTTATTTTGAAATGGATAACGTACTGCAAAATGGTGTCTTCTTCGCTGCTAATCAATTATTTGGTCTGTCATTCACGGAACGTTTTGATCTGCCTACTTATCAGGAAGATGTCAGAGTCTTTGAGGTCTTTGAGGAGGACGGGTCGACCTTAGCTCTCTTTATTTTCGATGGATATGCAAGATCTTCCAAGAGAGGAGGCGCATGGATGAATTCATATGTTTCTCAGTCTAAACTATCTGGCAATCTTCCTGTGGTAGCAAATCATCAAAATGTTGCCAAACCACCCAAGGGTGAACCAACTTTAATGAGTTTTGATGAAGTTATTACTATGTTCCATGAATTTGGACATGCTCTACATGGAATGTTCTCTAATGTGAACTACCCTTACTTTTCTGGCACTTCTGTTCCAAGGGATTTTGTAGAATACCCATCTCAAGTAAATGAGATGTGGGCAGTTTGGCCATCCATCCTTAAAAACTATGCGATCCACTATGAGACAGGAGAACCAATGCCGCAGGAACTTTTAGATAAAGTGCTTGAGACGCAAAAGTTCAATCAAGGTTTTGCGACCACAGAATATCTAGCTGCATCCATTCTAGACCAAGCTCTCCATCAATTAAATGAAAGTGAAATACCGAGCGCTGAGGATCTTATTGATTTTGAAAAACAAGCTTTGGAAGATGGTGGTATAGCATTTGAAGCTGTCCCTCCCCGATATAGAAGCACTTATTTTTCTCACATCATTGGAGGTTATTCTGCTGGATATTACTCATATATTTGGAGCGAGGTATTGGACGCCGATACGGTTGACTGGTTCAAAGAGAATGGTGGACTAAGGCGTGAGAATGGCGATCACTTCCGTTTGAGCTTATTATCAAGAGGTGGAAGCAGAGAAGCGCTATCTCTTTATAAGGATTTTAGAGGAAGAGATGCTGAAATTCAACCACTATTAGATAGAAAAGGCTTAAATTAATCTTATCATATCCAATAACTAAAAAGGTATTTCCAAATGAAAAAATATATAATATTACTATTTTTTGCTCCTATTATGCTATCGGCACAAATTAGGGTAGGGTTGGACTTAGGTAGAGTTGCTACCTTGAAAGCAGGTGGAGAAGAGATTCCATATCCTGGAACTAAGCCAGAAAATCTGGCAATTAGTTTTGGTTACGAGAAATATTTAATTGGAATTGTTGGTATTGGAGCAGAGTATACACATGACCTATCTGATGAAGATACTTTTAATACAGGTTTTCTATATGGAGCCGCAAGAATTCCTTTTCCTTTTCCGTTCATTAAAGGCGCGGTAAGATACGGTTATTCCATGCCAATGGGTGATGCTGGTGAAAGATATGACCCTGGAATGGCATTTGGCATTGGCTTGAGAGCTAAATTGCCTTTTATACCCCTTGGGCTGGAAGCACAATTTATGAGACATACACTCTCGCCTGTAGAATCTTTCGATGATTTCAAACAATACACTGGTGAGGAATTAGAATTTTTTATGAATTCTATAAACCTTACCGCAACTCTTAAATTGTAATTTTATCATCTCACTAACTAAAAAGGTCTACTATTTAGACCTTTTTAGTTAGTAATTGACTTTTTTAAATAATAAATATCTTCAACTAATCTTGTCATTTCATAAGGCATGGTACCATTGTAAACACCCCTTATCCGTTGATTATTATCAACCAATATAAAATTTTCAGTATGGATAAATGCATCTTGGATATTCTCTTCAACCTTTGAAACAGCGAAATATCCTTTTCTAGCTATATCATACAATTCCTGCTTATCTCCAGTTAGAAGATGCCATTTCTTACTATCTATATTGTTTAGCTTAGCATATTCATTCAACACAGCTACTGAATCCTTTTCAGGGTGCACAGTATGAGAGACTATCTTTACAAATGGATCATTGATAAACTCTTGCTGAATCTTGAACATATTCTTTGTCATAATCGGGCATATTCCAGCGCATGAGGTGAAAAAGAAATCAGCAATATATATTTTTCCATCCAGATCCTTATTGGTAAAGACTCTTCCTTCTTGATCCAAAAATTCAAAATCCGGTATCTTGTGTTCTTTTTTAGAATTAAAGTCCTCAGAATCAATTAGATCAGGATCAAAGTCCTTTCGATCAAGTATTGGCAATTCAAAAGAAGAATATTTAGAATAAAAGAAATATGCTGTTACTATTACAGCAAGAAAAATTAAGGATCTGGATTTTGTTATCATTGATAAGGTGACATACATAGATTGGTTCCAACAAAACCATATCTTTTACCTTCCCTGAATATATAACTAAATTTTAATTCACCATTCTCTTTCCAGCCCTTTTGCTCACCATATTGAAGGCCTTTTTTGTATCGCATCTCCCTCTCAAGTTGTCCGTTATTGTACCATTCATAATGAATTCCATTTCTTTGACCGTTGGCATAGAGCGCTTGGCTTTTCTTTGAGCCATCAGGCCACCAACTATTTTGCAAACCGTGGAGTCGATTCTTTGTATAACGTTCAAGAGATCTGAGTGCACCATTTGAATAAAATGTCTTTGCTACGCCATTCTTTCTTCCATCTCTATACTGCTCAACAATGATAATACCGGTATCTTGGATTGTTTTTAGTGAACCAGTATAGCTACTATCATTTTTGTACAAGACACCATTGCTAGAGTTGTAATTATCATTTTTAACATCTATCTCTATTTTGCTACAGGTACTAGCAATAAAAAAACAAAAAAAGAAGAATAATTTTTTTATTGTCGCCAATTAGATAGGTCCCCGCAATAAGCTCCAATGATATAAGGAGCTACAGAAATAGTATGATAATGATAGATACTATCAGGAAAGTCTGGTGTCGGTCCGTACTCACCATTGCAATCATCCAAACCAGAAACATTCAAACTATCTGGATTTTTTGGACCATATATCGGGAATCCATCAGCTGCAAAACCTAAAAAATTATCTTCTGTTGATAAGAGCAAAGAATCGGGTATCATATGATAATGATATCTTCCTTGTTGGGCGGGGTGACCCGTGCTTCCATCAAGACTTCTTGCAACTCCTTGACCGGGGACAATTAGATCAGTAGCGGTGTTAGGACCTTCATATTGATTGTAAAATGGAACTCCATTTATACTTACCCCTATTGGGCCGAGGCTCGTCTGGGTTGGTGATTTAGCTTTAGCTGGTTTTATTGGAATGCGAAATGTATAATTTTGCTCTGCTATAAAGTTAGGATTTTGTCTGAAACTGTTATAACCCTCTGACCACATATCGTTAATGCCGTCACTATTCTGATCGATCCAATAATAATAACCACCGTTTGACAGATCTACAGTCTTAGGGAAATATGGACTTTTGTGTCCAGGTACTCCATCCGCCTGAATTACGATATTATTTCCTTCTATATATATACTAACAGACTCATCAAAATGTTTGAACAAAACGCTCAAATCAAAATCGTTTTGATCTTGACCTAATTGTTCAATGTTATTACCCTCGCTATCAATGTCAACGCAGGACAAAAGTGTTGTAAAAATAGCTATCAAGCTGATTTTATAACTTATAAAATTCAAAATTTCCCCCATTTGTTTTACATATTTCATTTTTATCATTATTTAAACATTTTAAATGCATAAAAGTTAATTTTAAAAAAAGAACAATTGAATTAACTTACTAAGCATATATCTTATTGTAAATTTTTAATTATTTCCAGGAGAACCTATAATGTCTTCAAACATTTTAAGAACAAGTTTACTTTTTATTGCTTTGCTAATAAGTGGATGTGGTCAAAAGCAAACTAACACCTTTAGCATTGATTATGAAAAATATGAACTTGACAATGGATTGACCGTTATCCTTCATGAGGATAATTCAGATCCGATTGTTGGGGTTGCAATTGTCTACCATGTAGGATCAAACAGAGAGGAACCAGGAAGAACTGGATTTGCTCATTTATTTGAACATATGCTTTTTCAAGAATCTCAACATGTAGGACAAGACCAATTCTTCAAAAAGATCCAAAATGCCGGTGGTACCTTGAATGGAGGAACCAGCAATGATTATACTATTTATTATGAAGTAGTACCAAATAACGCGCTTGAGACAGTTCTATGGATGGAATCCGACAGAATGGGTTGGCTTTTGTCCACCGTTACCCAACCAGCATTTGAAAATCAACAAGAGGTTGTACAAAACGAAAAAAGGCAAAGAGTTGATAACAGACCCTACGGTCATAGCAATTATGTGACTATTAAGAATATGTATCCAGAGGGACATCCTTACAGCTGGACTGTTATAGGAGAACTTGAAGATCTTCAAAATGCGACACTAGAAGACGTTAGAAGTTTTTACGAGCAGTGGTATGGTCCCAATAATGCAACTATGGTCATAGCGGGAGACATCAGTCCAAGAGCAGTTAAAAAAATGGTTGAAAAGTATTTTGGAGAAATAAAAAAAGGTCCTGAAATTAAAAATCCTGAACCTTGGCATGTGACCTTAGAGACGACTAAAAAAGTTTTTCATGAGGATAATTTTGCCAGATCACCGCGCCTATCGATGTCCTTTCCTACTGTCAACCAACTTGATGATGATGCACCAGCTTTGGAATTACTCGGTCAGCTACTTGGGGACGGTAAAAAAGCTCCTTTATACAAAGTGATTGTCGAAGATAGAAAATTAGCACCAAATATCTCATCATTTAGCAGAACACAAGAAATAGCAGGAACATTCAATATTTCATCAACTGCATTTCCTACAACCAATTTGACTGATGTAGAAAATTCTATCTTTGATGCATTTGAGATGTTTGAAAAAGAAGGCTTTACAATAGAAGACCTTGATAGATTAAAAGCAAAATATGAGACAGGTTTTTATAGTGGTATCTCTTCCATTCTCAACAAAGCGTTTCAACTAGGACTATATAATGAATATTACGGATCACCAGATTATATATCACAAGATTTGCAGAGAGTGTTAGATGTTACTGAGGAAGACATTAATAGAGTATATTTAAAGTATATCAAAAACAATAACTATGTTTTGACAAGTTTTGTCCCTAAAGGGAAAGTTGATCTTGTCGCTGAAGGTTCAAAGCTATTTCCGGTTAAAGAAGAAAAGATCGTAAAGAATAAAAACAAAAAAACCTCAAATGTTGCCAATATAGAAGTTGATAAAATTCCATCTTCCTTTGACAGAACGGTTGAGCCTGTTGATGGTCCTCAGCCAGGATTAAATCTTCCTTCCGTATGGAAGCATGACTATGATAAGGGAGTTGAGGTTTACGGCGCTATTCACGATGAATTGCCTTTAATTAGCTTCGGAATCAATATTGAAGGTGGAATGATGCTTGATGATCCAGAAAAAATCGGTGTAGCTAATCTTATCACGGATATGATGATGGAAGGAACAGCGAATAAGACACCTCTTGAGCTTGAAGAAGCGATAGATGCTTTAGGGTCTAGCATAAGCATGTTCACAGGCAAAAGCTCAATAAGCATTGAAGCCTTTACTTTGAAAAGAAATTTTAATGAGACCTTAGCTCTTGTTGAGGAGATATTATTTGAGCCTCGCTGGGATTCGAGTGAATTTGAAAGAATAAAAAGACAAACTGCTGAACAAATTAAAAGAAGAGCAGCATCTCCATCCACAATCGCATCTCAAGTATTCAACAAGCTTAATTTTGGAGATCATATCATGTCGAATTCTACTTCTGGTACTGTTGAATCTGTAGAAAGTATTGATCTCGATGACTTAAAAAATTACTATTCAGCAAATTTTTCTTCTAATTTAGGAAAAATTAGCATTGTTGGAGATATTACAAAAAATGAAGCAGTTAACGCATTCTCGAATATTGTTAATAGGTGGGAAAATAAAAATGTGGAAATACCATTTGAGACGTTGCCTGAACCCAATAAAAAAGGGAAAGTTTATTTTGTTGATGTACCTAATGCTAAGCAATCTGAAATAAGAATTGGATATCTTTCAGTGCCTAGAACACATCCAGATTACTTTGCCAACACCGTAATGAACATGAAGCTTGGTGGCAACTTTAGCAGTGATATTAATTTAATGCTAAGAGAAGAAAAAGGATATACATACGGTGCAAGATCTAGATTTAGTGGAGGTAAAAGAACAGGTATGTTCATGGCTTCATCTGCGGTAAGAACAAACACCACAGAAGAATCAGTTAATATCTTTAAAGATCTGATGAGCGCATATCAAGAGCCTATCCCAGAAGATGGATTAGAATTTGTAAAGAATGTTGAGCTAAAATCCAATGCTCGAAGATTTGAGACGTTGAATGCTCTGAGAGGGATGATATCAACAATTGCAACATACAATCTACCTTTTGATTACATCAAAAATGAAGAGGAGATTGTTAGGCAGATGACAGTTGAAAGTCACAATGAGTTAGTAAAAAAATATGTCAAACCAGATGAAATGATTTATTTGGTGGTTGGCGATAAAAAGACGCAAATGAATGGATTGAGATCACTAGGCTTTGGTGATCCAATTCTTCTAGATTCAAATGGAGATGTAGTAGATAAATAAATTAAATCAGCATACATCTATTAAACAAAAAACCCTCTTTTAAAGAGGGTTTTTTGTTGTTGAGAAAAATTTAAAGACTAGATTACTTTATAAACAATAAGTCCAACCATAACAATTAGCGCAACAAAAATAATTGAAACGCCCATATTGCCTTTTTTAATTTCTTCCCATTCATCAATATCAGTAGAAAGCATATCGAATACTTTTAGCGATATACCTACTCCCAGGCCAAAACCAATTGCTGCAGTTATAGCCCATAGCAATGATCTACCATATTGCATGAACATCCCACTCAGACTTGTTGGATCTAACATTCTTCCTCCTTGTTATAATGTTTGAATTGAATTTTTAATAAGTCTCATAAATCCAGCTGTATCTACCTTACCGCTTGACAATTGTCTAATATCATCAACAGTAGCTTTAGCTGTTATTATTGTACTCTCTCTAGAAACTGGTACAGTGACAGTAACCTCGGTATCTCCAGGAATTACTGGCTGATAGCCAGGTTTTTTCTTAGCGAATGATTCTTGATGTGTAATTGCTTGTCCAACAGAAATAAAACCAACCAGCATTACCATCTCAAAATTGTTTCTTAGGCTTTTCATTTCAATGGAAAAATTATAAGAACCATCAGTATTCTTCGTTAATTGCATTTTCTTTTCATCAATATCGACACGATAATATTTACAAGTATTGGCAACTTTTCGGTAGAAACCGTAATTAGCAAATAATATTTGAGAGCTTGATAAAAGTACTAAAAAGTAAAATAAAAATTTTTTGTTCAACATTTAATCACCAAAAGTTAATAGTTATAGTACAATTTTACGAGAAGAGAGTGCTGGTAGTCAAGCCTCAAATGCAATTTTACCATTCTTAATTACTTTTTGAATAGGAGCATCCATAAAATAGTACGGTATCTCCTCTAGCGTTTCAATATCCCAGATTATCAAATCAGCTTTTTTACCTATACTGATTGAACCAATACT
>CACMQQ010000021.1 GCA_902615915.1 uncultured Fidelibacterota bacterium
AATTAAATCTATTTTTTTAGGAGGTATAATTCCAGGTTTGTTGATTCTTGTAATCGTTGCTTCGTGGGCAATTTTTTCTTCTAAAAGACAATCTGTAGCAGTTTATGGTTTCAAAATAAATAACATAAAATCTGCTTTGATAGAAAGCAAATGGGAAATAGCTATTCCATTTATAATTATGTTTGGTATCTTTGGTGGCTACATGACATTAGTAGAGACAGCTGCTATCTCAGCACTATATGTTCTTTTTATAACCGTTGTCATTTATAGAGATATTTCTTTTTCAAAAGTAGGAAATATTTTAATCGATTGCTGCGCTTTAATTGGAGGAGTTTTAATCATACTTGGGGTAGCAATGGGTTTAACAAGCTATATTATTGATGCACAGGTACCGATGACGCTTCTAGATTGGGTAAAAACAAATATATCCTCTAAATACATCTTTTTAATCTTATTAAATGTGTTTTTGTTAATCGTCGGTTGTATGATGGATATCTTTTCTGCAACTATTATTGTCGTCCCACTTATTAAGCCAATAGCTACATATTTTGGCATTGACCCTATCCACCTAGCTATTATTTTTATAGCAAACTTAGAATTAGGATACCTAACGCCTCCTGTTGGAATGAATCTATTTCTATCTGCATATCGTTTTGATGAAAGTATGAAATCCGTCTATACATCGACAATGCCATTTTATTTTGTAATGTTATTTTGCGTTATTTTGATAACTTATTTTCCAATTTTGTCCACATGGTTAGTAGGTTTCTAATATCTTGCATTGATATACAAATAGAGCTAATTTATACAACTAATAACGGAGTGCTATATAAAAAATCGTTAACGGTTTAATTGTCCATAATTAAAAACACATTTTTTTTCTAATAAAGGTCTTATATGAAATATTTACTAAAATCTGTGTCGTTAACACTGTTGTTATCAATCAGCTCTTTACTTAACGCACAAAGCGAGGCCGGATCGGTCTTTTTATTAATTTCCCCTGGCGCGAGAGCAGGTGGTATGGGAGAAGCACAAGTTGCTGTAGCAAATGATGCTTACGCAAGCTATTGGAATCCTGCAGGTTTAGCATACCAAGAAGGTTCTGAGCTTGCTTTTATGCATGTTAATTGGCTGCCTAATTTGGCAGATGACATGTATTATGAATTTCTTGGATATAGAAAGAGTTTTCCAAACCTTGGAACCATTGGTGGTCATTTAATTTATCTTAATCTTGGCGAGCAAGTAAGAATGGATGAATATGCTCAATACCAAGGCAAATTTACTTCCTACATGATGGCAGGTGCTATTTCTTATAGTCAGAAAATAAATGAAACGTCATCATTTGGTTTAAACGCAAAACTCTCTTATCAGCACTTAGTTGAATTAGGCACTGGGTCTGAAAAAGGAAAAGGCACTTCTATAGATTTTGGATTTGATGTTGGCTATATGAAAAAAGGTTGGTTATTACCGACTCTTGACCTTGGAATCACAATGACTAACATTGGACCGAAAGTATCATTTATCGATCCCGATCAGGCTGATCCCCAGCCAACCAATTTAACATTTGGCTTTGCCTATGAATTATTCAACAGTGAAGTTAATAGATTAAGCGTTGTTTATGATATGGATAAACTTCTTGTCGCATCTTATCCTGATATGGATTGGGATGGTGATGGAATCATCGGAGGTTTTGACAGTAATGGAAAAAGCAGTCTAAAGAATAATGATTACAATAGCGATGGTAAAAGAGAGACTGCTCATAAAGATCCTCTTTTTAAAGCAATATTTACCTCTTGGGTTGATGATTGGTTGTTGGGTGGCGATATCGATAAAGCACCTGCTGGGGAAGATGCTGATAGAAAAATAGGGGGATGGTCGTGGGCTGGTGATGCAAATGGTAATAATAAACCCGATAAAGAAGAAATGATCAATACAGCATCAGAGCTTGGCGCATCATATGGCGATAGCGATTGGGGGATATATAATGAATGGGGTCAGAAAGAAGTTGGTTCAGCCGATGATCGCTCTATTAGTAATGAGTTAGATAAATTAGTTCATAACTTCGGAATTGAATATTGGTATTCTACTTACTTTGCATTACGCAGTGGTTATTATTATGATAAAACAGGGAAAATTTCTAATCCAACATTCGGCATTGGACTAAGGTTTTCAAATTATGGATTTGATTTTGGCTATACTTCAGGAAAACCTGGTCATCCTCTGACCAATACAATGAGGTTTTCCATGAATATGCAATTTTAATAAATGCAATATATAATCAACAATAAAATGAAACTAATCATTTTATTGTTGTCATCTTTGATCTCTTTATCTGCAGATCAAATACAAGGTAGGCTCAAGATAGCATTGCTAAGAGTTTCATTTCCTGAGAATGATTATCCAGGTTTTACTGGCAGTGGAAATTTTTTATTTGATGCAAATGATCTTTGTTCTGATAAAACAATTGATCCTGGGCCTCATGATAAAAATTTTTTCCAATCTCAACTTATTGCCGTAAATAATTATTTTGAAAATGTTTCTTACGGTGCTTTCGGTATTGACACCGTTCATTCGACCATCTTTCCAAAAAATAGTCAAGATAGCTATTTAATTGATCAACGCATGAATTATTATAATGAATTAGGTAAAGAAAATGATCATGAAAAAAGAATCACTGAGCTTCTTAAAGATGCTGTTGTTGCTGCTTATGCTATAGATAGCATTGAACTGGGTAGTTTTGACCTAGTAGCTGTTATTCACCCGGGCTTAGGTCAAGATTTCGATCTTCCTTTTTTAGATCCAACACCTGAGGATATTCCTTCTACCTATGTTGATGAAAATATGGTCAATATGTATTTTAAAGATGAAATTAGAAGCGGCAATTCAATAATAAAAAAAGGAATCATTCTCCCTGAATCACAAAACATCGCTATAATGGATGAAGCTTTAGCATCAACAATTAATTCTCCTTGCGATCTGCAGTTTTCCGTAACAGGAACTTGGGCATTGATGATTGGATTTGCAATAGGATTACCTCCGTTATGGGAGCTTGATAGTGGGGCATCGGGGGTTGGTATTTTTGCTTTAATGGATCAAGGATCTAACAATTTAAGAGGCATAGTTCCTTCAAGACCTAACCCATGGACAAGAATATATGCTGGTTGGGAAAAACCCACAGTTATAGAACAAAGCCAAAATGATATTTTTTTAACTTCCAATACAAAAGACCAAATAATTCAATTGAATATAAATTCAAGCGAGTATTTCTTAATTGAAAATAGATCAAACTGGTTCAGAGATAATGTAGGCATTGATTCATCAAGATTTGCTTATTACCAGCAAAAAAACATTTATCCTGATGTTTTAGAGATATTGATCGATTCAGTAGGTATGAAACAAGATAAGAATGGTGTTTTTACCAGCATTTTAAATTACGATATTGGCATGCCATCGTCAGGATTATTGATCTGGCACATTGATGAAAACATTATTAAAAATAAGATATCCTCATTTAATATAAACGAAGACAGAGCAATGAGAGGAATTGATCTTGAAGAGGCAGATGGCGCACAAGATATCGGTTACATATCTAACTTACTCACTGATCCATCGTCTGGTTATTTTGGGGACATGTGGTTTTTAGAAAATGAAGAATACTTTCGTTCAAATGACATCAATTCCATGTCTTTTACAGCTCTTACTTATCCAAATTCTAATTCTAATTCTAATTCCTCGAGCAACATAGAAGTCTTAGATATTTCTAGCACAAATGACACCATGCGTTTTTCCGTAAATTTTCTTAATGAGATTTATCGATTGAAAGATCTTAACAAGAACATTGTTCTGCAATATGATGTCGACAAAGATGGAAATTTAGATTTCATAGGCAATGGTGATTCTCTATGGTGGAGTGAGGACCTGAAAATTTATCACACATTTTCTGTTGGTTCTTCAAATACAGAAATTGTAATAGGAGAAAACACTACAACAAATTTGATAACGTAC
The DNA here is from genome assembly GCA_902615915.1 of uncultured Fidelibacterota bacterium. GTDB lineage: Bacteria > Fidelibacterota > Marinisomatia > Marinisomatales > TCS55 > TMED144. The sequence goes on from CACMQQ010000021.1 coordinate 4,006, forward strand.
GACCATAGTCTATCAAAAAATAGTTATAGTTTATTTAACTTTGATAATGAAAATAAAAATTTCATCCTCTCTGATGAATTTAATTTAGATTTTGATTTTGAGCCAATATTTATTCGATTTATTGATAACACTGATTCATTATTATTCTTTGTCCATGACTCTACTTTTTTATACCACAAGGGTAAACTAAGTTATTCTTATCAATATGACAGTTTTCAATATTTTTATCAAAAGAATGAATCGCAATTCTCCTCAATATTAAACCCAGATGATTTTCATTACTTAATCAGTAAATATGAAACCTTCTCTATTGGCGATATTGACCAAGACCAGGAGGCTGAAATTTTAACTATTGATAAAAATGGTGATATTTATGCTTTTAACAAAAATCTAACCATTGTAAATGATTTTCCTATAATTGCAGATGCATCTAAACGAATATTAATTATGGATATTCTAGATGATGATAAGCCTGAAATAATATATCAAAATAAATATGGAGATATAATTTTTAAAAATAATAGAGGTAAGACAATCAAATCTTTTTCATCAAATGTTAACAATGTATTACAATTTTTAGGTTCTTTTGAAAGTTATCTTTCCGTTTTTCTTGAAAAGAGTATTATTAAAATAAAAAAATCAGATGAGTCTATTTTCAATAGTTGGTTGTACGAAAATGGCAGTCCAACCAATAGTAGAGTAATTGAATTACCTAAAAAGGCAAATGTATCAAAAAAAAATATATTTAATGAAAAGTTGACATATGTCTACCCCAACCCAAGTTATGGCGAAAACTTAAAGTTTAGAATGCATTTATATGATGAGGCAAACATTCAAATAAATATTTTCGATATTGCAGGATATCTTGCAAAGACCATTTATAAAAAATTTGAAAAAAATGAAATTTTGAACGCAAGAGACCAAGAGATAATTTTCAATGTCAATGATTTAAATAGTGGTGTTTACATATCGCATATCATTGCGTCAAATGCAAATAGCAATCAAAAGAAAATCATTAAATTTGGTATTATCAAGTGAAAACAATTTTTTTTGTCATATTAATATCTATTGGTAGCGGACAAGTTAGATACAATCACCCTGAGATTGAATGGATGAGTTTTGAGACAGAAAACTTTAGGATCCATTATTATGATCAAACTGAATCATCAGCGCGTCTAGGAGCTGAAGTTGCTGAAACTATATTCACACCCGTTACAAGTCTGTATAATTATGAACCAGATAAAAAAACTAATATAATATTTACCGATGTTGATGATATATCTAATGGAGCAGCTTATTTTTATGACAATAAAATTATTATTTGGACTAGTCCTTTAGAGTTTGAGCTTAGGGGGTCACACCGTTGGCTTCAAAACGTTATAACTCATGAATTTGCACATATAGTTTCAATTCAAAAATCAAAAAAATTTGGAAATTCTATCCCAGCTTCTTATTTACAATTCATTGGTTACGAGAAGGAAAAAAGACCTGATGTATTATACGGTTATCCCAACACTCTGATTAGCTATTCTTATCCTGGTTCAATGGTTCCACCTTGGTTAGCAGAGGGTATTGCTCAATTCATGTACCCTGGTGCAGATTGGGATAATTGGGATTCATCAAGAGATATGCTATTAAGAGATCAAGTACTCAATGATCGGCTGTTAACTTGGAATGAAGTCAATGTATTTGGAAAATCAGGTTTCGGCAACGAAATGGTTTATAATATTGGCTTTGCTTTATCAAAATATATATCATCTAAATATGGATCTGAGGTGTTTGAAAAAATATTACTATCATTATCTCAACCCTTCGCTATTTCAATTGATAAATCCATTGAGAAAAACTTAGGCATTTCAGGACAAGAGCTTTACAACCAATTTTCTAATACTTTGAAAAAACGATATACACTATTAACTCAAAGTATTTTAAAAAATAAAATTAAGGGAGAAGTAATAATTGATAATGGATATTCTAATACTTTTCCTACATGGAGTGAAGATGGGAAGTCAATAGCATATATTTCTAATGAGGGCAATGATTATTTTGGGCAAACTAGCCTATATCTTTATGACCTTGAAAATGGAAAAACAAAAAAAATTATGGATGGAGCTATTGGTCGTCCTTCCTTTAACGGCAATAGAATATATTATAGTAAACGGTCAAAATATGGAAACAAGTATGGCTCTCGATTTTTTGATATTTATGAATTTGATCTCGAAAAAAAAATTGAAATTAGAAAAACTCAAGACTTCAGAGCATTTAACCCAATATTTTGTTCCAAAGATAGTTCGCTTTATTATATCTCTACTTTCGATGGGACAAATAATATTTTTAAAGTTGATTTGAAAACCAGTAAGTCGGAAAAAATCACTAACTTTAAGAATAATGAAATTGTTTCAGATTTGAACTATGACAACGATAAAGATGTCTTGTATTTTGATCTTACAAACAATCACTTCAGGCAAATATTCACGATAAATCTCTTAGATTCATCAATGGTTAAGCTAATTGATAGTGATTCTTTTGATCATCGACAGATCTCTACAAGCAAAGAATTTTATGTTTTTAGTGATGATCGAAGCGGCATTCATAATCTTTATTATGTTGGTGAAAATAATCAAGGTTATATTTCAAATACATCTGGCGGATCATTTATGCCTGACATTAATCGCAATTCTGAAATTGTTTACTCAGTTTTTGAAAATGGAAAATTTAAAATAGCTCTTATAGATTCAATCAAGATAGCTGATGCTTCAAATGTGGGATATTCTCCTTCCTATTTTCAAAAAAATACAAATTTAAAAGATCCGATCAGTGGCTCTCAAAATGTTGTAGGCAAATCCTACCAAGATGATTTTCCCAATATGTTCTATTTGCCTAGAATATCTTTTGATTATGGTACATTAAAACCAGGTTTGTATTTTTCTACGACAGAAATTTTAAATAAAGTCGATGTCATTGGTGGAGTATCTTTAAATAGGCTTAATGATTTTGACTTTTTTATCAATTTTAACTATAATCGTTTATTTCCTACAGTTTTTTTTGATGCGTACTTCCAGACCAGGAATATTTCTGAAAATGAAAATTATTCGGTTTATAAGCTTGACAATAATCTTAAATTTAGGCTGCTAGAGTTTCAATCAGGTCTTAAAATACCTTTTTACTACACCAATCTTCGTCTTTATGGCGTTTGGTCTCAGTATAGAGCCTCAATCAAGCAGGCAGTTTTAGGGAGGCCTGAATTACGATCTGGTATAGGATATGATTATTTTAAAGGAAGAAAAATTGTTATAGATTGGAATATTGACAGGATAAAAAGATCTGTAGATCAAGAAATGAATCCAAAGGGTTTTAAGCTCTATTCTAGCCTCGCTTATGAAAAAAGTAAATTTATTACAGGTCTAAATTTATCTGATTCTGGAACACTCGTTTCTGAATTCAATAATAACGAATTTGTTAATTTTGAAATAAACGCTTTTTATTCTAGAAAAATACCAAATTTAAAAAATGTAAGTGGTGGTTTTTCGGTAAATGCCGGCATAATGAATAATACAGAGGTGGACTCATTTTTTTATTTTTTTTCAGGAGGAATGCCTGGCATAAAAGGCTATCCTTATTATAGCTTAGAAGGAACTAGTAAATTTATAAGTAGTGTTTTTTTTAGAAGAACTCTATTCAATGATAAAAACTTTAAGCTCGCTTGGTTTAATTTGCAGCAAAGTTCAATAGGTCTTATTGGTCAGATTGGAGATGCGTGGAATAGAAATATTGATAATTTTTCTGGAAAACAATCATATGGTCTAGAATTTAGACTTTACGGAAGATCTTTTTATAATTATCCTACCGCTTTGGGTGTTGAATACCACATTGGAAAAACTAAATTTAAATACACTGAAAAATATGGAAACGAACCCAGAATTTATTTGACCTTATTGTTTGGTTTTATTCAATGAGAAAATTTATCATATTATTTTTTTTTGAAATTATTTTTTGTCAATCCGCAGTTAATATAAAATATCACTCTTTTGATTTAAATATTCCAAAAAAAAACAATGATAAGTTATTTATGAAATCGTTAATCATGCCTGGCTGGGGGCAGTTGTCTGGGCAACAACCTTTATGGAAATCGTTGATGTTTTTTTCTTCAGAGTTAATATTTTGGCATGTTAATAACTCATCGCAAAGAAAAGCAATATCCTTGCAAAATGAATTTGAGTCATTTGCTGATGATCATTGGGCTTTAGACAGGTGGTATGCAAATACCCAAAGAATTTTCCCAAATAATTGGGAAAATATATTAATTGGAACACATCATCTTGATTTAATAGTGAATGATAAATATGAAAAAAGTTATAATTTAGTATCAATTTTAAAATTGTATGACCTCAGTCAAATCAAAGTGATTCGCGATAGAGACTTTTATGAGAACATTGGAAAGTATGATCAATTTGTTGGAGGATGGGACGATGAATATGACGATCCTTTTGATAGCTCGGGTAATTGGTTTTCAGTGCGCAAAAAAAATGTAGAATCTATAATTTTAACAAAACGAAAGGATCATTACAGAGACATTCGATATAGAAGTAATAGTATGAAACATTATTCTAAATATGCCGTTTCATCAATTATGATTAATCATCTTATAAGTGCATTAGACGCTCAAATTTTTGGTAAAAGAGAAGAAAAGAATATTGCTCTATCATATTGTAACATCTTAAATCATGGAAAAATTGTAAATGGTGTTAAAGTGACCTATATGTGGTAATTTTTATAATGAAATTAAAGACACTTATTTATAATTCTATTTTATTCGCTTTGATGTTTGTTTTGAATTCTTGTTCTAGTGGTCCTAGTCTTGATAGTATTGATTTTGAAAAAGAATTTGATAATGGAAAAAGTTTATTTTTAAAAAAGAAATACTCTAGAGCGCAAGAAAAGTTTAACAAAATCGTAATCGGGGCTCTACATACTGATATTGGAGATGATGCCCTTTTTTATCTTGCAGAATCTCTTTTTCTACAAAAAGAATATCTTCTTGCAATTGAGGAATATGACAAATTAATTCGTAGAATGCAATTTAGCCCCCATATTGAGAATGCTCGTTACAGAATATGTGAATCCTATGTTTTTTTATCTCCAAAATATTTTCATGAACAAACATTTACAGAAAAAGCCCTGTTGAAATTGCAGGAGTACATTGATGATTATCCAGATTCTCCAAAAAGAGATGAGGCCCAAAATGCTATCATATCAATTAGAAACAAGCTCTCAAGGAAATTATATGAATCAGGTATACTATATATGAAGCTTGACGAGTATAAAGCTGCTCTTTTATCTTTTGATAGAATTATTGAACTATATTATGATACCGATTTTCATGGGTTTGCTCATATGCAAATTATCGCTTGCCACATACATCAAAAAAACCTTGATAAGGCTAATGAGTATTACATTGAAAACAAAAAATTTATAAAAGAAATAAAGATGGAATATTTAGTTGACGATTGGTTTGTAAAAAAACGTGTTTATGAATTGTAGTTTTCTATGAAAATATGTCTATTTGGTGGCACATTTAATCCACCACATTTAGGACATTTAATAATTGCTCAAACAATTTTTGAAGCAGAAAATTTTGATAAGATCATTTTTATTCCTGCTAACATTTCTCCTCACAAAAAATATAAGATAACTTCAAAAATCGATATGAGAGTTAAAATGTTAGAATTAGCTATTAAAGATAATCCTAATTTTGAATTATCTGATATTGAAATGGCAAGAGGGGGTGTTTCCTATTCTTATGAAACTATCATCACTTTTAAAAATAATAACAATATAGCAACAAATGACCTCTATTTCTTAATTGGAAGTGACACTTTAAAGAATTTCCATGAATGGAAAAATTCAAAGAAAATTTTAAATGAGTGTAAATTGATTGTTGCAATTAGACCCGGTTTTAATCCAAGTGACATACCTAATTGGATATTATCAAATGTACAATTTTCCAATATACCTAGGATTGAAATTTCCTCAAGCATTATCAGAGAAAGATGGAAAAATGGCAAAACTATACGATATATGGTAACTCAATCTGTATGGAAATATATCAATGATAATAAACTTTTCATAAAATGATAATTGATATATTTTTTTTACTTATTGGAACTACAATGCTCTATTTTGGAGCTGATTGGATTGTCAGGAGCAGCGTCAGTATTGCTAAAAAATCAAATATTGCTCCAATAATTATTGGTCTTACAATAGTTGCTTTTGGCACTTCTTTGCCTGAACTAATTGTCAGTATAACTGCTGCATTAAATGATAGTTCATCCTTGTCAGTAGGTAATGCTATTGGCTCAAATATAGCTAATATTGGATTAGTCTTAGGATTGAGTTCATTAATTTTTCCAATTTCTTGTATCTATAAAAAAATAAAAAAAGATTTATGGATAAATATAATCATTACAATAATTTTCGTTCTTTTTGCTTTCGATGGGTTAATAAGCAGATTCGAGGGAATGATAATGTTTCTTTGCTTGATCTATTATATCTTATTGTGTATATCTGAAGAAAAGGATAATGAAGAAATTCCTGATAACATTATTTCTAACAATAGAATTTTTCTGTATCTGTTAGGAGGAATATTTGTTTTAGCTTATGGCGCTGATTTATTTGTTGATGGCGCAATTTCTTTAGCTAAAAAGCTAGGTATATCTGAAGCTGTTGTTGGTGTTAGTATAGTTGCTTTTGGCACATCATTGCCTGAATTAGCTACTTCAGTAGTAGCAGCTTTTAAGAAAGAAAGTGATATTTCATTAGGTAATATTTTAGGCTCAAATATTTTTAATATATTATGTGTATTAGGTATTTCATCTATGATCTCTCAGCTCGACTCACCAATTCAAATGATGAATAGAGAAGTTTATTTTTTATTCATATTAGGATTTCTATTAATCGCTATATCAAAAATGAATCAGCCAATAAGTCGGTTATCCTCTGCTACACTACTACTTATATATTTTTATTTTATTTATCTTCTTTTTTAGTCGGCAGATTATAATTTAAATTAAGCTATGATTCACTTAGATAATGTGTCCTACACTTTCAAAAAAGGTGGAGGTGTTACAAATGTAAATTTAGATATAAACGAATCTGAATTTGTATTCATGATCGGACCTACAGGTTCAGGCAAAACAACCATGCTTCGTTTGATTTATATGGATATTTTGCCACAAGTGGGCAATATAGTTGTAAATAAATTCACCTCTTCAGGAATGAAGCCAAAAAAACTACCTAAGCTGAGACAAAAGATAGGAATGGTTTTTCAAAATTATTTACTAATGAATGATAGAGATTTATTTGAAAATGTAGCTCTCCCTCTGCATGTTTTGGGTTTTCCAAAAAGACAAATTACTGAATTGGTGGAAAAGTCATTAGATGAGTTTGGTTTGAGCAATAAGGTAAATCATTACCCTCATGAACTATCTGGCGGAGAACAGCAAAGAGCTTGCGTTGCAAGAGCTATGATTAAAGACCCTGATATTTTATTAGCAGATGAACCTACTGGAAATCTTGATCCAGTAACTTCTTTTGAATTAATTAAGATATTTGAAAAAATTAATAAAGCTGGAACTACAATTTTAATGGCTTCTCATAATTACAATCTAATTAAAGGCAGAGGTCACAGAATTATTGAAATTCAGAATGGGTCTGTGAGGTCTTAAAATGGATAAATTCTCATTTTTAATTGCAGAAGGTTTTAAAAATATTTTTAGGCACAAATTAACTTCTTCTGCTACCATTTTTTCTATTTTTCTTACGCTATCCATTGTTGGCTTTCTTATTTTGGCCAACCAAAACACAAACAAGATCATAGAATATCTAAGAGCAAAATATAAAATTGAAGTTTTTTTCAAGGAAGGATTTACTGATGATGAATTGAATAATGCTATCAATCAGATTGGATCAATCAAAGGCGTAAGATCCACTACTTTGATATCAAAGAAAGACGCTGAAAAAATTTTCAAATCGCAATTTGGTGAGGATATTTTTGATTTAGTTGGGTTTAATCCATTACCTGCGAGTTGCGTTGTAAACGTCGAAAAAGACGGTATAGAAAAACTTGAAATTATGCCTATAATTAAAAGATTAGAGATGCTTCCAGTTGTCGATGAAATAAAATATCAATCAGGTTTAATTTCAAGAATAGAATCCTATTATGAAAGATTTTCTCAAATTGCTATACTATGTTTTATTTTATCATTAGCAATTTCTATTTTTGTAATTTCGAACACAATCAGGCTTACGATCTTTTCCAGGAAGAACTTAATTGTATCTTTTCAGTTAATTGGAGCAACTAGATCATTTGTACGTTTTCCATTTATAGTCGAAGGTCTCTTTCATGGTTTTTTTGGATCAATGTTGTCAGCAATTGCATTGTATTTTCTAATTGATTATGGCAATACAGTTATTGATGATATTATTTCATTTAAGATTAACTTTGACCCATATTTGCTTTCAGCAACACTTATTTTCATTGGAATCATGATAAGCACAATTGGATCTATTAGAGCTACATCTAAGTATATAAAATAGAATACTTGTTATTGACTGGAAAAATCATTACCCGTTAATTTTATAATATGAAATTTTCATATAAAATAAATATTGAGCCTAAAGAATTATCTGTTTTAAATGCTGTTGTAGAATCATACATCGATTTATGCAAACCAATTTCTTCAAACTATTTAAAAAAACATTATTTCAAGAACTATTCATCATCTCACATTAGATTTTTAATGAACTCTCTTGAAAAGAAAAATCTTTTAATGCATTATCATATATCCGGAGGAAGAGTTCCGACTGATTTAGGATATAGAGTTTATGTAGATTCATTCGGTGACATTTTAAATCATAATGAAATCAAAAAAGATGAAATTGAAAAAAAACTAGACTCTAGTTCTGAAAATACAGAACAGTTGTTAGAAGCAACAGCCTATATGTTAAGCAAAATGAGCAATATGTATAGTGTTGTCATGCTTAACGATAACGACTCAAGTATATTAAAAAACATAGAGATTGTTAATATAAATAGTGATTCTCGATTAATGATGATTTTGACACTGGATAATGGTTTAATTAGGTCAATTGTATTAAATATCGATCTAAAGATTAAAACTTTGTTAATAGACAAAATTGTTTTAGAGTTAAAAAATAAATTGATTGGCTTATCATTATTTCAAATACAACATTCCATAATACATAGATTGAATGATACCGAAAATTATAATCATGAATTAATTCAAGTCATTGTAAATGATTCAAAAAAATACTTTTCGATTGATAAAGAAAAATTGATATTTACATCCTCGGCTGGTGCTTTATTAGACTATCCAGAATTTCAAGATATAGATCAATTTCAACGAATTTTGCCAGCATTAGACAAAAAATATTTGATTAATTATTTTGAAAATGCTTTCTCTGACTCATCTCTTGAGATGATCATCGGAAGTGAAAATAAAGACTCCATCTTTAGCAATTGCGCAATTATATCTATGAACTTTGAATGTGATTCAGTTTTAGGAAGATTAGCAGTGATTGGTCCAAAAAGAACTAATTATATTAATAAACAAATTATTTTAAA
>CACMQQ010000022.1 GCA_902615915.1 uncultured Fidelibacterota bacterium
ATTTCAGCATCATTTAACCAAAAGGGATATTCAGCTGAAATTTGTACTAATTTTACTTCTGTGCTTTCACTATCATAAGTATATACGTTTTGATTGGCAACAAAGACTGTCTTTTTACCATTAGGAGACCATACAAAATTTCGATAAAAGTCTACTCTTTCTGGAACAACAGATGAAAGTTTTAACATAATTTTATTATTGGGATAATTCGATATTTCATAAAGTCCGTAGTCATTTGATGTTAGGTCTTCATTCACAAAAATAATTTTGGTTTTATTTGGTACCTTGCTAGGCATCACAAATTTCTGTCTTTTGGTAGCGCTGGTTATTTGAATCTTTGTATCAATATTTGCATCTAGATTCATGATCCAAATATCAGATATACCCTGATTATCTTTTGTTAATTTTTTTTGAGAAAACAGCATCTGACCATCATCAACAAAGGTTGGATCCTGAAACCATTCATTAGCAACAAAAGAAGTGTACGAAACTGGAGTTATATCATTTAAAAAATCTATTCCCCAAATATTATGGTCTTGACCAGTAAAAAGACCCATAGTCCCATTATTATTAAAATCAATGTCTTTTGGAAAATTATCCCCTAGAATTGAGCCGCCACTTGCAATCCTGTTTATAATTTCTCCTTGCTTGTTAAAAATGATACCGATCTTTCCCTTTTGAAAGCCAAAAATTTTATTTCCATTATCTATCCATTGAGGGTAACGTATATATTCATTAACAACTGAATCTTTGAATGAGTACTCATCAGTACTTTTCAAGGTCTGATCGATATCTAAACAGCATTCATCGCATCCACAATAGTATTTTTCAATTCTTAATAGATCTCCAAAGTCTTGTATCTTGTCAAGTTTTATGATTCGCGGGAAAGTTGAGAACATTTGTTCGTTGCTATAGGATGTTTTGCCCCAAACATCTCTAGTTGCAATTCTAATTTTAGATTCGATATTGACATCTATTCTTAATTCTTGAGATAGGGTATTTTGCAAGAGCTTAAGCGTGTCAAGATTGCCATCCTTAATTACTTCGAATTGTAGATCTTTACCTTTTTCAAAAAAATAAAAATCGAACGCATCTAACTCTTCGCTAGACCAATTTAACATTAATTTTTTAGTGCTTTTATTGAAAGTTATTGTATCTAATGATGCTGCAATGGGTGATGAAATTTTATTAAGCAAAAATTCTCTGCCAATAGTGGATTGATTAGTGGTATCAAAAGTCTCAATAAAAAAAATATTATCATTTTTAATAAAAACTGAATTTTCACTTAACAAAGTATCATAATATGAATTATTTATATCTGTAACTTTTTTTACCAAATTCATCGTACTATCGCTCTTACTACGATATTTTATTTCATATCTTAAAAAATCAGCATCCAATGATTTTTCCCATTCAAACTTTATTTTTCTATCCTTGGGGTCTCTCAGTATAGACTTAAAATTTATTGCTAATGGTGGTGCTGGATTAGAGGGAAGAATTTTCACTATTGTGTAATTAGAAATATTTGTGTCTGCGTAAGCATATAATCTATAAGATAATATTTCCGGCTTTGCAACCTGCTCTTTTAAGTCGATAAAGTCTCTCCATTGATTCGAAACATATGGCACTACTCCAAGCGTGTCAATCCAATCACTATTGCCTTTTCTTCTATCTATTTTAAAACCATCAGCTTGTTTCCCAATTGCGACCCAATTAAGTTCAATAACATTATCTGAAACCTGGTCAATGGTCAAATTATCAGGAGTCCATGTAGATCTATCACTTCTGGGATCATAGGGATTGTCCCAAATACGGTCAACATCTTCACAACCAAACATGATGACAAAAAAAATTATAACTAAACTAATTACCTTTTTAACCATCTTTCCATTTCAAGCTGTTTAGAATAATAATAAATAATAGGAAAAATCATAAAACCTGAAACTATATCAACAGCAGGTTTTTGGTTATCAAGATTATCAATTGCTTGATGTCTAGAATCAGCAGAATTAATATTATCTCCGTAATCACTATAGAGCCTGTTCGACTGCAATGAAAGATACGATCTATAAGCTAGACCGCCACCTAAAATGCCAATAAATAAATTTCGTTTTTTTTCAAAAGAATCTTTTCTTTTAACGATATCATCAATTAAATAAAATCTTGGATTAATAAGAACAGTTCTTTTATGACTAATTTTAAAATCATTATTTAAAATGATATAATCTTCTGAAGTAAGTGAATATTTACCTGCAGCAAGCTCTTTAAAATCTGATGAGCCCTCAGGAATTAAAAAACTATCCTGACCATTATCACTTACTATCGAAATACCGCTTGGTATAGGAGATTTAAATGCAACATCTCCAATTTGTGGAATAGTTCGCTTTAATTTTACGAAAATCACATCTGTATAATCCTCGGGCAATCTTTTTACAAAAAATGGTTGATAGCCATCTTTAAGTAAAACAATAGGCTTGCTTTCTACAACAACTCTACTCAAGGCTATGGGGGTATCATTTATTAAAGTGTCTTTTCCTACACGTACCATTGCACCAGCAGGCTCAGAACGAATGAAAACTAAATCTTTATTTTTATGCACATCTAAAGGTATTCTTTTGGACATTATTAAAACAGCAAGATTAGACATGCCTTGCGAATATAAACCTTCAAGAGACAGCTCATGATCATAGCTTACAGCATTGATGACTCTTCCAGTTTTAGATTCAAATAACCTTCCCTCACAGATGAATACATCACCTATTTTCGAAACATTGACAGATACCATCCACTCTTGATTTAACAACATTGCATTAATGACTTCACAATCGAAAGTGGAACATGATGAATTTTCTCTATTTGCTTGTTTTAAGATTGCTCTCATTTCCTCATAATCTAAAACAATCAAAGAGTCCATCTTTAAAAGCTCTATTCTGAAAGATGCAGAAAGTGATTTTAGCTCATCACTATGAATCCCTTCTCCATAAAAATCCAATACGGCTATAGTATGATCTTTTGAAAAGACGATTGAAGTCCATAATAAAAAAATTATTGATAAATTTTTCATATATTAAATTGAAATTTATTTTATTTCTTCAACCTTCGTAACTTGAAAAAATCTTTTAAAATATTTGAACAATCCTCTTCCATGATGCCGCCCTTTACTAATACATTATGATTAAATCTGGGGTCTCCACAAAGTTGATACAATGATCCGCAACAACCCTCTTTTTCATCATAGCAGCCAAAAATAACATGTTTAATTCTAGAGTTTATAATTGCACCTGCGCACATGGGGCATGGCTCTTTTGTGACATAAAGCTCACAATCAATCAATCTCCAATCGTTAATTGTATTGGTTGCAGCTGTAATAGCGATTATCTCAGCATGTGCAGTAGGATCATTTAATTGTTCTTTCTGATTATGACCCCTTCCAATGATTTTGTCATTATAAACTACTACAGCACCAACGGGTACTTCATTGGAATCATAGGCTTTTTGGGCTTGAGAGTAAGCAAAACTCATCCACTTGGAATGTCTTTGCTCTAGATTTATCATTTGGTTCTAAGAATTATACCAATACTATCTAACTGAGCGAGCAAATTAGTACGATCTTTAAGAGTTGGAATATTCTTTGAAACGATAGCCATTTTTGCAGGAGGAAAATTATCCCAAGTATCGTATTTATCTTTGAGAGTGTCAACAATTGCCTCAATTTGCATGTATGATGAGTCAAATTTACTTAATGCGAAATATGAGGATGCAATGTTCAACCTTACATCTAAATGATTAATTAAACTATCATGAGAAAATATCCAACCAGGCTGAAAATTTCCACTATTTGAGTCTAAAAAAGCATTGCCATAATAGACCACCATTCTATGAGAGGTTTTAAATTGAGAACCAAGTCCAGTTGTGTCCATATAGCCTTTATAAGCAAATGTTAAGCCTGCTAATATCTCAGACTGAACATCTACGGTATTCCATATATCCTCTTTTTTTGTAAGTCCGAGCTTAAAGGATTCAATGCCGCTGTTCATTTCAATCAATGCTTGCTTGTACTGCAAGCTACTTTCTCTAACTAATTTTGCTTTGCTCCAGCCTTGGCCATTATACGCATCTTTCCATTCGCTATCCTTGCTTGATGCATCCATGAACCATTTATGGCTCTGAAGGAGTGTTTCTTGGGACGATGGTTTTTGTTCATATAAAGTCCAACCATAATCACTCATGTGCTCTGCGGTTGCTTCAAAGTCTTTGCGGCAAGATATTATTATAACGATAGCCATTAAAAGAAATAGAGAAGTTTTGTTTTTAAATTTTTTCATTATCTCATTAACATTATTTTTTTAGTGTATGTACGTCCTTTATTAGTCTGCAAATAAACAAAATAAACACCAGATGACACAGGTATATTATTTTCATCTTTGCCATCCCATCTGATTTGATATCTTCCTATCGTTTGATCCTCATTAAAAAGCAAAGTTTTAACAGTTCGACCTAAAATATCATAAATATTCAAATTTACTCTTTGGCTTGGCCCATCACCAAAACCAAGATCATATTCAATTGTTGTAGATGGATTGAATGGATTAGGATAATTTTGATTTAATGATGTTTGACCTGGAACAATTATTGTTTTCGGACCTTTTCTAAAATAACCCATACGGTCAGTAAATGCTACAATCCTACCATTTCTTGTTATAGACGGCAGCTCTTCCCAACCTGCGCCAGTTGACCTACGATAAATTGCCAACTCTTCTCTATCGCCTGCCATGGAAACCTCAACAGACTTTGTTAATCTCAATGATTCGTTACCCATCAAATATGATGCTCTATCATTAAAATATGGCTCAAACAGAGTGGAGTCTACTATCATAATGGATTGATCGAAATCCACTGCCCCAGGATTTCCTCGGACTTTAAATACTCCATCTGCGCTTTTACCCTCCCAAGTTCTAGATGCAAATGACATTACTACACCCAACGGAACATTGACAACCGTATCCCCAACTGCTCCTTTGGCTTTAACATCTAAAAAGTATGATCCGGCGTTTCTGAAATAGATATGAGAATACCACATATATGCGGCCGCCGTGTCCAGAGGCATGGGATTATTTTCACCAAATTCTAAAGTCACTTCCTTTGTTTTCTCAAGCGAGTCAACAATGAAAATTTCATAAAAGTTGGTGAATGCATTGTTTTGGACAACATACATGCTAATCTCGGGACGCGGTACCCGCTGGACAGTGATAGTAAAAGTAGTATCGATACCTTCTGTGGTACTATCATCAGCGGCCGTAATTTTGAATTCAATTTTATTACTTTTTTGATCGAGTGGATTCCAAAGTGAATTAATGGATTTGTTTTGATAGATTCCATCTGTTTCAAACCACAATTCTTGCGGTTTGAACTTGATCGTATCGTTCAATCCTCCGCTTATATAAACATAACCTGAGTCGTTGTTTGTATTTATCAATGTAGTATCAATCATAACATTGGATTTATACGTAGTGGGAATGATTGAGATCTTTAAAGAGTCATCATCAACATCTTTTAAATATTTACCAAAATCAATGTAAAGTGAATCGTTTTCAGTGATAACTGTATCCTTGAACCAATCGCTCGACCATACAGGCACATCATTTAAAGGGTTTATTGCAAAAGCGATCGTTGAGACCCCTGTCGCCAGAGACGAATCTTTAACCGTAAACTCTACCAACATGGTATCTTTATTAAAATAATCTAAATCTATAGGCTTTATCCATGTATATGTTGAATCATCTATTTTAGAAGCGGTATTGTTTGAAGAAAATTTTGCATAATCGTCAACAATAGCTGTTTTTACTGTTAATGGATCAGCAAAATCTTTGACACCCTTTTCATAAACTAAAAATGCATTCTCCTCTTGGATAATCGTTGAGCTTGGATTTTCATCGATAAGTTGGTTTATATAACTTTTTTTTGCTTCCTTGGAAACAGGGGTAAGAAAAATTAATTTTTGCGATGGGCCAAAAACTGGATAACCATCTATTGGTTTCAAAGAAGTCCTTATGTTAGCTGAGTAGGTTAGAGTATGGGTAGAATCATCTTCATCAGTAACAAAACGAGAAAGGTTAATAGTATCGGATTCAACACCTTCTAAAAATTTAAGCATATCTAAAGTTGATAGATCTATAATTGGGGGGTCGTTAACGGCTTCAACCACCATTTTTAGATCAATAGTATCTTTAAATCCCCATAGATCATTTGCAAAAATCCTGTGTATATATCCACCTCTGCTTTTTACGTTAGTGGTGTCCCATTTATCTGGGGTAAAAGAAAAGTAACCCGTATTTGATGTTATTTTAGCATTCAAGGAATCAATCTTGGGGTTCTTGAATGTATAAAAGCCATTCGTTTTTGTAGCATTTGTGTCACGCAAAAAGTAGGATTCTAAGGAAAAAGTAAAACTATCGGTTCTCAATGTTGCAACATCTTTATCGGTTATGGAAATGATTTTTTCCCATAAAATATCCTCTTTAGCGATAGCATCAGCGATAGGATCTATGATAGGTTTGTCATTATATCTTAGTAGTGTTGATGTGGTGAAATCATCAGATATATTTCCAGCCTGATCTATGCCTCTAATTTTTGCTCTATAATTCCTGTTATGAGTTAAAGCAAAAGTGTCGAGAAAAACAGAATCTAGTAACATTGGAATTGAATCAGAATTGATCGTCACTTTGGATGCAGCAGATCTCCAATCTCGAAACACTGCCCAATTCGCTTTAGCATTCGTTGGAGTTTCTTCTATTTTGTATTCATAGCGTTGCAAATCACTTTTTTTCTCATTGGTATTTGCTGGGTCATACATTGCCCTGAACGCAAAAGACAATGTATCGCTTGAAAAAAGCGTATCCCTTTTAAAGGTAAGGAAAATAGAACTTCCTTTGACATTTTTTAATGTTGTATCGGTTGTTTGAGCTATTGAAATGGTAGGAGTATTATTATGCAATGGGGGTAAAGTATCTAATACAAAATAGGTTGCGCTTAGGGCGCCATTTGTGACATTTAAAGAACGGTCAAATACTCTAGCTCTAAGATCTATAGTATCACCTTGTATCAAGCCTTTTGGTGTTAATGGGTCAATGATATTGTTTTTATTTCTTGTAAAAATTTTACCCGTTCCCAATCCTTTTATCGAATCTTGCTTGGCAAATGGATTGGAAGTATCCCTTGTGTCAATACTCAACCATTCAGTAAGCATCCTATTTCTTACTCTTGCCTGAATATCCACATAACCACCCCCCAAAAGAGATGCGTCGTTAGTAGGAAGATCTAAAGCAACATTAACTGTGTCAGCACCTTTATTTAAATACCAGTATTTTATTCCATCATCATTTAGTTTAAAGACCGTTGTATCTACAGAAGATCCTGGTATCGACCCTGCTGTTGCAATACCAGTTGTAAATGCAGCAGGCGGCGTATTATCTACAATGAATTTTTGAGTATCAGTAAAGGCAGTGGCTAGGTTACCAGCTCTATCATAAGCCACAAACGATACCACCGCTACGCCATCATTTCTAGTATTAGCTGGAAGATCAAATTTCCATGTATATGTAGAATCATTATTGGATTTGCTAGTTTTAGCTTTCGCTGTAAAGGAGTCTGGGGAGTTAGCTCCATAGGTTACAGACAGTGTAGGTTCAGGGTTAGTGCTAGCAGGCTCAGTTAGCTTGGCAATCAACTCAAGCTCATCTCCGCCTTTTCCAAATTTAATTGAATCAGCTTTAAATTTATTTGTAAATCCATTATAAACTGTTTGTATGGTAGAATTGTAGTAATGTGTTGTGATTTCAGGTTTGGTGATATCAATAAGGACTCCAGCTAAGTCCGTGCTTTCAGAAGTATTACCCGCAGTGTCTTCACTAGTAGCATAGAAGGTGTATTCCCCCAAACCGGTAGTAGCATTGGTAGGAGAAGGAATGTTGTTATCAGGTGTCATCGTTATGGTAGTTGCACCTGCTTTGACAGTATCAAAGTCAAACAAAGTAGTATCTGTTGGTGTCGGAACAAAACCGTACAAATTTATAAAAGATCCATCTTCGATATTTGTTATGGTAAAGTTGGGTTTTTGAGTGTTAGTGAAATTATCAGTATTACTTTGACCAAAATCTGTTGCAGCTGTCATATCAGGCGCAGTTGGAGTAGACGGAGGTGTTGCATCAACTACAAAAGGAAGAAATGCTGATGTATCTTGCACATTTCCTGCAGAATCTATTGCTATCACACCTGCAGTGTGGTAGCCATCAGCTAAAGTAGCTGCCACTTTGAATGTATCGACAGAAACTTGAGACATAATTGAATCTCTACCCGTGCTTCCACCGCCATCGACAACCAATCTCAATGAGTCTTTTGTAGCAGAAAGACCTTTTAATATAAAATGTGGTTGCTGAGTTTTGGTAATATTATCGTTGTCTTTAAAACCGGTATCATCAGTTGTTAATAAATCTGGAGCGCTTGGAACGCTCGGAGGAATCGTATCAATTCTTACAAAAGTAGCTGTGGCATCTTCACTCCAGTTGCCTGCTACATCTTTGGCTTTAGCGGTAACTTTATAAAGGTTGTTAGCGTAATTGGGTAAAGTTAGATCCTTCGATGTGCTTGTAGTCTTATCCCTCACAACTATTGATGATGCAAGGGCTAGAGCATTAGCATCCGTTGCAACTTTTAAAAATACTGAATCGGTATTCGCTAAATTTGTCAGTGTAAATGTAGGATTGAAATCACTGGTCAAATTATCCCAGTTTGCAATGCCAGTATCTGAAGAATTTTTAAGCTCAATAACAGGCTTACCTGGATCGCTTTGATCAACTGTTAAAGGGGTTGCGGAAGCTGACCCCTCAATTCTGTTCCCTGCTCTGTCCATTAAATATGCTTTAAAGTTTATCACATCTCCATCTGAGAATCCTGAAATTCCTTCTAAAGCAGTCATTGCACTAGTGTTGTGAGATTTATGGTTAACTGTAATTGTTTTATTATTGCCTAGGTCTGATGAAGAAATTTGTGTCCAACCGACAGTTGATTGCGCCCAATAATCAGAAGGATAATCAACTAGATCATATGCATCGGTGCCTCTTCTAGAACCAGGTCCAATTTTTTCATATGTACCGTCAGCTTCAGCAAGTAGAACTAAAAAACCGTTTTCTAACGTTGCATCATTAGCAATAGGCACTTCAATCGTAAGGGATGTATTGTCTTGATTCCAGTAACATTCCGTGTCATTCGCGTCATCCCAGCATATTTCACCACCAACTGTGTAAACTTTACCAACTGTAAATGCGCTTGGTGCAGTCTCATCAACTGTAAGGGTAGTATTACTTACAGCATGCGTCGTTGAATTACCTGCCTTATCAGAGACAATAGCTTTAAAGCTTATTATATCAGGATTTGTAGCCTGATCGCTATATCCTGAAAGAGCTTCAATTTGAGCAGCGGTGAGGGTCATAGTTTTAAAACCAGCTGTTTGTTCAGCAGAAGTAATAGCACTTGAAGCACCTACATTAGCAAAATTATTGTTTGCATCTGCTTTGGCTTGAATTTGAACTGAACCGCCAACCAAGGAAACATCGGTTGTAGATAAAAGAACTTTTACGGTTGCAGAAGTGTTTGATGCATTCCAATATCCAGCCTTTTGAGTAGTACCAACCGTTAGCACCTCATCAGTAGTATTATCAGCAGGAACAACACCATCAATCCAAAAATCTTTGCTGTTATAAACAGCTAATGCATTATTATCTGTTGTTGCAGGTAATCTTGGATCTGCATTATTACCGGCTGCATCTCTAATTGTTGCATTATTTAATACCAATGAATTAGTGCTTTCATAATTGGTATCTGTGCTGTAATTATTAGCAACAACATCATATTTAAAAGTTAAATTATCAGTTCCTGAACCCGATTGATATATAGCATTGCCATTTTCTGAGCCTGGAGCATTATTCAAATCTAGAGTAAGGTATGGAGTTCCACCACTCACATCAACTGTTACATTTTCAGTAAAAACTACTTTAATAGTCAAATCATCACCAATACCTAACGGATTGGTATCGTCTTGATCTGAAGTAACACGTTGTACTGTTGGGTGTGCTTGGTCTATAGTCAATGTGGTTCCAAATGCATTACCGATAGTACTATTACCAGCAACATCGTAAATCTTCGCTTTAAATGTTAAGACATCATTTTCTGAAACTCCTGAATCTACACCTTCAATGTGACTGGCTGTTAATGATATGCTTAATGTTCCATCAATATTTCTATTTGTAATTGCCTCAGAGTTACCAACACCCTCATAAGATCCACTATTTTTTTTTGCTAAAATCTGAACTTTGCCGCCGTTAAGAGTTGCATCATTCGCAATATTTACAACAACAGTTGCAGATGTGTTATCCTTATTCCATTTACCTGATACAACTGCACCTCCAACATTTGTAATTGATGCAATTGTGGGCGATGCAGGATCTGTC
The DNA here is from genome assembly GCA_902615915.1 of uncultured Fidelibacterota bacterium. Classification (GTDB taxonomy): domain Bacteria; phylum Fidelibacterota; class Marinisomatia; order Marinisomatales; family TCS55; genus TMED144. The sequence goes on from CACMQQ010000022.1 coordinate 10,506, forward strand.
TGATCAACAGTCAATGTTGTATTGGATGCTGTACCAACCGTTTGGTTTCCAGTACCTCCAGAACCATCAGCATAATCTTCAAGTAGTCCGGTAAATGAAATAACTGCGCCTTCAGCAAAACCCGTAAGTTCGCCGTTTGAATCTATATCTGACTCTGAAACAAGGATAGTTTTGTTTGTATTCAAGTCAGAGGATTGTATCGTGTAGGCTGAGGTAACATTGGAAAAATTATTACTACCAATCTTAGCTTGAATGTATAGTTTACCATTTTCCAATGATGCATCATTAGCGATAGGTATGGTAACATTAATTCCTGTATTGTCAGCGTTCAAATAATCAGCAACCACAGAATCACCAACTGTTACAACAGTTCCGGCTTGAAACGCTGAAGGAGAAACTCCATCTACCTTAACTACTGTAGCGCCAGGAATTGTTCCTACATTTGGTAAAGTTAATGTTGCGGCATTTCCCGCTACATCAGTGATTGCACCACCGTTTAAACCTAAGGCTGTGGCAGCGTTTGCATAATCCAACGCTGTTGAGAAATGTGTTGCTCCAACTGTATAAGCAAAAGTGACTACTGCACCAGAATGACCTGATTTATCGACTGCAGCATTGCTAGATCCTGGAGAATTATCTGTTTTTAATGTTAACTGAGGAGTTCCAGTCACTGTTACATTATTTGCAAATGTTACAACCAAGTCTACAGATTCTCCCAGTTTATAAGATCCTGCAGTACTGGTTATTGTATTTATACCAGGTCCAGATGTATCAACAGTAAGTGTATTTGAACTTGCTGTACCAGTCGTAGAGTTACCTGCTCGATCGGTAAGAACTGCTTTCCATGTTAGCACGTCTCCTTCTGAATAACCTGAAATCGCTGCCACATTTACATTAGTAACAGACATTACTTTATTAGAATTTAAATCGCTGTTTTGAATGGTATAGGCCTCGCCGATGTTTGCATAACTTCCATCAGCTTCAACAGTTACTTGTATTGTACCGCCCTCCAGTGTTGCATCATTTGCTACTGGAACAGTTATATTGACAGAAGTGTTTGTGCTATTCCAATAATTTGAAACAACAGTACCGCCTACAGACGTAACTGTACCCACAGAAAAGTCAGCTGGATTTAATCCATCAATTTCAAAAGAACCTCCCGTAGCAGCATTGCTTAAAGACTTATCAACATTATTTGAGCCTGTTTTTTGTTGACCATGAGTGGTGGGTGGAGTAGGTAAAGTTCCTGAACATCCAGAGCAATTAGCAAGATTGTTACCTGCATAATCCCTAATATAAGTTCCTACACCTAAAGAATTTTCATTAACATAATCTAAATGTGCAGAATAATCTCCATCCGCAACGGTATAATTAAAGTACGCTTTATCACTTCCATCAGAACACGTATGACAATTAACGCTCGTTGATCCCCCACTTTTGTTGCTTAAAGTGATTGTTTGAGTACCAGAGAAATCTATATTTTCACTAAAATCGACATAAAAATCTGCTACTTCTCCCTGAGCTAATCTTGCTCCATTAGATTCTTCACTGAAAACACCTTCTACTGTTGGCGCTGATGTATCATACCAAATATTGAAGTCATACAAATAAGCTCTATTCCCAGCGGCATCAGTAAGCATATATGTAATATCATAACGCGTATTATTGGTCAAGCTATTTTGAGTGTAGGAAACGGTTGTGCTTGCATTAGTGGCATTTGCAACCGTTGTTTCTGAAATTGATGAACCATCACCATCATCTTTTGTCCATGTTACTTTTATATTAGATACTGCTTCACTTCCAGTGGTAATTTTAAACACATTTGAATTTGTATAATTATTTATGTTACCTGTTGTACTAGAGCCACCATTTAGATTTTGATCGCCTCCGTCGGTTACAGAGCTAAAAGTAGGATCTGTTCTATCTATAATGTGATATCTATAAGTTCCATCAGATTGTCCATTGTTTGTAGCATCTCCATCACTTAAGGCTGTAGTAGGACAAGCCCAATTATCATTATTTGTTCCAAGCTTAACAGCAATATAAACCCTCCTGCCTTCTGCATCATCCCAGTTGCTATCACTTAATCGAGCAATTAAATTATCCATACTAACATCAACATAATGCTGAGCTTGTGAAATATTACCTCCTGGTGCATATACTGTTCCCGATGTTGCACTTCCATCAAATGTAGATAATGTTAGAGCAGTTCCATTAAATTGGGACTCTGTACAACCGCCAATATTGGATGAACTTCCAGTAGATTCAGCAAAAACGCTTAATTGAGTAAAATCTTCATCAGGTGTAAAATAAATTCTTAAATAAGTAACATTCTCATTTAAATAGCCTGCTACTAAATTGCTTCCTACTGTAACAACATGGGTAGCGGATGAACCATCTTCTGTGCCAGAAAAAATAAAAGACGATGCGGTTAAAAAGGAGAGAAATTTTTTATAAAAACGGTTCATTTTTATTTAATTTTTATAATGAGACGCCTAAAACGATCAAACCATCCATCCAACTTACAGTACCAAGTGTATTATTGTTTGTATCAGTTACGTTTAATGCAGTAGTGGATCGTACCCCAATTCTGATGTCTAATGCGTCACCAATGGCAAAACCATAGGAATTTTCCGCTATAAAGCCAAAACCTTTACCTACCATGCCTCCGCCAATCTTTACTTGCCCGGGACCTGCAGGAAATGATAAGATGCCCGTAATATGCACTCCTGAAAATTCACCACCAATTGGCTTATAGTTTGAAAATTTAAATGTCCCTACTTCCGCTC
>CACMQQ010000023.1 GCA_902615915.1 uncultured Fidelibacterota bacterium
TCTCTCTGCATTTGCTTTAGAAAAAAGTTTCTCAGGCGAACTGCTTATATCGCAACTTTGTAATATTAATAACCCAATTATCATAATATTAAATTGAGCATTCTTGAAAATAGCTAAGTATTTTTTTAAGATTTTCATTCTCAAAATTATAAATAAACTTTTTATTTTGTAATTATTTCATTCAAAAAGAATATCCTAGGCCAAAGTGCAATTGATTTAAATTTTTATCATTCATACTTTCTCCATAATCTATTCGAAGTGGACCAAACGGAGAATTGTAAGTCAAACCTACTCCTCTATTCCAAAAGATATTATCTAAACTAACAATACTAAGATCTTGAGATATTAAACCGCCATCATAAAAAACAACTAACCCGAATTTTTCAGATAAAGGAAATCTAATTTCCAAATTTGTTAAAAGTTTAGCAGTATTTCCAAAAGGCAGTATTAATGTATCATCGCTCCCTACTCCCGTAGAGATTGTGTCTTGCTTAAATTTCAAAGGTTTGTATGCTCGTAAAGTATTACTGCCACCGAGATAAAATTTTTCGAAAAGTATACTTTCATATTGATCATAATCTTCATCCCAGTTAAATATTTCACCCAAGTTTAGTCGACCAGCCAAGTTTACTATATTTAAAATATTTGAATATACTCTTAAGTCCGTTTCAAATTTTGAAAATGATCTTTCTCCGCCTAATACCCCTCCATATCCATCTAATTTAAATTGAAAAAAAACTCCACTATTTGGATAAAGTGGGTTATTCCTTTTATCAATCGTAAGGTTTAATTTGATCTTTCTTTGTTCTATTTCATTTTGAAATAACGAGCTTGATTCATCAAAGAGCTCAAAGCGCAAACCTACATCAAAGAAAGACCTATTTTGATTCCATCTAAAAACGTTAGAATACTGCAAACCTAATCTCTTGACGTAAGGTCCCTGCTCATCCCCATAATTTTTAAATTGCTGATAAAATAACTCTAATTGAATGGGCAATCTAAAGGACAATGGGCGTTGATTTGATATTTTAACATCAAAACTAAACCTCGGATATACAAAACCTTCCTCAGTGGGCATTACAACAGCGCCTTTTGCATCAAACTTATTTTTAGTATTAAAAATCATTCTTTCCGTCCAGTTTACTGAACCTCCAAACCCAATCATTGAACTTATTCCAGGAACATATTCAATATCATATGAACCAATATCAAAGTTTTGAACACCTCTATTTTCGTATTCACGAATTCTAATTTCTAAATTGATTAAACTATCAGTATTTGACAAGGAGTGGGTTATGATACTTAAAGATGACAAAATGTTTAATTCATAAATATTTTTTTTTGTTTTTTCAATTAATGATTTTTTGAATAGATCTCCTTTTCGATAATCAATTTCTTTTCTTATTATTAAGGTATCTACTCGATTATTGCCAGTTATCCACGTGTTGTTAATATATACGTCTTTACCTTCACTAATAGATATTGATAAATTGACCGAATCGCTTATTGATTGCTGAACGTCAAACTGAGCATACAATTTACCTTTATTCTGAAGTTTTTCGTCAAGGAGTGTTAAGTTTTTATTTATTTTAATAGGGTTATAATATTCACCTTTATTAAGCCCAAGGGTTGACAAGATTTCTTTATTCGATAGAGCTTTATTGCCATTAATTTCAATAGCATTTAAAAAATACTGCTTACCCTCATTGACAATAAAAAAAATATCCGCTGATTGATCAACAATTTTGAATGAGTCTTTAACTGTTGCTTCTAAAAAGCCATATGAATTATATAAATTCTTAATCGATATGGCATCTAATTTGAGCAATCTTCTATCAAAATAAATATCACTAAACCTAAAAAGAGATGATGTTTTTAATTCAACCTGCTTTAATAACGCTTTATTACTTAAGTTGTTGTTTCCAATGAATTTTACATTTCCAACAGAAATTTGCTTATTCTGAGAAACAATTAAGTTCAAATTAATTAATAAATAAAGAAGAAACTTTTTTAAGCTCATACTCTATTAATAAACGCGACGTACTCTGAACTTCATGTGGACTTTACCTGTTTCGTCCACGTTACCAATTAAAGAAACGTTAGGGTTTAATTTGTATTCAACACCGACTTTATTTTTATATGCTGAGCCTAAGGAAAATGATCTTTGATAACTTAAGCTAAAATTTTGATTCAATTTTGCGCTTATACTAAACTCTTCATCAGAATTTTGTCGTATCAATTCAGATGTACCAGATATATCAACATCCTCAATTAATCCGGTTGCCTTTAGACCGGTAGTTTTAATAAAGTTTCTTTCTAGTTGTTTTTCTAAATAAGCCCCAATCATGGTCTGCGCTTGAGTTTCAAGACCTTCCGTCGAAAACCCTTCCTCCGAAACTCTTGTATTGAATGTTAATAATTGCAAAATATCACTTTCTGAATAGCCCTGATTGCTATTAAATGACCACTCAGGATTATCAAATGGTCCATAAACTCCAAGATTTATATTCGCATCACCAATCTTTGTTGAAGCAGTTAATTCAAGGAAAGGATTGAACCCAACTCCATCAAAAGTCATTCTGCCTTGTAAATTTTCAAAAACATCCCCTAGGTAATAGTAAATATCACCTTCAACAAATTCAATTTCTCCTGAATAATTCCAATCATCATCAAATTGTTTTGACATAGCAATCTCTCCAGATACCTTTGCATCGATTTGAGAATTTCTTATAGAAAAGGTGTTTTCGATCGGGAATCGTATAGAGTAATTCGTAAACGTTCTTTTGTTTCTATCTTTTATAGATTCAGAGTCATTATTAATAAATTCAGTATAAATGGCACCATTTTTTGCAGAAATTTTTCCTGCTATATCAATGGTATCTCTTCCAGTTAGTGAAATTTGAATATCTCCATAACCTTCCATATCGCTATTCAAAGATCTATAAAAGATATCATCTCCATTAATATTTAAATTATATCTAGGCATGAAAAATCTTTCAAAATCAATTCCTCCGCTTATGAACAAGTTTGTGAGATCATCTTTTTTCCTATTTTGAGAATCATTCAAAGATCCATTGAAGCGATTAATTTCTAAAAGATTATTTTTTAAAATAGCATCAACATTGAATTTTCGTACTGGCTCATCCATTAAGACGGTATAGATTTGACCATTATTAACAACTATTTTACCATCTCTATAATATTTACTACGGTCTCTTTTAATAGATAAATCTATACTTATATCTCCAGCAATAGAATCAATATCAGAAAGATACTCGGTTAAAAAAACAGCAGTTTCGAATTTTCCTGAAGTATTTAACTCAAGCTTCCCTTTTTCATAGAATTTTGAAATATCGATTGAATGTAGATCTAAATCAACTGGAATTCTACCGCTAGCCTTTATAAAGTTTTGATTCCAGAAAGAATTTATGTCATTCATTATAATAGATTTATCTTTGTAATTCAATTCACCTGAAACTTTACCAAGCGGAACTTTATCATAAAATGCATTATCAATGAACCCATTTAAATTATAAGAAGTATTTTTAATTGTACCAGATACATTTAATAAACCAGTGTAGTTTCCTTTAACCTTATTTTTTATTTCAGGTACAAAATTTTCAAATATCGATAAATCAAAATTATTAAAAACTGATTTTATCTGGACTTTTTTAAATAAATCATTCTTTAAATCTATTGGCAATGAACCCACAATATCAAAATTATACAAAGAATCATTAAGCAATTTGAATTCATCTATATTTAACAACTGATCGTTATAAGATAGATCTAAAGAAAGATCATCGAAATCTTGACTAAAGAAATTACCGTTTTTTGCTGTTATGTCTAGATCAAATGTGTTTTTATCATTTTCATTGAATGATAATTCTCCAAAAAGATTTCCATTTATATCCTTAAAAATATCATTATTGAATAATTTGAAAAATTCAGTTGTAACATTTGAAAATGTCATGTTGCCCTGCGAGGGATTTGTTGAAAAATAACCATTTAATACTCCGTCGTCAGCATGTATTTCAAACGGAAAGAGTTTTATTTTATCACCATAATGTATAGTAATTGGCAGTGGATTAGCAAAATAGTGTTGATTATATAAAATCTGGAATTTTGTTAGTTCGATTTTATTGAAATCTTCAATAAGAAGATTTAATTGAAGATAATCATTTTGATTTTTTATTTCAAAACTTTCAACATCGATAATATTTCTATCAAGCGAAATATCTAAAGAGCCATTATCAAAAGTAAAATTTTTATAACTTCCATTCCCTATTTTGAAATTTAAAAAACCATTTTTTTGACTGTTATTGTTTTTAATATCGCCATTAAGAATAAAAGATTTCAAATTTAAATCTCTGTATGAAAAATCCTCAATGCTCAAATTAAAATTAGTATTTATACTTTTGAATGAACCTTTTACATCCATAAAGCCATTTGCGAAACCATTATTTAACGAATCAGACCAGAAATTATTTATCAAAAAGACAGAGGCATCCATTAACTCAATATTTAAATCAGAATACATTTTTAAAAAATCTATATTTCCACTCATGGTTACAAGCGATGAGCCAATACCTAAAGTTATTGGATTAGTTATATCCAGTGAATTATCAAAAAAAGATACACCTCCAGCTATAGAAGCCTCCCTTCCTCTAAATAATTGTGACTCATTAATTTCGACATTTAAATCAACTGATGAAATTGTAGATTCAGTTAACTCGCCATCAGCTAGAATAAACCCTGAGAGGTTTGTTTCTCTTGAATCCATTAACCATTGACTCATATCGAAATTACTTAATTGCATAATTGAGTTAAATTTTCCATTTTTCTCATATATGCCACTTAAATTTAAATTTGTGTTATTTCCTGATAGGCTAAGATTGTTTATCTCAAAAAAACTTCCCTTATCAAAAACGTTAAAATTGCCATCCATATTTAATCCTAAATTATTTTTGATAATTAAATCACCATCAAAGTAATTAAGATCTGATTTAAAATTGAATTGAGCTGTAAAATCTGATAGATCTGGCTTTAATGGAAATTGAGAAAATATTTTTTCAGGAATTTTGTAGTTGTCGAAAGTAACTTGTCCATTAAGCTTGTTATTTATTTTTTCATTGTAATCTATATGTCCAGCAAATGATAAATCATTAATTGATGCGCTGGTGAATTCTGCAGAAATTTTACTTTTCTCAATAAAACCGAAGAGGTTATAAACCTCAAAACTCATATTTGGGGAGGATGTTTTTAATTTGAATTTTTTTAAATCAAAAGATAGATTTGTTTCATCAGAATCCAATTTACCATTTATTTGAAAATTAACTTTCCTTATTTCTTCATTTATTGGTAGAAAAATATCTCCATCAATTTCAAGTGAATTAATATTTAGTGGAATTTTTTCTTCTGAAAAAAAAATATTTTCAGGTTTTTTAACTATATCATTACCATCAAACCATGGTCTTATTTTTACATTTGATACGGAAATATATTTAATTTCTACATTTTTTTTTAATAATGAAAAAAGACCTAGGCTAGCTTTTATCTTTGGAAAATAAAGCGATGCGCCATTATCATGGGTTAATAAAACATCATTAGCGGTAAGTGAAGTAAACAAATGGCCTTTAAACTTATTCGTATTTATTGCCCAGCCTTGTTTTGAAAGTTGCTCTTTTAAAGAATGGTCAATTTTATTTTGCCAAAAGCTTGGCCTAAAAATGATTGCCACGATAAGTAAAATAGATACTAGAGCAATCAAGGGATAAAATTTCTGTTTAAGCATAATAATTCTTGTACATATGCTTCTAAATATAAGTTTATTTAAATTGAAACAAAAAAGTGTTCTTGTATTAAAGTTTTAGTTCATTTATTGAATTGAGTTCTAATCTACTACCTCAAAATCAGCATCTTCAATTTCATCCTCTTTCTTTTTCTTTGTTTTGGACTTATCATTTGTCTTATTTTTTGGTGAATCTTCATTTTTGGATGCATCGTACATCTTGGAAGCAACTTCACTCCATGCTTTATTTAGATTATCCAAAGAAGATTTTAACGACTCGAGATTTGAACTATCTTTATTTTTCTTAAGATCTTCCAAAGCGCTGTTCAAATTTTTCATATCATCTTTTTGAATTTTTTCTTTATGTTCTTCAATATTTTTTTCTGTTTGATAAATTAATTGTTCAGCTTGATTTTGACAATCTATTAGCTCTCTTTTAACTTTATCTTCACCTTCATGTTTTTTTGCATCATTTACCATTTTTTCGACTTCAGCATCTGATAATCCACTTGAAGCTTCTATTCGAATGCTTTGCTCTTTACCTGTGGCTTTATCTTTTGCTCCCACATTCAGGATTCCATTTGCATCAATATCGAATGTTACTTCAACTTGAGGAACTCCTCTTGGAGCAGGAGGTATACCATCTAAATGGAAGCGTCCAATGGTTTTATTGTCAACAGCCATTTCTCGTTCTCCTTGGAGGACATGAATTTCTACGGTAGTCTGATTATCCGCTGCTGTTGAAAATACTTGGGATTTTTTAGTAGGTATTGTCGTGTTTCTTTCTATTAATTTTGTAGATACATTGCCTAAAGTTTCAATACCTAAAGAAAGAGGCGTAACGTCTAATAACAATATATCATCAACATCTCCTGCTAAGACACCTCCTTGAATGGCTGCACCCAAAGCTACAACTTCATCAGGATCAACGCTTTTATTTGGTTCCTTATTAAAAATTTCTTTAACTACAGCTTGAATAGCTGGTATTCTAGTTGATCCACCAACTAATATAACTTCATTAATTTTTGATTTATCTAGACCAGCATCTTTTATTGCTTTCTCGCAAGGCTCTATTGTTCTTTTTACCAAGGATGAAACAAGATCTTCAAATTTTGCTCTAGTTAAATTCAAATTTAAATGTTTGGGTCCTGAAGAATCGGCAGTTATAAATGGTAGATTGATTTCAGTTTGCTTTGAGCTTGAAAGTTCTTTTTTTGCTGTTTCAGCAGATTCTCTTAATCTTTGCAAGGCCATGGGATCTTTCTTGAGATCTATACCATCGCTTTTCTTAAACTCACCAGCTATCCAATCAATAATTATTTGATCAAAATCGTCACCACCTAGATGAGTGTCTCCGTTAGTAGATTTTACTTCAAACACTCCTTCTCCTAGCTCAAGGATAGAAATATCAAATGTTCCACCTCCTAGATCAAAAACAGCTACAATTTCCTCTTTTTTCTTATCTAAGCCATAAGCAAGAGAAGCCGCTGTAGGTTCATTTATAATTCTTCTGACATTTAGGCCTGCAATTTTACCAGCATCTTTGGTGGCTTGTCTTTGAGTATCATTAAAATAGGCAGGAACGGTTATAACAGCATCAGTAACTTGAGACCCTAAATATTCTTCTGCAGTTTGTTTGAGTTTTTGCAATACCATAGCACTGATTTCAGGAGGTGAATAGGTTTTATTATTGGAATCAACTACGACAGAGCCTGAATCGGATTTTATAAGCTTATAGGGAATCTCATCCAAATCATTTTTAACCTCGTCGAAAGTTCTTCCCATAAATCTTTTGATAGAAAAAATTGTATTTTGTGGATTTGTTACTGCTTGTCTTTTTGCTGGCTGACCAACTAATCTTTCACCTTCTTTTGTAAACGCAGCAATTGATGGAGTAGTTCTACCGCCTTCTGTGCTGCTGATAACTGTGGGTTCGCCACCTTCTAAGACAGCAACGCAAGAATTTGTAGTACCAAGGTCTATACCAATAATTTTGCTCATGAGTTTTTTCCTATTTTAAATTATACGTTGACAAATAAATAAATGGCAAATTACATGCCAAAATAAAATATATGTCAAAATGGCATAAAAGAGAGAATTAATGTTTAAATGGTTTTATTAAGAAGTAGGTATTTGCTTTTTGTTGGTTATTTTTTTTCTTTTAAAATTGATAGGTTCAAATACAAACATATTATTTCTAACATCAATTTTAACGCCAGCAACATCCTTAAATTGTTTACCCGCAAGCAATAATTCTGAAAGAGGATTTTCGATTGAATTTTGAATTTCTCTTCTTAAAAATCTAACTCCATATTCAAGGCTAAATCCGTTCTTTGATAATAGTCTCTTCGCTTTTTTTGATACAACTAAAGAAAGATTTAATTCTTTTAAATTTTCAGTTAAATCTTCTAACTGAATATCTATAATATCAATTACTTTTTCTTGGCTAAGGGTGTGATAAACAATGCAATCATCTAATCTGTTAATAAACTCAGGGTTGAAAGCATCTTTTACTTTATCAATTATTTTACCTTCAATCAATTTATGATTATTATATAGCTCTTCATCAACAAATCCATAGGAGGAATTTCCAAGAATCTCTTTTGTTCCTATATTAGAAGTTAAAATTATTATCGTATTTTTAAAATCAATAGTTCGTCCAAGACTATCAGTAAGTCTACCCTCGTCAAAAAGTTGAAGCAAAATATTAAATATGTCAGGATGAGCTTTTTCTATTTCATCAAAGAGTACTACAGAAAAGGGATTCCTTCTTACTTTTTCAGTTAGCTCACCACCATCATCGTAGCCTACGTATCCAGGAGGTGCGCCTATTAACCTTGATACTGTAAATTTTTCAGAATACTCACTCATATCAAGCTTTATGAGTGATTCATTTTTAGAAAATAAATATTTAGCTAAAACTTTAGCCGTTTCTGTTTTTCCTACTCCAGTTGGGCCTAAAAATAAAAAAACACCAATTGGCCTATCTTTTCTTTTTAATCCTGCCCTGGACCGTTGCATTGCTTTTGACAAAATTTCTAATGGCTTCTTTTGACCGATGATTTTTTTTGAAAGTTCATAGTTCATTTTTAACAAATTTTCAGCTTCATTTTGTGCAACTTTATTTACAGGTATTGTCGTTACCATCGAAATCATATCTGCAATATCATTTTCTGTAATTTTTACCGGATTCGATTTCTCATCTAATTTCCAATTTTTTTGAAGTTTAGAAAGCTTGTTTAATAATTTCTGCTCTATGTCTCTAAAACTTGCAGCATCTTCAAACTTTTGAGCTACTACAACAGAGTTTTTTTCACTCCTTACCTTTTCGATTTCTTTCTCAAGATCGGTAACTTCTTTCGGAACTTTCATATTTATCATGTGTGCTCTTGAGCCTGCTTCATCCATAATATCAATTGCTTTATCAGGAAGATATTTATCAGAAATGTATCTATCAGACATCGTAACGCAAGCTCGAATAGCATCATCGTCATAATTAACATTATGGTGCTTTTCATAGGTCTTTTTCAAACCATTTAAGATATCAACTGATTCTTGAATAGAAGGAGGAGAAATATTAATTTTTTGAAATCTCCTTTCTAAAGCACCATCTTTTTCTACATATTTTCTATATTCATCGTTTGTAGTAGCTCCAATACAATGTATATCTCCACGCGCAAGAGCTGGCTTGAACATATTTGAAGCATCAAGTGAGCCTGAAGCGCTTCCAGCGCCGACAATAGTATGAAGCTCATCAATAAAAAGAATTAAATCATTGTTATTTTCCAATTCAGTCATTATTGTTTTCATTCGCTCTTCAAATTGGCCTCTATATTTAGTACCAGCAATTAATCCTGCTAAGTCCAAAGATAAGATTCTTTTATTATGTAGTAAACGAGGGACATCTTTTTTGATTACTCGTTGTGCCAATCCTTCAATGATTGCAGTTTTACCAACACCTGGCTCGCCCACTAGCGCAGGATTATTTTTCTTTCTTCTGGACAATATTTGAGCAACTCTTTCAATTTCTTTATATCTTCCAATAACAGGATCCAATTTATTTTCTTTGGCTAGAAGTGTTATATCTCTAGAAAAATGATCAAGGGCAGGGGTTTTAGATTTACCTGATTTTTCAATCTTTTTAGATTGTTCTGATTTATCTGTTGATGACTCATCGTGAATCAAATCAAGAACGCTCTCATAATCTAAATTATGGGAATTTAATACTTCATAGGCTATACCTTCATTTTCTTTTAACATTGAAAGAAGTAAATGCTCATCATCTGCAATGGTTGATCCTAAAGAGGTCGCTTCATTAAATGCATTTCTCAAAATTCTTTCAGCTCTTCTTGTTAAAGGAAGGTGTCCTAATGTCATAGTTCCGCCAGATGTCTTAATCATATCTTCAATCATTGATTGAATGTCAACGATACTGCAGTCGTATATATCTAAAATTTTGTAACTTAAACCTGAGTCCTCTTTTAACAATCCTAACAAAAGATGTTCAGAACCAACATAACTATGGCCTAATCTAATTGCTTCCTCTTTGGCATATTTTAGGATGTTTTGAA
>CACMQQ010000024.1 GCA_902615915.1 uncultured Fidelibacterota bacterium
GAAAATGTAATCTTCGCTTTGATGATACAAACCCAATTGCTGAAGAAAAAGAGTATGTAGAATCCATTAAAAAAGATATAAGATGGTTAGGTTTTGACTGGAAGGATAGAATTTTCTTTGCATCCGATTATTTTGAAGATATGTATCGACACGCAATTTCATTAATTAATAATAATCTAGCTTACGTTTGTGACTTAACAAATGAAGAAATAAAAGATATGCGAGGAACGTTAACGACTTTTGGCAAAGAAAGTCCTTTTAGAAATAGATCAATTGATGAGAATCTTAAGCTTTTTCAGGATATGAAAGATGGAAAATTCATGAATGGAGAAAAAACATTAAGAGCTAAAATTGATATGTCTCACTCAAATTTAAACATGCGAGATCCTGTTATTTATAGAATTTTGCATGCCCATCATCATAGAACTGGAAATGATTGGTGCATATACCCCATGTATGATTGGGCACATGGGCTTGAGGATTCTATTGAACGAATCACCCACTCTTTATGTTCATTGGAATTTGAGGACCACAGACCTTTGTATGATTGGTTCTTAGATTCATTGAATGTTTATCATCCACAACAAATTGAATTTGCTCGCTTAAATTTGAATTATACAGTCATGTCAAAAAGAAAGTTAAAAAAACTGGTTGATGATAAGTTGGTTGAAAGTTGGGACGATCCTCGTATGCCTACTCTGTCTGGCATGAGAAGGAGGGGATATACACCTTCTTCAATAAGAAATTTTATGGATGAAATTGGTATCGCAAAACGAAATAACATAATGGATATTGCAAAACTTGAATCAATTCTAAGAAGCGATCTGAATAAAAATAGCCAAAGAAGAATGGCTGTTTTAAATCCTATTAAAGTTATAATAACAAATTATGACAAAAATAAAACCGAATATCTACAAGCTATTAATAATCCTGAAAATGAAAGCGCTGGTAAAAGGGAGCTACCATTCTCAAGAGAATTATTTATTGAAGCTGATGATTTCATGGAAGATCCGCCCAAAAAATATTTTCGACTGTCTCCAAAAAATGAAGTGAGGCTAAAATTTGCTTATTTCATAACCTGCCATGAAATTGTAAAAAATAGCAAAGGTGAGATTATTGAAATTCATTGTACATATGACAAGGATTCAAAGGGAGGTAAATCACCGGACGGTAGAAAAGTAAGAGGAACAATTCACTGGGTCTCTGCTTCCCATGCTATAGATGCAAGCGTTAAACTTTATGATCGTTTGTTTAAATCTCCAAATCCTGAAAGTTCTGAAAATTTTTTAGATGATTTAAATGATAGTTCTTTGATCACAATAAATAACTGCAAATTAGAACCATCCTTATCAGGAGCTAATAATGAAATTTTTCAGTTTGAGAGAATTGGTTATTTTATTAAAGACAAAACATCTAATAAGTCTGATCTTGTTTTTAATAGAACAGTCTCATTAAGAGATACTTGGGCTAAATTAAAAAAACAATAACAATGATTTTAGAATATTAAGATTGAGAATAGTAGTAATGTGCGTTAATTTGAAATATGTTTAAGATTAGATCAATATTATTTCTGCTGTTATGTTTATCAGTAGCACTCGCTGTACCTCCGGTATTAAATTTATACATTATCCCTTTTGATAATTCAAAATCAGATGCTCCTTTGAATTGGCTTTCTGATGCTTTTCCAGAAATGATCAAAACAGACTTGAATAATTATGACAACGTTTTTTTGAAAAACGAATCAGAACTAGAACGCATAATGTCCAACAGATCACTTTTGTTGCAGCAACGTCCGGGTACTAAAAATTTTCTTGTTTTAGGTAAATATGAACGTGCTTTAGACAAATTATCTGTTTCTATTCAATTGATCGATATTTCATCATGGGAGGAAGTTGGATTAAAAAAAATTAGAGGTGATTACAATGATGTTAGCTCCACAAATAAATCTATAACTGAAATGGTAAGTACGCTTTTAAAACCCTATTTGCCTAAGCCTAGTGAAAGTATATACCCTGCTTTAACGGATGGAAAAAGAATGCGAACTCCCCCTACCTATGCAGAACGAGCAATGGATGTAAGTTCATCTATCGATGCAGCAATTGAAGAACTAGAAAAAAGAATGGATGTCAATATGGGCGTCAGGGGCGAAGAAAATGAATTTGAATCAAAAGAAATTGAAGGAGAGTGGATATTAAATATTGAAGAAGAAAGCTACGAGAACGATCGTCCAGAAAATGAGTTTAATACTACGATAATGGTAGAAGTCTTAGAAAAATTAATGTCAAACCCCTATGAGATTAAATTAGAAAAACCAGAATTTAATTTTGACCCCAACAACAAAAAGGAATTTCAGGTAGCATTAAATGTCAATTACAAATTGAAAGCTCAATTAATTAAAGACATGTTACAATCTTTACCTTATTCAGGTCTTAAGCAAGATGGAAGTCTAACCGTCTTTTATTTCAATAAAGACAAATATAATTTTCCGATGAATATTACCGAACGAATTCAACTAGGAGAGCATAGAAGAGTTCCTGTTATTCAATTACGAGATAGAAATGACAATCCATTGGTTATACTTGTTGATTCTCCTGAAAAAGAAATTCATAATTTGAATAGCAAAAAAATAATATATAAACCTTTTCATTTTTTTTCACCTTTGATTGATTTTTCAGTTGGAGGATGGTCTATGCAAGTATCATTGGAGAATGTAGAGATACCTGTTAACTATACTTTTAGTTTAGGAATAAATAACGCAAACAGTATCAGCAAAGTAAGTCTAAAATTTATTCCCGAAGATGAGTTATTTGAATTCCTGTCTAAGATTTTATAGTCAAATGTTTTCTATAAAGTTTTTGTTTTTATCTTTTGCAGTTACTTTATCTTTTTCACAAAATATTGATAAAAATATTATTTTAAATCCTTTAATGGGAAAAAAAATAAAACTTGAAAATTATCTTTCCAATGGCCCCGTACTAATTAATTTTTGGGCAACTTGGTGCGCTCCTTGCATAAAAGAAATGCCATACCTTGATCAGTTTGAAAAAAAATACAAAGACAGGGGTTTTTCAGTGCTTGCTGTAAGTGTTGATAATCAAAAGAGCTTATCGCAGGTTCGATCTTTTATCAAAACAAAAAAATTCTCTTTTGATATCTTCTTAGATCCAAACATGCAAATTTTCAAAAAATTAAATGGTAACCTCATGCCCACTAATGTATTGATTGATAAAAGCGGTAAAGTTGTTTGGAGGCATTATGGTTATTTACCAGGGGACGAGATGAAAATGGAAGAACAAATTTTGAATGTACTCAATATTTTACCCTAAAAAAAAAACTATATTTAAATTATTTTTATTTTCCTTTTTTCAATTATCAGTACTACTATCACAAGTATCTTATTCATCAAGTCTAATCTCAAATTTTGCGACGAGTAAAAATAACTTTAATTATTTTGAAAATTATTATGATCTGAATCTTCTCTATAACAACTGGAATTTGTGGATTGAAATGGAATACTCAAATCCACCTGCGCTTGGATATGGTAGATCAGGAATGCGAAATATGAGGTTAGAGTACAGTGGTAATAAAGCAAATCTAAAAATTGGTGATTTATATGAATTTTGGGGCAACGGTCTTGTTTTAAATAGTTTAGATGATAAATCCATTGATTTCAACAATGGCATAAAAGGAATTTATTTAAACATACCTTATGCTTTTTTAGAAATGGATTTCTTAATTGGTAAGCAAGCTATAAATAGATCCTCAAATCGTATCCCAGGATTTAACGAACGTATACATAACTACAGATCTGATTTTAATATCCTTGGCAATCGATTGAAATTAAATTTAGATAATATTGATATATCTTTACACTACTTAAGTGCCAAGCAAAATGATAGAACCGTAGATGATTCTCTGAGTGTATTTGACCATGAGATAATTGGTTTAAATCTTAACTACTTTTCAAACTATTTTGGTTTTTTGTTTGAATTAGTTTCAAAAGACAACAACGGTAATGGATTATTTTCAGATATCAATATCTACCTGAGTGATTTTCTTTTCACTGATTTTACGACATTTGGAATTGGTTATAAAAATTATTTTTTCTCAAATCGGTCTCCTTCCAATAGATGGGACATTGTTGATGATAAATCAGGCTATATTCCCTTTCAGCAAATGCCAACTGTATTTATGGCGCACAATTCAATCTTAATATCAAGGTTAACACATGTAATTGATTACAATGACGAAGTGGGTTATAATGCTTATATAAAAATGAATATGCTTAGAAATTCAACAATAATGCTTAGTTATTCTTTATTAAGCAGAAACTCTGAATGGAAAATGAATGAAAATTTTGAATGGTTTAGTGAATCAAATGGAAGTTCTAATATTACTAGACTCTTCCTTCCCACAAAAGATGCTTTCTTTAACCCGGCAGAAGAAATATATCTAGAAATAGACGGATATGATAATAAAGATATCTTTTATTACAAGTTGGCATTTTCTAAAATGAATTCTGTCGTTGATATTTTTGAAAATCAATGGTTAATGAATGATAAAAATAATCTTTATAGATCAAGTTTTAGTTATGAATTAAAGGATGCAATTTCAGTACCTTTAAGTTTATTGATAAAGTTAACGGAAAGAAATAGCATTAACATTGCTTTTGAATATCAAAAATTAAAAAAGGGTTTTAAGACTCTTTCATCCAATACAAATAATTCTCAGTTTTTCTCTAATTTTACAAAAGATTTTCAGTTTAATAGGTATATAGGTATTGGTTTTTCATCTTCTCCAAAATGGTCCATTAATTTAGGAATTGATTATACGGATACGGAGGAAAGAATTGTATTAGAAAAAGATAGATTTAGTAATAAAATTGAAGATTTATTAAGTCCAATATTTGACCCATCGCTGACATGGATAAATTTTGAGTCGTCTTATAATTTAAATCAAAACTATAGATTATCAATTTCTTACGGGTCTAAGCGAGGAGGAGTATATTGTAGCAATGGTATTTGTCGTTATATCCAACCTTTTGAAAATGGATTTAATTTTGAGGTTATTGCTTTATTTTAATTACGTTTCTCATTTATATTAACACAACAATATTAAATAAATTATAATACCATATGTTTAGTAGATTAAAAGTTAAGACCGTTTTCATATCTCTTATGTTTTTTATTTTTTCTTGCGAGGATAATAATAGCGAGAACGTTGAAATTGTAAGTTCCATTGTAGTTTCTCCAGTGAATCCCTTGACAGAACCAAATAAAACTACTCAATTTTATGCATTAGTTATTAGTAGCAGCAATAAAGAACTAGTTGATCAGCCAATAGTGTGGAAGTCATCTAATGAAGAAGTTGCTATTGTTGATGAAAAAGGAATGGTGACATCCATCAATCAAGGGTATTCAGATATAACAGCTGAATTGGGTGGCGTAAAAGGTAATTCTCAGGTTGTAGTTAGCTCTATTAGGAAACGAGTTTTAAGTGAAATGTTTACATCCAGTACATGAGGACCATGTGCTTCCGCGGAGCGGAATTTACATTCTTCTTTAGATCCTAGTTCGCCAACCTATGTTGGTACTGGATTGGATAGTGTTTGGAGTCAAATTTTTTACCATGTTTGGTGGCCAGGTCAAGGCAATGATCCAATGTATCTAATTAACCAGCAAATGAATCGCGACCGTAACAATTACTACGGAAATAATTATACACCGCATTTATATTCAAACGGAAGAGATTCTGGTTCGAATCCTGCAACCTGGCGAGATGATGCTAGAAGCATTACAAATGAAATATCTTTATTTACTCTGACCTCAATATCTATCAAAGAAGGAAGAGACATTACAGTTTCAGTTTCTGCAAAATCTTTAATTGATACTAGTCCTAATACTGAGCTCAAACTTTTTGTAGCAGTAGTTCTTGATAAAGTAGTTTATCCCAGCTCACCAAATGGATTGACTGATCATTATAATGTTGTAGTGGACCTTTTATCTGGAAATAGTGGTAAAAAAATAATATTTGAAGCTAATACACCAACGGTTGAAAGCTTTAATTGGACTTTTCCAGATCCATGGATCAACAAGTCCATTGCATCGTGGAATTCCAATGAATTGAAAATTGTTTCCTGGATTCAAGATTATAATTCAAAACAAATATTGCAGGTATTTAAAGAAGTCCTAGAATAGTTTAAAGTATTTCTTACTAATATTATTTCAATTATATTTTCAACAGTTTTAAAAATTGTTTATGCACCCGTAGCTCAATTGGATAGAGCGTTCGGCTACGGACCGAAAGGTTGAGGGTTCGAATCCTTCCGGGTGTACATTCTTCTTATTATAAAATTTGGAGATATATTATGATAAATTCTTTATCCACGAAATTTCTTATCTCACTTTCATTCTTTCTCAATATAACGATTTTGCAATCTCAAAAATCAGATATTTGGTCAGATGATAATTTTACAGGGCTTAAATTTAGATCTATAGGACCAGCTTTGATGTCTGGAAGAATATCTGACATTGCAATTCATCCAGAAGATGAAAACACGTGGTATGTTACGGTTGGTTCGGGCAATGTATGGAAAACACAAAATTCTGGAATTACCTGGGATCCTATATTTGATGACCAAGCGTCTTATTCAATAGGATGTGTTACTATAGATCCTAATAACCCTGAAGTTGTTTGGATCGGAACAGGCGAAGATCAGGGTGGAAGGCATTTCGGGTATGGTGATGGTATTTACAAATCACTTGATGGAGGAAAAAATTGGACCAATATGGGTTTAAAAAATTCTGAAAGAATATCGAAAATTTTAATTCATCCAAAAAATTCAAATATAGTCTGGGTAGCTGTCCAAGGTCCTTTGTGGAGCTCTGGTGGTCAGAGGGGTTTATATAAAACAGTGGATGGAGGAAAAAATTGGAAACTTGTATTAAAGAACAATAAATGGACCGGTGCTACTGAAGTTATTTTAGATCCTTCAAATAATAAGGTAATGTATGCTGCTCTTTGGCAAAGACACAGAACGGTTGCAGCTTATATGGGTGGGGGTCCTGGTTCAGGTATTTATAAAAGTTATGATGAAGGAGAAACTTGGAAAAAACTTACCAATGGACTTCCAAAATCAAACATGGGAAAGATTGGACTAGATATTTCTAGACAAAATAATGATATATTATATGCTGCCATAGAGCTCAACAGGAGAACTGGAGGAGTATATAAATCTACAGACGGTGGGGAGAATTGGACCAAACAATCCAATGCTGTTGCTGGCGCAACTGGTCCACATTATTATCAAGAGTTATATGTTTCTCCTCATCATTTTGATCGACTTTATTTAATGGATGCTAATATGCAAATATCAGATGACGGAGGAAAAACATTTTATAGAATGAATGAAAAGAATAAACATGGTGACAATCATGCAATTGCTTTCAAAAAAAGCGATCCGGATTACCTTCTAGTTGGCTCAGATGGAGGCTTGTACGAGTCCTACGATCTTACCAAAACTTGGCGATATATGGCCAATCTTCCGCTAACTCAGTTTTATGATTTAGCTTTGGATGACGCGGAGCCTTTCTATAATATCTTTGGTGGAACCCAAGATAACAACACCCAAGGAGGTCCTTCAAGAACAGATAGTTGGCAAGGTATTCAGAATTCAGATTGGCGCGTTGTGTTAAATTGGGATGGCCATCAGCCGGCCACCGAACCTGGTAATCCAAATATAATGTATGGCCAGAGACAGCAAGGCACGCTTGCAAGAATTGATATGATCACCGGTGAAGTTACCGATGTTCAGCCGCAACCAAGAGATAAAGAAAATTATGAGAGATTTAATTGGGATGCGCCAATCCTAGTCAGCCCTCATAAGCCACAACGATTATATTTCGGATCACAAAGAGTTTGGAAATCTGATAATAGGGGTGATAGCTGGCAACCAATTTCGGGAGACCTGACAAGAAATCAGAATAGATTTGATCTACCTATCATGGGCTCAAAGCAAAGTTGGGACAATGCATGGGATGTATTAGCAATGTCCAATTATAACACAATTTCTGCTATATCAGAATCTCCAAACAAACCTGGTCTTTTGTATGTTGGCACAGATGATGGCTACATACATATAAGTGAAAATGATGGAAAGTCCTGGAGGCGAATTGAGGTAAAAAAATTAGCAGGCGCTCCTAGCTATGCATATGTTAATGATTTAAAAGCGGATAACTTTAATGAAAATGTAGTTTACGCCGTTTTGGACAATCATAAATATGGCGATTTTAGACCGTATGTCTATAAAAGTACGGACAAAGGTAAAAGTTGGCGCTCTATATCATCCAATATTCCTGAAAGAACGCTCACTTGGAGGATTGTTCAGGATCATGTAAAGAAAGACCTATTATTTTTAGCTACTGAGTTTGGTATTTACTTCAGTATCAATAGTGGAAAAAGATGGTCAAAGATTAAAGGAGGGGTGCCAACTATCTCTTTTCGAGATCTCGCTATCCACAAAAGAGAGAACGATTTAGTTGGTGCGTCGTTTGGAAGAGGCTTTTATGTTTTTGATGACATGAGCGTTTTCAGAGAATTATCAAACACTCAAATGCAGTCACCCGCAAGTCTTTTTTCCGTTCGAAAAGCCTGGTGGTATATACCAAGATCTCATTTAGGTTTTGGCGATAGACCTAAAGGAACACAAGGCGACAGTTATTTTACTGCTAAAAACCCCCCTTTTGGAGCTGTGTTTACATATTATTTGAAAAGTGGTTCAAAATCGTCCTTAGCAATTAGGCAGGATAAAGAAAAAGCACTTCTAAAAGATGGTAAAAGTGTAGGCTTTCCTGGATGGGATGCAGTAGAAAATGAAAGAAGAGAGTTAAAGTCTGAATTAATATTTGTTGTCAGCAACTCAAAAGGTGAGATTGTAAGAAGATTGAATGCTCCCGCTAAACAAGGATTTCATCGAATAGCTTGGGATTTAAGATATCCTTCACCATCTATAATAAAGAATTCTGGACGACAAAACTCTATGTTGGGTTTTATGGCACCTCCTGGTAAATATAGCGTTAAAATGTTTTTAAACAATAACGGACAAGTCTCTCAAATGTCCAAAGAGCAATTTTTTGATGTGGTACCTTTAAGAGAGGGCGCTTTACCTACTAAGTCGCATGATGAGATTGCTGCTTTTTGGAGATTATATGAGAATACCATTAAAATTGCCTCATCGATTCAGACAGAGATAAGCAATTTGATGACAACAATAGAAAAGACCAAAATGGCATTAGACCAGTCAAGATCAAGCTCTGGCGATATTGAAGCAGAATACAGCTTATTAAGGAATAAGATTTTGGATTTAGATGAAAGAGTGAGCGGAAATAGATCCAAAAGTGGACCTGGAGAAAAAAATAATCCAACAGTCTCAAGTCGATTATATGTTGTGGGGAGAATAATGGAATATTCGACTTACGGCCCAACAGAAACAGCAAAAGAGCAATTAGAATTATCACAAAAAGAATTGTCTAGTATTGAGGACACATTGGATAATTTAGATAATGATTTAAACGCTTTATTGATTGTGATTTATAATTCTGGAGGCCCATTGATTGAGGGTAAAACAGGCTCAATTACAAAATAATGGCATAATTTTTGTATTAAATCCATTTATTGCTTTATTTAAGTACTCTGTCTTAAATTAAAACTGGACAACGTACTTATTCGAGGTAAGCATGTTAACGAAACGCTATGCACATTGTGCAGAAAATGGGATTGTTCTATGAATTTATTCAATAAAAGAACATTGCTATACATTATTGCTGTAATTGCAATGTATATAATTACCACCCCTTCATCTATTATATATGCTCAAAGTGGTGATGCAGAAGAGATCTTTTGGGGTGATGATGAAGAAGAAATATCCTTTGATGAGGATTTCGACTTTTCTGAAGATGACGAATCTTTTGATGAAGATCTTGAATTTTCAGAGGATGATGATTTAGAAGGATTTGAATTTGATGATGAATCCTTTGACGATGAGTTCGATGATGAGGGCGAAGACGATGAATTTGCTGATTTTTCTGAAGATTTTTCTGATGAGGATGTCGCGGAAGAAGAGATTAGCATTAGTGAGGCTGCATCT
>CACMQQ010000025.1 GCA_902615915.1 uncultured Fidelibacterota bacterium
ATTAATAGGATAAACACTATTCAAAATAAAATGAGATTAATAGAAGATAAAGCAGCATATATTGATAGTGTAAACTTTGAAATATTAGCTCAATTAGTAATGATTGAAAATAAAATTGTAACTTTGACTAATAGCTTTACCGAAATATATACTTTAAAAAACGCAAGACCCTCTAAATCAAATCCATCTTCTATTAGCCCAGAACAATATAAAAAAAACTACATTGACGCTCTATCTTTTTACCAAAACGGAGAATATGATAAAGCTGTAACCCTTTTTTCTAAACTGGTACAGACTGATTCATCAAATGATTTAGCTGATAACAGCCAATATTGGTTAGCTGAATGTTACTATACAATGAAAAATTATAAAAGAGCAGTAAGTGAATTCACAAAAGTCTTTAGTTTTCCCGCAACGGATAAAGATGATGATGCGCAATTGAAACTTGGACATTGTTACAGAAGCATGGGTAATACAAAAAAAGCAATAGAGGAGTATCAGCGTCTAGTTGACTATTTTCCAGGATCAGAGTTTTACAACAAAGCTTTAGAATCTATAAAGCAGCTTAATATTTAAAAATGTCTTTAAAATTATTTTATTTAACAGCAGAAATATCTCCATTTGCCAATACTTCTCATTTAGCTGATTACTCGGTTAAAGTGCCATTAGCTTTACAGGAGCTAGGACATGACATAAGGACAATCATTCCAAAATATGGTTTCGTTAGTGAGCGAAAATACATTTTAAGAGAGGTAATTAGATTAAGAGAAATTCCTTTTGAGTTTGATGACGAAGAAGTTTTTACGTCAGCTAAAAGCGCCTTTATTCCCAAAACTAGAGTCCAGGTCTATTTTTTAGAAAATGACTCAAGGTTCAAAACATTATCAAATTTATTATATAAATCAAAAAATGGTCGCATAATTGCTGATAATGCTGAACGTTTTGCATATTTTTCTAAGGCTTCTCTTGCAACTCTTCCTCATCTATTTTGGAAACCGGATATATTAATCTGTAATGATTGGCAAACAGCTATGACACCAATGATTTATAAGCAATTATATGATTCCAAAGAATTTTACGACAATATTAAAACCGTACTTACAATACACTCAATTGATGAATATACTAGTTTCAACAGAAAAGCTTTCGAATTGGCAGGAGTGAATTTACCGTCGTCCGTAAAAAGCGATGATATCAATATATATGAGCTTGCCGCTCCATTTGCAGATCTAATTATTACCATTGATACCCCTGAATCAAATACATATGATAATTTTTTGAAAATAAAAGGGATAAGTTCGTTGAAAAGCAACATAATCAAGGCCAGTATTGAAGATTTAGATAATCCTGATTATAATTCAATATCTAATATCATTAATGAAAATCTTTTAAAAAAGTTTAAATAGTTTTTTTCTTTATCAATGGACAGATTCCTTTTTCGTATTTTTTATTTTCTGTTTTTTACTCCTTTTTTTTCCTGCGAGGAAAACCCCATCCTTTTAGAAAATAAAAATTTACCCCTTGACCTTGATACTTTATCATTCAATGTAACAAAAACCATCAATTATAAAGTTGAACCTGCATTCGGCAATCTTGACACTCTTTTTTTTGGAGAATATGAAGGGTTTAAATTTCATTACAGCCTTATAAGTTTTGACACTTTATCTGAAGACAGTGACCATTCTTATGGTTTATACAAGGATTCTTTGATAGTTGATAGCGCTGAAATATCCCTAAAAAGTTTTTCAGATACTTTAATTTCTAACCAAAAATTTAATCTGCGATATTTCCCTAATTTCAGTGATTCAGTATTTAATGAGAGTGAGGCAAATTTTAAAAATTTCACCAATTATTCTTTATCATCTATAATTTCTTCTTCTTCAATGATGGTAGACTCATCAGATACTACTGTAATGCTTAAATTTGTTATTAATGCTGCAAATATTGGAAAGATAACAGGATTAAGTATCGACAATTTTAATTTGTCGTTCATTGTAGAAACCTCTGATGAAATCGAAGGCTCTTTGAAGTTTCATAGCTCAGAAACAATTTCAGGTTATTATCCTAGAATGAAAGTCTTTTACAAAAATTCTGAAAATGATACGATAAATTTTCAGAAGTCATTTCGTTCTTATGATGATATAACAATAATTGAACAACCCGCTATGGAACAAAGCGATACTGCAAATATTGCTCTTGGTTATGCAAAAGGGCTCAAGTCATTAGTTTACGTTGACTTTGATGACTTTAAAGTTCCTGACAGAGGAATTTTAAAGATGGCTGAATTAATACTTAACAATGTTGATTTAGACTCAAACTCGACCTATACAATCGATTCTTATCCTATTGAATCGGCTGGAGATTATGATGTTTTTAATGAATTTAATGAAGACCCTTATGGAGTTGATTTTACTTTGATGACAACCTCAAACACCATAAATGGTGAAGTTAAAATAAACCATCGTGGCGCATTAAGAGAAATTTCAAAAGGATCAAGAATAAATCATGGATTTAAAGTTGAATCTAGCCCTGTTAATAACATTTTTAAATCTACAAGTTTCCATAATTTAAATAGTAAAGATTTGTTTCCAGTTATGAGAGTCATTTATGCAATTCCTTGATAGATTAATTGTTTTATTTTTATTGATATTGAATTTTGTCATATCCCAATCCATCGAAAGTGCTTACGGTTTAGGTTTAAATAAATCATCTTTACATACATCAACAATTGGTAGTGGTGGGGCAGGTCTTATACCCACCTTTCATCAGGGCGCCTCAATTGACAATATTTCATCATGGCCAAACCTAGTTTCAACATTTATTTCTGTTTCATATGAAACTCAATCATCTAGTTACGAACAAAGTGCTAATAATTCTATTTACTCAGGAATCTCAGGCTTGCAATTCATTGCTCCTTTTAAAGACAGATTTGCCTTTGGTATATCATTAAAACCTGCAAATACTATTAATACAAGACTTATGACTGATACTGTAAGTATTACTTATAATAATATCCCTCTTAAATCAAGTAAATTTTTCTCAGCTGGCGGTGGAATCATAAAGGGGTCTATTGGCATTTCAATGCCTTTGAGTCAGCGGTTTGGTATGGGAATAGCAATTAACAATTATTTTGGCTCGAGCAGAGATGAGCAATCCATATATGTTGAGCCTTATAATTACAGATTATTTAATATACGAAGTTTTGAAGGGGTAACATATTCTATAGATATGAGTGGAAATATTTTTTCAAACCAAGGAAGAAATCTAACTTTATTTTCAAAAATACTTTTTGCTCCAAAACCCATAAATGCAATATTGTATACTTTTGACATGTATGAAGATAGAAATAACAATTTTGCCTTTGATGCAGCTGATTATCCAAATGAATTAGATGTTGATACAACCTCACATGATGACATTTATTCCCCCTTTGAGCTAGGACTAGGATTTACTTATAATCTTAATGAATTCTTATATGCTTTCTTAGAATATCAGAGTTTTAAAGATTTTGGGAACAATATTAATCTTAATTCTATTTTTAAGGATAAGATTAATAATCATCATCAATTTAGTATGGGTTTTTTAAGATTTGGCAATCCAAATTCCAATTCTTGGCAAGATCAATTGATATTTAGATTTGGTATCAATCAAACAAAATACCAATATTATTTATCTCAATCGAATGTAATTGAGAATAGTATTTCATTTGGTTTTGGATTTAAATTTGGTTTAATTGGCAATCAAATAGATCTGTCCTATAGATTTGGAAATAGAGAAGGATTAAATCTAAAAGAAACAATTCAAGGCCTCAATATTTCTATTTCATTAGGAGATATTTGGTTTTTAAAAAGGAGAAACTAATGCATAGCAAACTATTTGAGAAAATTTCATTGATTGGAGTTATCTCCATTTTTTTGACAATGTGTGCCCCACCGCAAGCATCACCTGATGAGCTGGCTGCTATTGAGAGAGCAAAAAGGGATTCAGTTAAACAGGTTCGTTGTCCCAGGCTAATGAGCACTGCTGCGGAATTTTATAAAAATAGAGACTGGGAATCCACAGTCAGAGTATATGGTGAATTAACTGATATAGGTTGCGATGAAGATGATCCATCAGAGGTTTATCTGTATTATGCTATTGCTTTTGAATACTTGGGGAAATATGATAGTTCAGAGTTCGTTATTTTGAAAGGCTTGTCTTATTTGCCTGATAATATTGCGCTAAGAAAAAGACTTGCTTTTTCATATGAAAAGCAAGGCAAAGTTGACATGCAGATGAATGAGCTGGATAGATTGTCTGTTCTTGCCCCGGAAGATGTAAAAATTAAAACTGATTTAGCAAAACTATATCAAAGCCAGAATCTTTTTGATGACCAAATTGCTGTGTTGAGAGATTTGCTGGAGATAGATCCAAACAATGAAGGCGCTCAAAGTGATTTAGCACAAGCTTATGAAAAAAGTGGAAGAGACCCTTTGGATGTTTACAGGAACAGATTTGAAAACAATCCATCTAACATAAGTTATGGCCTTGATTATGCCGATAAATTATCTTCAGCTGATAGATTCAGAGACGCAGTTAATGTACTAAGAGAGGTTGCTGACTTGGATCCTTCCAGCAAAGTTGTTCTGAGAAAATTATCTCAGGCTTACGACTCCGCTGATAGGCTTGACGATTCTGCTAAAACTCTTGAGAAGTTATTTAGGCTAGATCCAAGAGATTTCAGAATAGCAGTTAAAATATCTGAAGTTTATTTAGAGGATGAAAATTACAAATCATCTTTTGATTGGGCTGACAAAGCTGTAACCCTTTCTGGCGAAGGAGAGGCATATGCAGCTAAAGGCAATTTATACTATAAAGCCTTTCAGGCTTGTCGATCTGGTGAGCCAACAACTAACGATAGAATTATTGCATCACTTGCTTTTAGGCAGTTTGATGAAGCTGAAAAAAGAAACTTTACAAGATATGCTCGTTCAAAGACATGGCTCAGAGATAATGAGGTTTTATTTGAGAGAGCTCAATGGTTCATGATGGAAGATGACGTAAAAAATAAGGGGTATGTCAAGACATCTGGTAGCTGCTATAGTTGGGTATCAGAAAGATTAAATAAGGATAAATCCTGGTAACATGAGTAAAAGTTCATCTTCAGATAATTTTAGTCACCTTAAGAGAAATGATAGAGAAGTATACAACATTCTTAAAAAAGAGCTAAATAGGGAGCATAATACTCTTGAACTAATTGCTTCTGAAAACTTCGCTAGCTATGCCACCCTAGAAATGACAGGCAGTGTTTTAACAAATAAATATGCAGAAGGCTACCCAGGTGCAAGATATTATGGTGGCTGTGAGCACGTAGATGAAGTGGAGAATTTAGCCATTGAGCGCGCTAAAGAGTTATTTGGCTGTGAATATGTAAATGTTCAGCCTCATTCAGGATCTCAAGCCAACATGGCTGTTTTCCTTACATTCCTAAATCAGAATGATACTATCTTGGGAATGGATCTGGCTCACGGTGGTCATTTGACGCATGGCAGTAAGGTTAATTTCTCTGGCCAACTTTACAATGCTGCAGCTTATCAAGTTGATAAGGATACAGGCAGGGTTGATTTTAAAAGCTTAAAAAATATGGCAAGAGAAATTAAGCCGAAAATCTTAATTTGTGGAGCAAGTGCATACCCTCGCGAGGTTGAATTTTCAAATTTTAGAGAAATTGCAAATGATGTTGGAGCGTTTTTAATGGCTGATATCGCACATACTTCAGGTTTAGTTGCTGCTGGTGTTCACCCATCTCCTATGCAGTATTGTGATGTAGTAACCTCTACCACTCATAAGACCTTAAGAGGGCCTCGAGGTGGTATTATAATGATGCCGAAAGATTTTGAAAATACCTGGGGCGCAATTGCTCCAAAATCAGGAAGAATTAAAATGGTTTCTGAGCTGTTGAATTCATCAGTTATGCCCGGTGTTCAAGGCGGCCCTTTAATGCATGTTATTGGAGCAAAAGCCGTCGCATTCAAAGAAGCTCTCTACCCTTCATTTAAACAATATGCTAAGAACATTGTTTCAAACGCTAAATCCCTAGCTCAATCTTTAATTGAAAAAGATTATAACTTAGTCACTGGGGGAACAGATACACATGTCATGTTGATCGACCTTACCAATAAAGACATTTCTGGAAAGCAAGCTGAAAAATCCTTAGAACAGGCAGGCATCAATCTTAATAAAAATATGGTCCCCTTTGACAAGAGAAGTCCTTTTGTTACGAGCGGAATACGAATTGGTACACCTGCTATCACTACACGAGGTATGGGCAATCAAGAGATGAGTATCATAGCCGATCTAATTGATAGGGTTATCAATAATCCTGATGATAACAAAGTGATTAGCAAAGTTAAGAAGGAAGTTAATGATCTCTGCGATGCTTTTCCGGTCTATGATGAATTTCATAATTAGAAGTTCATACTTTCAGCGCAAAAAAACATTTTTTCTACTAAATTTACTTTTTTTCCTTAGTTGTAGTCCTTCAGTTATTGCTCTCAAGCATGCTCCAGATTTAACTGAAGAAGGATTTGGATTCTATATCTCAAGAATAGAGAAGAAAATTCGGAATTCTCCTGACAATATTGATCTTTTATTGAAAGCAAGTAAGTACATAACGATGCGAGGATTTGCCTTTCAAATTGAAAAAGCTAATCAATATAAATTTACAGATCTTGATAAAGCCTCCTCGTATTACAAAGAAGCTTTGGTTCTATTTGAAAAAGCTATTGACTATGGGATTACAGCATTTAATAAAAAATATGAAAAATTTGACAATTGGTTAACAAGTGAATCAATAATGACATTGCCATTTACTAAAGAGGATGTTGAAGGGCTTTACTGGCTTGGTGCGGCTTTTGGAGGAGCCATCTCATCAAGTGAAGCCTCACCTGAATGGGTAATAAAAATTCCAAGGATTGGCGTATTATTTGATAAGGCTCTAGCTTTAGATCCAAATTGGCAAATGGGCAGTTTGTATTCCGCAATGATATCGTATACAATGATACGTCATGACTTTGAAGGAAATCGAGAAGATACCGCCCGGATGTATTTTGAAAAAGCTGTCGAATTATCAAAAGGAAACGATCTGTCTCCTTATGTGACATATGCAGAAAATGTTTCCATACTAAATCAAAATAAAAGGGAGTTCACCAATCTTCTTTACAAGGCATTAAATATTGATATCAATAGCGATAAAGAATTACGTTTAACTAACTATATTAATCACAAAAGAGCGCAATGGCTTTTGGACAACATTGATGAATACTTTTACTAAAACCTTCTTAAAATATATTTTCTTGGTAATATCATTACTTATTACCAATGTAGATGCCAAGAAAAAAATAACAATTAAAATGGCTACACTTGCTCCTCAAGGAACAGAATGGCATAGCATGCTTGTTGGAATGGGGCAAGAGTGGAAAAAAGCTACTAATGGAGAGGTTCGACTAAGAATTTATCCCGGGGGAGTTGTTGGCGATGAGCGAGATATGATACGGAAGATGCGTATTGGTCAAATACATGCAGGTGCTATAACAACTGAAGGCTTAAGTGAAATAAATCCTTATTTTAGCATTTTTTATGTCCCTGTTTTCTACCAATCATATGATGATGTTGATTTTGTTAGGAATGAGTTAGAACCTGATTTGTATGAAAAAACAGAGGAAAATGGTTTCAAATTACTTACAATGGTTGATGTTGGATGGGCATATTGGTTTTCGGTTGACCCTATTTATACACCTGCAGATCTTGAAAAAAATAAAATTTTCAGCTGGGCTGGTGATTATAAATCAGCACAGCTTTATAAAAAGTTAAATTATAATCAAGTGCCAATGGCCATGACAGATGTATTATCAGGAATGCAGACTGGCTTAATTACTTGCATAGCATTGAATCCAATGTATGTTTTATCTCAACAAGTCTTTGGTATAGCAGACAATATGTTGAATATGAAATGGGGTAATTTAACTGGAGGGATTGTGGTTGACCTCAAGACATGGAATAGGATTGATAAAGACAATCAAGATAAAATGCTAGCAATAGCAAAAGAGCTTGGTGATAGCTTTCAAAAGAAAAACAGATTTGAAATGAATAAGCCTATTCAGATAATGAAAGAATACGGGTTAAAAGTAAATAATCCCACAGAAGAGCAATTAAAGATATGGAAAGTTCTAGTTGAAGAAATGTTGCCTTATTTTAAAGGTTCGCTGCTTGATGAACCGGTATATGATCGCTTTATCCAAATAAAAAACAAGATGGAAGATCGTTAATAAAACTTGATCACTAGCAATCTAAAAAAACTCGAATTTTATTTTACTAATATAATCATAGCTCTTTTAATAAGTCTGCCCGTATTGGAAGTTGTTGCTCGTTTTTTTGGAACCACAGCTATTATTTCATCAAGAATGGTAGTTCAACATCTAACGTTGTGGGTAGGTTTCTTTGGAGCTGTGCTTGCTTCCAGCAGGGGAAAGCTCCTTTCTTTATCTTCTTCAAATTTATTTGAGCCTGAGAGCAGCTTTAGCATAAAACATTTCATTGCTAAAAGTACTTCCTTGATTATTCTTATTTCCTTGTTTTGGGGATCTCTTCAGTTGGTAATTGTCGAATATCAATACCCTGTAAACATATCTCCTTTAATATCACGATGGTTTGCTCAGTCTATCATGCCAATATCACTTATGCTCATGTCGGTCATTTTATTTTTTAAAAGCTATAGTTCATCAAAAAATAGATTTACTCTTTTAATTTCAATTTTGTTATTTTTTTCAATTGTCTCAATTCCACAGGTTCAAGAGTCGTCATTAACTTTATGGTTCAGTTTTTTTTCTATCATTTTTTCATTATTTTATGGTCTTCCAATTTTTTTGGGTCTTGGTGGAATAGCTGCTTTACTGTTTTGGTTTGACTGGACGCCTTTGTCAGCAATATCAGCAGAAACCTACCGGATCGTCGTTTCTCCAACTCTACCAACGATACCTCTTTTTACTATTGCCGGATTTCTTCTTGCAGAAAGCAAATCCTCCATACGTCTATTAAGTTTGTTTCAAGCTCTGTTCGGCTGGATACCTGGTGGAACACCAATAGTTTTAGTTATAATATGTGGATTCTTTACGGCAATCACTGGAGGTTCTGGTGTAACAATTTTAGCGT
>CACMQQ010000026.1 GCA_902615915.1 uncultured Fidelibacterota bacterium
ACAAGAGCAAAAATAGAATACGAAATGATTGATATTTTCAAAAAAGAAAGAACTGGCGGGGATTTAAGCAGAATTCAATTTAGAATTTTACCAAGCAATCCTTCCTATAATGGAAAAAGATTATCAGACTATGCTGAAGATTTAGGGTTAGATAATAATTTACCCAATGGAATTAAATTAGTTATAGATCTACAATTAAAGGGTGGCTTCTCAGCTATCTATCATGCCATGAATGAAGAAGATGTAATTAGAATAATGCAACATCCACTAGCAATGATTGAAACTGATGGAGACCCTGTTAGCTACGGTGTTGGCTATCCACATCCAAGAAGCTATGGTGCTTTTCCTAGAGTTTTGGCAAGATATGTTAGAGATTTGAAAGTGATAACACTCGTTGAAGCAATTAAAAAAATGACATCAATGGCTGCGGACCGAATTGGACATTTTGATCGCGGCAGAATTAAAGTTGGAACTTATGCAGATTTAGTTGTCTTCGATTTTGAAAACATTAAAGATAACGCTACATATACAGATCCCCACAGATATCCAACTGGTATTGACCATGTCATGATCAATGGTAAATTTGCGATAAAAGATGGGGCTCTTACTGGAGAAAGACCTGGCGAGTGGCTTAAGGGTCCCTTTTTAAGAAAATAAAAATTACTTAACGTAATTAGTTAAATCTGCCAAGATTTCTTAATCGTTTTTTTGTATCAACTATTTCTGGAAGATCTTCATCAGCATTTGACCAAATTCGTAAGAAATCTTCAAAGCTTTCAATTGCATTAACCCTGTCCCCCAACCCTTCATATGCTAATCCCTTTAAATATGATTTCTTTGGCCAAAAGGCATCAAAGATGGTTTGGCCACTCACATGGTTATTTGCTGCTCTGAAACGAAAAGTCTCTTTTAAAGCGCTTTGATAATCCCCCAATGCGATAAAAGATTTAGCTCTCCAGTAATAAAATACATCGGACATAATACGTCTTACATCAGAATTTAAAGAATAAAGATTTGCATTGTCTAGCGACTCAAAACCATTAATAACTTTTTGATAGTTTTCATTTTTATAATCTAATAGCAAAGATAAGTATCTGCCTTGATGGGTAAAATTTGAGTTTGGAGTATTTTCAATTTCCTCGATTAAGTTATTAAGCTCTTCTAATCTATCTAAATTAAGAAGAGAGAGGCCAAGAGCTTGATAATATTGAAAAATACTACTTTCAGTTGTGTAAAGATCTTTTTTATTTATGATAAAATCATATGCTTCTTGATGCTTTCCAATCATAGTCAAACCAGAATGTTTCAGATTTGAAAATTGAGCAACATTTGGGTTCTGAGTTAGAGCTTGATCCAGCAATTCTAAACCTTCTTTTGCCCTACCAGCCCTTAATAATACTTCAGATTTAAACCATTTTGCTGGTACGAGCTCAGGGTCTCTTTTTAAAGCTTTGTCATACCATATAACTGCTTTGTCAAAGTCTCCGTATTTATATAGATAAACATCGCCTATCTCGTCATGTGCATGTGCATGACTGGGATTTAACATAATAGCAGTATTAAAACTTGAATAAGCTTTTTCATATTCTTCAGTCTGATTATAGAAAAATCCCAGAGCAAAATGCGTTTCTGCTTCATTAGGTCCAAGCTGAACGGCTTTTTTTGCCGCTTGCTCAGCTTCTTCAACTGCCATCTTAGAAAAGTCTAGATCCATTCCCTGCATAGATCTTTGACTCATTCTTACTCGCGAAATTCCTGCATATGGAAGAGCATAATTGGGATCAATTTTTATAGCTTCGCGATAAAGATTTATTACTTCATCCCTCATGGTGTTTTGATAAGAATATGAAAGTTGCCGGCCCTTGATATAAAGATCGTAAGCTTCAACAGATTCTGTTTGCGAGGACGAAATCATCATGGATTCTTCGTCTGATAGCTCAATTCTCAATGCATTGGCAATAGCATTGGCAACCTCATCTTGGACAGAGAAAATATCTTGAATATCCCTATCGTATTTTTCAGCCCACAGGTTTTGATCGCTAGATGCCTTTATTAGCTGGCCTGTAATTCTTACTCGATCACCAATCCTTCTTATGCTACCCTCTAAAATATTAGCAACTCCTAATTCCTTTCCAATTTCTTTTAGAGATTTACTTGAGTTTTTATACTTCATTATTGTTGTTCTGGAAATAACCAATAGATCTTTTATTTTTGAGAGTTCTGTTAACAAATCTTCAGTCATTCCATCAGCAAAATATTCATCTTCTTGATTTTGACTTAGGTTTTCAAAAGGTAATACTGCTATAGATTTTTCATTTATAGGATCAACTGTTTCAGTAGTTGATTGTCCAAACCATCCTATTAGTATTCCTCCAATGATTCCTCCAATTAGAACCCAGTTCCTCTTGTCGTTAAAAAAAGATATATTATTGGAATTTTCACTTTTCTTTTTTTTCTTATTTTTAACTGCATCAGTTTTTATAAATCCTTCAGGAGTTTTGTCAAATACCCAGCTAAAAATGACCGCAATTGGAAAGCCCAATAATATTATGATGACAACAAATTGTTGGGTCCATTGCGGAAAATTAAAAATTGGAAATAAGATCTCAACCAATTGAAAAATAATGAATGCTACTACTGCATAGGACGCTGCAACTCTAAAAACTTTTCGTCTTTTTAATTCTTCAATTAAGCTCATGATGAAAAATTAAGCATTATTGTTAAAACTTAGTATAAATCATTGATTTTTATATAATTATAGCAACTAGGCATTATCATGATATAATTATATATTAATTATATAAAATATATTAAATGAAACAATGGCTACTTTAAAAAAGACACTTAACAGATTTGATGGAATTGCTTTGCTTGTAGGTATAACTATAGGTTCAGGAATTTTTGCCACGCCCCAAATCATTGCAAAATATTTGAATTCATTTTCAACAATAATTTTGTTATGGATAGCGGTTTCTATTTTTGTTTATGTCGGCGCTCTTATTTACGCAGAGCTTGGAAGTAGGTTTCCTGAAACGGGTGGTGAATATATTTATATTGAAAAGGCATTTGGTTCTTTTTGGGGATTTATTTTTGGCTGGACCCAGCTTTTTATAATTCGAACCAGTGCAACAGCAGGTCTAAGTCTTGTAACTGCAAACTACTTGAGCTATTTCTTTCCAATGAACCAAATAGAAAAAACGTTCGTAGCATTCTTAGTAATACTTGTTTTCTGTTCAATCAATTATATAGGTGTAAAAAAAGCTAGCGCATATAACAAGCTGTCATCATCCACGAAAATTGGAGGATTGCTATTGTTTGCTGTTGTAGGTCTATTAATTAATGGAAATGATTTTTCAAGATTAGGTG
Source organism: uncultured Fidelibacterota bacterium (assembly GCA_902615915.1). GTDB lineage: Bacteria > Fidelibacterota > Marinisomatia > Marinisomatales > TCS55 > TMED144. Next base: position 3,367 of record CACMQQ010000026.1, read on the forward strand.
AAATCAGAACTGTACAAGCAAGTCTCGGACCCATTGGTAATACGATTGCAGCCTTGATGCTCATATTATTTTCATTTATTGGTTGGGATCGGGTAGGTTATGTTGCTGGTGAAATGAAAGATCCTCAAAAAGTTATGCCTCAGACCATGCTTTTTGGCATGCTCATTATTTCTGTCTTGTATCTTTCTTCTAATATCCTATATCATACTATTATTGGCCTAGAGCAAATGCGAGAAAGTACCATTGTTGCTTCAAATACAGCAGTGAAACTTTTTGGCCCAATTGGAGCAGCAATGATCTCTTTAATGGTGATCATATCTGCAACAGGCAGTATCAACGGCACCATCATGACAGCAAGTAGGGTCTATTATGCCATGGCAAAAGATAAACTTCTTTTTGCATGGCTCGATCATATCCATCCTAAACATCAAACACCAACACATGCAATTATAGCTCACGGATTATGGGCTGCCGTATTAATAATTATAAGGCAAAATTTTGAAACTATTGTTTCGGGGATGGTCTTTGCAGTTCTGATTTTTTACGGATTCACAACAATTGCATTTTTCAAATTTAGAAAAGAAAATGCTGGTAAAGATAATGGCTACAAACTTTTTGGCTACCCATGGATCCCATCGCTTTATCTAGTAGGTATAATTTTATTGGTAGTGTTGAGAAGTTTTTATGAATTTGAAAGCTCAGTCAAAGATCTTTGTTTCATAGTTTCTGGGATACCTATTTACTTCATCTTATTCAAAAATCAACCTGTAAAATGAAAATTTTTCTGATTGTTTTAACTTGCCTATGGATACTCTTTTGGCAAATAGCTTGGATGTATGATCAAACGCGGATGGGTAAAAGAGATAGTAAAAACATTATTTTTGCAATCTGCGGATGGATAGCAATAATACTGCTACTTAAGAATTAATTATTAGATTTTGCTGGGGTTGGAGTAGTGAATTTGACCCAACGATCTGACCCATCAGGATACCTTCCCATAGATATATCTGTTTCTTGAACTCCGAACGTAACTGAATCAATCAACACTCTTTCAGCGTTATATAAAAAAACTCCCTCTCCATCAGCAGAAAGTTTCTCACCAACGTGTAGAGGGCCTTGATCCTGATCCTTATCAAACCATATAATTAAATATCCATTTGCTGGAACTATGGTAGAAAACTCGTTCGATGAGGGTATTATGTTTAAATTATCCTCAAGGTCATCAGCAAGGTACATGCCGCTTATATCAATCGGGTCAGATGAAGAATTATAAAGCTCTACCCAATCATCATACTCACCTATCTCATCAGCATAAACAGAATTATTGCTTGCTAAAAACTCGTTTATATATAATCCTATTTCATTATTGCTGTTGTCTTCACAGCTAAAAAGAAAAAGGGTTGAAAAAATAAAAAAACTCTTAGCGATGGTAATTCTAATTGATAGTTTTACTATTTTTGACATTTCAATTTTAAATTTGAATAATTTAAAAATTAAACTATTTAAATAAGTCATCCTAGTTATTTAAATACAATTTCGCTATTATAATAATTGAATTAACCACGAAATAAAAAAAACTTAATAATCTCTATATTCAAACATTAGAAATGAATTTACCAACCGAAATAATTGATTTGATATTAAAATTTTCTTTCAACCTATTTTTTGCATTTATAATAATTCGGTTTATTTACTATAAAAATAATAAGCGTAAGAATGATTTTGTGTTCACTTATTTCATGTTCAATTCTTTAATATTCTTTTTCGCATACATTCTTGGAAGCTTAACGATAAATATGGGCTTTGCTTTCGGTCTTTTTGCAGTATTTGCAATTTTACGATACCGAACCAATCCTATATCTATAAAAGAAATGACGTATTTATTTATTGTTATTACCATTGGTGTAATTAATTCTTTAAGCGGCAGTACCGTTGGTATATCTGTTTTAATTCTGGCCAATACGATTCTTACTTTAATGGCATTTTTACTTGAGAATTATTGGCAAAACAATAATCTTATTGCAAGATCAATACGCTATAAAAAAATGGAAAATTTAAAGCCAGAAAATCACGATGTGCTTTTAAAGGATTTAAAAGACAGCAGGGGTCTTGATATTGAAAGTTTTGAAATAAAAAGAATGAACTTAGATACGGGATCAGCCAGGATTAAGATTTATTCTAAAAATTGATTTTTAAAGATAGATCTATTCAAAAGCTCACTAATATATTAATTGTTTTTTTAATTTCGCATATCACTTTACTTGCTGGTGACGATAACCTGCTTTGGAGAAGCTTCGTTATTGAAAAAAAAATAAATTCTAAAATTAATTTAGAGTTAGAGCAAAGTTCACGATTTTACAACCAAATAAGTAAGATTAAACAAAATTTTTCAGAGATTAATATATCCTATAAACTAAATGATAATTTTAAAATTGAGATTCCCTACCAATATGCCATTTTTGAAAAAAAGACTAAAAATCGATTAACGCTATCATCTACAATAAATCACAAAAATAAAAAAAATACGTTTCGATATAGAATAAAGGCGCAACGTGAAAATGAAATAGCATAATCGGAAGTTTTTTTAAGACACAAGTTTTCTTACCTACATAAACTAACCAAAAAATATGAACCTTTTATAGCAACTGAATTCATAAGTGGAAGTGAAAATCAATTTGGCCAAATTGATGAACACAGGATAGCGATTGGAAGTAAATTCGATTTACCAAACAAATCTTCTTTAAGATTGCAATTTATTGTTCAAAGAAAAAATTTTTTGGGAAAAAAGATAATAATAAATAATGTTTTAGGAATAACATTTAGTGCAAAGATTTAGCAAATAATTGCTAAATCTTTGCACTAATAATACGCTATTTTGCCCAAGAGGATTTAAGTAGGGCAACCGATGGATCTTCTGTGTTCGATACCAAAACATAGCCATTTTTAAAAGCTAGTCCTTCAGGTTCACCTTGACTTTCAACATCCGTTTGAGATGTGTAGTCATTGAGTTCAGTAATAGCTCCTGAATCAAATTTTGAGCTTTTGCTACTTACGTCAACATGATACTGCCTTCCTTTCCAGTATGCAGTTCCTATCAGTGGATATCCTTCCGTTTTTCTTTTAAGCGCCACAAGCAGGTATATTTTTACCAACTTCAAGCCTCAAATCATTGTTTTTATAAAGCAAATAATGTTTATCTGCATAAGCACCATTATCATTGAATCTTAAACTAAAGCGATATGAAATGGTGAGTGAGTATATAACACTAAAATCCAATACAGCTTTATCTATCCTTGTATAAGGACTTCTGGTTTCAATTTTTTTTAAGAACGTTTCGTGATTGCCAGCACCACCCTTTCCTTCCACATCAACGAATTCCATCTCCACCTCGCCTGAAAGCTCAATATTAATTCCCGATGGAACAGATAAAGAGATTGGTGTGCTATTATCTTGCGCAAAAAGATAAGTGGTAGCATTGAAAAGAATTAATATTTTAAAGAAAAGTAAAGTTGGATAGGATTTCATTTTTTTTCTTTTTTAATTAAACATAAATCAAAATTTATACCAAATAATTAGCCCGAACTTAAAATCAAAAAATGAATAAAAATCATTTTTCCTGATTCTTCTCATTTATTTTTAGAATTAATTCGGTAATTAATTTGTCATTGTTATAATCTGGTTTTAGCAAGTAATCATTGATTGCTTTTTTTAAGTCTGAATTTGATAAATGGGGATTGATCATTTCTATAAAAGCGCTATTATCGTACCTGTTATTTTTTAAAATACTGAAAAGTAATGTTCTTATTAAGCTTCGTGTTCTCTCTTCTAATTTTTTGTCATCAATTGATGAAGTATCTACACTGGTGTTATATGATATAATCTTTCTAAGATCATCTTCAATCTTTTCAAACAGATCATTTTTATTTCTTCTCATTAATCTATAAAAGCTAATTCGGTATCAAATTCTTTACTAAATCTGTGAAAGTTGGAAATGAAATAGCTTCATCAATTTTATCCCCAAAACCATATGTCAATTGATAAAATTTTACATTTGCTTTATTTGCAGCAGTCATGTCCCCGTTTGTATCACCTATGTATAATGGGTTTTGTAACTGGTTTCTATTTTTCACCATATCAATATTATCTGATTTAGATTTTTTTGTGTTACCCCAACATTCAAAATCCAGAAAGATATCATTGAGTTTATACAAGTTTAAAAAAATTTCAATATATCCTTTCTGACAATTGCTAACGATATACATTTTATAATGTTGATTTAAAAGCCTTAAGCCTTCAATAACACCGCTATATAATCTTCCGCCGTTTTTTTTTATTATTAAATTATCTTCAATCATCGTCTCTTTGATTATAAGTGATTGTTTCTTTTTATCTAAGGCTCTAAAAATAGTTTTTACACATTCATCGTGCTGCATGCCAGTTACTTTTTTAATATCGCTTGAATCAATTTTTTTAAAATTAATTTTGTTTCTTTCTAATACATTATTCCAAGCAACCACAATAGCTTCTGTAGTATCCCAAAGAGTTCCATCAAGATCAAATATTAAAGAATCATATTGTGTTTTCAAATTGTTCAAATTATGTAAATTTTTTAAAACGAATATAAAAAAAAGGGCCCCATAAGGAGCCCTTCTTTTTTTTGATTTAAATAATGGTAATTACAAAAGCAAACGCATAGTCTAGGCAAAATCAATTTTTTTTTAAATGTAAATTTTTAAACTGTTAATAATTTTATAATAGTAATTATATATTAAAAAAATTTACAGATATTATAATTTAATTATGTTTTTTGTTTTTTTTTAAATAGCTATAATTATGTGATAATCATAAAGTAAGAAATTAGTTAAGGTGTGTTTTAATCCTTTAAAGCATTATAGCATAAAAAATATTTGATAGCTTTGATTTGTTTTTTG
>CACMQQ010000027.1 GCA_902615915.1 uncultured Fidelibacterota bacterium
CAGGTTTATTCGCTATCATTCGAATTAAAAAAGGAATCTTTTTTTAAAGCCGACAATGAAATTGCAAGAATAGAATACTTTGAAGACAATAAAATAAAGGAAATTGCTATTTTAGATGAAGATAGTATTTTATTTCAAAGAAGTTGGAATGAATCAGGCGTTGAGGAAACTGATGAAATTTTTATTACCGGTACAAGAAAAGAAAGTGAATTTTTTTTAAGTGGCAATCTGCAATATGAGTGCACTTATAAAGGTAAAAATAAGCATGGTATAGAATGGTGGTTTGATGATCAGAGGAATCCACTAAAAATTAACTTCCATTTAAATGGAAAAACATTAATTTCTCATGAAATTCAATATAATTAAAGTTGAAATGGATTAAAATTGTTTCTAAAAATTAAACCGTTCCAAAAGAAGGTTTGGGATCTGTATGAAAATCATGGCCATTTTCATGAAGGTGACGCAGGTCTCGATTTATATATAATAAGTAAGCAAACTATAAAGCCCTATGAAAGTACATTGATTCACCTAGGTATATCATGTGAGAACTTGGAAAATAAACCTTATATGCTAATGCCAAGATCAAGTATTGCAAAAACACCTTTAAGGTTATCCAATTCCATTGGATTGATTGATGCTGGATATAGGGGTGAAATTATGGCTGCCGTTGATAATATAAAAAATATACCATTTACCTTAGAAGTAGGTCAAAGATTGTTTCAATTGGTTGGAATGGATGGTTCTGAGATAAATTTTGAACTTGTTGAAAATTTATCAACATCATCAAGGGGTAGCGGTGGTTTTGGAAGTACGGGTAAATAATTAAAAATTTTAGCACTCTAAGTTGTAGAGTGCTAAAAATCATTGTTTTTTTTATAAAAAAAAGTATAATTTCACCGTCGAAAATGCATTTATATTTCAAAAATTTAAAATTAATCACACAATATAGGAGATAATCCAATGGCTTTAAAAGTAAGACCTTTGGCAGACAGAGTTGTTGTTGAGCCTGCTCCAGCAGAAGATGTATCTTCAGGAGGAATCATTCTTCCAGATACTGCTCAAGAAAAACCACAGCAAGGCACAGTTGTAGCCGCTGGACCTGGTAAGGTTTCAGATTCTGGAAGCACTGTTGCAATGGAAGTTAAAAAAGGAGATAAAGTTCTGTACGGTAAATATAGCGGTACTGAGTTTTCTTACGAGGGAACAGAATATTTGATAATGAGGGAAAGCGATATCCTCGCAGTTCTATAAAAGGAGAATACAATGGCAAAAGAAATATCATATAATTTAGAAGCACGCAATGCCTTAAAGGCTGGCGTAGACAAACTAGCAAATGCTGTAAAAGTAACATTAGGACCCAAAGGTAGAAATGTTGTTATTGAAAAGAAATTTGGTGCTCCAACAGTTACAAAAGACGGCGTTACTGTTGCTAAAGAGGTTGAATTAGAAGACAAATTAGAAGACGTTGGCGCTCAGATGGTTAAGGAAGTAGCTTCAAAAACCTCTGACGTAGCTGGAGATGGTACTACAACTGCAACTGTATTAGCCCAAGCGCTTGTTGCTGAGGGGCTAAAAAATGTTACCGCTGGTGCTAATCCCATGTCTATTAAAAGAGGTATTGATGCTGCGGCAACCTCGGTTGTTGAGGCTTTGCAAAAGCAGAGTAAAGATTTACCAGACTCAGAGCAAATTGCAAATGTAGGTAAAATATCTGCAAACAACGATCAGGAAATTGGTGAGAAAATTGCTGAGGCTATGGAAAAGGTTGGAAAAGATGGTGTAATAACAGTCGAAGAATCTAAAACAGCTGAAACTTTTCTTGAAACAGTAGAAGGTATGCAGTTTGATCGTGGTTATTTGTCTCCATATTTTGTTACAAATTCCGATAATATGGAAGCTGAGTTAGAAGATGCTTACTTATTGATCTATGATAAGAAGATTTCTAACATGAAAGACTTATTACCACTTCTTGAGAAGGTTGTTCAAACCGGCAAGCCAGTTATGATCATCGCGGAAGATGTCGAAGGGGAGGCGTTAGCTACATTAGTTGTTAATAAATTAAGAGGCACTTTTAAAGTTCTAGCTGTAAAAGCTCCAGGTTTTGGAGATAGGCGTAAAGCCATGTTAGAAGACATAGCTGTTTTAACAGGCGCTACAGTCATATCTGAAGATGCAGGTTATAAGCTTGACAATGCAACCTTGGATTATTTAGGTACTTGCAAAAGAGTGGTTTCAGACAAGGACAATACCACAATAGTTGGCGGAAATGGTTCTTCAGATTCTATAAAGGCAAGAATAAATGAAATTAAAGTTCAAATTGAAAAAACGACATCTGATTATGATAAGGAAAAGCTTCAAGAGCGCTTAGCTAAGCTTTCTGGTGGTGTTGCCGTTATCAATGTTGGGGCTGCAACTGAAGTTGAAATGAAAGAGAAAAAAGCAAGAGTTGAAGATGCTTTGCACGCTACTAGAGCAGCTGTTGAAGAAGGAATCATTCCAGGTGGTGGTGTTGCTTTACTTAGATCTGTAAGTGGCCTTGATAAAGTTAAGCTTGACGATGAAGAGATGGTTGGTGTCGATATCATGAGAAGGGCTTTAGAAGCTCCAATTAGGCAGATATGTAGCAACGCAGGCGTTGAAGCATCTATTGTTACTCAAGCAGTTAGGGAAGGTAAAGGAGATTACGGTTATGATGCTCGCAATGACGAGTATGTTAACATGTTCAAGGTTGGAATTATTGACCCTACTAAGGTTGCAAGAGTCGCAGTACAAAATGCTACATCAATAGCTGGTATGATATTAACAACTGAAGCTGCAGTTACTGAAATACCTGAAAAAGATCCTCCTGCTATGCCTCCAATGGATCCTGGCATGGGTGGCATGGGCGGTATGATGTAAAATCTGAGAATTCAATTCTCTTTTAAAGCCCTTTTCTGAGCAAGTTAAGGGCTTTTTTTTGCTCTAGTAATAATTTAAATAGATAATTTATCTAACTATTCTTGACTATAGTTTAGATAGCCGATTAAATTCTTAAGCAATGAAAACAATTCGTTTAAAAAACATGAAGATCTATGCCTATCATGGCGTAAATAAACATGAAAAAAAGTTTGGGGCAGAATTTCAGATTGATTTAGAACTAACATATAATAATAAGTCATTTATTTCTGACAAATTAAAAGATGTAATTAATTACGAAGAGCTTTATGTTGACGTTGAAAATTGCGTTAAAGAAAATAAATTTAACCTAATTGAGGCGCTAGCAGAAAAAATTTCAAACGATATAATGTTGAAATATACCGTTGTGGAGTCGTCCGTTGTAAGAGTCAGAAAGCCATTTGCCCCAATAAAAGGTATATTTGATAATATTGAGTTTGAAATTGTAAAAAAAAGAAATGATTATGAATGAAATTGCTTTTATTGGTTTAGGTTCAAATATTGGTGACCGCGAAAGTAATATTTTTTCAGCAATCGCTGCTCTAGATGTTAGAAATGAAATTAATGTAAAAAAAACTGCTTCAATCTATGAAACGGAGCCTCTATATAATAAAAAACAACCAGCATTCTTGAATACTGTTGTTGAAATAGAGACTACATTAACCCCTGAGGAAATGTTGCAGGTATGTAAAGGTATAGAATTAATGCTTGGTAGAAAGCAGATTCAAAAAAAAAATGAACCTAGAGTAATCGATTTAGATATTTTAGCTTTTGAAAAAATATCAATAAAGTTGTCCAATTTAAATGTTCCACATCCACAATTATTTGCCCGAAAGTTTGTTTTAGTTCCTTGGAATGAAATAAATCCAGACTTTGTTGTTCAAGACTTTGGTCAATCAATTTCTACTTTATTGAAAGTTTGTCCAGATACATCTAAGGTAAATATTCACACAATGGAAAAATCAGCTTGAGAAATCTTCATTATATAGCGATCGAGGGGACAATTGGGGTAGGAAAAACCAGTTTAGCAAATCTTCTTTCTGAAAGATTGAAAGCAAAGCTTGTTTTAGAAGAGTTTGAAGGAAACCCTTTTTTATCAGATTTTTATGAAGACCCCGAAAGACATGCATTTCAAACTCAGCTTTGGTTTTTGATTCAGAGGTATAAGCAACAACAAGAACTTCGACAAGTAGATATGTTTCAAAATTTAGTTATAACAGATTATATGTTTGTGAAAGATAGACTGTTTGCCTCTTTAAATCTTGATCAAAAAGAAATGGACCTTTATGATACAGTAGCCAATATGATGGAACAAAATGTTATTCATCCAGATAGAGTCATTCTTTTACAAGCTGATACAAAAACATTGATGAAAAATATTACCAAGAGAGGAAGGAAGTTTGAAAAAAATCTTTCAGAAGATTATTTAGATGCACTTAATCAAGTTTACAATGAATATTTTTTTCAATATCAAGATACTCCTTTGATAATTATTAACACCAATAATATTGATTTTGTAAATAACTCTTCTGACCTTGATGAAATTATTAATTATATTCGCCAACCTGCATCAGGTACTAAATTTTTTAATCCAACTTCTGATATTTAATCAATGAAGATTATTTTACTTTTAGCCATAGCTTATTTTGCCTACAAAATAGTAATTGTTTTTAAGTTAATCGGAAATAATAATAGTAATGATGACATAAAAGATGAGTATAAAAATTTAGATATAACTGATGCTGAATTTGAAGATGTGGAGAATGAAAATGAAAAAAATACTTAATTTTGTATTCAACCCCAATAGCTCAATCAATGATTTGGCGCTATTATTTATGAGGGTTATTCCATCATATTATATGTTTTTTGATCATGGCAAAGGGAAGATTTTAAATTCAAGCAGATGGGAAGGGTTGGGCAGTTCTCTTACTAAATACTTAAATGATTCTTTTGAACCAATAAATATATTTTTTGGTTTTGCCGCATCCTTTGCCGAATCCATATGTGCTATTTTCATTTTCTTTGGTTTTTTGACGAAGCCATCTAGTTTTTTATTAGCTTTTACTATGTTTGTAGCAGCTATGAAACATGTCACAGGAACTGGTAGTCCAGAGAGTGCATTTATATATTTTTCAATCTATGCTTCTTTGCTACTGCTTGGACCGGGAAAAATTAGTGTAGATTATACTTTTTATGGGGAGAAAAAACTTGATGAAATCTAAATTTATCATTTCTTATTTTTTAATACTTTGTAGCGCTTTTGCAAGTTCTAATTTTGGCGCTGGGTTAGTTTTTGGCCAAAGAGGAACAGGGGTTCACTTTTCTAACGATTGGAAAGTGAATCAAAAATTCTACTTAGGTTTAGAACTACGGTTTTTAGATATTAAAAATGAGAACGAACAAACCGCTGTTGATTATTTTACTGGCTATCCCTATACAGTTGGAAATAGGGCTTTGGCGATGTTTCCTATTTATGCAAAATTTAGATGGCTTCCATTTGAAGGCAAAATTGAAAATAATTTCTCTCCTTTTTTTGGTCTAAAAATTGGTCCAAACTTTGTACTTGATGGAAATGAAAATGAGCAAAGTTTTAGATCTAGGTGGTTTGAAAACTCAGAGTCATATATTAGCTTTGGCACGCAACTAGTATTTGGAATTTCTTTTGTTCAGCCTAGTGGTGCAATTATTTCTCCATCAATAGGTTATGAGTTTTTACCTTTAAATCAACGGCTTGATGGAAGAGATAACTATGACGGTTTTACAATAAATCTAAATTTCATTCGAAATAAAAGTCGGTGAATTCAAGTCCTCTTGTGGATGCTCATTTTTTTAGTGTTGAGCAATCCAAAATTGAAAATAATAGCTTTAAGCTCACAAAATCTGAATCTTTACATTTCATAAAATCAATACGTGGAAAAAAAAATAACATTATTTGGTTACTTAATGGCAAGGGCATTGCCTACAAAGCCAAGGTTAAAGATCTTGATAATGATTTTGTTAGTGGTAAAATAATAAGTCAGACTAAAAATTTTGGCGAAAATAAATTTAAAATAAATCTTGCTATTTCATTGTTAAAAGGTAAAAGAATGGAAATGATCATTGAAAAAGCAACCGAATTTGGAGTAGTAAATTTGTTTCCTTTGGTTATGAATCGCTCAATTAGAAAAAAAATAAATCATTCAAGGTACCAAAAGATTATTATTTCATCAGCAAAGCAATGCGGAAGAAGCTTTTTCCCCGTTCTTCATGAAGTCTTAACCTTAAATGAATGGATAGATATGTATAAAAATGAAGAAAATATTGTTTGTCATATGTCTTCCGATCGCACTACAAAACAAATTATAAAATCAAATATCAATAACTTAAATATAATAATTGGCCCTGAGGGAGATTTTAGCCATGAAGAATTAATTTTAATGGATAGTTACAATTTTAAAAAACTTAATTTAGGGAATAGGAGATTGAGAGCAGAATCTGCGGCAATGTGTGCTATGCTGAAAATTTGCCAAATTTTAGAATAAATGTTGGATTGTATTTTTTGTAAAATTTCAAATAATGAATTACCATGTACAAAGGTATTTGAGAGTGATCAAATTTTAGCCTTTAACGATATTGATCCAAAAGCTCCTGTCCATATTATCGTTATACCAAAAAAACATATATCAACCATTAATGATTTAAATGAATCTGATAGAAAATTAATGGGCGATCTAATTTTTAGTGCAAAAATCATAGCTGAGAAAATTAATGTAAAGGAGTCTGGATTTCGTTGTATTTTTAATACAAATAATGATGGCGGTCAGACTGTATTTCACATCCATATGCATCTATTAGCTGGCAGAGAATTGAGCTGGCCCCCTGGCTGATATTTTTTAAGTGTTTTGATATTTAAAAAGGACAATTATTTAGATGTATATATCTGAAATCACAATGCAAGGATTTAAGTCTTTTGCTAAAAAAGAAAAAATAAAGTTTGGCAAAGGCATAACTGTGATCGTAGGTCCAAATGGTTGCGGTAAAACCAACATAGTAGATGCGATAAGATGGGTGCTTGGTGAACAAAAATATTCAGTTCTTAGATCGTCTAAAATGGGCGATGTTATTTTCAATGGCGCAGAGGGGCATAAACCATTATCTGTATCTGAGGTATTTTTGACAGTTCAAAACAATCGCGGATTACTCCCTGTTGAATATACCGATATTGAAATAGGTAGGCGCGTATATAGAGATGGGGAGTCTGAATACTTTATTAATAAAACCCCTTGCAGGCTAAAAGATGTTCACGATCTATTTGTGGATACTGGCATGGGGTCGGATGCTTATTCAGTAATTGAATTAAAAATGATTGAGCAAATCCTCTCTGATGCTTCAGACGATCGAAAAAGAATGTTTGAGGAAGCAGCTGGTATTAATAAATACAAGCAACAGAGAAAATCTTCTTTGAAAAAATTTGATAGTGTTCAGAAAGATTTAGAAAGAGTAGATGACATAATTCAAGAAATTGAAAACAATGTTCACTCCTTAGAATTACATCTAAAAAGATTTAAAAGGCATGAAAAATTGTCAAATGAACTAAAAGAAAAAGATATTTCACTTGCTTATGTAAAATTGCATAGCCTTAAATCAAATATTATTCCTTTAGAAAAACTAGTCAATGAAGCAAAAGACTTATCTGAGAAAAAATCAAATCAATCATCAATTTTCTTGAAAGACCTAAATGACAAAAAAAGAGAATATAAAATTAAACTAAAAGAAGTAAATGTTATTGAGGATAGTATTAATGAAAAACTAGAAGAAAGAGAATCCCTGCAAAATAATATAATAATATCATCAGAAAGACTTTATTCATCTGATAATAATTTAAAAAGATTGGCTAGTGAGAAGATATTAAACGCAAAGAAGATAGAAAACTTAAGATCTGAGATAAAAAATAAAATGATTGACATTGATGCTTTAGTTCCAACAATCAATAAAGAACGTGATTCATACAAAGCAAAAAAAATTGAATTTGAATCAATTGAAAACACGTTTAAAAATGCCCAGAAAGATCTAGAAAACATTCAAAATTTTAAATGGGAAAAAAGTAGAAAAATGGAGATGGATCTATCTTTAATTGATAGAACATCCACATTAATAAAAGAAAAAAA
>CACMQQ010000028.1 GCA_902615915.1 uncultured Fidelibacterota bacterium
TTTAATTGTTTTTGAAAGATTAAAGCTAATGTCTAATCCTCTTATTTTAAGCTCAAAAAACTTTCCGTTTAAAGCTTTTAATTCTGCATTAATTTTATTTTTTCCTACACCTGAAGATGATGCACCATATCCTGTCATACTATAAATCATTTTTCATACCTTTTATATGTTTGAAATTTAATTTTAATTCCTCATCTATCAAAGTTGTCAAAAACTATAGGTTTAATATTGTTTTTTGAAGCCAATTTACATCTAAAACAAGTGAAACTATATTTGATGTTCCAAAATTCGTTTGAGATGGTTCGTTTATCATTGCATAATCCAATGATATATTATCCCAACTAAGACCAATCCCAATTGAAAAAGAGTCTTGATTATTTTTACCTAACCTAACAGCTATTTTGTAATCATAAATTAAATTTAAACCATATTTTATATATCCACTGTTTTTACCAAAGCTAAAATCTTGATCTAAACTTCTTCCATTGAAATTTATAACAAAATCTGTCATTCCATTCAATACAATGGGATATTTTTTAAAAAATAAACTATGAGAAAAGCCACTTACCATCGATGGTTTAGTTCTTTCAATTGTTCCATTATTCCATACTTGCCAGCTTGTTGTAATATCTTTTAAAACGAATGATATTTTACTGCTTTTCCAATTGTTTAATAAAAAACCAAAGTCTAATCCGATTCCATGACTTTTTTGTATGCCAATATGATGATCTAAGAACTTTATAGCTAGCCCAAGATTATAATTATTATAGGTAAATGATTTTGAAATATGTAACCCAATTTGATTTTGATTAAAATAATTAACTTTTTCTGAGTCCAGTCGTTCCCCATCATCCAAAATACCATTATTTTCACCAATATCTCCTGTATTTGGCATACCATCTAATCCATAATCTAATAAAGCATTTCTTGTATCAGGAATATCCCCTATGGATTCTCTCATAAATATATAGTTTAATCTTTTTTTAGTTGTAAAACCTATCAAATCGCTAGATATTGATCCTCCAAATCTATTTTGATGGGTGTAACTAAGGTTTTCGTTTATAGCTGTGCTTGACAAAGAGGGGTTAAATAAAGGAGATACAGGAGTTCCAAAATCTGTTGAAGCAGCACTTCCTAAAGATAATATTCTTGCATCTCCAGCATTTTTAAATAATTGCCAACCTTCTATTACCCAGTATGTCTGAGAATTAGAAAAAGCAATAATAAAAAAATATAAAATAAAAAAATAAATATTATTTTTCAAAATTTACACCTTTAACTCTATTATTACCTTTTCTTTCCGTTAATTGTGTTCTATCTAAGAATTCAAGTAAGGGTATGGCATATTTTCTGGAAGTGCTAGTCATTTTTTTAAATTCAGAAATTGCAATTTCATCTTTTTTAATAAAATGTTCTTTCAAAATATTTTTGATTATTTTTAAGGTAATTGTATGAATCCAGCAATTTGCAGTTATTTCAATAAGTTTATTTTTCTTTTTTAAAGCATATAAAACTTCTTTTTGTTTTTTTTCATTTGTATCAACCAAATCATTAGTATTTAAAAAATAAAATTTTGAGTCAATTAATTTTTTTTGTATTTCAGAGGAAAAAATTTTATTATCATCTTTAATAACAACTTTATGTTTTTTTAAAGCATATCCATCTTCAATAATAACAACATTTGATCTAGATTCTTGCAAAGACAAATCAATCAAGCTTTTGCTCATTTTTAACAATGCTTCAGCTTTTGTTTTTGTCAACCTTTCTATTAATGGATTTTCATAATGATATTTTAAGATAACTTCTTCAATTATATTAGAGCACTTCATTAAATTACTCTTTAGATACAAAAAATCTTTGAAAATATTAATTCCAACTTTTTTAGCTAAATCCAAAACTTTTTCATTTGAAATATTTAAAATCTTAGAATAGTGACTTATTTTTTTTATATCTTTCCAAGAAAATGAAACTAAAGATAAAAGTCTTTCTTTTGTTTCGCATGTTAAGTTCTTTAGTAAAAAACTTAATTCTTTTTTGCCATATTCTTTATTTTGTTGATGTAAAATTTCCCCCCCAGCGATAGTTACAGACGGGGATAATGAACGAATAATAAATTTTTGGCCATTTAACACTATGATTGGTCTCTGTAAATTTATTAAGACATTAGAGGATTCATTAGACCTAATTGCTTTGCTCAATTTTTTTACAGTTCCAATGATATGTGAAGTTCCAATATTTACGTGCACCCTTTGATTATTTTTCAATAACCATTTTGTGTTTTTAACCATATTAACTTTTGCAATTATATTTTTAACGGCTTCAAGCTCATTGATATCAAATAATGTTGAACCTCTTGATATATTTTTCTTTTCCAAATTTGAAAAATTAATTGAAACCCTATCACCAATTCTTGTTTTTTTAACTTTAATGCCATGTGATTGCATACCTCTTATTTTTCCAATGTAATTACCAGGAAATATTTGCAATTCACTTCCAATTTGAGTTGAACCTGAAATAACAGTACCTGTGCAGACTGTTCCAAATCCTTTCTTTGAAAATACCCTATCTATGGGTAAGAAAAAAATCCTCTATCAATTTTTTTTTCATTGACTAATGATTCTAAAATTATTGCATCTTTGAGTTTTTTTATGCTTGAAGGATCATTAATAGATGTTTTAACGATCAAAAGTTTTTCAAAGCTATATTCATCCAACATTTTTTTTATTTTTTTGTAATTAGCTTCTAACAAAACATCATCTACTTTATCTTTTTTTGTTATAGCAATTATACATTTTTTAATACCATAGTGAGAGATTATATTTAAATGTTCTAATGTTTGGGGCATTATTCCGTCATCTGCTGCAATTGCTAAAAGCACTAAATTTACTGAATTTGCTCCTGCTGCCATATTTTTTATAAATTTTTCATGCCCTGGAACGTCAATAATTGTAATTTTTTCGTTTAAAAATGCAAAACCGAGATCTATAGTCATTAATTTAGATTTTTCTTCAGGAAGTGAATCGGTGTTGGTCCCAGTCAAAGCTTTCACTAATGATGTTTTGCCATGATCAATATGGCCTGAAGTACAAATTATTGTTTGCATTAAGAAAAATTAAAATTATTTATTGCGATAATTAATTCATCCTCCTGAGATGGGAGAACGGCTTTTAAATCAATATAATATTTATCATTTTTAATATATCCAATAATGGCTGTTGAAGAATTTCTGAAGACTTTAGACAGACTGTCAGGCTGTATTTTATTCGTATTAAACCTTAGTGCAACGCTTTCTATCTTTTCCTCTGGCAAAGTACCGCTCCCAGTTTCTACCATTGTATCCACAATTTCAATAGATAATAATTTTTTTATATGACTATCTATCCTAGAAAGTATATTTTCAGCAATTTTCTTAATTTTAAATCGGCTTCTTGTTAAAAGAAATAATGTCAGATTTTCTTTAAAAAGATCTTTAAGCAAATAAGTCCTTAAAATTTGCTCAAGTAAAATTATGGTAAATTTATCAGATCGAACTACTCTTGCTAAAGAATTTTTTTTCATTCGGTTGACGGCTTCCATATCACCAACTATTATTCCTGATTGGGGACCTCCAAGCAGCTTATCACCTGAGAATGTGATTATTTTAGGTCTTTTTTGAACAATTTTACTTACAACAAAATTAGTTTTTAAACCTTCACTTGAAAGATCTATTATTTCCCCACAACCCAAATCAACCATTGTTGGCAAGTTGCATTTCTTTCCAAGAGAAACAATATCTGAAATGTCTGGACTTGACGTAAAACCTTTTATAGTATAATTGCTTGTGTGAACCCACAATAAAAGCCCAGTATTTTCATTTATTGCATTTTCATAATCATATAGATGGGTCCTGTTGGTTGTACCAACTTCAACTAATTTAGCTCCACTCTTTTTAATCATTTCTGGTATGCGAAATGAGCCACCTATTTCAACAAGTTGCCCTCTAGATATAATAACTTCTTTTCCTTGAGCAAATTCATTTATAGCTAGATGAACTGATGCAGCATTATTATTAACTACCAGAGCAGAATCTGATCCTGTGATATATGAAATTAATTTTTCAGTATGAGCTTGCCTGTTTCCCCTTTTTCCATTGTTTAAATCAAACTCAAGATTAGAATATGTGGATAATTGATTAAAAACGTTTTCCAAGATTTTTCTACCAATGGGAGCTCTTCCCAGGCCAGTATGAAGAACAATTCCAGTGCCATTTATAGTGCATTTTGAGCTGCAATTGATTGAATTAATAACTTTAGAAACAACATCAGATATAATCTGATGTTTGTCCAAATCCAAATTAGCTTCGATAGCTTTTTTTCTAATTTTTGAAATTTCTTTTTTAATTAAGAAAGATAAGTACTTATCATCAAATTTATTTAAATGATTTAATTTTTTTAAAATATCAGAAACAGATGGTATTTTTCTAAGATTTTCATTCATTACTATTATACTCTATTATTTTTAAAAAATAAGTAAATCAAAAATGATGAAATTATTGCTGGTATCATTATAATTGACATAAAAAGAAAAATGAAATTCATATCTATTTTAACTGCAAATTTACCACTAAAATATGCCGCAAATGCACCAATACCAAAGCTTATAAAAAAATTAATTCCGTAACCTAGTCCTCTTTTAACATTATCAGTAATATCCGCTACCAGAGCATTAGCTATGGGTAGCTGACAAGCAAATAAAATTGCCCAAACAATACAAAAAAATAAAAGTAAATAATTTGTTGATAGGGAAATAAATAAAAGGACAGGAATTATTAAAATA
The DNA here is from genome assembly GCA_902615915.1 of uncultured Fidelibacterota bacterium. Classification (GTDB taxonomy): domain Bacteria; phylum Fidelibacterota; class Marinisomatia; order Marinisomatales; family TCS55; genus TMED144. The sequence goes on from CACMQQ010000028.1 coordinate 4,816, forward strand.
TATATAATTAATAAGGAAAAAGATTTTCCAAAAAGTGATGATATTTTTGGAGCTAGCACAGAACCAATCATTCCAGAAGCAAAAATTATTGTGGGGAAAATTCCAGCCTTTATTTCTGAAGAAATATTATTTAACAGATTTTCTGTATTGTCAGCTATAAAGGATGGCACAAAAGTAGTAAAGCCATAATAATTCATACCCAACAACCCTGTTATTAAAAAAAATAATAATAAAATATTTACATTATTTTTTCGTAGATGATTTTTTGAAAAATTTTGAGCAATGGATGATGTCTCATCTCTTACAAAAAATAATGTAAAAAAAAATGTAATTAGGTTAATTAGACCGAAAAAAAAATACGCATACTTCCATGAAAAATAGGTCAATGCGATAGTAGCAATCATTGGTCCAAAAGCTAGTCCGACATTGCCAAACACACCATGTATTGCCATCCCATTTTCAATTTTTTTTAAATTCTTGGATATTAGGGTTAGACCAGACGGATGATAAATACTTGAAATCAAACACAAAAAACATAATCCTAAAATAAATGATGAAGATGTTTTTGAGTAGAAAATAAAAAAACATAATACTGAAGAGCCAAATAAATGCAAAAGTAACAATTTCCTACAACCTATTTTATTTTCAAAATATCCTGCAGGGATTGCTCCAAGCCCAAAAAGAAAAGAAGAAAAAAATACTATTGATCCAAATGAATCATAACTTATGTTGTAAATAGTTTTTATTGAAGGATATAGACTTGGAAAGGTTAATAGCATTGCATGTACTATCAAGTGGCTGAACCCCGTAGAAATAATTATATTTTTTTCTATTGTCGTCACAAGTTTTATGTGAGACCCAGTTATTAATTATCTTTTTTCGGCTATTCTCGTAGCTTTGGCACCGGTTAATTTTCTCAAGTAATTCAATTTAGCACGTCTCACTTTTCCTCTTTGGAGAACATCTATTTGCTTTATCATTGGGGAATGCACTGGAAAAATTCTTTCTACACCTACTCCTCCAGATATTTTTCTTACGGTGAATGTTTCTGAAATATCACTTCCTCTTCGAGCAATTACTATGCCTTTAAATTTTTGAATTCTTTCCTTGCCACCCTCTACAACGCGCACATCTACAGAAACAGTATCTCCAGAATTAAAATCGGGTAGATCTGACTTTAGTTGGTTTTCAATAATTTTTTTTGTGTTATTCATTTCTAATCTCCGATTTATTTTCATTAATGTATCTACTCCAAAGATCTGGACGATTTATCATTGTCCTAGCTTTTCTATTTTTATTTTTCCAACTTTTTATTTTTTTGTGATCACCAGAAAGAAGTACATCTGGAACTTTCATGCCATCTAATTCTCTTGGATTCGTATAATAAGGAGCATCTAAGAGATTGTTATAAAAACTATCAGTTTGAGCAGAACCTATATGATTTAAAACTCCTGGCATCAACCTAACAATAGAATCAATGATTACTAATGTAGACAATTCTCCGTTACTTATAACATAATCTCCCAAAGAATATTCATCAGTAACATATTTCTCTACAACTCTCTCATCAATGCCTTTGTAATGACCACAAATAAAAATCAAATTTTCATTAGAACTTGAAAAACTCAATGCTTTACTATGATCCCAGGTTTTGCCTTGCGGACTAGGATAAATAATTTTAAAATTGTTATCAGGGTTGATTTTTCTTAAAACATCATCAATGGCCTTAAAAAACGGTTCAGCCATCATCACCATGCCTGCTCCACCACCGTAAGGGTTATCATCGACTTTTTTGTACTTTTTATCACTGTAGTCTCTAAGATTGATGATTTCAAAATCAACTATGTTATTATTTTTAGCTTTTATAACAATTGAATTTTGCATAACTGAAGCTATGATCTCAGGAGTTGGTGTAATGATAAATATTTTTTTCAATTTAAAAGGCCTGACATTTTAGAAATTATTATCTCTTTATTAGTGTGATTAATATTTTTAACTATCTCAGGCAATACTGGTATCAATAATTCTTTATTGTTAGACAAAACAACATAAATAACATGATAAAGATAGCTTGCCATGCTAATTAATTGTCCAATGTATTCATTGCTTTCATCACTGATTCTTGCACCAATTAATTCAGGTGAAATCATATTCAGCGGATGTCCAATTAAAAGTTGTTTATTGAATGAACAATCATCATATTGCCTTATATGTAGCTTAAGTCCAACCTCACCTTTGAAACCGAAAGCTTTTGTTATTTTTGCTATGGAAAATAGAGTTTTAGTCTCCATCATCCATTAGTTCGAGCCTTGCTCTTTTTCCACCCTCTTTGGCGTTTATTGCAAAAAGTATGGTTCTAATTGCAGAAACATTTCTTCCTCTTTTCCCGATAACTTTTCCATAATCTCCGTCACCAACTGTAAGTTCGTATGTAATAGTGTCATCAGACTCTACAGGATTAACGTTAACATCGTTTGGTTTATCAACTAATTGCTTTACTATAGTTTCTATAAACTCCTTCATTTTTAACCTCTTTTATT
>CACMQQ010000029.1 GCA_902615915.1 uncultured Fidelibacterota bacterium
ACATTAGGCTCTAAAGCTTCAAACGAAGAAACAACCAGGAATGTTATTGAAATAAAAGAAGAAATAGAAAAAATTAAGGAACAGGTTCTTAATATCTTGTGAAAAATTTTTTAATTATATCTGCGCCCTCAGGCTCTGGAAAAACAAGCATATGTAAAAAAATCTTAACTCAAGATAAAAGTATAGAATTTTCTGTGTCTTGTACTACTAGAGCCAGAAGGAGTAAGGAGAAAAATGGTATTGACTATATCTTTTTATCTCAAGATGAATTTATTAAAAAAATAAATAATAAAGAATTTGTGGAATGGGAAAAAATTCATGGAAATTTTTACTATGGCACACTCAAAAAAACTCTAGATTATGCTATTAATTCTAATACAAAATTATTATTAGAGTTAGATGTTAAAGGCGCAAAAAAAATCATGGAAAATTATCCAAATAACTATCTCTCTGTCTTCATTGAGCCACCGAGTAAAGATGAGCTTTTTAAACGTTTAAAAGATAGAGGCACTGACTCTAAAAGTACCATAGAAAAAAGAATGGAAAGATTCGAGAGCGAAATGATGCATAAAATACATTTTAATTATGTCATCGTAAATAACAAATTAAATGATGCCGTAAAAAGCATATTAAAAATTATTAACTAAAATCAGAAAGGTTAAAAATGGGACTTGAACCAATATCAATTAAAAATATGGAAGAAAAAACAAATGATTTGTATGAGGCGGTGGTAGTCATGTCAAAGAAAGCTAAACAAGTCATCAATGAAAGAACTATAGAAAAGTTAATGCGTGTGAGCGATCAAACAGAAATGGGCGTTTTTGATGACGAAGAAAATATTAATCCTGAAGATTATGAAGAACTTACTAAGCCAACAACTGTAGCAGTTGATTCATTTGTAAACGGAGATTTAGAATGGACAAAAAAATCATCTGAATCAGATAGCCAGTGAATCCTTACAAATGACTATCTTGGAATTAATTATAATAATTTTATGATAATTTCTGTATTTAATGGCTAAAGAAAATAAAATAAATCAAAACTTGCAACCACAGGCATTGGATGCTGAAGAAGCAGTACTTGGTTCCATGTTGTCAAGTAAAGAGGCAGTAAGTATTTCTATACAGTGGTTAAAGCCTGAATGTTTTTATAAAGAATCTCATTCTATAATATTTACAGCAATGGAGTCGCTTTTTAACCAGGGAGAGCCAGTTGATACTTTATCTGTAGTCAATTTATTAAAAAAAAATAAAGAAATTAATATAGTTGGCGGTCCTTACTTTATTAGTGGATTGTATGAATCTGTCCCTACCGTTGCAAATGTTGAACATTACGCTAAAATAGTTTTAGAAAAACACATACTAAGAAATTTGATTAAAGTATCGCACAGTATGACAAAAGAAGCATTCGACGATAGTTTGGATGTCGATAGTATACTTGACTCAGCTGAGTCTGCTATATTTAATATTTCTGAAAAAAGACTTAATGGAGGTTTTCAAAAGATAAAACCAATTTTAGAAAAATCATTTTTAGAATTAGATAAAGTTGCATCCAACCCTGGGAGTGTAACTGGTGTGCCATCTGGGCTCATCGATTTAGATAGTATGACTTCTGGCTTTCATCCTGGTGAGTTAGTCATAGTGGCTGGTAGGCCAGGAATGGGAAAAACTGCTTTAGCCCTATCTTTAGGAAGAAATGCAGCAGTAGATCATAAAAAAGGTATAGGTATGTTTAGTCTTGAAATGTCAAACCATCAGTTGGCAATGAGATTACTCTGCGCTGAGGGTCGAGTTGATAGCCATTTAGTTCGAACAGGAAAATTACCAAAAAAACAATGGCAAAATCTCAGTTATGCTGTAGGTGAGTTAGCTGAGGCTCCAATCTATCTGGATGATACTCCTGGAATGTCTGTTTTAGAAGTGAGGGCTAAAGCTCGTAGGCTAAAAGCAGAAAATAATATTGAATTAATTATAGTTGATTATCTGCAATTAATGTCTGGCCCTAAGGGCTCCGAAAGTAGACAACAAGAAATATCTCAGATATCAAGATCTTTAAAAAATTTGGCAAAAGAAATAAATGTTCCAATTATTGCATTATCGCAATTATCTAGAGCTGTTGAAAATAGAAGCGATAGAAGGCCACAGCTTTCAGACTTAAGGGAGTCTGGTGCAATTGAACAAGATGCCGATTTAGTAATTTTTTTATACAGACCTTGGGTTTATTCTCAAGATGATGAAGATAAAGGGAAAGCCGATATCATTGTAGCAAAGCAGAGAAATGGGCCCACTGGTTCAATTGAAGCCACTTTTATCGATAGATTTGCAAGATTTGAAAATATTGCAAATGCTTTTGCTAATGAAGGCGAAACTCATTTTTAAATGCAAAATCCAATTTCTAAACTTATTCCTTTTATTGGAGGAGAATTTCCGAGGCATTTCAATGAATTAGTTGATAAAGTATCCATTCACGAGAATATTTCCGAAGAAGAATTAAAAGTAAGGCTTTGGAGAGCTTATGAGTTTGGTTCTGAATATCACCAAGGCCAAAAAAGAAAATCTGGTGAATCTTATTTTCATTCACATTGTGTTGAGGTTGCAAAAACATTAGCGTCATGGAAAATGGATCATGTTACAATTATTGGAGGCATGTTGCATGATGTTATTGAAGATACAGATGCGACTATAAATCAAATAGAGAATGAATTTGGCAAGGAAGTTGCATATTTGATTAATGGTGTCAGTAAACTTGGTGGAATTCAGTTTTCTAATCGCTCTGAAAAACAAGCTGGTAATTTTATGAAGATGCTAATTTCAGTAGCAAAGGATCTAAGAGTTATAATTATTAAATTTGCTGACAGAATCCATAACATGTCCACTATTCACTATCTACCAAGAATTAAACAACACAGAATTGCAATAGAGACTAGAGATGTTTACTCTCCTTTAGCTCATAGGTTGGGCATGGCAAAGGTAAAATGGACACTAGATGATTTGGTATTACAAACTCTAAATCCTGATGTTCATAAAGAAATCGTTAAAAAAATAAAGCTAACCAACAAAAGCAGAGAAGCTTACATATCAAAAATTAGCAAAATAGTCATAGAAAATTTAAAAGAACATATTCAAAACCCTGTTATTTACGGAAGGCCAAAATCTTATTCATCTATTTATGGTAAAATGGTCAAAAGAGGGAAAGCTTTTGAAGACATATATGATATTTTAGCTATTAGAGTTGTGGTAAACAAAGTAGATGAGTGTTATTTAACATTAGGTGTTTTACACAAAATTTTTAAACCCATTCAAGAAAGATTTAAAGATTTTATTGCTACTCCAAAAAGTAATGGCTATCAATCTATTCATACAACAGTAGTTGGACCAGATGGAAAATTAGTTGAAATTCAAATTAGAACAAGAGAAATGGATCAAACCGCTGAAATTGGTGTTGCTGCGCATTGGAGATACAAAGAAAATGGAAAAAACAACAAAAGTATTGATTCAGATGTTAAATGGTTAAGGGATTTGTTAAAAATATTACAAAGTGAGGAAAATGATCCAAAGGAATTCATGCATCTATTAAAAATTGACCTTTTTAATGATGAAATTTTTGTTTTTACACCAAAAGGAGATCTCATTCAATTGCCAGTCAAGTCTACACCAATTGATTTTGCATATCATGTACATTCTGAAGTTGGCAAGGCTTGTCTTGGCGCTAAAGTAAATCATAAAACAGTTCCGTTAAACACTAAGCTGAAAAATGGGGATTATGTTGAAATTATAACTAGTAGCTCACAAAAGCCTACCTATGGATGGTTAAAATTTACGGTCACATCAAAAGCAAGAAATGAAATAAAAAGGTTTTTGAATAAAGCTGAAAGGGAGGCTTGTGTAAAAATAGGCAATGAGATTTTAACAAAAACACTCAGAAGGTTAAAGTTGCTTGACAAAGAAAACCTGGTTAGAAGTTCGTACCCGAAATTCAATTTAGGCGGTGAGGAGCAGTTAATTGAGCAATTAGGAAGCGGTTCCTTGTCTGTAAGAGAAATATTAGACAAAATTTCCCTATTAAAAAACTCTGAACCAGATAAGAATATTAATAAAAAAAGTTTTTTTAATTTTACTAAAAAAGAGTCCAAAAATGTGAGATTAGAAGGTATTTCTAATGTAATGACAAATTTTGGAAAGTGTTGCAACCCTATACCGGGAGATAATATGGTTGGCTTTATTACACGTGGACGTGGTATGACAGTGCATAGGGTTATTTGTTCAAGCTTACCCCTATTGAACAAAGAGTCTGACAGATTAATACCTGTTGAATGGGAGGTGGGTAGAAATGATTTATTTAATGTAAGATTAAAAATAACTGGACAGGATAGAAAAGGTCTTGTGAAAGATATGACCGAGTGTATTTCTAAATTAAATGTCAACATGACATCTGTAGATATAAAAGTTAAAGATGCCGTAGCTATTGCTTTTCTTATAATTCAAGTAAATAACTTAAAACAACTAGATAGAGTAATCAGGTTTGTTTCTAAAATTAAAAGCATAGACCACATTGAACGTTCAAATATAAATTGATCAATGGGTAGATTTTTAGCAATTGATTATGGTTTAAAAAGAGTAGGATTGGCGATATCAGATCCATCAAAAAAAATTGCAAAAGCATATAAAACGTTAAGCATTGATAGCGTTGATGTATTACTGTCCCATATTAAAAATGAAATAAAAATAAATAGCGTAGAAAAAATCATCTTAGGACTGCCAATTGGAATGAACGGAAAGAATACTTCTCAAACAAAATTAGTTTTAAAATTTAATGATGAATTAAAAAGCTACTTTAGTATTCCCATAGTTCTAGAAGATGAACGATTAACCTCAGTACATGCTAAAAAATCTTTAGTTTTTCAGGGATTTAAATCAACTTCAAATAAGGAAAATATTGATTCTACGGCGGCAGCGTTGTTATTGCAAAATTATTTAAACAGATCAATATTTAATGCTAGTAAATCAAAGTAATTTAGCTTTATCATTAATATCTGCATTAATGATAGGTCTTTCCTATCCACCCTTTAATGGCTTTTTATCTTGGATAGCTTTTATTCCTTTAATTGAAGTTTGGCATAGAGAAAATCCTAACAAATCATTCCTTTATAGTTATTTATTTGGGTTTTTTTCAAATTCCATAATCTTGTATTGGATTGGTTTAAATTCTGGCGCAGACAAGACGACAGTCCTGGTTTCACTGTTTGCTGCTTTAATATATCTATCATTATTTCCAGGCTTTTTTGGACTTTTAATATCTTTTTTATTAAAAAAAACTGACAAGGCCATTTTTTTAGTCCCCATTGCCTGGACATCAATGGAGCTTATTAGAAGTTTTGGGCCATTAGGATTTCCTTGGATAAATTTATCCCTTACTCAATCTAATTTTTTACCATTCATACAGATAATTGATATTTTCGGCAATGAAATTATCGGATTCATAATTTTATTAGTTAATGTTTTAATTTTTTCGACATTTAAAAGCCGCATAAGAATGAAAACATTGTTAACACTCCTTTTAATCATCCTTTTTCCAATATTTTCGTATGGATTTCACAAAATAGATTATTACGAAGATATTGAAAAGTTTAATTATAGAAAAGTTTCAATTCTTCAGCCAAATATTGATCCAAACTTAAAATGGAATTCCTCCTTTAAAGATGAATTGTATTCAATAATGGATTCATTGAATTTAATAGCATATGAAGGTAAGCCTGATCTAGTACTTTGGCCAGAATCTGCTTTGCCAGCTTACCTAAGAGTATCTTCAATTAAAAATAAACTCAAAGAAGTGGTGAAAGATTTTAATATTCCAGCATTAATTGGGACTCTTGATGTTTCATGGGAAAGCAACAAGCGTAAAGTTTTTAATGGTTCAATATATCTAGGTATTGAAGAAGAAAAAATGTATCACAAAATTTTTCTAGTCCCTTTTGCAGAATATAACCCTCTGACTAAAATTGATTTTTTAAAAAATATTTCATATTGGGATTTTGATTATGGTAGCTTTACTCCAGGTATTGAGTACACAACTTTTAATATTGATTCAATAAGATTTAGCAATGTTATTTGCTATGAATCGAGTCATCCAAAAATTTCTAGAAAAATGATTTTAAATGGAGCGCGATTTCTAACTATTCAAGCGAATGACGCATGGTTATCAAATTCTTCTGGGGTAACTCAGCATTTTGAATTAGCTAGATTGAGAGCTATCGAATTGAGAACAGGAATAGCAAGAAGTGCTAATACTGGAATTTCAGGGATTATATATCCTGATGGTAAATTAGGCGGTATAATGCCATATGATTATCAAGGTGTTTTAAATAACAATATCATTTTAAATGATGGATTGTCTATATATGCAAAATTCGGAAGTGTTTTTGCTTATATTTGTCTCATATTTTCAGTACTATTAACTACATGGTTATGTTTTTTAAAAAAAATAAAATAATATTATTATTTGTAGTAAAAATAAATTTATTATTATGTCAAGATAGTCCTGCTTTTGAGATAAGTCCAGGAGTTAAGTCTTTAATTTTTCCTGGCTGGGGTCAAGCATCGCTTTTACATAAAAAAAGAGCCAAAATATTTTATTATTCAGAAGCGAGTATTTTACTCTTTTTTCTATCTACAAAAACCTATTCTAATATTTTAAGAAGAAATTATATTGCTTTTGCTGCAAATCATGCAAATTTAAATCCACTTGGAAAAACTCACGATTATTGGGTTGATATTGGAAATTTCTCATCAATAAGCAGTTATAACGAAGAATATTTGAGAAATCGAAGAAACGATGATTTGTACCCTGATAATGAAATGTGGTATTGGAGTTGGGATTCAGAGTTAAATC
>CACMQQ010000030.1 GCA_902615915.1 uncultured Fidelibacterota bacterium
TTTTATCTTATATATATTTTATTTTCTTGCTTTAAAATATCTTTATTAGATGTATTTTAATCATGTTAATTAATGATAATCATTAAATTTTTTATTTATAAAAGTTAAGAAATAATGAAAAGATCGCTACTAAAATACACTATTGAAGGCTCCGTTATTTTGTTAAGCATTTTACTTTCATTTTACGTTGAGGATATCAGGCAAAATAAAGAAAATCGTGAAAAAAAAGATCAATATTTGTATGATTTGTCATCCACTTTAGAATCCGATTTAGAACAAATCGACAACCTGCTAAAGACATTATATAGATCTACTGATTTAATTACGGAGGTTCAAAATGACATTGATCAAAACCATACACTGTTTTCAGATATTGATGCCGTTAATAAGATTTTAGATATTGAGGTAGGGATCTCTTTTTTTCCGCAAGATGGGATTTTCGATCAAATGATATCTACAGGTTCATTTGAGCTAATTAAAAATATGGAATTGAAAAAACTATTGTTAGAAATGTACAATCACCAAAAAGATCGAAATTTTGCCACATCAACTGAGATTGACCAATTTAATATTCGATTAAGAAATGAGGTTTTAGACCAGTTCAGAATAAGTTTTAATTATAATTCGTACGATGGTGCTTTTTATGGCTCTAGATCAGTAAACAAGTATAAATTCAATCAAAACTATTATTTGTCTAATACCTTTTATGGACTGTTATCGCAAGCAAAGACCTATGCAAACATGTACACTCGACTCCTCAAAGATATTGAGAAGTCATATTTAACCTCCTTGGCACTTGCTAAAGAAGAGGTCAAGGATTATCGTGAATAAATTTATGAATTTTGATATAATACTAAAATTGAGCTATTAAATATGAAACTACGACAACTATATATTTTTGTTTTTTTCTTATCATCATTTGCTTTTTCTGAAAACTATTGGCAACAGCATGTTGAATATGATATGGATGTTAGATTGGATACTTCAAAGAAAGCGTTATTTGGTTCATCGCAGATAGTTTATCAAAATAATTCACCAGATACGCTCTATAATTTTTACTTGAATCTTTATGGCAATGCTTTTCAAAAGGGCACTGTTAAATACAGAGAATACTTGCAGAACCTAGGGCGCTCGTATAGAGGAGTTAAATTTAGAGAGATTGAAAAATATGAGAGTTATTATGATATAAATGCCTTTAGCATAGAAAGATCTGGAAGTGTCATTTCAGACACCTTTAAAGTTGACGATACAATTTTATCTGCAAAATTAGCAACAGGCTTAGCGCCAGATCAATCCATGGTGATCAGTTTAGAATGGGTGCATTATATTGGAAATTTTTTAGAAAGAGCCGGGCGTGTTGGAAAACAGTATAATTTTGCCCAATGGTATCCTAGGGTAGTTGTTTACGATGAGAACGGGTGGTTTGATGAGCCATTCCATGCAGAAGGCGAATTTTATGGTGAATTTGGTACCTACAAGGTAAAAATGGATGTTCCAAAAGGTTATATCATTGGATCGACTGGTACATTAACGGAAGGCGACCCCGGTTGGAAAGAAGTTGAGGTCGATACGAGCCAGAATTTCTCAGACTGGTTACAGAATTTTAAAGATAATAGAATTAAATATAGCACCAACGACAGGAGAGTAGTTTCATTTTACGCAGAAAATGTCCATGATTTTGCTTGGGTAACCTCTCCAGATTTTTTATATGAATACGGGTCTTGGGATGGCATTGACGTTCATGTCCTATATAACCAAAAGAATGGTAAATCTTGGACTAAAAAGGTTCGAGCTAGAACAGAAAGATCATTGGAGTGGTTAAGTAAAAAATTTGGCCCCTATCCTTATCCTCAAGTGACAAATACGGACCGAATTGCCTCTGGTGGTATGGAATACCCGATGTTAGTGATGGATGGTAGTGCATCGGAAGGATTGATCTTTCATGAAGTTGGTCATATTTGGTTCTACGGTATTTTGGCAAATAACGAAGTAAGAGAGGCTTGGCTAGATGAAGGGTTTACTTCTTTTCAAACCACTTGGTATATGATGGATCGCTATGGTCCTCAAGGGTTTGACCTTGAAAATAGTACTTCTTACAAAGACTGGCAGAAAAGATATTGGAAGTTTGATAATAGTCTTGGTAGAAGGCAGTGGGGTATTTTAAGATTTCAAGCTACTGGAAAAGACGAGCCGATAGCGAGATCTACTTATATGTTTAAAGGAAATCGTTCTGCAGGTGCGAATGCATACACCAAACCGGCCTTAATGCTTCATGAGCTTAAACATGTTCTTGGAGAAAAATTGTTTCTAGATGCTATGCAAGAATATTATAGAAGATGGGCATTGAAGCACGTTAACGAAAAAAGACTTATTGACACTGTTGAAGAGGTCACCGGTTATGATCTGGATTGGTTTTTTAGATCATGGTTACATGATACAAGAACATTGGATTATGGTATCTCTAAGTGGAAAAAAAATAGATCAAAAGATGGACTCTGGAACATCACAATGCAGATCAATCGCATAGGCAACAGAGACATGCCCCAATTGATCCGAACGAAATTAAAAAACGGTGATTATTATGATATTTGGTGGGACAATCATAAGTTTAGAGTGATGGACAGTTTTGAATACACTCTGCCTAGTGAGCCAGCTTTCTCATTCCTAGATCCTGAAGTAAAGACCATGGATCTTGATTTTAGAAACAATTATTCAGGCAGAATGCCATCAGAACATATCTTCTACTCACCTGGAATGAACTATAATCCCAGAAATAGATACGTTCAGGAATGGCTCCCAACGCTTCACTATTCCCCCAGTGGTAATTACTTGGCCGGTCTTCGACACAAAGCTCATTATTCATTTGTTCAAGAATTAATTACTACTATAAATATCGGTTCAAATGATAAAGCAGTTTGGAGCATGTCAGGATGGCAACGCAATCTTCATCATGGTCTAGATAGGTCACTATTTAAAATGTATGATTTTGATCTTATTAGAGGTTTGGAATTATCACTTGAAAGATCAGGAGAAGGGTATCTGGAGAATTTTACGATTGTTAATGAAATCAAATATATGCAAGTCACCGATACAACAAGGTCTGATCTTTTTGAAAAAGGAGAAACGCTTTTACTTGGGAATAAGATATTCAATGACAATTTTGAATTAGCTCTGGATGTTTCTCCGTCAGGCATTTCGGACTGGTCATTCTCTAGATTAACTTTCACATTTAAAAGTGAAAACACTTTATTTTCAAACAAGGCGCTAAAGCATAGATCTTTATTTACCGCAGGTAAGATATGGTCAAGCGAGAAAAAATTACCTGTACAAGAATTGTACACCCTAAGTGGTGCGAGCTCTAAAGATACATATTTTGTTTCTTACCTAAGAAATCCAAATAGCTTGATTGGAGAAGAGGATATTCGGGGAAACTTTCATCTACCTGGAGATCTCAATGTTAGAGGTTTTACTGGAACTAGCTTTGCAGGAGCTGATGCCGGTCTATCATTTACCGATGAGCTATCTTTAAATCGAAAAATTGGTCCTCTAGACCTAGAATTTGCTGCCTTTTTGGATTTTGCTTCTGTATCAACGAAATATCTTAATATGGATAATACAGAAAAAATGACCGATCTATATTCTTATGGGATTGGTTTGAGGTTTTCATCTAGCTTGTATGGACAACCGCTTTACTTAAGGATAGATAGAGTTCTTGATGCTAAGATCAATGAAAAAGAACCAATCGGTAAAGCAGACTGGGTATTTAGTTTTCAAAAGATTATTAATTAATTATATTCAATCATGAATCAGATTGAAGATAATTGCGCTGTGATATTTGACCTTGATGGAACATTATTAGACACTGTCAAGGATATCGCTAATGCTGTTAATGATACTTTGCTTCAGTTTGGTTATCCAACCCATTCAGTCTCTTTTTATGAAAAGAATATTGGCGGAGGAATAAATGATCTCATTGATAGGTCGCTTCCAAAAGGTCACAACATCTCTACAGAAACCTATATAAATAATTTAGATCATTACTATAAGGACCATCTAAATAAAAGCACAAAAGTATATCCCCATATTTATGATATTTTAAACTTATTACAAAAAAGGGATATTCCTATGGCTGTAATTTCAAACAAAAGACACCCATTTGCTGTGAATTCTGTTGATCGTTTTTTCAAAGATTATTTTCAGATTGTAATAGGATCAGGTCCTGATTATCCCCTGAAACCCAACCCAACTAGCGCAGAACACGTTCTTAATGTTCTTAATGCAGACCCAGCTCAAAGCTTTTTTGTAGGTGATACCGAGTATGATATCTTAACAGCAAAGAATTCTAATATGAAGTCTATAGCAGTATCATGGGGGATGATAAGCCGCGAAGAACTTTTAGTTCACCAACCTGATCACATTTTTGATGAACCAAAAAAGTTATTGGACTATTTTAAAGAGATTTAACGCTATATTGTTATTTGATCTTCGATATGAAAAGGTATATTATGAATTTTAAAAGTAAACCCTATTTAATTTTTATCTTTACAATAGCATTTATTGCATCATGCGAGGATAGCAATAGCAAATTGGAAAGTGAGGTCATTGGTATATGGCATATGCCTCAATCAGTAAACAGGGTCATGAGCGGGATGGATCAATCTGATATTGGCGGCCAGAGTTTAAATGCCTCTAATTATTCCACCATCATTACCACAAATACAGATCAAAAAATGATTGATAGAATGTCAGCGGGTGTTGGATCCATTTCTATTACAGGCATGATAAACGAGGAGCTAAAGTTTTTGGATGGAGAGTTTGATCCTGAGAGCAGATACTCCTATGTCAATGTCACTAATTATGATTGGTTTAGTTTCTTTGAGAATGAATCAACTATTCTTGATCTAGATTCTCCAATAATAATCCTAAGCATGTCCAATTTTGTTTATAGTGAATTTGAAATGTTTGAGGAAGACTATTTAATCATCTATTCTGGTGATTCCAGTTATATCGAAATTACCGATGAAATAGATTACCAGTATGATGGTAGAACTTTGAAGATGCCTAAGCAATCCTTTCTATCATCTGACAGTACGATTTATGTTGAAGGTGAGCTATCTTATTCTACAATTGATATAAAAGCCAACACGCCAACGTCGATTTTTTCATTTGATGAAGAAATAAGTTCGGACTATGGAACCTGGTCTATTCATATTAAGGAAGATGGCCAATGGATAGAGGTTTACAACTGGTCTGAACTTTATGAATTTTCAGAAGAAGAAGTAGAAGAATTTTACTCTGATTCAACTTTTGCAAATTGGCGCATTGAAGACGATCAAATAGTGGTAACCTATGAATACGATGAAGGTTACGTATCTGAAAATGATGGCGGTTTTGGTTTTGGCCAAGGAACTTGGATCTATGAAGTCAGGTACTCTTACCAACTATCTGATGGAAAATTGATGTTGACCAATGAAGTGGACGTATGCGGTGAATGGGAGGGCACAGAGTGTAATAACTGGATAGAGTATGAACTCGGTTTAGAAGAAGGAAGCCTAAAGGAGATAAAAATGGTCTGGAACTTAGAGTTCACAAAAGACGCTTCGCCAGCGAGTAGAAAATATATCTATAACTTGAATCCTATTTTACAAAAATTTCTTCCATTCAAGAATTTCTAAAATAGATAACGATATTGGAAACTAATTCTTCTGCCAAACTCTGGCATGATCGTCTTTATTTTAGATAAGTGATTGTAATATTCCTCATCCAAGATATTGTTAACGTTAAAGATCAATCTATGGTTTCCATTGCTGGAACCAAAACTGTAGCTCCCATAGATATCAATCAAAGAATAGCCAGGAGTTATGGTCTCAAATTCGCCTAGTCGAGACTGTTCAAATCCTTCAGTAAATCTAATGGATGCGGTGAGATCACGACTTTCCTTTGTAGATAGAGTCAATTGAAACTTATCTGCCGGCATAAAAGAAAGATTGGTATTGTTTGTTTTATCAAGACCCCTGACAAAAGAAAAATCGGCATTGATATCCATATTCTTGCCTAAGTAGGATGCTTGAATTTCCCCTCCGTTTATTTCTGATTTGACACCTTTCATCTCGTATATGTATAACCAACCTGCGGCACCACTACCCCATTCTATCCAATCTGCGCCAGGTTTGTATCCATCGCCTTTCTTAATATATTGATGGTAGCTTGGACTTTGGTTATAATATCCATTCATGAGTAAGGAAAACCTATTTTTTGCGTATTGCAAAGAACTTTCAAAGCCCAGAGTTCTCTCTAATTCAAGGTATGGGTTACCAATTTCATAACTATAGCTCCCTAGATGTGGTCCATCTGAATAAAGACTTTCGATATCTGGTGTTTTTCCTGTTCTCATGATCGTATTGGACCACTGCCAATTTTGCCACTCCTTTACTGCAGTTCCTGCAAATGAAATAAAACTAAATTGCTTATTGATAACATCCTCAACCTCAAGATTGGAAAATTTTGTTTTGACCTCAGGAGATATAAATGATTGCTCAGCGCGAAAAGAAAGTTGCGTTGAAAAGCCTAGCAATTCATTTTCTTGTAAACCGAAGAGTGACATTTTGATTTCAGTTGTATTTGGTGTCCAATAAAAACCTCCTGCCGAGAAATATCGAAAGTCAAAAGAGCTGCCCAATTCTTTAGTTTTTCCAACCAGGTTGGACTTTAACGAAAGGATATTTTGACTGAGCCTTACAGCAGGCGAGCTGGATGACGATTCATATTCTGAATGACTATAAAAAATGAAACTTTGAT
>CACMQQ010000031.1 GCA_902615915.1 uncultured Fidelibacterota bacterium
AATGGTCCTGATTTAATTCCATCTTTATAAGTTACAGATGATTGCATTTGTCCATTTTGATAATAAATTTCTTCTAAGCCATCAATTCTGGAAGATTTGTAGCTAGTTCTTTTTTTTGTTCTACCATTTTTAAATGAAAAAACAGCTGGACCATCCAATTCTCCCAAGTTAAATGTTTTGGAAGAATCCAATGTATTATTGTCTGAAAACCAGTTCCACTTTTTATTTTTTTTATCATCAAAAAAACTGCCACTAACACTGATATTACCGTTATCATGCCAAGCCTTGTATTCTCCATATCTTTTACCTTTAACATAAGAAAGGGTTGAATCTCTTTTGCCTCTAGAATCGTAATAAATCCATTTATCGTTTTTTAAATTCTGATCATAAGCACCATCCATGATTAAAAAACTACTATCGTTCCATACTTTTATTGGTCCGTTCATTTTGCCCATACTGTAATTTACTATTCTAGATTTATTATTTTTTTCATCAAACCAAATCCATTTACCGTTTGGAACATTATCCATGTAATGTCCTGTAGTTTTGTTTTTACCATTAGGATAATAAAGATTATATTTTCCCTCAAGTACACTTTCCCTGTAATAAGAACGACTAACTATTGATCCATTGTTAAAAATTTTGCTTTCTCCATTTAGCAATCCTGATTTAAAATTAAAAATAGAATCAATTTTCCCCTTTTTGCTGTACCATGTCCATTTGCCATTACGTTTATCGTTTTTGTAGCTACCTTCAGCTTTTGTATTTGAATTATCATAATAACTTATGTAAAAGCCATGTCTTTTATTATTAGATAGCTCTTCCTTTGACATAAGCGATCCGTTTAAATAGTATTTAATTCTTTTTTTAATTTTCAAACGATTATCCTTTCCAGAAATTACTTCTTCAACTTTTTTCTGATTGGAAGGATATCGCTCAACTACCCGCAGGGTTGATGAGCAGGAAATAAAAAAAAGTACGAACATTAAACTTAGAATGGTACGTAAACGCATTATCCAAATTAGATACATTATTATTTACTAAAAAATGAAATTGATAATGATAGAAATGAAAAAAAATTATTAAATTCTGAATATAACTTAGCCGAATCAATTTATAAATGATCATCGCAATCTTAAAAGAACTTACAAAAAACGAAAATAGAGTTGCCGCTACACCGCAGTCTGTCAAAGATTTAATAAAAAATGGTACATCTGTCAATATTGAATCCGGGGCAGGCGATTCTTCTTTCATTTCAGATGATGATTACAAACAATCTGGAGCTAATATCTGCTCCAGTCCTAAAGAAGCTATGAAAGATTGCGACATTATTGTAAAAGTCAATCCACCTTCAAAAGAAGAAATTGATACCTTTCCGGAAGGAAAAGTTTTCATATCGTTTATACAAACGACCAAAGAATTAGAGATCGTGAATAGATTAGCCAAACGAAAAATTGCTGGTTTTTCTATGCACTTAATTCCGCGAACAACCCTCGCTCAAAGCATGGATGCTTTAAGCTCTCAAGCAAACATAGCTGGTTATAAAGCTGTTTTAAATGGAGCCTCTCTTCTTCCAGTTTATATGCCATTATTGATGACTGCAGCAGGAACAATTCCCCCTGCTAAGGTACTAATCATTGGAGCTGGAGTTGCTGGACTGCAAGCTATTGCAACAGCAAAAAGGTTGGGCGCGCAAGTTGAAGCGTTTGATGTTAGACCTGAGGTAAAAGAACAAGTTGAATCCTTAGGTGCAAAATTTGTAGAGGTTGAATCTGATACAAATGAAGGTTCAGGAGAAGGAGGTTACGCTAAAGAAACATCGGATGAATATAAAGCGAAACAGCAAGAGAAAATGACCGAGCATATTATCAAATCAGATCTTGTCATCACTACTGCTCTCATCCCTGGAAGACCCGCTCCAAAGCTGATTTCAAAGTCAATGGTTGAGAAAATGAAAAAGGGGTCAGTCATTGTTGATCTTGCATCAGAAAATGGTGGCAACTGTGAAGCAACTGAAAAGGATGCAATCACGAATTATAATGGCGTAACTATTGATGGATCATCCAACCTTCCCTCTGAAATGCAATTGCATGCTTCTCAGCTTTACGCAAAAAATATATCTACCTTTATCAATTATATGATTAAAGATGGAAAAATAGATCTTGACTTAGATGATGAGATAATATCTGGAGCCATGTTTACTCATCAGGGAAAAATCAATCACAAGCCTACGCTTGAAGCAATAAACTCATCAAAGGATAATTAATTAATGGATATTAATATTTTAACTGTTTTTATTTTGGCTATTTTTGTTGGTTTTGAAATTATTACAAAAGTTCCCCCAACGCTTCATACACCTTTAATGTCTGGATCAAACGCAATTTCCGGCATCGCTATTGTTGGGGCCATTATTTCTACAAAAATTAATAGTGACATTAGCACTTGGCTAGGTTTGATTGCTGTGATCTTTGCAACCATTAATTGCGTTGGTGGTTTTCTGGTTACTGATAGAATGCTTAAGATGTTCAAGCGCAAGTAAAATGGATTATACGAATCTAGCATATGTTCTTTCCGCTGTTCTTTTTATTTTAGGAATTAAAAGACTCAGTTCACCTAAAACAGCAAGAAATGGCAATGCTATAGCCTCAACTGGTATGCTTGTTGCCATTATAGCCACACTTATTTCTTTTGATTTGCTTGACTACAAACTAATAATTATAGGGATGGGCATTGGAGGAGTTGTTGGAATTTTATTTGCGACAAGGGTGGAAATGACACAAATGCCACAAATGGTTGCTATTTTTAACGGTTTCGGTGGTGGCGCCTCAGCGTTAATTGCATCTGCTGAATATTTATCAAACTACCAAAACAATTCTCTTTCAATGTTTTTAGTTATCACTATAACGCTTTCCGTATTTATCGGCACTCTAACATTGACAGGAAGTTTTATTGCCTTTGGGAAATTGCAAGGCTTCATCAGTGGTCAGCCCATTCTTTTCCCTGGTCAGCAGCCTTTTAATGCATTATTGGCTATAGGAATTGTGGTTTCAAGCTACTTACTTGCAAGTGGCAACTTAGATAATCTAAATACCTTTTATGCTATCATAGCCATTTCCGCTCTGATGGGAATTACATTGACCATTCCTATAGGTGGAGCTGATATGCCTGTTGTCATTTCACTGCTCAATTCATATTCAGGAGTAGCAGCTTCAGCAACCGGATTTGTTCTTATGAATAACGGATTAATCATAGCAGGTGCATTAGTTGGTGCCTCGGGTCTCATCCTAACAAATATTATGTGCAAAGGAATGAACAGATCTTTAGCAAATGTGATATTTGGCGCAATGGGGGTTCCAGAAGAAGCATCCAAATCTTCTGGCAAACAAATAAATATAAAGTCATCAACAACAGATGAGGCTGCAATGATATTGGATGCAGCAGATAAAGTCATTGTTGTTCCTGGATATGGTTTAGCTGTAGCGCAAGCTCAACATGCTGTTAGAGAAGTAGCTGAACAACTCGAGAAAATGGGTAAGAAAGTTTTGTATGCCATCCATCCTGTGGCTGGAAGAATGCCTGGCCATATGAATGTGCTTTTAGCTGAGGCAAATATTCCTTATGAACAACTAAAAGACCTTGATGAGGTTAATTCAGAATTCGAGGATTGCGATGTAGCCATTGTGCTAGGGGCTAATGACGTTGTCAACCCAGCTGCAAGACATGACACTTCAAGCCCTATATATGGTATGCCAATACTTGACGTCGATAAATCAAGAACAGTTATTGTCAATAAGAGAACAATGAATCCTGGATTTGCTGGAATTCAAAACGAGCTTTTTGGGTTTGACAATACTGTTATGGTATTTGGAGATGCTAAAGAAATGTTGACAACATTGCATAAAGATTTAAAAGAATTATAGAAAATGTTAAAAGTTTTTAAACAAGTAGTATGCATGATGATAGTGCTTTTTAGCACAACCTTTGCTACTCAAAAAGGAGATAATTCAATGAATGATGGTCTTGGTAAGGCAACTTTTGGAGGTGGATGTTTCTGGTGCGTTGAGGCGGTTTTTGAAAGAATAGATGGGGTAACCGATGTAGTATCTGGATATGCAGGAGGTCATACCGAAAACCCTACTTACTATGAAGTTACTAGTGGAAAAACCGGACATGCTGAAGTATGTCAAATAACTTTTGATCCACAAATTATCAGCTACGATGAACTTTTAGATATCTTTTGGCAAGCGCACGATCCAACCACATTGAATCGTCAAGGAAATGATGTTGGCACTCAATACAGATCCGCTATTTATTTTCATAATCAGGAACAGGAAAATTCTGTAAAAACGGCTCTAAAAAAAGCTGAGAAAATATTTAAAAAACCTATAACAACTGAAGTAAAAGCTTTAGAAAAATTCTATCTAGCTGAGGTAAACCATCAAGATTATTTTGCGAACAATCCAAATGTTCCATACTGTACTTTTGTAATTGCTCCAAAAATAAATAAACTTGAGAAGAAAGGCCTATTCAATGATGACGAATGAGCTTTTCATAATCTTGCATTGCATGAATTAAAGCCTCTACACCTTTTAGTGGCATTGCATTGTATATCGACGCCCTAAAACCACCTACTGATCTATGCCCTTTTAAGGTTTTTAACCCTCTTTTATCACAAAATTCTAAAAAGAGAGTATCATTTTCTTTTATATCTTCATTGAAGACAAACGGGATATTCATTAACGACCTGTCTTCTTTTGCAACAGGTGACTGAAAAAGTGAATTTCTTTTAATCTCAGTATAAAGCAATTTTGCTTTAATTGAATTATTTTTATTAATTGACTCTACCCCTCCAACGCTTTTTAACCATTTTAATGAGCAATTTATAGCATAAATTGACATAACGGGGGGAGTGTTGAACATTGAATTTTTTTCTATATGAATACGATATGATAACATATCTGGAATTTTTCGATCTATCTCTTTTAGTAACTCTTTTCGTATTACGACAAGAGTTACTCCCGCTGGACCAATATTTTTTTGGGCACCAGCATAAATTAAACCAAAATTTTCGAAATTTAATGGGCGACTAAAGATATCTGATGACATATCTGCAACTAAAAACCCTGAACGATTGAGAGGTTTTGGAAATTCTTTCCATTGTGTTCCATATATGGTGTTGTTGCTAGTGATATGTAAATAGATTGATTCAGTTAATTGGTTTATTTCCTTAGGAATAAAACTATAATTACTGGTCCTTGATGAAGAGGCAATATTCACTTTTCCAAATAACTTTGCTTGATTTAAAGCCTTGTAAGACCATGACCCTGTATCCGTGTAATCAGCAACAGCATCTTTAGTTAGTAAGTTCATAGGAATCATTGAGAATTGCAAAGAAGCACCTCCTTGTAAAAACAACACTTCAAATTGTTTTGGTATTTGAAGCAATTCCCGTGAAAGCTCTTCAGTTTCGTTGACCATATCAACTACTGGTTTGGAGCGGTGGCTCATTTCCATCAAACTCATACCGCTATTATTGAAATTATTTGCAGCGTCTGCAGTGGATCGTATAACTGAAGGATGTAATACTGCTGGACCAGCACTAAAATTATATATGGTTTTCAATTAATTTCCCCTAAAGAATTTATAGAATTTACCTAAGGAGAAAATCGTTTTTAAACGTTTATTCCTATTTTCTAAACCTTTTTTTATTTTTTGGCTTCGGTCTCATATATCCATCTCTCATTTTTGTCTTAACTTGCTCTTTCATGTAAGGTTCAAACACTAAAAGTTTCATCTGCTGATATGGTTCAAGGTAGGTACCTGTTTTTTTGACAAAATCCATTTGAATAGAAGCTCTCTCGTTATTCAGTTTTGACAAATTATCCATCAAATCATTCATTTCTTTTTTTGAAATATTCTTTTTTTCCTCTGCTTTTTCAAACAATGGAGTATAAAGCTCTTTCTCTTTCTTCATTATGCTGCGCATTTCTTTTTGATGATTTCGCATAGCTGGGAAAAGTTTTTCTGCTTGACCCTCGTTAAGTTCCAAATATTCAGTCATTTTCCAGACTCTCATCATTTCCATTCTATCCGTATATTGACCGCCAGGTCCTCTTGATTTTCCAGGCTGAGCAAAAAGAATTGCACTAAGCACTAAATACATAATAACGATATCAATTTTCTTCATTCATTTTCTCCAATATTATTAAGTGAATAGATTGGTTCATATTCTAGTTCTTCAAAAAATTCGATTGTCTCCCAATAATTATCTGAACTATCAATTAAATAATTAGCAAGATCATGCATAAACAATTCGGTCTCTTGGTCCATACCTTGAATAGGCTTAAGATCATTTAAAGCATAGCTATAATTTTCATTTTGCAACGATTTAAAGGTTGAATACCCTACGAAGAGAAGTAAAGCCATTGCTGAAAATGCGTTAATAATTCTGCTTCTACGAAATTCAATAGCTTTCCTCTTTTCATGTAAATTTTCAAGAAACATCTCCGAATCAAGATCGATTCGTTGAGTTTGCAGTGATTCTTTTATTTTTTTCTCAAAATCCATTTATCCCAACTTTTCCTTTATAGTTTTTA
>CACMQQ010000032.1 GCA_902615915.1 uncultured Fidelibacterota bacterium
GCATTGTAGGTGCATCAACGTACGGTCTTAGTTCCCAATATTTTAAATGAGCTTTCTCATGGTGTGAAGAATGTCTGGTTACATTGTAAAGATAAATACTGCTAATAAAACTATTGGTATTCCATGAATGATGGGGCATTACAGGCTGTCCCTCAACCCTAACTAAACCGTAATGTTCAGTAAAATTTATTACTTCAAGCAATGATTTAGCAATAAAAGAGCAAAGCAGAAAAGTTAACAGCCCTGAAAATCCTCCTACATAATAGGATAGACCTGAAATTAAAATACTACGCAAATAACCGGTTATCATTCTATTCTTAAAACTTAAAAATGAACTTTTATTCATTTTTAATCTAGTGCGTTCGATGTTCCATGCTCCTACTTGTTCGTTCTTGATTGCCTTAAAAATAAATGCATAGATATTTTCACCTCTTTTTGCAGTAGCGGGATCTTTATCAAGTCCAACATTTTTATGATGGCCGTATACATGTTCAACAGCAAAAGCACAGTCCCATGAAAGCGCTAAAAGCCAGTTACCCATTTGCATATCAAGCTTATTCTTTTTTCTGTGAACTAATTCATGTCCTGGTACTGTGCCCATTATACCAATCAATAGGCTTGATAGGGCAATTAAAAAAATGCCATCAACAAAGTGGAGTGAATTTTTTATTGATAAAATATCAATACTAAAAGATTGATTAACAAAATTTACTAATCCATTAGACGGTGTATCACCTAAAAAGAAAACTGTCATCATAACCAAAAATAAAAGGAGTGGAAAATTTATATACATTGGTAGATCAAGAAAGAACTCATTGTTGTAAATCTGCTTTTTGGTGTCTTCTCGAAAGAACATATCGCCTAAAATAATGAATGATGAAAATAAGATAAAGAATGCTGTAGGGAAAAATGCTCCCAGTGAGCAAGTATAGATGGCTAAGAGCAAAGTTAGCGTTGATATGTAATATTTTAGATATTTCATAGTACCTAAATTTAATGAAAAGTTATTATTACAACAAATAAATCTCACACATCATTAAAACCAATAAGGAGAGTAAAACTGCACATATACACATTTAAATTATATATTCTATGTATTTTTTTCATTTACATCTTAAGTCACTAATCCGATTATCCGATAAATTATATTAAATTATCATGATATATTATACGTAAAATAATCGGGTAAGAACTTAAACGAATTGAAAGCGATA
The DNA here is from genome assembly GCA_902615915.1 of uncultured Fidelibacterota bacterium. GTDB lineage: Bacteria > Fidelibacterota > Marinisomatia > Marinisomatales > TCS55 > TMED144. The sequence goes on from CACMQQ010000032.1 coordinate 1,215, forward strand.
TTATGAATCGGTATTTAATATATATAATGTTTATCTTTATAGTCTCATCTGGTTTTTCACAGAATTCTAATACAGACTGGCCCAACCTTAATAAATATAAAAACAACAACATAGAAGTTCTATCAAGGCCTAAAACTAATAAAAGAATTGTTCTGATGGGTAATTCAATTACGGAAGGATGGACTAATTTTTACCCTGAATACTTTAAGAATAAGGATCTTATTAACAGAGGTATCAGTGGACAGACAACACCTCAAATGTTAATAAGATTTAAACCCGATGTCATTGATTTGAACCCTGACATTGTTGTAATACTAGCAGGAATTAATGACATTGCTGAAAATACAGGACCATCAAGCATTAAAATGATCACAGATAATATAACAAGCATGGCTAAACTGGCAAAATCGCATAATATAAACGTTATACTCTCATCAATTCTTCCTGCTAATGACTTTCCATGGAGACCAAAGATAAAACCACATTATAAAATTTTAAAGATCAATGAGACCATGCAAGAATATGCAATAAAGAATGGTCATGTATACTTAGATTATTTCTCAAACTTGCATGATGGTAATAATGGGCTTATCAAAAAATATGGCATTGATCCTGTACATCCGAATAAGGATGGATATATAGTAATGTCAAAATTGCTCGACCAAGCCATAGAAGAATCTTTAACAAATAAGATCTCGGCTAATGTGATAGATAGATTTAAGCAAAAAGTTTTTAAAAAAAGAAATAATGAATCATTGAAATACAGGTTAGCAGAACCAATGAATATAAAGCGCAAAAAAAAATATCCTATGTTAGTTTTCTTGCATGGGGCTGATGGCAGAGGAAATGATAACATCCAACAATTATATGATGCAAATGCAATTGGTGCTTTTTCAAAACAAAATATTATAGATGAATTTCAATCATTCATTTTTGTCCCGCAAGTTCCTCAAAATGAAAGATGGGTAAATACAAATTGGAATACATCAAATTATAAAAGAGGTAAAATTTCAAATTCGATGCAATTGACATTTGAAGCGCTTGATTCAATCCTTAAGAAGAACAGATCGATAGATAAAAAAAGAATTTACATCATGGGTCTATCAATGGGAGGCTGGGGAACTTGGGATGCAATTCAAAGAAGGCCGAATTTTTTTGCAGCTGCTGTACCTATTTGTGGGGGTGGTGATGTCAGCTATGTTAAAGATATTTCATTTATGCCGATATGGGCTTGGCATGGAAAAGATGATTCTGTAATTAATATTGAACGTTCTAGTGAAATGGTTTCGGCGTTAAACGAAATGTCAAATCAAACAAAATTTACAGAAGTAGAAAACAGGGGCCACGATAGTTGGATAGATGTATGGAACAACAAAGAAGTTTGGAAATGGCTTTATAATCAAAAAAAGAATTGAATTTTAATTAGCTTAGCAAGGTGCTAAGCTAATTAAAATTCGTTAACAATATTAAGAGGGCATTAGTCCTAACTGTTCCATCATGACCATGGGATTATAATATTGAGAACCCTTGTACATTTTACCATCTTTAAATTCCACAACCTGAACACCTTGAAAGTCAACTTTTTTTCCTGTAGCTGGTAATTTAGAGCCATCAGGCATTTCCATTTCATCAGTATTGGTTCCTTGCATGCGCATTTCTGTGACTACTGTATTACCAGATTCGATGTGTCTTACCGCTAATATATTCATATCAGAAAATGTATTTTTCCAATTTCTAACATCATTCATATTTGCCTCGACGCCATCAGAGGTCATTCCATTTCCATGATCTGTCATTGATACATCATCGTGAAACATTGATTCTATAGAATCTAGATCTCCACTTTCCATTGCTGCAAAAAAATCATCTACTAATTTAGCGCTCATAGCTTCTCCCCTTTTTTTGTTGTTTAATGTTTTTTTAATATAGTGAACCTAAATATTTATACATACCAATTGTTGAATTAGTTTTTTAAAGGTTAACTTAATCAATACACATGCTAGCAAAATTATTTATATCAATTGTAAAGATTTCACCATTTTTTCAAAAAAATTTGTGGAAATGGTGGTATCAGCGATTAGGAAATAGAGGTCATGATAGCGGTTGGACATTTATGAATTATGGCTATTTATCCAGCGATTTTAAGAATAAGGAACTTTCTTCTGACGATGAAAAAGATAGAATGTTCATTAATCTTTACGATTACGTTGCCTCTCAAATATCTATTGATGGGCTTAGCGTTTTAGAGGTAAGATCTGGACGAGGGGGAGGCGCTTCTTTTGTTGCAAGATACCATAATCCAAAATCAATAGTTGGATTGGATTTCTCTAGAACCGCAATATCACTGTCTACTAAGCTTCATAGAGACATAAAAAATTTAAGTTTCAAAAACGGAGATGCAGAAAAAATACCATTTCAAGATAACAGCTTCGATGTGATTCTTAATGTTGAATCATCACACTGCTATGGTAATATGGCAAATTTTATTGCTGAGGTATATCGTGTTTTAAAACCAAATGGAAAATTTAGCTGGGCAGACCTAAGGGCTTCTGAAGCAGTGAAAGAAACAGAAGATATTTTTAATGAGAGTAAATTAAAAATTATCAAAAGTGAAACAATTACAGATGAGGTTATTAAGGCTTTGGACAGCATTCATGATAAAAAGATTGAGATGATCAATTCTTACGTTCCAAAAATTATTAATAATGCTTTTAAAGATTTTGCAGGAGTTAAAGACTCAAAGATCTATAACTTGTTTAAAAATGGAAATGCAGTTTATTTATCTAAGGTATTACAAAAAGTATCATAATTATTCGCAATGTCCATAGTAACGTCCTTATCCAATTTGCTTTAATCATTTTCTCGATCATTTTCAGATCTTTCCCTTTTTGAAGTATGCTATGAAACTTAGTGAAAAGTACTCCAGTGATTACCCATATCAAAAAAAGGCAAATCAAAGATAACACAAAGAATAATGATTTTTCTCCAGAAAAAAAAATAAGCAAAGCTGTAATCAGCTCGGTGAACATGACAGGAAAAACAATATATGAGATATTGCTCATGTGATATTTTTGAAAAATGATATAGTCTGATTCTTTCACATATTTAAAAGAAGGATAATGTACAAGTTGCATTACCCAGATGACTCCTACCATTATAGAGGTAGAAATAATATGGATCATTAAAAGATCATCAAACATCAGGATCTTATTTTTTGGTATTGAATATTTCTTCTAACTCATCGGTTGACATGTAGTCTAGATCCCAATGTGATGATTGGGCTCCTTTTGAATAAGTTCCGAGTCTAACTCTTTTTTCAGGTGGCCTAACAGTCTTGTTGCCTTTTTTGTGAGGTGGGTCATATGGACAATTTTGACAACCCAATCCGCAACATATTCTTCGTTCTAGCAACTCATCAGCTGTCATGCTTATTAGTTTTTTTTTCAAAAAACTAGCTCAACTTGACCTATTAACTTATTTATAATTTTGGGTATAGCAACTTTTAACTTAAAATAACCACCCTTACATATTGGCCAGGATAATTTATCAATGGAAGGAGTTATAAAATGAACGCTACTATTATTTTGAAGCGATTGAATATGAGGAGAGATAGAATCCTTCCAAAGTCCAACTCTTGGCCTGTTGGTAATAATATTATGATTGGAAAGTTCGGCAATTTCGTTTTGATTTATGTAGATTGGTTTAATATTTAATTTTTTAGAAGCATGGTTCGCTATTTGAGGTTGAACAAAATCCCAAATTCTGGCGATCCTGAAAGAAGGATCAATTAGCGATTCCACAACGAAAATTTCTTTACAATTCATGCTGCTTATCTGGTGGATTGGAAAAAAATTATCGTGCAATAATATTGTATCTGCACTTTTTTTATCATGATCCATATTTACTAATGGCTTAGGTTCGTGAACCAATTCCTCTACAATTGGTTCAGGGTATAAATTTAACTGATTATCGGAAGGTCTATATTTTTTTGTATATTTAAAAATGTTATCTGGTCTTGCTACATATGGCTTCTTTGATGTGTGCAAACCTGCAACCCACCTCCAGCTGAGCGTATTAGATGCTTCATCGGCATCAATCAGTTTTCTCAAAAAAAAGTCTGCTCCTAATTGCCATGGAAGGTTTAAAGTAAAAACCCAAATACTGGCGTACCACATTCTAGTGTGGTTGTGTAGATATCCAGTATCATTTAACTGGACTGTCCAATCATCAAAGCATTCTATTCCAGTTCTTGCGGAGATAGCATTTTCATAATCTAATTTATTCTTCTGATCATCTAACTTTTTAAGATCAGAAATATAGCTGTTCCATATGCTGGGTCTATTTTCTAAATAGCCCCTAAAATAGATTCTCCAGAAGATTTCTTCCAGAAATTTGTTGTTTTTAGAGGGTATGCCAATATCATTTGCACATTGCAATATATCCTCTTCTGTTAGCAGACCAGAGGATATAAATGAG
>CACMQQ010000033.1 GCA_902615915.1 uncultured Fidelibacterota bacterium
CATTTGCTTTTTCACCTGCAAAAACTTCCTTCCATATAATCTTTTTATTGCCAGAATAAGCTTTTGATACAGCTTGATCAAAAACATGTTGAGATGCTTTCCAGATATCTGGACCTATACCATCTCCCTCAATAAAAGGAATTATAGGATTATTTGGAACCAATAATTGATCATTTTTAAATGTTATTTTATTACCATTTGTAATATCAGTCATTTTTCTTTTTTACCTTGTCTTTCTTTTTTTCAGGTTTAGTAAATTTCTTAGTTGCAGTTTTATCTTGTATGTTATAATCAGTTTTATAAAAACCGCTTCCTTTAAATATGAGCCCTGTGCCTCCACTGATTAAGCGCCTTACAGTGCTTGAACATTTTAGACATTCAACCAAGGGCTCATCAGACATTGCTTGAAAATATTCAAATGTATATTGACACTTTGTGCACTTGTAGTCGTAGGTAGGCATGATGTAATATTTCTATTTAATGTATTATTTAAATTTAAATACATTAAATAATATTTCTCAAAAAAATAATTCCTATTAATTGCTTGAAGGCATTTTCTTCTTCAATTGATTCAAAACAAATTCAGAAACATAGCTTGATATATCTCCTCCAAGACCTCCTACGTTTTTAATCATTGTTGAATTGATATGAATATACCGTTCAGCAGTAACCATAAGCAAAGTTGACACGTTTTGATTTAAATGATTATTCATCATGGCCATTTGAAATTCAAACTCAAAATCTGAAACATGTCTCAAGCCTCTAATTAGGGCACAAGCACCCATTTTTCTTGCAAAGTCTGCAATTAAACCATTGGTTGATGCAGTTTCAACATTGCTAATGTGATTTGTAGAATTTTTAATCATTTCAACTCTCTCTATTGTAGAAAAAAGGGTTTTTTTATTTGGATTTTCTGCAACCGCAAATATAACCTTATCAAATATTTTTGAAGCTTTTTCACAAATATCTATATGGCCTTTATGTATTGGGTCAAAAGTGCCAGGATAAAGAACTATTTTCATGACTACTCGTTATTCCAAAATGACACGTAAGTATCTCCAATTTTTCTTTGACGATTTGGTATTACTATGAATTCATTTTTTGATGATTCGAGAATGAATTTACCTTTCTTTTCTAAAGCGTGACATGATAATTTAATTAATGTATCAATATGAGGATAATCATATGGTGGGTCAGCGAAAATAATATCATATTTTTTATAGGAGTTTATAAATTTTAATCCATCAGACCTCGAAAATCTAAATTTTACTCCAGGAAAATTTGAACTATTGATTTTTAACAATGAATACACTCTAATACTTTTATCAACAAAAAAAATATTATCTACACCTCTACTTGCAGCTTCAAAACCAATTATGCCACTACCTGAGAAAAGATCTAAAAAATTTTTACAATTTAAGGGTTCGATAGTATCAAATAAACTTTTTCTAACAATTGATTGTGTAGGTCTATATGGAAAATTTTTTACGGTCTTTATTCTTTGACCTTTAAATCTACCTGAATGAATTTGCATATATTATTAATATAGCTTTGAATAAATAGATAGGAATAAAAAGGCTTTCTCAGTTTTAGTTTCTCTTTCAAAAGTGTAATCAAGCTTATCTAACGATATATTATTTGCATAATTTTTTATGTAATTAAGAAATTCTAAAGATTCAACTTTTTTACTGAATTTTAATATAATGGGAGTTATTAAATATCCATTTTCAGTCATAGGGCTTAAAGATTTCATAACTGATGTTTCATACTTTAATAATTCTGCTTCCAAAAGTGTTTTATTAATTTCAGTCGATGAAATAGGGTAATCTTGGGTATCTATTTTTATCATAAAACCATGCAAAAAAAGGTTTTCTCCTTCAATCTGTCTTAATGAAAAACTTACGACTTCACCTATATTTGCAATCAAAGAGTCAGCATTTTTTGATCCAATAAAGTTTAAAAAAAGCATATCTTGAGATGATGATAATTCAATTAATTCACCGTTTGAAAATCTATCAAAAGCATCTATGGTATTTGAGCTTAGATTTAATGAGCTTGAAAGTAATCTATTTACTGATAAAGATTCGTCAGTGGCTTTAACCACAGATAAAACTTCATTTGTTGAATTATTATCAATATCTATATTTTTCAAAAGAGAAAGGAATTTTTCTGATATAGAATTTAAAAAATTACTTTCATTCAAATTAAAATTCGTTAATGCTGGTAAATTATTAAGTTGTTTTTCTATATAATTTTTGTACACATCAGGTGCTTCTCGCTTCAAAACAAAAAGACCAAATACAATAATTAAAAGAGCAATAAATGTAAATCTAAAAAAACCTACAGATTTTTTTTCAACTCCTAACGCTTCCTCGTTAACCTTTACAATTTCATTCTCAGAGGCTTTTTTGGTCAAAGCTTCTAGATTTCCATATGTATACTCTTGAAAACCAGGACCATCAAAAAAATTTATTACAACTCCTTTTAATTTACCATTTGCTATTGGAGTTAAGACATGAAGCTTTTCTTGATCTTCTTGATCTAAATTTCTTGGAAAAGCTACTCCTTCTAAAATAAAACCTGACAAAGCAGTCAATTGGGTAATTCTTTTTGAACCAAAGTGTTTTTTTCTCCTTGGTGTTAGCTCACCCAAAACTAGTATTTGACCTTTAAAAATTTCTTTTAAATATGAGGAGCCATTTTCATTATTTACTTTCCATGAATTTTTAAAGTTTCTGATATTTCCATTAAGAAATCCGTCAGGAGTATAAGTAAAATATTTATAATCTGTTTTTCTAGGGTAAATAACTGTAGAGCCCTTTTCTGGATTTAAGCCAAAAAAAGCGCTTGATTCAGTTCCCATCCAATACGTATCACTTCCGAGCTGTTGAATAGCAACCTTCAATGGGTCAGCAAAGGCTCTGGCAAGTCTAACGACAAAAACTTTTCTATTTTTTCTAAAATACCTACCAAAATACTCAAAATCACCATCATAAGGCCATCTTTGATTTATAGTCCATTTTGAAAATTCCCACCCATCATGTTCAGTCATATCGTCATCGAGGTCAACCATAACATGATTGCAGAAAGAATCTGGGATGCTAACATAAACTCGATCTCCATCAAAAGCTATATCCCTTCGAATATGCTGTAAAGCAGAATCAATATTTGAAACTATGTGTTTTGCAGGATTAGAGTTAAGCAGTGGCTCATTTAAAGATTTGGAAGATAAAGCGGTTAAAATATTTTTTCCATCTCTTTTAATCCACTGAGCGCATAAAAGATGAGATTTAGTTATAGCAAGGTGGATCACTTATAATTTATTGCCTATCCCAACTTTTTGTTCCGTCATTAATATAGCCATGATTATTTGCTTTAAAAGAAAACAGAGTGAATCTTCTCCTGACTACAGTTTCCTTTATAGGGCTATCCACTCTAATAGAATTTCCATCATCTTTTATCGATATATCATAGGGAATATTTGTTACAGGACATATGTTCATTGATGAATCAGGCATATAAGTATCATAATAATTGACCACCTCTACTCTTTGAGATGGTACTTCCTCAACTAATTTAACAAAATTAGAATCGGATGTAAAATTAGCTAACAATCTTTTCTGAATGTAAGATGTATCATTTCTAGATAGCTCTTCTGAAAACATTACAATCGTAGCGGTGGTATCAAAAATAGTATCTCTTCTGCTCATAGGAAATCCAAAAGTGGTATCAAATTCAATATCATATCCTTTAGGAACATTAACCTCAAAGGTTCTGTTATTAAGCGTAATTGATTGGACACCCAAATAAGTAGAATCACCTGTTAATGAATCTCTAACAGAGTTTACTACATCAAATGTCCACCATCCATCGGTTGAATATTCACCAGTAATTGATTTATAAAAATTTTGAGCATCAAATAAATTTTCCATATTAAAATGGCTTTTATTTTGGTAAAACTCTTCCTCATCCCAAATGGCTCTTGGCACATAAATACATACTATCATAAACAGAAAAGCAACAACAATGCCAAGCTCAAGTAAATCAGAAAACAGTTTTTTATTTTTTTGAAAATAATTGTTAGTTTTATTGCTCATTAAATATTACCCGAGATAATTAGATGGTACCTAATATAAACACTTTTAACCCATTGTAAAAAAGAATTAATCTAACATAATTCGTTTAAATTTAGGACCTGAGCTTTCAGAACTTTCCATCAAGTTTTTGATTATTTTTTTTTGATTTCTGCTTAAGGATCTTGGGGTTATTACCTGAATCTTCACAAGTTGATCGCCCCTTGACGATCCTCTTACTTTTGGGAAGCCTTTTCCTCTCATCCTTAAAATTTGACCAGATTGAATACCAGAAGGAATTTTAAGCTTTGCTTTACCATTCAATGTTGGTATTTCAAACGTAGCACCAAACACTGCATCATGATATTCAATTTGGGCCTCAGTAATTACATCTAAGTCATTTCTTGTAAAAATTTCATGTTCCACTTCAATAAAAAAAATGATAAGATCACCCGAAACCCAACCATTAGGGCCTTTGTTTCCTTGTCCGTTCAAAGTCATATATTGACCATCTGATACACCTGCTGGAATCTTAACTTTTATTTCAACTGATTTTCTTTGAATACCATTTCCACCACATTCATTACAAGGGTGTTCAATTACTTGACCACTGCCTTGACAAATGGGACATTCGCGAACCGTTACAGACTGGCCAAAGAAAGATTGAGACATTTGTCGAACCTGCCCGGTGCCATTGCACTGCTTGCAAGACGTTGGCATTGTACCTTTTTTCGCACCAATTCCATCACAAAGTGAACAAGTTTCATGTCTTTTAATTTTAATTTTTTTATCAACACCGTTGAAAATCTCTTGATAGGTTAATTTAATTTCAAGTTTTAAATCTCTGGCTTTTCTGGTTCTAGAGTTACGCCTTGAACCTCCAAAAATTCCCCCAAATGGATCAAAATCTGCTCCAAAGATGTCTCCAAAACTACTAAAAATATCTTCCATTGACATGCTTCCATGAAACCCTTGACCAGTGCCTGACCCACCCATGCCAACACCTGCATGACCAAATTGGTCATACTGATTCTTTTTAGTTGGGTCGGATAATATGGAATATGCTTCAGCGGCTTCTTTAAATTTTTTTTCAGCCTCTTTATCGTTAGGGTTTTTATCAGGGTGATATTTCATGGCAATTTTTCTGTATGATTTTTTTATCTCTTCTGAAGAAGAGGATTTGTCAACGCCTAATATTTCGTAAAAATCTTTCATGATGGAGTTTGGTTTACCACAACTTTTGCATGTCTTATGACCTTGTCCTTATACCTAAAGCCTTTTTCATAAACTTCAATAATTTGATTATCTTTCATTTTAGGATCTTGCTTCATCAGAAGTGCCTCATGAAGATCATGGTCAACGATATCTCCTACCTCACCAAATTGAACAACATTTAATTCTTTAAGTTTTTTGTTTATTTTATTAGTTATTAAATGAATACCATCTATTAATTTTTTAACAGAAGAATCTTTTGTATTAGAT
>CACMQQ010000034.1 GCA_902615915.1 uncultured Fidelibacterota bacterium
TGTTTCATTCTGCGCTTGAATAGAGGTCGATAGATTTGGCCAAATATCCTTTGTCCTAACTTGCATGAATGGATTGAACCAGCGAAGGTTCGCTCTTTTTCTCTGATTAAGGGATTTGCGCGAATATAGATCAATCGGAGCGGAAGACTCCTTCCAAAATCTTCTTAAAATTGGGATTGTAGTAGTTCTTTTTGAGCCCTCAAAATCATCGATGAATGCAACACCATTCCTATCCCCAGTTGCAGAGTTATTGATTGGGTTTGGGTTGGGTAAAATTTGAGCAAATTCTCCTTCAAATGATATTCGAGAAGCTTTATCTGTTTCAATGATAGGTAGCCTATCAAAGGCTCTTGTTAGGAAAGGTATTTCTCTCTGCATTCGCCCATTCAAGCCCCAAATAAAATTTCTCATCGGTTCGTAGCCAACCTCGACCTTTTCATTCACTACAGATTGATTATAATATAAGGCAGTTCCCCCAATGAATGAATTCTCTCCAAAATCCATTTGCGAACGAATACCTAAAATCGTTTTCTTATCAAATGTAACAATCTGATGATTGTCAAAAGTAACTTTAATATCAGCATTTGGATCAACATCATCAGAAAGGACCACTGTGCCACTGAAGTAATCAATTTGATAGTCTATCCCTCGCTTAAGAGGAATCCCTCCCTTATAAACCTGCTCACTTCCCTCAACAATCATAAATCCAAGATTTATTGTTCCACTTTGATTGGCATAGTCCACTTCGATCGTAAAGCGACTATCATTGTTGATTTGGGTTTGTTGACTGCTAAAGTACATCTTTCCCTCACCAAGCGAACCTTTCAGTCCTTGGGTTTGATTCCCATCCGGGAGAGAGTCTGCTGCAAAAGGATGAAAAGCGGGAAAAAACAATTCTCCATCAACCAAGCTGATGACATTTGAATTAGTAAGGTCAACTTTTTGATCAAATGTACGAACACCACTTTCATTCAAACTGTCTAATCCAAAATATGTTATATAAGGGGTTCCTTTTGAATCAAGGTGGCTTGGCACGGAGAGCCTGTCATTTATAATTCTCAACTCAAAACCTTCTTTATTTATGTTATTTGTTCCAAGGTAATAAACATTCTTAAACATCAACGGCCAAACTGGATGAGAGGGGACAAGATTTCGCGGCTTAATCATTTTCATTTCTAGATAATCATTTATTTCTGACACAGCTTGCCCTATAACAGAAAGAGTATCGCCACTTTCTCTGTCTACAAGGACATAAGTACAACCCAAGACTTCATCGTTTGCTTTTTGTCTTAATCTAATATAGCCAAGATCTTCACTCAAGATATAATCCTGACCTTGCTCCAAACGCTTGAAATTTCCTGTTTGGTCATAACTTTCCTGGGGATTGTCTAGATCGGCATAAGCAGTGCCAGGGTTTGTTTCCGAATTGGTTGATTGATCAAGTTGATAAAGTTCAAAATTTCTGACCACTATATTTCCAATTCTATGCAATCCATCCACTAAGGGGTAAAATGATGGTATAAAAACTTGACGGCCGTCAACTATGGAGGATGTACCATCTCTAAACCACTCATGAATGAAGAAATACTTATTCCTTACAAAATTATGATCCTTGATTTTAAAAGACTGAGATTCGCTTCTTCCTTTATATTCCTGAGATTTTTTTTCTGTATTGACAATTGATGCAATAGCAGTAATGTCCATAGGTCCAAGCTTAGAAACAGTCTTAACACCAAAAAGGCCTTGATGGCTAGCAGAGCCCATTAAAGATTGAGAGCCAGGCAATGATAACGATACGTTTCCGGCATCCAATGATTGAATAATGTCATCTTCTTCTCCTTTATAATTAATCCTTAAATTATTCTCCCAATTGAAATCCCTTTCTGAGTCATGATCTACATTTACTGAGACCCTATCCCCAACTTTTCCTTCAACACTTATTCTTTGAGTTTGATCAAATTCTAAATGTGTATTGCGAGTCTCATTCAATTTCGATCGAACAAGTTCTGTATCCTGAAAAACGAGATTGCCTTTTAAGGTAACATTTCCTCGAGCAGTTAAAGAAACCCTGCCTAATCGTCCTGCATCAATACCTATAAATTCAATTCCAGAACCTCTATTGTCTTGTAAAATTCTTGATGACTCTTGGTCAACTATAAGGGTATCATTGATCATTTTTAATAGATTATTCTCTCTTTGAAAGAGCATTCTCTCATTCAAATAATTTTCAACTGTCGAGATATATGGAATTTTTAATATTGAACTTTCAGATATTTCGCTGATATAAATAAAGGACCAATCTTTTTCAATTTCTGTATTAAATGTTGATTTGATAGGGGACCTTAATATACCGCGATAAACATATGTGGTAGAATCATAGTACATCGCAAACAGGGATTTCTTTTTCTTAAAAGGATCTATGGCATAAGTGTCAATATTATTAGATACTTTTAGTAGACCCGATGCAAAGGACATTGAGTGCAATTGCAACATCAGTGCCATGCTGTAAAAAGAAAATGCGATTATATTTGTTCTATTTCTGATAGAACAGCCTCCTCTAAACGGTTATAGTTAAATTGTTAAAACAAGAGTGTTTTTAAAAATCCGTTAACGTTGGAGCTATAATCTATTCCTTTCAGTAAAATTACTTCTTATCATTAAATAATAATAAGAACTTACGCAATGCACGACCTCTATGCGAAATGCTATTCTTTTCTTCTTCGCTTAATTCAGCGAAAGTTTTTTCAAGAGGCGGGTAATAGAAGACCGAATCATAACCAAAGCCAAAACTTCCTTTAGGTGATTGTGCTATCTCACCCTTTACAGAGCCGTCGCAAAAAAGCTCTCTATTATCATCCTTGTAAGCAATGACAGTCCTAAATTTCGCCTTTCTGTCTTCTTTTGGTACGCGCATCATATTTTTCAAAAGTTTTTCGCAATTGTCTTGGTAAGATGCTTGCTCTCCAGCATATCTTGCAGAATATACACCTGGGTCTCCTCCTAATGACTCTACTTCAAGGCCGGTGTCATCTGCAAGAGATGGAAGACCTGTCATTTCGAATACAGTTCTTGCTTTTATGAAGGCATTTTCCTTTAAGGTTTTACCTGTTTCAGGTATATCCTTTATATTAGGAAAATGATCAAGCGTCAGAACCTCATAGGATGAGGAAAGAAGATTATTTATCTCTGACATCTTCCCTTTATTGTGCGTAGCGAGCACTATTTGCATATCTTACCTCGAAAAATGCAAAAAAAAATAATGAATTTATATTATAAGCTCAAGAAGAATAAAATTTGTTTTAAGAATCATCTCTTAAAATTTGGATTTTTTGGAGGAACAATATCATGCCAATGACCATGCTCTTCAGACCAAACTTTTCCTTTAGGAGCAAGCCCAGGAGGCCTTTTACTATACGATTGAGAATGGTTATCGACTCCAACTTCATGCCAATGACCATGCTCTTCAGACCAAACTCTGTTAGTAGGTAATGAGCTTCCAGCATTTTTTGATGAACTGTAAATATCCAACAAAAACCAAGCACCTACCACAACAAAAATAAATATTCCAACAACTTTCTGATATTGCGAATTGGGAGAAGTTTCTGCACAACAATCCTTGAATTTTCTTTGGCTGCCGCAGTGGCAAGGGTCATTTCTTCCCAGTTTCACTTTTTATATCCAAAGTGTTTTTTATGAATTTCAGATAACTGTACATATTTCTTTGCCCATTGAACATTTTTATCATAGGTATCTGGAGATAAAGTTTTGACAATTTTTGCAGGAAGGCCGATGGCTAAGGTATAATCTTCAACTTCCATATTTTCAGTGATTAGAGCACCTGCTCCAACCACCGCTCCTTTCCCTATTTTTGCGCCGTTCATAATTATCGAACCCATACCAATTAGAGCCCCATCACCTATAAAACAGCCATGAATAATGCAGTTGTGTCCTATAGTAACGTCATTTCCAATAATGACACCTTGATCGTTTTCAAGATGAATAACACTGCTATCTTGCACATTGGAGCGTTCCCCAATGATTATTTGATTTATATCCCCTCTGGCTACAGAGTTGTACCAGATAGAGCTATAATCCTTCATTACAACATCACCAATAACCCGTGCACCTTTTGCTATGAATGCGTGAGATGATATTTTGGGATCTTTTATAACAACATTCTCTCTTAATTCTGACTTTTCCATTATCCTATAATAATATTTTTTTTTCAATATCGCAAAAAACTAAGGCTGTTGAAATCTATAAATAGCTGATTTATATTAATATTGAAAAATTAGTAGGAGATTATATCTATGATCGATCGCAGAAAATTTATCAAATCACTATCTTCCCTTGGTATTTCTTTACCTCTTCTTAGAGCAAGAAACTTTACAAATACACCACAAAGTAAAAAAATGAACAACCCTATCATTCTTTGCAGCAGGGGAAAAGACTGGGCTGAAGATGTTCTTAAGCCTGGTTGGGATATACTTCGTAAAAATGGATCACTGTTGGATGCTATTGAAAAATCAGCGAATGTGACTGAGCTTGATCCAAGAGATACGTCTGTTGGATACGGTGGACTTCCAAACGAAGATGGTGTTGTACAATTAGATGCATCGATTATGTATGGCCCAAACCACAATTGTGGATCTGTTGCAGCTTTGGAGGGCATCAAGACACCATCATCTGTAGCTAGGCTTGTTATGGAAAGAACTGATCACATTCATTTAGTCGCTGAAGGGGCTCAAAATTTTGCAAAAATGCATGGTTTT
>CACMQQ010000035.1 GCA_902615915.1 uncultured Fidelibacterota bacterium
GAAATGAGTCCTAATGAGAAAGCAATAAGTATCCCTTTAAATCTTCCAAATATTAATGTCGAATACAAAACAAATATCAACAGAAAATCAGGTGAAATTTGATTTATAGCTAAAAGTTCTGATGAAATAAGTTGAAAAAGAACAACTAATAACGAAAATAGGAAAATTTTAAGCATTTAGTTTTGCTCTTGAACAACAAAAACATACAAATTATTGTTTTCACTATATGGATTTCTTGATCTGGCGACTTTTTGAAAACTACCTCGGTTGTCTATAATTTCTGCAATTACTCCAGCATTTAAACCTTCTGGATATATTTTACTAAAACCTGACGTCACAACTTTATCACCAATTTTAATATTTGCATTTTTTTGGATTTCCCTAATTTCAAAAACATCATTATCATAGAACCTCATAATACCAGTTGCTTCAGAGGGCAAAATTTTAACAGATAATCTAAAATTAGCATCATTTATGGTTTGAACAAGAGATGTTTCTTCGTTGATAAGTATTGTTTTACCTACAATTCCATTTGTAGTTATAATAGGAAGATTTTTTTTTATGCCGTCCTTACTACCAAGGTCAATGGTCAATGAAGAAAATATTGGACCTGAGCCAAGATTTATAACTTTTGCAGTCCGAAGATTATATGTGCTTTCTTCTTTAAAATTAAGAAGTTTTTTAAGGTATTCATTTTGCAGACCAGATTGTACTAGATCGTCAACTTTTAAAGAGAGTTGAATGTTTTTTTCTCTAAGAAAATTTATTTCATTTTTAAGATTAATATTGTTTTTATACCAAACGACCGGAGAATAGAGCTTAGAAAATCTATCATTGGCTTTTGCTCTTATGAGCAAAATATTAGGTGATTCATTGTTGAATAATAAAGAAAGTGATAAAAAGAACACAAAAAAATACAATAAATGATCTTTATTGCGAATAATTAATGTGTATATGTCTCTCATTAAATATCTATATCAATACAGACTCATATTTTTTTACATCTTCTAATACTTTTCCAGTACCCCTAACAACTGACAACAATGGATCTTCAGCAATATTTACAGGAACATTGGTTTTCTCTCGAATTAGCTGATCTATCCCTTTCAGCATACTACCTCCTCCTGTCATTATTATACCCCTATCAAGAATATCAGCAGATAATTCTGGAGGTGTTCTTTCAAGTGCTCTTTTAACCGCATCAACAATAGAGTTAATTGGATCTTTTAGAGCCTGTCTTATCTCATCAGAAGATACCTCGATAGTCTTAGGTATACCTGAAACTAGATCTCTTCCTTTAACTTCAATCATTTCGCTTTTGATTCTCATAGCTGAACCAACAGATTTTTTTATTGACTCAGCTGTTGAAAAACCAACTTCCAATTTATGCTCATTTCTGAACCATTGAATGATTGATTGATCCATTTCATCACCAGCAACCCTAATAGCCTCTTTAGTAACAACACCATTCAAGGCGATAACTGCAATTTCAGTTGTCCCTCCTCCAATATCAATAATGATATTTCCAATTGCTTTAGAAATGTCGATTCCAATACCTATGGCAGCTGCGACAGGTTCCTCGATTAAAAAAACTTCTCTCGCATTTGCTCTTTCACCGGAATCTCTTACTGCTCTACGCTCTACCTCAGTTACACCTGAGGGAACACAAATAACCATCCTTGGTCTTGAGAGTCTATTCATATTTATTTTATTTATAAATCCCTGTAATAACCCATCGGTCATATTAAAGTCTGCAATAACACCATCTCTTAGTGGACGAACGGTTTCAATCTCTCTATGTGTTCTACCGACCATGGCTTTTGCATCATAGCCAACAGCGATAATCTTATCATCGTGGACAGATTTAGCAACTATTGAGGGCTCATTAATCATGACGCCTTTACCTTTTATATATACAAGAGTATTTGCAGTCCCTAAGTCAATGGCTACATCACCTGAAATCCAACTAAACGGATTCTTTAATTTTTCTAAAAAATTCATAGCTCAATCATAATTATTGAAAATTTGATAAGTATAATTTAAATCAAAAGATTGAATTGGAATATTTATTTATAAACTAATTGCTTTTTCTTCTACCTAGATCGGCATATTTATCAGCTATAGCATTTTTTTCTCTTGGAATATAATCAAATGTCCAATCATTGAGAGAACTTAGTAAGCTTGTAGCCCTTTGATGTAAAAGCTTCATTCTATCATTTTTAATTTTATAAATACCGTTTACCTGATTAACAACTAATTGACTATCTGAGAAAATATTTGCGTTAAATAATTTGTTTTCAATTAGCATTTCAATACCAAAGATTAAGGACTCGTATTCAGCTTCATTATTTGTTGAGTCATGCAAGTACTCTGAAAAGAATTTAAATTTTTCTTGATTAACAAAGATAACACCACCTATCCCAGCAGTTTTTGACTGTAGATCTGCTGAGCCATCAATAAAGAGCTCAACTTTATTATTTGAACTAATTTTTTTCTTAAGATCTAGTAAATTGGGATATCCATTAAGATTTGTGCTTTCTAGTAAATGCTTGAGCTCTTTTAATTCTTTATCAGAGAGCTTCATAAGCCTTTACCAAACCTGGCCGTGAAAAAAGGGTGTTGTAAGTTTATACTGACCAAAACCATTTTCATCAACAAAGTCAAAAAACTTGTTTACTTTATAATAGTGCCATCGTTGCTGATAATATCTACCAATTGGGTCATTATATTCTTCAACATCATCTGGCCTACCAAATAAAATGTATATCATGCCCATTTGAGAGTCCCAACCTTCTTTATACCCTTTAAAATTTGAATTGGCGAATTCTACTCTCTTAAAATATTCATTTTGAAGTTCATTTTCTTTTGTTGTAGGGGTGGGATCTTTTTTTGACCAGTAATCAAGAAATATCAATTCTCTATCATCTTTATTAGCCTTTTTGAATTCTTTCCATTCTTTGTCTTGAAGAATATACCTCATGCTCGCAATTGCTTGATCCATGCTACCAATTGAGCTCGCAATACCAGCTCTTTTGGAAGCAAAAATTAAGGTTTTCTTATCTTTAAATTTATTTTGCGAAATATTTACAGTTATCATTTTTCTGAGTCCAGATGACAACACATCCTTAGGTAACAAAATTCTTTTTACAAACGAATTTTTCTTAGAATTAATATCAATAGAATTATCCCAAATTTTGTCTCTGCCGGCATTTGTAATTGAAATGTCTAGATTAAAATTTCCAGGCTCAATTTTTCCAGAAACAAAAAAAGTTATAAAGTCCGATTGGCTAGGAAAAATATTATTAAACAATGGTAATTCGTTTTGATTCAAGCCCCAAAAGCCATCTAGACTATCAATTATGAACATAGAATAAATCTCAACTTTTGATTTAGCGTCAAGTTCGATTTTCTTGAGCTTGATTTTACTTTCTCTGGTTTCAATATCAGCAAGTTCTGAAGTAATAGAATATTTACCAGAAGGGATTTTGAATTCATGAAAATGTAGTGTGCTTATTTCTTTTGAAATTGATTCTAAATAAGAATTAGTTAAGATTTTGTTAGACCAATTCTTTCTACCGATCAGTTCATCGTCGTCATTTTTCAAAGTAATAGTTATTTCATAGTTGCTAATAAATTTATCATTTTCTTTTAAAAATTGAAGAGAAGCATTAGGTATAGAAACATAAGACAAAACTCTTAATGAGTCATTTTGTATATCAGAAATAACATAATTTTTAAAGTTAAAATCACGAATGATATCTTTTTTGCGATCCATAGGTGATCGCATTGTTTGAGCACTAAGTGAAAATATGGAAAATACTATGAGAAAAAATTTAATCATTTTTACCTATTTTTATATCTAAACGAAATCAAACCATTTCTTGTTCCAAAGAAAGCAAATTCGTTATGAATATACACATCGTTGACATTTTTAATAAAGTTATATGAATAAAATTCAGATAAATTGGAAATTTTATCATATTTATATACGCCGTCAAACGTTGATATAAAAAAAATATTATTTTTTACTGCTATAGCGTTAGCATTCTTACCATTAATAAGCGCAGCATTTAGAACATTTGACCATTTTCTTTCTTTTAAATCA
>CACMQQ010000036.1 GCA_902615915.1 uncultured Fidelibacterota bacterium
TCGGGGTTCATTAAACTTTTCTTGTTACGCTATGCGTTAAAAAGTACCCCCATGATAATACCACCAGTTAAGTTGGTTAGTTGTTTTGATTGATTTTAGAATTAATTTCATACTATAAATTATTTACATAATTTTAATAAAAACAAATTTATTTTAAAAAATTTATGGCCACACAGCAAAAAAAAGTAGCTTTTCACACGATGGGTTGCAAACTGAACTTTTCTGAAACCTCAACAATTAAAAGGGATTTTATCTCAAGGGGCTTTAAAACAGTAAGCTTTAATGAATACGCAAATATTTACGTCTTAAATAGTTGCTCAGTCACTGAAAATGCTGATAGAGAAGCAAGGAAAATAATAAGACAAGCAAAAAGACTAAACCCTAGCTCTTCAATTATAGTTACTGGATGCTATGCTCAACTTAAGCCTGAAGAATTAGCTGCTATAAAAGAAGTTGACATGATTTTTGGCGCAAAGGAAAAGTTTAATCTTTTGGATCATTTAGATTCAATTGAATTGAATCACATGACCAAACTTTTCCACTCAGAAATAAATAGCGTTTCCCATTTTGAACCATCCTTTTCCTCTAATGACAGAACGCGGTCCTATTTGAAAGTTCAAGACGGTTGTGATTATAATTGCACTTTTTGCACTATACCTTTAGCAAGAGGAGCTAGCAGAAGCAGCACTGTTTCAAAAACATTAATGTCAGCAAAACAAGCAATATCATCAGGCGCGAGAGAAATTGTTTTAACTGGTGTAAACATTGGCGATTTTGGAGTTAATAGCCATGAAAAGTTTATCGACCTCTTAGTTTCATTAAATGATTTGAATGATCTTGATCGAATTAGAATTTCTTCTATCGAGCCAAATTTATTATCAAACGATATAATAGAATTTTGTGCAAAATCAAAAAAAATTATGCCTCATTTTCACATTCCTCTGCAGTCTGGATCTAGCAGGATTTTAAAGTTGATGAGAAGAAAATATCAAACTTCGCTTTACAAGGAAAGAATCGAACATATTAAAAGTTTGATTCCCGATGCTTGCATAGGGGCAGATATAATTGTTGGATTCCCAAGTGAGACAGATGACGATTTTCAAAAATCTTATGATTTTATTGAGTCTCTTAACATTTCTTATTTACATGTCTTTTCTTATTCTGAAAGGCAAAATACCAAAGCTATTAAAATTAAAAATAAGGTTTCAAAGGCAAAAAAGGCAGAAAGAAGTTTTACAATGAGAGAATTATCAAAAGAGCTCAAGCTATCCTTTGAACAATCTTTTGTTGGAAGCACCAGAGAGGTTTTATTTGAGTATCAAGTTGACAATCAATGGTTTGGCCATTCTGACAATTATCTACCTGTGAGGGTAAATACAGAAGAAAATCTTAAAAATAGTATTGAAAGTGTAAATATAGTAAATAGTGTCAAAAACTACTTGGTAGGTAGTTTTTTAAATTAAGTAGAATTAATTTGGGATAAAATTCCATCCCAAAAACGAATTCTGCATGACATTGTCTTTTGCGCAGCTTCAGTCGCTTCTTGCCATTTTTTTTCATCATTTCCACAAATTTCTTTTACCATTTTTAAAGCTGCAGGGGTGTGTTCATCCTCGTCTAAAGAGATGTGTCTGTCAATGTAATATAAAAAAGATTTCAGCTTACCTTTTAATTCTCTATTCATTTTGGAGATTATAGATCGAAACATATCGGGAATGACCTGTTCTCTTCCAAAAGTAAAAATAGCTGCAGTTACGTGCGCAGGAGCTTTATCTAGGCTATTGAAAGTGCTTTTGACAAACTCTAGTGCGGGATTTGGAATTCTTGATTTTTGCAAAGCAACTGGCAATGGATTATTTATGAGATTAAATAAAAACTCATCTATTGGTCCAGTATCGGCACCTGCTTGAACCATAGCGTTGCAATACATCTCAAAGTGACTGACATAATGACCATATTGATCAATATCGGTTTCTTCCTCGAGCACTATTTCATTAACAAGTCTTGCTGGCGTACCCTTTTCAGAAGGAATCCATGGAACAGATGTGCATGTTAGTTGGGATTGCAATGATTTGAGAATAGACATAAAATCCCAAACAGCGAATACATGATTTTCCATAAAAATTTTTAAATCATCTAATGATTGAATAGAATAATAGAGTTTATGCTCTTCAAGTTTGACTCTCTCATTTTGAGTTTCGTCAAGTATTCTTAATACATCATTTTTAAGAAATTTAAACATTGCTAATTTAGAACGTTATTGTTTTGAATAAGTTTCAATTGGAGGGCATGAGCAAATAAGATTTCTATCCCCATGTGCATTATCAACTCTAGATACGGTCGGCCAATATTTATAATCACTAAGCCAATCAGCAGGATAAGCAGCTTTTTCTCTAGAATAGCTATGTTCCCAGTTGTCTGACATTACTTCAATAGCAGTATGGGGAGCGTTGGACAAGGGATTGTCATTAATATTAATCCTTCCCTCCACCACTTCATCTATTTCTTTTCTAATAGCTATCATGGCATCGCAGAAACGATCCATTTCTTCTTTAGATTCACTCTCTGTTGGTTCTATCATAAGTGTTCCTGGGACAGGCCATGACATTGTTGGAGCATGGAATCCATAGTCTATTAGTCTTTTTGCCACATCTTCATCACTTATACCCGTTTCAGACTTTAGATTTCTTAAGTCAATGATAAATTCATGAGCTGAGTTGCCGCTAAGTCCTCTATATAAAACAGGAAAATGTTTTTCGATCCTTTTTGCCATATAGTTTGCATTTAGAATGGCTATCTCAGTTGATTCCTTTAAACCTTTGTTACCTAAAAGCGCTATGTAGGACCAGGAAATGGGTAGAATGCTTGCACTTCCGAATGGAGCTGCGCTGACAGCGGTGATTGATTTTTCGGCATGACCGGTAATAGGATGACCGGGCAAAAAAGGTATGAGATGCTCCTTAACGCATATGGGTCCCATTCCAGGACCACCACCTCCGTGCGGAATAGCAAATGTCTTATGCAGATTAATATGACATACATCAACTCCAAGATCTCCAACTTTAGATAGTCCCACAATTGCATTCATATTTGCCCCATCTAAATAAACCAATCCACCGGCATTATGAATCAAATCGCATATTTCGTTAATTGATTCTTCAAAAACACCATGGGTTGAAGGGTAGGTCACCATCATGCAAGAAATTTGATCTTTGTGAGAATGAATTTTATCCTTTAAATCTTCAATATCAATATTCCCCATAGAATCGCATTTTATTGGAACTACATTCATTCCTGCCATCACAGCGCTAGCTGGATTTGTACCATGCGCTGACTCAGGTATTAAACAAATATTTTTTTCGGTATTTTTTTTATCAATATGATAAGCTCGGATTGTTAAAAGACCAGTGTATTCTCCTTGAGCGCCGGAATTTGGCTGCAAAGAGCATCCTTCAAGCCCAGTAATATTTTTGAGCCAATTAGAAAGATCATCGAAGAGTTTTAAATATCCTTTATTTTGATCAAGGGGCGCAAAAGGATGAGGATTAGAGAATTCATTCCAAGAAACAGGGATCATCTGGGTTGCAGCATTTAATTTCATAGTACAGGAACCTAATGAAATCATGCTGGTGTTAAGAGCTAGATCCTTTGTTTCAAGTTTATGAATGTATCTCATCATTTCAGTTTCAGATTGATAAGAATTAAAAACCGGATGTCTCATAAAATCTGAAATTCTTTTGAACTCTATGCTATAATTAACCGTATCAGTAATTTTTGCGTTGAACGTAGACAGTATATCAATTAAATCATTATCATTGACAGTTTCATCGAGCGAAATACCAATGTCATGATTGTCAAAATATCTCAGGTTAATATAATTTTTCAATGCTTCCTTTTTTATTAATTCGCTTTGACTCTTTTCAAGTTCAATCCTTATAGTATCAAAGAATTGGTTGTGTACAATTTTGAACCCTGATTTAGCCAATGAGCTAGCTAAAAGAGAGGTTTTTTCATGGATATTATTTGCTATAGATACGATACCATCTCTGCCATG
>CACMQQ010000037.1 GCA_902615915.1 uncultured Fidelibacterota bacterium
TTAATGAATGGGGAAAATTTAAAGGCCGGAGCAGTAGCTGGACTTAAGACTGTTAAAAATCCGATCTCTGCTGCAAGAAAAGTTATGGAAGAGACTTGGCATGTGCTTTTAGCCGGGGAGGGTGCAGATAAATTTGCAGCTGAACAGAAACTTGAGATTGTAGATCCTAAGTATTTTTTCACTGAACGTCGATGGAATGCATTGCAAAAAATGAAATCTGATGAACAAGAAAAATACGGAACAGTTGGATGTGTAGCATTAGATAAGTTTGGGAATATAGCAGCTGGCACCTCAACGGGAGGAATGAGCAATAAGCGTTGGGGGCGAATTGGAGATGTACCGATAATTGGTGCTGGAACATATGCTAATAATAAAACGTGCGCTGTCTCAGCTACTGGTACAGGTGAATATTTCATTCGATCAGCAGTTGCTCACGATATTTCCGCAATGATGGAATATAAAGGTTTTTCTTTGAATAAGGCTTCAAATACCGCTATTAAAAAAATGGGTAAGCTTGGCGGAAGCGGCGGAGTAGTTTGCATTGATGCTAAAGGAAATATCGCAATGCCATTTAACACCAAAGGTATGTATCGCGGCTATATTAAATCAAATGGAAAACCTAAGGTATATATTTACAAGAATTAAAAATAATATGACAAATTTTTTTTTAATATTGTGCTTTTTTTCAATGGGATTCTGCCAAAGCTTGGTACCAAATGATTCTGTTAATATATATAAAGACTCGATAGTTGAAGATTTTAGCGCAATCGATAAAAAGGGCAATGCAGTATCATTTGTCAATGACATTTTATCGGAAGAAAGTACAATTGTATTGGTATTTTTTAGAGGTTTTTGGTGACCCCATTGCAGAAAACAGCTAGTTGAGCTGTCAAAACTAAATCTACCCAGAAAAGTAAAAATATATGCAATAAGCAATGAAAATTACAGTAAAAGCAAAAGTTTGCAGAAGCAACTTTATCGGAAAAATTCAATAAATTTTTTGGAGGATAATTCAGGTGGTGTTTTTGATTATTTTGGCATTATTGATTCACGATATGCAGATTCAAAACGAGAAGGTATACCGTATGCAAGCACCTACGTAATTAATAAAGATCGCAAAGTAACTTATGCATACATTGCGTTTGATTATAAAGAAAGACCGTCAAATAAGATAATTATGAATGAAATAATAAATGCATTGAATGAGTAAGATCAAAAAAACGTGGGTTGAAAAAAGGGATTGCGATAAAGAGCCACTGGTTAAAATAAATCCTAAATCATGGTCTGATATGCCTAAGGGCATAAAGATGTTTATACCTACTCCAAAAATTGTGAATCAATATGTTTGCAATATCCCTAAAGGTAATTTTAAAAATGTGAAGTCATTAAGAAAAGATATGGCTGTGGATTTTGATGCTCAGATGTCATGCCCAATGGTTACAGGAATTTCATTAAGAATTATTTCTGAAGCATCTTATGAAGAGCATATGCTAGGGATAAAAAAAATAACGCCGTTTTGGAGAGTTGTAGAACCATCTTCAAAATTGGCTATGAAACTGGCATGTGGAATCGATTATATCATTCAATGTCAAGAAAATGAAGGAATTGATATTCAAAGTTTAAGTTGATTTAAAAATGCATCATTAGTGTCAAAAAATAGGCTCCGTTGCGTGATCCGTATTCGATTAAAAAATTATCCTTAAAAAATCTTAATATAGGTTTAATTTGTCCATTCATATTCTGCAATATTATCCATGTTGATAAACCATCATAATCAACTAAATAAGGACTCCATCCTATCCTGGACTCAAATGAAATATCATTGTTATAGGAATCTATCATTTGGGCAACATACCATCTTCTGTTCTCCCAGTCTCCTTGCACACCATAATGAAAGCTATTGTCATTAAAATTTGTTAAAAGATATAAATTTCCTTGCGCTCCAGTTTGATTCCATCTTTTAATCAACCAATTAGAGTTGAAAAGCAGTTCTTTGCTATTATCAAATTCTAGATAGCGTGCACCTAAAAGCCATTTATGGGATGCGCTATAGCCAAAACGAAGATCAGAAAATTGTCTGTTCTTTATAAGCCATAATACTTTTCCAGTTTTAAATGTTGTTGGATGAGCAATTAAGATACCCACCCAACAATACAAAACAAGGATAAAACGTATCATTTGTTTATCCAAATAGTGATGCAATGGGCCCAAGAAGATAGGCAGTGAATACACCAACTGAGAATATACCCAATGAGATGTAAAACATTTTTCGATTGTACTCGCCTGCGACCTCGCAGCCTACCTCTCCAGATTCAACGTCACAAGCAATCTCTTTAACGGGTTTAAATGATAAATAGCCATTGAGCGCGATCATAGAACCTGAAAATAAAAAGATAGCATTCTTATACTGAGATAGTGTAACTAAAAAAGGGAATAAGCTCACCAATGAACTCAATGCTGCGCCTCCAGCAATAGTCGCTACAGTCATTGGTAGCGCACAACAAATTAAAGTTCCAGATGAAGAGAAGAGTGCAATAATATCTAAAAATTTATTTTTATTCATGATTAAATATCTATCAAACTATTTTTGTTAATCATTTTGTTTCGAAGCATTCAGCGAAACTTGTTCTACTTTTAAACCGGTTGGATTGTGATAGGCTTTTTCAACATTATATCCTGCATCAACTATCTTTTTCACTGCAAGATCATAATCTATTTTTGCTCCTTCTTTCGTTGAAATGATTGTAATTTGATCTTTGAGACTGACTTTAACACCTTTTGTATAGTTTTTTTTATCTATGTAGGATAGCTTTGAAAGGTTTTTTTGTAAGCCTTGTGCGCAAAATGAGCAGACCATCCCCTTTACTTTAAAAAGTATATCTGTCTTACCTATTTCTATCTTTTTTTTGTTTATGTTAACAGTATTC
>CACMQQ010000038.1 GCA_902615915.1 uncultured Fidelibacterota bacterium
ACAATCAAACATCTGATCAAGTTGTAAACAAAATTAAGTATTCGAAAATTGCATCAATAAATGATTTTGCTTTTTTTTCTTATAATGTAATGTCACATAACCCAAGATATTTTCGTTCAATAAAAAATGAATTATATAAATAATTATTCAATAAATTAATTTATTATGAATAAAAAAAATATATACTCGCCTAGAGGCAACAAACTAAGTTGCAAAGATTGGCAGATAGAATCTGCTTTTAGGATGATACAAAATAACCTAGATATTGATGTTGCTGAAGACCCTGAAAATTTAATTGTTTATGGGGGTAAGGGAAAGGCTGCAAGGGATTGGAAATCTTACAATGCAATAATTAGCAGTCTAAAAAGAATGAATAGCGATGATACATTGCTAGTTCAATCTGGAAAACCTGTGGGAATTTTCAAAACACACAGACATTCTCCTCGCGTTTTAATTGCTAATTCAAATATTGTACCAAAATGGGCAAACTGGGATAATTTTAATGAATTTGATAGGCTTGGATTAATAATGTATGGTCAAATGACTGCGGGTTCATGGATATATATAGGAACGCAAGGCATTCTGCAGGGCACTTATGAGACTTTTGCAGCAGTTGGAAAAAAGCACTTTGATTCTGACTTATCTGGTAAAATAGTCGTTACCTCAGGCTTAGGAGGCATGGGTGGGGCTCAACCATTATCTATCACAATGAATAATGGTATAGCTATATGTATTGATATAGATGAAAATAGAATTGATAGAAGATTGCAGACTGGTTATTTAAATAAAAAGGCAAATAATATTGAAACAGCTATTAAAATGGCAGAGGAAGCCAAAATAAATAATCGCGCTATTTCCATAGGTCTCTTAGGTAATGCAGTTGATGTTCTTAATTATATGATTAATGTAAATTTTATTCCTGACGTCATTACCGACCAAACCTCTGCGCATGATATATTAGATGGATATATTCCTAACCGTATGTCACTTGATGAGGCAAATGATTTGAGAAAGACTAATCCTAAAAAATACGAAAAAGAAAGCATAAGAACTATTTATGAACATTGTCAAGCTATCTTAACACTTCAAGAAAGGGGTTCTGTAGCTTTTGATTATGGAAATAATCTTAGAGGACAAGCCAAAGAAGCTGGTTTGGAGAATGCTTTTGATTTCCCCGGTTTTGTACCAGCTTATATTAGAGATTTATTTTGTGAGGGCAAAGGGCCCTTTAGATGGGTTGCATTATCCGGTGATGAAAATGATATTTTTAAGACAGATGAAAAGATTTTAGAGCTATTTCCATATGACGAGTCGCTTTGTAGGTGGATAAAGCTTGCATCAAAGCAAGTGCAATTTCAGGGCCTACCCTCTAGGATTTGTTGGCTGAATTATAAACAGAGAGCCATCTTTGGACAAGAGCTGAACAAAATGGTAGAAAGCGGTATTTTGTCTGCTCCAATAGTTGTTGGTAGGGATCACCTAGATTGCGGATCAGTTGCTTCACCATACAGAGAAACGGAAGGAATGATCGATGGTTCTGATGCTATTGCAGATTGGCCTTTATTAAATGCTTTGATAAACACTGCTAGTGGATCTACTTGGGTTTCAATCCATCATGGTGGTGGCGTTGGGATGGGCTTATCCGTTCATGCAGGTCAAGTTATTTGCCTTGATGGAAGTGATGATATGCAAAGAAGAGCAAAAGCAGTTCTAACTAGTGACCCTGGAATGGGAATCATTCGGCATGCAGATGCTGGATATGAAACCGCAATAGAAAATGCTAGAAAATGGAATGTTGATATTCCTATGTTAAATGATGACTAGCAATTCCATTCTTCTAAAGAATTTCAATACAATTATCAGCGCCAACGAACAAGGGCTAATTAAAGATAACAAATCGTATTTGTACCTTGAGGATGAAATTATCAAATCTTATGATTACAAACCATCTCAGATAGAAATTGATTGTAAAGGTAAAATGATAACTCCTGGTTTTGTTGACCCTCACACTCATCCTGTATTTTTAAACACAAGACATGATGAATTTTTTATGAGATTGAAAGGAATGTCCTATGAGCAAATTGCAATTAATGGAGGAGGTATCGTTTCAACAATTGATAGTGTTAATAAATCTTCTGAAGAAAATATTATTGATAATTTAATGTTAAAAATGGATGAATTTATTAGATTTGGAACCACTACAATTGAGGCAAAGTCAGGCTATGGCCTCAGCGTTGATAGCGAATTAAAATCTTTATCATGTCTAGAGGCGGTGAATAATGACCATGCCATTGATATTATACCAACTTTTATGGGGGCTCATGCATTTCCTAAAAAATACCAAGATAATCCTAATAAATACGTAAATATAATATGCAACGAAATGATACCTAAGGTTGCTGATCAAGGAATAGCTATTTTTAATGATATTTTTTGTGAAAAAGGATATTTTGATATTGATCAAACTAGAAAAATAATCGAATGTGGAAAAAATTTTGGTTTAAAGCCCAGGTTGCATGTTGATGAATTTGAAGACATAGGAGGAATTGAGCTTGCCATTGAAACTGGAGCAGTATCCGTTGACCACCTAATGGCGAGCAACAGTCGTAGCATAGATCTATTATCAAAAAGCAATGTTATTGCTACTTTATTGCCAGGTACTTCCTTTTTTTTAAACT
>CACMQQ010000039.1 GCA_902615915.1 uncultured Fidelibacterota bacterium
TTGGTACATCTTATTTGTTAAACGCTACTAGAATATATTTCAGTACATTGTCAAAAAAATTAAAAGATAAATTTCGTTTTATTCACATAAGTACTGATGAAGTTTTTGGATCTCTTGGGGAAAAAGGGTATTTTAATGAGAAAACTCCTTACAATCCTAATTCCCCTTACTCAGCATCAAAAGCTAGCTCAGATTTCTTAGTTAGGTCCTGGAACAAAACGTACAAAATTCCTACAATAGTTACTAATTGTTCAAATAATTATGGTCCATTCCAATTCCCTGAAAAATTAATACCACTTATAATAGCAAATTGTTTTGATGAAAAGCCTTTGCCAATTTACGGCAAAGGTGAAAATATTCGTGACTGGCTTTATGTAGAAGATCATTGTGATGCAATCGCTAAAGTTCTTTATGAAGGTGTTGTTGGTGAAACGTATAATATCGGGGGGGGAAATGAATATTCTAATCTTGATTTAGTTAAAATTATTTGCCAAAAAATGGACAAATTTAAGCCAAGAAAAAATCTGAAACCCTATGCTGATCTTATAAGCTTTGTTAACGATAGGCCAGGCCATGATTTTAGATACGCCATTGACTCAAAAAAAATTCAAAGTCAACTTAATTGGAGGCCAAATGAAGACTTTAAAAGTGGTATTGTAAAAACAATAAAATGGTATATAGACAACGAAAGATGGTGGAGAAAAATACAAGAATTAATTTATTCACAAGAGAGACTAGGTATCGAAAATGAATAAATTAGTTATTTTAAGACATGGCGAGAGTATATGGAATTTGGAAAATAAATTTACCGGTTGGGTCGATGTTGATTTATCAAAAAACGGTATAAAAGAAGCAGCGAATGCGGGAGAACTTCTCAAAAAAAAAGGTTTTAAATTTGATATAGCATACACCTCATTTCTAAAAAGAGCTATTAAAACCTTAGATATTTGTATGAGTAATTTAAAAATAAATCCGATTCAAATAAAAAAAGACTGGAGATTAAACGAAAGACATTATGGTAAACTTCAAGGTCTTAACAAAAAAGATACAGCAAAAAAATTTGGAGAAAAACAAGTTTTACTATGGAGAAGGAGCTTTGATGTGCCTCCTCCAGCAATGAGAGAGCCTACTCTTTTTAAGAATCCTGATAATAACTCTAGTATTGTTTCTCCTCTTTCAGAGTCATTAAAAGATGTTGTAAATAGGTTTAAACCAATGTGGATTAACGAAGTTTTAAATCAAATTAAACTAAATAAAAAGATTTTAATTGTTGCTCATGGTAATTCCTTAAGGGCTTTAATTATGATTTTAAAAAATTTATCAGAAACAAGCATTATCGACTTGAATATTCCTACAGGAATACCCTTAGTTGTTGAACTAGACAATGACAATAAACACATCAATGACTATTATTTAGGCTCAAAGAGTTTTATTGAAAAGAAAATTCAAAATGTTTCCAAACAAGGGTCTATTCATTCAAATTTAAATAAAGATTTTAATAAGCTATGAAAGGAATAGTTTTAGCAGGTGGAAGTGGAACAAGACTTTATCCCTCAACAAAGTCCGTTAGTAAGCAACTTTTACCCGTTTATGATAAACCAATGATATATTATCCAATATCTACTTTAATGCTAGCAGGGATAAAAGAGATTCTAATAATATCTACCCCACATGATATAAATAAATATAATTATTTATTAGGGGATGGTTCAAAATATGGTTTATCTCTTGATTATGCTATACAGCCAAGCCCAGATGGCCTAGCACAAGCATTTTTAATCGGCGAAAAATTTATATCAAAAGATAGCGTTGCGCTTATTCTTGGCGATAATATTTTTTATGGAAGTGATCTACCTAAAAAACTCAGGAATTCAACTAAAATTGTTGAAAAAGAATCCAAAGCTGTTGTCTTTGGCTGCTATGTAAATGATCCAAAAAGATATGGAGTAGTAAGCTTTAACGAAACAGGTCATGCTATTTCAATTGAAGAAAAGCCATTGAATCCTAAAAGTAATTATGCTGTTGCAGGTTTATATTTATACCCTAACGACGTTATTGAAATAGCTAGAAAGCAAAAACCATCTGCCAGAAACGAATTAGAAATAACCGATACTAACGTTGAATATTTAAAAAGAAAAAGGCTGCATGTCAATAAAATGGGGAGAGGGTATGCATGGCTGGACACCGGCACCATTGATTCATTAATCGAAGCATCTCTATTTGTTCAAACCATCGAAAAAAGACAGGGCATGAAAATATCGTGTATTGAAGAAATAGCATACAGA
>CACMQQ010000040.1 GCA_902615915.1 uncultured Fidelibacterota bacterium
GCAGCTACATCAATGGTGGTGGCGCCGGCAGCACTTGGTGTAAAGGTAGCGGTGTAGACCGTTGAGCTGGTCGCAGAGAAACTGCTGATCGCACCACCGGAGACAGTGATATCGCTTGCGGCAAAGTTGGTGGTCGCTTCGCTGGAGGTGAAAGTGACCGTTAGCGTATTATCGTTCGTGGTGGCGCCATCGGCAACTGCGTTAGATCCATCGGTAGCGGTGATGGTCATAATGGGGCCTACCGTATCTGGTGCAGGTTTTAGATCGAAGATACGTACATGGCCGGCATTGTTCGCTGTTCCATCATTAAGATTGGCACCGATCGCGACTCTGTCACCAGATGCAGCCAAAGAGACACCATAGCCGCTTCTATCTTCTGCAGCCTCCCCGTCAATATCGCTTTGAACCTGACTCCAGCTATCAGTATCAGGTGAATAATCATAGATCCGAACATGACCAGCGTCAGATCCATTGCCGTCATTATATAGAGCTCCAATAGCAATACGACTACCCGCATCATTGATCGATACAGCATAACCAAAATTATCGCTCGCCGCTTCTCCATCAATGTCTGCGCCTAATTGCACCCAAGCTGAACCATTATAAGAATAGACTCTGGCGTGACCCGCGTTGGATCCAGTGCCATCGTTTTGATGGGCTCCAACGACAAGACGATCACCCGCAGCATTCATTTGCAAACCGTAATGACCGAAATAATCGCCGGCTGCTTCACCGTCAATATCTGCACCGAGTTGTGTCCATGCTGAACCATTATAAGAAAAAACACGTACGTGACCGGCGTTATTGGCAGTTCCATCGTTCTCACCCGTTCCAATGGCCACTCGATCACCTGCCGAATTTAAAGAAATGGTACGACCAAATCTATCATTTACCCCTTCTCCATCAATATCTGCGCCTAATTGCACCCAAGCTGAACCATTATAAGAATAGACCCTGGCGTGACCGGCTCTCGATGCGCTGCCATCGTTTTCATGACCGCCGACCGCTATACGGTCACCAGCATCGTTCATAGCAACTGACAAGCCAAATTCGTCTCCCTCTGCTTCTCCATCAATATCAGAACCCAGCTGACTCCATGATCCAGAGGAGTACTGATAGATGCGCACGTGACCAGATTTAGTTCCATTACCATCGTTGTGATACGCGCCGATCACTACGCGATCTCCGCTAGAGTTCATCGAAACAGCTTGGCCGGATCTATCATTGGCTGCCTCGCCATCGATGTCACCACCAAGTTGAGACCAAGAACCGGATGATAGCGCATAGACCCGTACTTGACCCGCGTCTGTTCCATTGCCGTCATTGCCATAAGCTCCGATCGCGATCCGGTCACCAGCCGAGTTGAAGGAAATGGATCTGCCAGATATGTCATTAGCTGATTCACCGTTAATGTCACTACCGAGTTGCTGGGCGATCCCATTCAAGGTAGCGTTGTTGTTGGATTGACTGGTGGATGCAGCGTTACCTGCTAGATCGTAAACACTGTTAGCAACAGGCGTGACTGTGATCGTTTCGTTACCGTAGACCATGTTGGAAGAAAGATTGATGCCAAGAGTGTAGACGTTACCGTTAATAGAAATACTGGATGGCGTTGCGGAGGATAGCGTAGCGTTACCGCCTGAGAGTGATAAACTAAAATCGGTTGCTTCTAAATTTCCACTTCCCCCATTGGTGTTGTAAACAGCTTCACTCATCGTAACAGCGATCGTCGCGTTGGTAGCAGCTAAAGAAACGGAAGAAATAACCGGTCCTACATTATCGTAGGTCCAGTTGAACTGGGTAGCGGCGACATTATTGATCCCGTCGCTGTTGGTAAATTTGTTTGCGGCCACATCGATCGTGGTCGCGCCAGCAGCGCTTGGCGTAAAGGTTGCGGTATAAACGGTAGAGCTGGTGGCTGCAAAGTTGCTGATCGCACCGCCCGAGACGGTGATGTCGCTGGCGGCAAAATTGGTGGTCGCTTCGCTTGCAGTAAAAGTAACGGTAAGCGTAGCGTCATTGGTGGTCGCTCCATCCGCGACGGCGTTAGAGCCATCCGTGGCGGTAATGGTCATGGTGGGAGGGCCTGGTTTGAGATCGTAAACGCGCACGTGACCTGCGTCTGTTGCGGTACCATCATTGTTTATAGCACCGATCGCGACCCGATCACCGCTAGAGTTCATGGAGACGGAAAGGCCAGAGTAGTCATTTGCTGCCTCGCCATCAATATCATTTTGAATCTGACTCCAAGACCCGGATGAGTATTCG